>CAWBKF010000019.1:0-231249 GCA_963789275.1 uncultured Alphaproteobacteria bacterium
ACTAGACTAGCGCTCGGCGTGCGCCCCCGCGCCGCCGGAACCCCACGCACCCCAACCCCGAGCTTCGCAATGGCTGCCTACCAGCACGACGCCGCCAACGGCGCAGCCCCGGCTTCTTCTCCCTCTCCTCCCGGCGGGAGGAGAGGGTTGGGGTGAGGAGGGCTGCACCGGACGGACAACGTAAATGAAATAGCGCTGTGACGCTTCATTGTGATCGATCATTGCGTGATGTCGTCCAAATATAAGCCGTCGTCGGCGCAAGCATCAACAATTGGAGCAATAACTCCCAACTCAAACGTCGTTATCAAGTCCCACAGTCCAAACGCTATGGGGCCACCCTGGTCTGATCGGACTACAACTATAGGAGGGAAATGCTTGACGTTCTTGTGAGCAAAATACTCGGCGGTCCAATTTTTGGGATCGGTCAGATCAACCAGATCGTGATTGAATCTAGCTATCCTGATATTTTTATGATGGATAATTATATTAACGACGCGCGTGACTGGCTTCTCCGCAGCTATTCCGTCAGCAATAACCTTGATATTTGTTTGGATGAACTGCCCTAAAGATGCCGCGTTGTCCATGAGGCGGCGACCACTCACCGCAAAGACGATCAAGTCGTCGGCTGCGAGAAGCGTCTGCCTCCCATTTATCAATCCATCAATCGCATCGGTTGGTCGTCCGCTGGCGAAAGAGGCTAGTCGCGCGCAGGCGGTCAGTACGTTCTCGTACCCATGGCGTATAACCTCATGATTGCTGCTCATTTGCAAACTGTCCGCATTGTGGTGTCTCTCCATCCAGGAAGCCGTCCAATCGAATGAAGTGCAAAGAGGAAAGGCGTACTGCGGTATTTATGCGTCTCGAAGTGACCTGTCGCTTTACTCTGTGGGTAGGACGAAGTGCGCCGAGAGATCCGCCAGCATTTGGTTGACCGCCACAAGCAAATCGCGAAAGACGTCCCGTGGAGAATTGCGATCGAGCCCGAGGCTCATGCGAAGTTTGTCAAATCGCGCGCCTTTGCCATGCGCTGCACCGCTGGAACGCAAATCTTGAAGGGTGCGAAGAAGTCCGATGTCGCGGACGGCATAGGGGTACTTCTGCCCATCCAAGTACCTCTTGAGTTTGCTTATGCTCTTCTCGTCAGGGAGTGCCCCGCCGAGCGCCGTTGCCAATTCGGCGTCGTTCAGTGAGTCGATTAGCAATTTCACCAGAAAAAGGAGTTGGCTTTCGAACTCTCCGAGACTTTCGGAGATCGGGACTCGGAGCTGCTTGACAATGTGGGCGTCGCCCTCATGAAGCGGTCGAAAGATTGGCCAGCCGAATGTTTCCGTCCAGGCCTCAATTAGCTGCGTGTATATCTGCTTGAACATCAAATCTGGAGCAGAGGGGTCAGCAAATTGAGCGAGAAAAGAGCGCCGGAAGTTAGTCTCGCTAGGTTGCCTTCCGCCCGGGGTGACATTAAAAGTTTTCCAATAGAGTTGCTCTTGGTATTCCAAATCGCGGCCAAGATCGCCTAGGTAAACGACAACATGGTCAGGTAGATTGTTGTCGATCTGAATGCCCCAGAGCGAGCCACAGCGAAGGTAGCCGTCTTTGACCGAGAACTTATTGGGATCGTCGTAATACCTGGCCAAAACGGTACGTGTAAACCACACCGGTGTCAGGTAGTGCGGCGCGTCCTCGTTCGCTCCGAAATAATTCGCAAGAGCGTCGGGATCACAGCTGTGCATGATGGGCGAGCCATCTTCGGCAGCGTCGATGATAAACTCTGCATGCTTCTCAGTGCGTTCACTCTGATAAGGCCAAACGCCGGACTGTGTCACTGGCGGAGGCATGATAATCTTCTTACCAATGAGCCGCGAGAAAGGCCGGTTATCGATTTCACCAACGTGCAAGGAGTAGCACCGATCGGCGGTGGCGACCTTTGTCGACGGAATGGTCGATTTCGCAACACCGACGTCGACACCCGCCTTAGCTCGATGATCAAAGAGTAATGCTAAAGCGAGTTGCCGCGCCGCCATATATTGGCGTAGAAGCCGCGTAAGCACACGAACACGCGCGGGGGTAACTTCGGCTGCAACGACCTCGTTGCCCCGGTCATCAACATGAATGTACCTATCGTTGCGACGATCGTGATAAAGGTTGTGGAAGAGCCGGAATTCTTCACTCAGATCAAATTGGCGTGGCTTAATCCCGTGGAAGTCTCTGACATAGAGAATCGGTTCCACGCCACTCATACCAAAGCGGTCGTACGTAGTAACCTCTACGCCATCATCATACCTCGTTGAAAATCCGGGAACACCATGGCCGATTGATAAGCCCCAACCGTTCTGGTTGAGCGCGTTGGCGACCTGCGCGGACGACAACAATGCCGAATAAGTACAACGGGTACTTTCTGTGGCGTCATGATACTCATACAGAATCGTCCAGTCGCCACAGCCAAGTTCATCGATCTTCGCAATATTGGCGGCGTGGCGCAGGCGAGCAATTGGGTCTTCGTCGTTAGGACGCTGTGCGGCGATGAGTTCGGGAGGAAGGCGAGGCATCGGTCGTGCCCTTAAATAAATGAAGACGATGACGTAGACGACTGAGTCATATATTCATCTTTGTCGCATCGGAAAGCGAGAGCGGAAAGGGCAACATTGCGCCGCCGCGCCCCCATCCGCTAGAAACCCTCCCCATCCCACCCCCGGAGTCCCCTTATGCCCGCCTACCAGTACATCTATGTCATGAAGGGTCTCTCCAAGACCTATCCGGGCGGCCGCGAGGTGCTGAAGGAGATCCGGCTCAACTTCCTGCCCGGCGCCAAGATCGGCGTGCTCGGCCTCAACGGCTCCGGCAAATCGACGCTGCTGCGCATCATGGCCGGCATCGATCAGGATTTCTCCGGCGAGGCCTGGGCCGCCGACGGCGTCAAGGTCGGCTACCTCGCGCAGGAGCCGGCGCTCGACCCCGAGAAGGACGTCGCCGGCAACGTCAAGGAAGGCCTCGGCGAGATCGCGGCGCTGCTGCAGCGCTTCGAGGAGGTGAGCGCGCGCTTCGGCGAGGAGCTCGCCGACGACGAGATGAACACGCTCATGGCCGAGCAGGGCGAGCTGCAGGAGAAGATCGACGCGGTCAATGGCTGGGAGCTCGACCGCACCATCGAGATCGCCATGGACGCGCTGCGCTGCCCGCCGGGCGACGCCGCGGTGACCAACCTCTCGGGCGGCGAGCGCCGGCGCGTGGCGCTCTGCCGCCTGCTGCTGCAGCGGCCCGATCTGCTGCTGCTCGACGAGCCCACCAACCATCTCGATGCCGAAAGCGTCGCCTGGCTGCAGCGCTTCCTCGCGGAATATCCGGGGACCGTCGTCACCGTGACCCATGACCGCTATTTCCTCGACGAGGTCGCGGGCTGGATCCTCGAGCTCGATCGCGGCCGCGGCATTCCCTACGAGGGCAATTACACCGGCTGGCTCGAGCAGAAGCAGAAGCGGATGGAGCAGGAGGGGAAGCAGGAGGCGGCGCGGGCGCGCACGCTGGAGCGCGAGCTCGACTGGGTGCGCCAGAGCCCGCGCGCCCGCCAGGCCAAGAGCAAGGCGCGCATCTCCGCCTATGAGAGCCTGGTCGCCGAGAGCAAGGAGAAGGCGCCCGAGACGGCGCAGATCGTGCTGCCGCCGGGGCCGCGGCTCGGCGATCTCGTCATCGAATCCGAGCATGTCGCCAAGGCCTTCGGCGATCTCCTGCTGATCGAGGATCTGTCCTTCCGCCTGCCGCCCGGCGGCATCGTCGGCATCATCGGCCCCAACGGCGCCGGCAAGACCACGCTCTTCCGCATGATCACCGGCCAGGACAAGCCCGACAAGGGCAGCTTCCGCGTCGGCGAGACGGTGAAGCTCGGCTACGTCGACCAGTCGCGCGACACGCTTGCCGCCGACAAGAACGTCTGGGAGGAGATCTCCGGCGGCAATGACGAGATCGATCTCGGCCGGCGCAAGATGCCGAGCCGCGCCTATTGCTCGCTGTTCAATTTCCGCGGCAGCGACCAGCAGAAGAAGGTCGGCCAGCTCTCCGGCGGCGAGCGCAACCGCGTCCATCTCGCCAAGATGCTGAAGACCGGCGCCAACGTCCTGCTGCTCGACGAGCCCACCAACGATCTCGACATCGACACCTTGCGCGCGCTGGAAGAGGGGCTCTTGGAGTTTCCCGGCTGCGCCGTGGTGATCAGCCACGACCGCTGGTTCCTCGACCGCATCGCCACCCACATCCTCGCCTTCGAGGGCGACAGCCAGGTGGTGTGGTTCGAGGGCAATTACGGCGATTACGAAGCCGACCGCAAGCGCCGCCTCGGCGCCGCCGCCGACCAGCCCCACCGCATCCGCTATAAGCCGTTGACGCGGGCGTAGGAGCAGCGCGCAGCGCAAGCGCGAGCGCGTAGCGCTCGTCGCTGGCGGGCGCCAGCGCCCCGGACTTGATCCGGGGCGCGGAAGCCCGCACTGTGCGGGCGATTCTCCGGCGCCCTCCGCAGCGCTCATCGCCGGATTCACACATCGCCCTCCCCCCTTTGAGGCAGGGGAGTTGCATGTGCTGCTATGGTGGAATTATCACCGCCTCCCCCGCGAAAGCGGGGGCCCAGGAGCAACCGCTCGTCGCTTGCCCTGGATCCCCGCTTTCGCGGGGAAGACGCGTATGATGATTCATCACCGCGGCGCGGCGGCATCTGCGATAGCTCGCCCCTCAAGGGGGGAGGGGCATTAGGATTTGGGATTGGCCTGCTGGATAGGCCTGCCGCTATTCCTGCTTCGGGAGCGGCGGCGAGGCGAGGCTGTTGTCGCCGGTGACGAGCTTTTCCTGCAGCGTCTTGTTGAGGCCGGCAAGCCCGCCGCTGCGCTGGATCACCGAGCTGAATTCCTCGCGCTGCGTGAGGATCATGCTCACGCCTTCGACATCGACATCGACGATCTTGAAGCCGTCATCGGCCTTGCGCACCCGCCAATCGACCTTGGCCGGCGGCGCGCCGTCGGGCCGCACGATCTGGCTCTGCACCAGCGTGCTGGTCTCGCCTTCCGGCCGCGCGCCCGTGATCTTCACCTGCTCGCCGCTATAGTCGCTGAAGCGCTGGGCATAGGCGCGGACGACATATTCCTCGAACAGCGTCTCGAACTGCTTCCTCTCCTGCTCGTTCGCCTCGTTCCAGTAGCGCCCGAGCACGAAGCGCGAGATGCGCGCCATGTCGAAATCGTGATCGAGCAGCTCGCGGAACTGCTTGGTGCGGTCCTCGGTGGTGAGCTGCTTGTTGTCCAGCGCCTTCAGCGCCTGGGCGACGAGGTCGTTGATGAACGTCTGGGCATCGCCGGCGGCGGCCGCGCCGGTCCCGGCGGCGGCAAGCCCGAGGGCGATAAGCAGGAGCATCAGGCGAAGCGGACGGCGCAAAGACATGGCTTGATCGAGCCTTCGCTGTGACCGGGCCGAACGGGGCGCCGGTGATTGCAGGAGCCTGATGGTACGGTCCCGCCCGGCGGAACCGACACCCTCTCCCATGCTCTCTTTCGGTATCACGGCCGGCGGGAAAACGCCAGCGTGTCGCCGGAGATCCCAAAGGGGCAATCCCATCGCTTCGCACCCGCTCCGTCGTCATGCGCGGGCTTGACTCGCGGATCCACGAGGGCGCGGCGGGCTCGTTGCGAGATGCGAATGACTGGGCGGGGGCCAAGGCGCCCTGGGAACCGCCCGATCCTTCTTGCGTTAGATATAAAGATATGTTTATATCCACACTTCACTATGGCTCGGGGGCCGACATGGACGAGCTGCTATCGGGATTGCGCGCCGCGGCCGAGCCGACGCGGCTCCGGCTGCTGGTGCTGTGCGCCCAGGGCGAGCTGACCGTCGGCGAGCTCACCGAGATCCTGGGGCAGAGCCAGCCGCGGGTCTCGCGCCATTTGAAGCTGCTGTGCGACGCCGGCCTGCTCGACCGCTTCCGCGAGGGGAGCCGGGTGTTCTACCGCTTGGCCGAGGGCGGCGCGCTCGCCCGGCGCCTCCTCGACCTGCTGCCCGAGGCCGATCCCACCCTGGCCCTCGACCGCGAGCGGCTGGCCCAGGTGAAGCGCCAGCGCGCCGAGCATGCGACCGCCTATTTCCGCGCCAACGCCGCGCAATGGGACCGCATCCGCTCGCTCTATATCGACGAGAAGGAGGTCGAGGCGGCGCTGGTGAAGCTGCTGCCGCCGGACGGCGTGCGCGAGCTCCTCGATATCGGCACTGGCACCGGGCGCATGCTGGAGGTCTTCGGCCCCCGCGTCGAGCGCGTGGTCGGCGTCGACCTCTCGCGCGAGATGCTGGCGGTGGCGCGGGTCAATCTCGAGCGCTCGGCGCTGCGCAACTGCTCGATCCGCCAGGCCGACATGTATCAGCTGCCGCTCCCCGGCGGCTCCTTCGATGCCGTGGTGATCCACCAGGTGCTGCATTACGCCGAGAACCCGGTGCAGGTGGTCGCCGAGGCGGCGCGGGTGCTGCGGCCGGGCGGCCGGCTGGTCATCGCCGATTTCGCGCCGCATGACCTGGAATTCCTGCGCGTCGAGCATGCCCATCGCCGTCTCGGCTTCGCCGATGCCGAGATCATCGCCTGGTGCCGCGCCGCCGGCCTCGAGCCCGGCGCGGTGCGCCGCTTGCCCGGCAATCCGCTCACCGTCTCGCTCTGGCCCGCCTATCGCCTCGCCGATGACGCGGCAGCGGCGCCGGCGCGGCAGGCGGCGCAGGTGGCATCGTGATCCGCTCGCGCGAGGCGCTGCTCGCCGCCGAGCCGGTGCGCGCCGGGGTGCGGCCGCTGGTCTCCTTCGAGTTCTTCCCGCCGAAGACGCCGGAGATGGAGGCGAAGCTGTGGCAGACGGTGAAGCGGCTCGAGCCCTTGGGCCCGCGCTTCGTCTCCGTGACTTACGGCGCCGGCGGCAGCACGCGCGAGCGCACCCACGCCACCGTGCTGCGCATCCGCGCCGAGACCGGGCTGGAGCCCGCGGCGCATCTCACCTGCATCGGCGCCACCGAGGCGGAGATCGACGAGATCGCTGAGCGCTACTGGGAGGCGGGCATCCGCCATCTCGTGGCGCTGCGCGGCGACGCGCCGGCGGGCCAGGTCCCTTACCGGCCGCATCCAGGCGGATATCCCTACGCGGCGGAGCTGGTCCAGGGGCTGCGCCGCGTCGCCGATTTCGAGCTCAGCGTCGCCGCATATCCCGAGACCCACCCCGAGGCGGCGAGCGCCGCCGCCGATCTCGATAATCTGAAGCGCAAGATCGATGCCGGCGCCACCCGCGCCATCACCCAGGCCTTCTTCGATGTCGAGTGCTATCTGCGCTTCCTCGACCACGCCGCTGGCGCCGGCATCACGGTGCCGATCGTGCCGGGCATCCTGCCGGTGAGCAACTTCGCGCAGGTGCGGAAATTCGCCGCCACGTGCGGCACCGCGCTGCCGCCCTGGATGGCGCCGATGTTCGACGGGCTCGACGACGATCCCGACACGCGCCGCCTGGTCGCCGCCTCGCTCGCCGCCGAGCAATGCCGGCTGCTGCAGGCGGCGGGGATCAACGAGTTCCATTTCTACACGCTCAACCGCGCCGATCTCATCGTCGCCATCTGCCACATGATCGGCGTGCGCGCTCCCGCCGCCGCGATCGCAAGAGACTGACCCCATGCCGCATATTCTCGACTATCTCCGCGACCGGGTGCTGCTGTGCGACGGCGCCATGGGGACGCAGATGCAGGCGCGCCATCTCGATGTCGAGCGCGACTATCACGGCCATGAGAACTGCACCGACGTGCTGTGCGAGAGCCGGCCCGATCTCGTGCGCGAGATCCATATGGGATATCTGCGCGCCGGCGCCGACGCGCTGCAGACCAACAGCTTCGGCGGCTCGCCGGTGACGCTGGGCGAGTTCGGCATCGCCGACAAGGCCTTCGACATCAACCGCCGCTCGGCCGAGCTGGCGCGCGAGGCGGTCGACGCCTTCGCCGGCGACGGCCGCTCGCGCTTCGTCATCGGCTCGATCGGCCCCGGGACCCGGCTGCCCTCGCTCGGCCATATCGATTACCAGACGCTCGAGGACGCGCTCACAGTGCAGTGCCGCGGCCTGGTCGCGGGCGGTGTCGATGCGCTGCTGGTCGAGACCTGCCAGGACACGCTGCAGATCAAGGCGGCGGTGAACGCCGCCAAGCGCGCCCGCCTCGAAGCCTCCAAGGACACGCCGATCTTCGTCCAGGTGACGGTGGAGACCACCGGGACCTTGCTGGTGGGATCCGACATGGCGGCGGCGGCCACAGTGATCCAGGCGCTCGACGTTCCCGTGATCGGCCTCAACTGCGCCACCGGCCCCTTGGAGATGGCCGAGCACGTCAAATGGCTGGCCGAGAACTGGCCGGGCGCGGTCTCGGTGCAGCCCAATGCGGGATTGCCGGAGCTGGTCAACGGCCAGACGCATTATCCGCTGGGCGCCGCCGAGCTCGCGCAATGGCAGGAGCGCTTCGTCACCGAGGATGGCGTCAACATCATCGGCGGCTGCTGCGGCACCGACGTGCCGCACATCGTGGCGCTCGACGCCATGCTGCGGCGCCTCGCCGGCGACGGCTTCCGGCCGCGGCCCAAAGCGCGCAGCAGCGTCTGGCTGCCGTCCATCGCCTCGCTCTACGGCCAGATCGCGCTGCGCCAGGAGAACGCCTATCTCTCGATCGGCGAGCGCTGCAACGCCAACGGCTCCAAGCAATTCCGCCAGCTCCAGGAGAAGGGCGACTGGGACGGCTGCGTCGAGATGGCGCGCGACCAGGTGAAGGAGGGCTCGCACGCGCTCGATCTCTGCACCGCCTTCGTCGGCCGCAACGAGATCGCCGATATGAGCGAGGCGGTGACGCGCATGCGCGGCGCGGTGAACGCGCCGCTGGTGATCGATTCGACGGAGCTGCCGGTGCTCGAAGCGGCGCTCAGGCTCTATGGCGGCAAGCCGATGGTCAACTCGATCAATTTCGAGGATGGCGAGGCCCCGGCTGCCAAGCGCCTCGAGCTCGCCCGCCGCTTCGGCACCGCGGTCATCGCCCTCACCATCGACGAGCAGGGCATGGCGAAGGAGGTCGACCGCAAGCTCGAGGTCGCGCATCGCCTCCACGACTTCGCCTGCAAGCGCCACGGGCTGCCCGCGGCCGATCTGATGTTCGACCCGCTCACCTTCACCATCTGCACCGGCAATGAGGACGACCGCAAGCTCGGGCTCTGGACGCTGGAGGCGATCGAGCGGCTCGTCGCGCGAGCTGCCGGAGTGCCAGATCATCCTCGGCCTCTCCAACATCTCCTTCGGCCTCAACCCGCCGGCGCGCCACGTGCTGAATTCGGTGTTCCTCGACCACGCGCTGAAGCGCGGGCTCACCGGCGCCATCGTCCATGTCTCGAAGATCATGCCGCTGCACCGCATCCCCGAGGAGGAAGCGCGCATCGCCGAGGACCTGATCTTCGACCGCCGGCGCGAGGGCTACGACCCGCTGCACGCCTTCATCGCGTTGTTCGAGAACCGCGTGACCGCGAAGGCCGCGAAGAAGGCGCGGCCCGAGGCGGTCGAGGAGCGCCTGAAGCAGCGCATCATCGACGGCGATCGCCTCGGGCTCGAGGAGGATCTGGCGCTCGCCATGGACGAAGCATCCGCCGCTCGACATCATCAACATCTTCCTGCTCGACGGCATGAAGGTGGTGGGCGAGCTCTTCGGCGCCGGCAAGATGCAGCTGCCCTTCGTGCTGCAATCGGCCGAGACGATGAAGGCGGCGGTGGGCTGGCTCGAGCCGCATATGGAGCGGGTCGACGGCCAGCAGAAGGGCACGATCGTGCTCGCCACCGTCAAGGGCGATGTGCACGACATCGGCAAGAACCTCGTCGACATCATCCTCACCAACAACGGCTACCGCGTGGTCAATCTCGGCATCAAGCAGCCGATCGCCGCCATCCTCGACGCCGCGACGCAATACAAGGCCGATGCCGTCGGCCTTTCCGGCCTCCTGGTGAAATCGACCGTGGTGATGCGCGAGAACCTCGAGGAGATGACGCGGCGCGGCCTCTCCATGCCGGTGATGCTGGGCGGCGCCGCGCTGACGCGCCGCTATGTCGAGGAGGATTGCGTCAAGGCCTATGCCTCAGGCCGCGTTGCCTATGCGCGCGACGCCTTCGACGGCCTCGCCTTGATGGACAAGGTGGTGAACGGCCGGTTCGACGCGCATCTCGTGGAGCTCCAGGCGAAGAGCCGCGGCCGCGTCGTCAACGAGAAGCGCAAGCTCGGCCGCGCCGCCGATGCCCGCCCGCTGCGCCCGGTCGATGTCGAGGAGATCCGCTGGCGCCGCCAGGAGCTGACGCGCGGCATCCATGTGCCGGCGCCGCCCTTCTGGGGGCCGCGCACCGTCGCGCGCGTGCCGGTGAAG
The DNA here is from genome assembly GCA_963789275.1 of uncultured Alphaproteobacteria bacterium. GTDB lineage: Bacteria > Pseudomonadota > Alphaproteobacteria > ATCC43930 > CGMCC-115725 > DAHUYF01. The sequence continues at coordinate 10,424 of CAWBKF010000019.1, forward strand.
GCGCTGGTGCCCTATCTCAACGAGCGCATGCTCTATCAATTCCATTGGGGCTTCCGCAAGGACGGGCGCACGCTCGACGAGTTCAAGCTCTGGGCGCACAAGGAGCTGCGCCCGACGCTGCACCGCATCCTCGACGCCGCCATCCAGCAGGACATCCTGGTGCCGCAAGCCGCCTACGGCTATTGGAAATGCGCCGCCGAGGGCAACGACCTCATCCTCTTCGGCGAGGACGGGACCAGCGAGCTGGCGCGGTTCAGCTTCCCGCGCCAGAACAAGGAGGGCGGCCTCTGCATCGCCGATTTCTTCCGCGATGTCGGCGACAACGAGCGCGACGTCATCGGCCTCCAGGTCGTCACCATGGGGCCGCGCGCCTCGGAAGTGGCGCGCGAATGGTTCGGCGAGAACCGCTATCAGGACTATCTCTATCTCCACGGCCTCTCGGTCGAGATGGCCGAGGCGATGGCGGAATACACCCACAAGCGCATCCGCGCCGAGCTGGGCTTTGCCGGCGAGGAGGCGCGCGACATCGAGGCGCTGCTGCAGCAGGGCTATCGCGGCAGCCGCTATTCCTTCGGCTATCCCGCGTGCCCCAACCTCGCCGACCAGCGCCAGCTCTTGGCGCTGCTCAATGCCGAGGAGATCGGCGTATCGCTGACCGACGAGGACCAGCTCGACCCCGAGCAATCGACCTCCGCCATCGTCGTCACCCACCCGCAGGCCAAGTATTTTTCGGTTAGCTCGCTCGTTCCAGCATCTTGCCCCTCCCCCCTTGAGGGCAGGGCAATTGCAGACGCGATCGTATCGTCCTCGCGAAGCGGGAGAGGGTCGACGCGCGGTGCGCGTCGCGCAGAGTATGCAACACACGCTCGCTGTTCAGTCGGGCGAGCGCGAAGCGCCCATCTGACCCGCCCACCGCGGCAGCGCTAATTCGCGCTGCCGACCTCTCTCCTCGAGGGGGGAGGGGCAATGCCAGTAATTCCCGCTGATCGCGCGCCCCCTCAATCCGCCCCAACCCGGCCCATATCCGGCTGCGCCGGCTCCTCGAGGCTGGCGGCCAGCGCATAGCGCTCGCCGTCGATCTCCTTGCTGCTCCTGAGGCCGAGCCGCGCCAGCAGCGCCACCGGCGGGCACCAGCCCTGCAGCGCGTATTGGCCGAGCGTCGCAAACGCCATCGCCGGCAGCAGCGCAAAGGCCGGATTGACGGTGAAGCTCAACACCGCGCCGACGAATCCCAGGCCGGCGGCGCCGAATTGCAGCGCCTGCTCCTGGTCGACTTCGCGGTCGAGCTGGCGCAGCCGCACCGTCGATCCCGTGGTGGCGGCGTCCGCCTGGGCGTGTCTGCGAGCGGTCGATCCCCTGAGCACCTGAGGCCTCCTTGCTGGAATGCCTCAGTCTCGCCGCGAATCCCCTGACGCAGGGTTAACGGCGGGCACGGCTTCGGTCGTTTTGTCGCCGGCCTTGTCGGCGGAGGGGGGCAGCCTTAGCATCAATTTTAGGCAGTCCCGCGGCCCGACTGCGTCAGCGGCACATGCCGGATTTTTTCTCATTGGCGTACACCAGTGGCGTAGGGTGGCAAGCGCTTGGCGGGTGCCGCTACCATGGGGGCCATGACCGAGGCCGCTTCCGCCGCCCGGCCGCTCGCCGGCCTGCGCGTGCTCGAATTCACCCAGAACATCATGGGGCCGAGCGCCGGGCTGGTGCTCGCCGATCTCGGCGCCGACATCGTCAAGATCGAGCCGGCGCCGGCCGGCGACGCGACGCGGCGGCTCAGCGGCTTCGCCGCGGGCTTCTTCGGCTATTTCAACCGCAACAAGCGCAGCCTCGCGATCGACCTGAAGCAGCGGGCCGGGCTCGATCTCGTGCTGCGGCTGGCAGGCGATGCCGATGTGCTGATCGAGAATTACGCGCCCGGAACGATGGACCGGCTGGGCTGCGGTTATGCCGCGCTGGCGCGGCTCAATCCGCGGCTCGTCTATTGCGCGCTGAAGGGCTTCCTCTCCGGCCCCTACGAGCATCGCCCGGCGCTCGACGAGGTCGTGCAGTTCATGGGCGGGCTTGCCTATATGACCGGCCCCAAGGGCCAGCCGCTGCGCGCCGGCACCTCGGTGGTCGACATCATGGGGGGCGCCTTCGCGGTGATCGCCATCCTCGCGGCGCTGCGCCGGCGCGACGAGACCGGCGAGGGCGAGCTGGTCAAGAGCGCGCTCTTCGAGAGCACCGCCTTCATGATGGGCCAGCACATGGCGGGCGAGGCGATCACCGGCGAGGAAGTGCCGCCGATGCCGGTGCGCCGCGGCGGCTGGGGCATCTACCAGACCTTTGCGACCGCCGATGATGACCAGATCTTCGTCGGCGTCACCAGCGACAAGCATTGGCAGCGTTTCTGCGAGGTCTTCGCCCGTCCCGATCTGCTGGCCGATCCCCGCCTTGCCACCAACGAGGCGCGGGTGGATGCCCGGCCCTGGATGCTGCCGATCATCGCGGCGCTGCTGCAGGGTTTCACCAAGGCCGAGATCGCCGCCCGCTGCGAGCAGGCGAGCATCCCCTACGCCCCGGTGGCGCGCACCGCCGATCTCTTCGACGATCCGCATCTCAATGCCGGCGCCGGGCTGGTCGACGCGGTCCTGCCCGGCGGCATCCGCACCAAGCTGCCGCGGCTGCCGATCGAGCTGGGCGGCGAGCGCCCGGGCCTCTATCGCCAGGCGCCGGGGCTGGGCGAGCACACGCGCGAGATCCTGGCCGAGGCCGGCCTCAGCGAGGCGGAGATCGCGGCGCTGGCCGAGGCAGGGGTGATCGTGCCTTAAGCGCTGCGATATTTTTCCAGCGTGCCGCCGCGCATCACCGAGCCGGGCAGGGGATGGCCGACGATCTCCTCGGCAAGCTGGGCGGCGGCGATCAGCCGCTCGACATCGATGCCGGTCGCGATGCCCATCTCCTCGCACATGAAGACGAGATCCTCGGTGCAGACATTGCCGGCCGCGCCCTTGTGGCCGGCAAAGGGGCAGCCGCCGAGGCCTGCAACCGAAGCATCGAAGCTGGTCGACCCCCATCTCGAGCCCGGCATAGGCGTTGGCAAGCCCGAGGCCGCGCGTGTCGTGCAGGTGCAGGTTGATGCGCAGCGCCGGCCAGCGCTCGCGCACCGCGCCGATCACGCGCTTGATGCCGGCCGGCGTCGCCCAGGCCATCGTGTCGGCAAGCGACAGCGTCTTCACCGCGAGATCATGCGCCGCGGCGATGTCGTGGCCCTCCTGCACCCGGTCGAGCACCGTCGCCACCGGAATGTCGCCGGCGAAATTGCAGCCGAACACCGCCATGATCGAGATGCCCTCGACCGGTATGCCGTTCGCCTTGAGGATCGCGATCTGCGCATGCTGCACCCGGGTGTTCTCGGCGAGGTCGCGGTTCTGGTTGCGCCGCATGAAGGGCTCCGAGGTGCAGAGCGATATGGTGCCGCGCAGCGACAGCCGGTCTCTCTGCGCGATCGCGCGCTCCAGCCCCTGCTCGTTGAGCCACAGCGCGGTGTAGCGCACGCCGTCGCGCGGCCTGATGCCGCCAACCACCGCCTCGGCATCGGCCCAGCCGGGCACGCGCTTGGGGTTGACGAAAGAGGCGATCTGGATCCGCTTCAGCCCGGTCTCGGACAGCGCGTCGATCAGCGCCACCTTGCGCTCCGTGGTGATCGGCCCGGGCTCGATCTGGAAGCCCTCGCGCGGGCCTTCCTCGTGGATATCGACGCGGCGTGGCAAATCGCTCATCTCGCTCTCCAGAGGCTATAGGGCCCTGAGACGGGGCGTATCCTAGGCCAGCGCCGCGCCCTCATCCAGGCTGCCGCGATGCTTTACCTCGTGGTGCCTCTGTGGGAGCATGCAGCGCCCGAATTGACCGAAGTGTCAAAGGGAGCGGAAGGAAAAGCATGGCCACAGACACCGCGGTCACCATCGCTGCGCGCCTCGACCGCCTGCCGCCGTCCAGCTATACGCGGAAGCTCATCGTGCTGATCTCGATGGGCGGCTGGTTCGAGTTCTACGATCTCTTCTTCACCGCCGCGGTCGGTGCCGGCCTGGTCAAGAGCGGGCTCTTCAAGCTCGGGCCCAACCCGCTCGATTTCGGCAGCCTCGCGAGCTTCGTCGCGGCGCTCTTCCTCGGCCTCTTCATCGGCACCATCGCCTTCTCCTGGCTCTCCGACCGCTTCGGGCGGCGCTCGATCTTCACCTTCGCGCTGCTGTGGTATTCGGTCGGCTCGTTCGTTCTGGCCTTCCAGCAGACGGCGTTCGGCGTCGATCTCTGGCGAATGATCGCCTGCATTGGCTTGGGCGTCGAGCTGGTCAATGTCGACACCTACGTCTCCGAGCTGGTGCCCAAGGAGCGGCGTGGGCCGGCTTTCGCCTTCAACCAGGCGGTCATGTACACCGCCGTGCCGACGATCGCGCTGCTCGCCTATCTCATGGCGCCGCCCTTCACCTTCCTCGGGCTCGAGGGCTGGCGCTGGGTGGTCATCATCGGCTCCGCGGGCGCGATCTTCATCTGGTGGATCCGCCTCGGCCTGCCGGAATCGCCGCGCTGGCTGGCGCAGCACGGCAGGTTCGACGAGGCCGACCGCATCGTCGCCGAGATGGAGCGCGTCGCCGCGGCGGAGAGCGGTCGGCCGCTGCCGCCGCCGCAACTCGTCGCCGGCGAGGGCGAGGTCAAGCGCGGCGCTTGGAGCGAGATGTGGAACGATTACTATCGCGGCCGCACGATCATGCTGGTCGTCTACAATTTGTTCCAGACCATCGGCTATTACGGCTTTCAGGCCTGGGTCCCGCAATTCCTCATCGCCAAGGGGATCAGCGTCACCACCTCGCTCGAATACACCTTCATCATCGCCATCGCCAACCCGATCGGCCCGCTCATCGGCATCTGGTTCGCCGACAAGTTCGAGCGCAAATGGCAGATCGCCTGGGCGGCGCTCGGCATCGCCGTGTTCGGCCTGCTGTTCGCCGAGCAGCACGACATGCTGCTGCTCCTCGCCTTCGGCATCCTGATCACGCTGTCGGGGAACTGGCTCTCCTTCTCCTTCCACGCCTACCAGGCCGAGCTCTATCCGACGCGCATCCGCGCCCAGGCGGTGGGGTTCGTCTATTCCTGGAGCCGGTTCAGCACCATCTTCTCGCCCTTCCTCATCCAGTTCTTCCTGCGCAATTACGGGCCGGCCGGCGTCTTCAGCTTCATCGCCGCGGCGATGGCGGTGGTGTTCATCGTCATCGGCTTCTTCGGCCCCAAGGTCACGCGGCTGCGCCTCGAGGCGATCGCGACCTGAGGAGGCTGCGGTCTTTCACTCGGCGCCGTGCGGCCGGCCCGCGCCGAGGCCGCGATAGACCGGCTTCAGCACGGCCGGCAGCACATAGATCGGCAGCTGCACCACGGCGAAAAACAAGGTGAGCTCCGGCGTCGCCGCCGCGCCGAGGCTCGCCCATACCACCGCCATGTTGTTGTTGCCGCCGACGAGGCCGACGGTCAGCGCCGAGAGCCGCGGCAGGAAGGCGAAGGCGACGAAGCTCACCGCCTGCAGCGCGAGGCTCGCGCCCAGCGCGGTCGCGGCATAGAGCAGCACCTGCTGCGGCTTCGCCAGCAGCAGCGCGCCGACGCCATCCATGATGCCGATGGCGAAGAGCAGCAGGATGAGCACGTTGAGGCCGCTGAGCTCGAGCCCGTGCCGGCGCAGCCGCTCGGTGCCGATGAGCCGGCGCAGCAGCCGCCGCGAGCAGCGCCGCGCCGCCGATGAACAGGACCAGGCGCTGCATCAGCGGCAGGATGCCGACGCCGAGCTTGAGGCCGATCAGCCCCAGCACCAGCGGCGGCAGCGTGAACGGCATGAGAAAGATCCCGCTCACCATCAGGATGAGCGCCAGCGCGCCGTCGAGGCCGAGCAGCAGCGCGATCGCCGGCACCGAGATCAGCGGCGGCGATGCGGCCCAGAGCACCAGCCCCTGCGCGAGCGGCTGCGGCAGGCCCAGCGCGCGCGCCGCCAAGGCGGTCACGACCGGCGTCGCCACCAGCGTCCAGGCCAGCACCAGCGCCAGCAGCAGCGGCCGGCGCGCATGGGCCGCAAGCGCCGGCCAGTCGATGCCGAGGAACGCCGCCGCGGTCAGCAGAAAGATCAGCACGTTGAGCGCCGGGCGCACCAGCGTCGCGAGCGGCGGCAAGACGAGGCCGATGAACAGCCCGATGGCGAGGAACCAGGTGCCGTGGCGGCCCAGCAGCGCCAGCAGCCGCAGCATCATATCGCCCGCTTGATCGCGATGCGGCGGCCGAGCTGCGGCGGCGGCGGCAGCCGCCGATGCGCCGCCAGAACGTGCTCCAGCGCGGCGAGCGCGGCCGGCGGCATCGGCGCGGCTTTCGGACCCGCGAGATCGACATGGAGCGCCAGCAGCTCGCTGGTGGCGGCGAGATATCCCGCCTCGGCATGGGTCATGCGATGGAAGAAGTGCAGGCGCTTGGCGTCGGCGTCGATGAGCTGCGTGTCGATGGCGAGCCGCTCGCCGAGCTTCAGCTCGCGGTCATAGGTGACATGCGCCTCGAGCACATAGATCGAGCGGTTGGTGGCGCGGCGGTAGGCCTCGCCCAGGCCGAGATGGTCGAGCAGCCCGTCCGTCGCCTTGTCGAAAGCGAGAACATAAAAGGCAACATTCATGTGCCCGTTGTAGTCGATCCAATCCGGCTGGACGGTGGTCTCGAACGGGCTGAGGGGCGGCGGCATCGGCATCTCCGGCGGGGCGGGCCATCATAGGGACGGGAAAAACCCCCCTTGGCAACGATTTCGCAAGAAAGCTTGGGCATGATCCGCCGGGGTTGTGGCGGCAGGCGCCGCCCGACCGGCAACGGTAGAATCCACAATCGATGGCCCAGGCCGACGATTTCAGGCAGGCAAAGGGGTTTTCCGAGGCGGCACAGGCGGGCATGCTCGCCCATGAGGTGCCGCCGACGCCGGAAAACTATGCCGTATGGTATGCTTACGCCACCGGCCTCCTGCCGGAGCTCAAGCGCACCATCGACATCCTGATCTCCAACCAGCAGGAATTCACCCAGGCGCTCAGTGCCGAGCTTTATAATCGATTCTGCGATACCGGGCGGCATTTCAACCTGCTGAACGAGACCGGCGGCCGGCTGCAATATGCCGTCGACCAGGTGATGCGCTACATCAAATCGGCTACCGGCGACGCCAGCGCCTTCGGCAAGGCGCTCGACCAGTATTCCAGCGACATGGGGGGCGCGTCCGGCGACGAGGAGATGCGCGCCCTGGTCTCGGGACTGATCCTCGAGACGCAGCGCATGGCCGAGCGCAACCGCAGCCTCGAGGACCGGCTGACCGCGTCTTCCGGCGAGATCGCCGAGCTCAGGCAGAATCTCGAGGTGGTGCGGCGCGAGGCGTTGACCGACGCGCTGACCGGCATCCCCAACCGCAAGTTCTTCGACAGCCGGCTGCGCGAGGCGGCGCGCGACGCGATGGAGAGCGGCGAGCCGCTCAGCCTGCTGATCGCCGATATCGACCGTTTCAAGCAATTCAACGACACCTACGGCCACCAGCTCGGCGATCAGGTGTTGCGTCTCGTCGCGCGCACGCTCACCGACAGCGTCAAGGGCCGCGACACGCCGGCGCGCTATGGCGGCGAGGAATTCGCCATCATCCTGCCGCAGACCCGGCTGCGGGATGCGGTCGGGCTGGCCGATCAGATCCGCCAGACCATCACCCGCCGGCGCATCGTGCGCAAGAACACCGGCGACGATTTCGGCACCATCACGCTGTCGATCGGCGCCAGCTGCTACCGGCCGGGCGAGCAGTTACTGAAGACCGTGCGCCGCGCCGATGACGCGCTCTATCAGGCCAAGCGCGGCGGCCGCAACCGCGTCGTCGCCGAAGACGCGCTCGCCGACACCGCTACCGATCCGGAATAGACGACGGGCCTGTCACGCCTCGGCGAGGCCGGCCAGCGCCGCCAGCGCCTCGCCGCGCACGCGATAGGGCAGCCAGCCGGCATGGTGGCGGATGCCGATCCGCTCGTAGAAGCCGCGCGCCGGATTCCAGTCGAGCACCGACAGGTCAAGCCGGCGATAGTCGCGCGCCAGCGCCAGCGCGGCGAGGTCGGCCAGCAGCCGGCGCCCGACGCCGCGGCGCCGCGCCCAATCGGCAACGTAGATATCCTCGAGGTAGAGGCCCGGCCGGCCTTCCCAGGTCGAATAGGTCGTGAAGAACAGGCTGAAGCCGCAGGGCTTGCCGTCGCAGAAGGCGAGCCGGGCCGCGAAGCGCGGTGTCGGGCCGAAGCCGTCGCGCAGCAGATCCGCCTCGCTGGCGCTGACCGCGTCGGGCAGCCGCTCGAAAGCGGCGAGCGCGCGGATGAACTCCAGCAGGAGGCCGACGTCCTCGCGCGTCGCGGCGCGGATCGCGATCGCGCTCACTCGACGCCGCCGCCCGGCCACAGCGGCAGCCAGCCCGTCCAGGCGAGCCAGAACACCGCGAAGCCCATCGACAGCAGGGTGATCGGCACGCCCGCCCGGGCGTGCTCGGCGAAGCTGATGCGCACGCCGAAAGCGGCGCCGCGCTCGACCACGATCAAATTGGTGAGCGATCCCACCAGCAGCAGGTTGCCGGCGAGCGAGGACAGCAGCGCCAACGCATAGAGCGCGCCCTGCGGCGGATTGGGCCAGATCTGCAGCAGCAGGATGACCGAGGGCACGTTGCCGATGGTGTTGCTCATCAGCAGCGTGAGCGGCGTCAGCACGGCGAGGCTGTCGGGCAGGAGGCCGATGCTCTGCAGCCCCGAGATCACCGACCAGGGCAGGCCGGTATCGGCGAGCGCGCCGGTGATGGCGAAGAGCGAGACGAAGAGCAACAGCAATGGCCAGTCGACCGCCGCGATCATGGTGCGGCTGGTGAATTTCCGCGTCGCCAGCAGCAGCGCGGCGATGGCGAGGCCGACGATCTCGCGTGGCGCCGGCGTCGCGAACAGGATCAGCAGTGCCGCCATGGCAGCCAAGCCCTTGATCGTCTGGTTGCGGTCATGCGCGTGGTGCGAAACCTCCGGCGCCTCGCGCGTCACCGCCAGCACCGTGCCTTCGATGCGGTCGTGCCACAGCAGCCAGATGACACCGAAGACGCAGACCAGGCCGACCATCGCCGGAATGAGGCAGGCGAGCAGGAAGGTGTGGAAGCTGAGATTGCCGACCTGCCCGATGAGGATGTTCTGCGGGCTGCCGATCACCGTGGCCGCCGAGCCGGCATTGGTGGCGCAGGCCAGCGCGAGCAGGAAGGGGCGCGGATCGAGGCCGCGCGCGCGCGCGCCGGCGATGAGCAGCGGCGCCATGGCGAAGACGACGATATCGTTGGCGAGCAACGCGCCGAGCCCGCCGCACACCGCCACCGTGATCGCCAGCAGCCGCGCCGGGCCGCCGCGCTGGCTGGTGATCCACTCGGCGCAGAAATCGTAGAAGCCGGAATAGACGAATTGCGCCGAGATGATCATCAGCGCGAAGAGCAGCACCAGGGTCGAGGTGTCGATCGTGGCGCCGAGATCGTCGAGCGTCACCGTCTCGGTGGCGAGCAGCGCGATCACGCCCATCAGCGCGATGCCGGTGCGGTCGACCTGCAGCCAGGGCAGGCGTCCGGCGGCCATGCCGAGATAGGTGCAGACGAAGACCAGGATGATGATGGCGGCGTGCATGGGCGGGCCGCATCATAAGGCAATTCCTGGCGGAACCCTCAAGCGATTTCAACCGCGGCGCTGCAATAGCCGGGGACTGCGTCCGCCGCGCCACGCCCCTCCCGCCGGCCGCCCGCTATGCTATATACCGGGCGATGGCCGAGCCTCTCATCCCCGCCGCCGCTGCCGCCCCGTCACCGCCCTATCTCGCCGGCCTCAATGACGCGCAGCGCCGGGCGGTCGAGGCGGTCGATGGGCCGGTGCTGGTGCTGGCCGGCGCCGGCACGGGCAAGACGCGGGTGCTGACGACGCGGCTGGCGCACATCCTCGCGCTGCGCCGCGCCTGGCCGAGCCAGCTCCTGGCGGTGACCTTCACCAACAAGGCCGCGGCGGAGATGCGCGAGCAACTCGAGCGCATGATCGGCCAGAGCGCCGAGGGGCTCTGGCTCGGCACCTTCCATTCGGTCGCCGCCCGCCTCCTGCGTCGGCATGCCGAGGTGGTGGGTCTCAAGCCCAATTTCACCATCCTCGACACTGACGACCAGCTGCGCCTGGTGAAGCAGATCGCGCTCGCCGAGGGCATCGACGAGAAGCGCTGGCCGCCGCGCGCGCTGCTCTCCACCTTCGAGCGCTGGAAGGACCGCGGCCTGACGCCGGACAAGGTGTCGGCCGATGACCGCGCTGAGGTGGCCGACGGCCGCGCCCCGGCGCTCTTCCGGCTCTATCAGGAGCGGCTGGTGACGCTGAACGCCGCCGATTTCGGCGATCTGCTGCTGCACAACCTCACCATTTTCGCCGCCCGCGCCGACATCCTCGCGGACTATCAGCATCGCTTCCGCTACATCCTGGTCGACGAGTACCAGGACACCAATGTCGCGCAGTATCTGTGGCTGCGGCTGCTGGCGCAGGGGCATCGCAATCTCTGCTGCGTCGGCGACGACGATCAGTCGATCTACTCCTGGCGCGGCGCCGAGGTCGGCAACATCCTGCGCTTCGAGCGCGATTTCCCCGGGGCGCAGATCGTCCGCCTCGAGCAGAACTACCGCTCGACGCCGCACATCCTCGCCGCCGCTGCGGCGCTCATCGCCAAGAATGAGGGCCGTCTCGGCAAGACGCTGTGGACGGTGCTCAACGAGGGCGAGCGGATCGTGCTGCGCGGGCTTTGGGACGGCGAGGAGGAGGCGCGCTGGGTCGGCGACGAGATCGAGGCGCGCCAGCGCCACGGCGAAAAGCTCGCCAGAGATCGCGATCCTGATGCGCGCCGGCTTCCAGACGCGCGAGTTCGAGGAGCGCTTCATCACCCTGGGCCTGCCCTATCGCGTCATCGGTGGCCCGCGCTTCTACGAGCGCCAGGAAATCCGCGACGCGCTGGCCTATCTCCGCATCGTCCACCAACCCGCCGACGACCTCGCCTTCGAGCGCATCATCAACACGCCGCGCCGCGGCATCGGCGACGTGACGCTGCAGGCGCTGCATGCGCTGGGGCGGGCGCAGCAGATCCCGCTGGGCGAGGCGGCCCGTCGGCTGATCGAGACCGACGAGCTCAAGCCCGCTGCGCGCAAGGCGCTGCGCGATTTCCTCGCGGCCCTGGCGCGCTGGCGCGAGCTGGCCCAGACGGTGCTCCATACCGAGCTCGCTGCGGTGGTGCTGGACGAGTCCGGCTATACCGCGATGTGGCAGGCGGACAAGTCGCCGGAAGCGCCGGGCCGGCTGGAGAATCTGAAAGAGCTCGTTGCCGCCATGGCCGAGTTCGACAATCTTTCCGGCTTCCTCGATCATGTCAGCCTGGTGATGGAGAACACCGCCGCCGCGTCGGGCGACATGGTGAGCCTGATGACCTTGCACAGCGCCAAGGGCCTCGAATTCGACACCGTGTTCCTGCCCGGCTGGGAGGAAGGGCTGTTTCCCAACCAGCGCGCCATGGACGATACCGGCCGGGCCGGGCTCGAAGAGGAGCGGCGGCTCGCCTATGTCGGCCTCACCCGCGCGCGCCGGCGCGCCTATGTCTCCTATGCCGCCAACCGGCGCCTCTACGGCCAATGGCAGCCGACCTTGCCGTCGCGCTTCATCGCGGAGCTGCCGACCGAGCACCTCGAGGTGGTGGCCGATCCCGGCCTCTATCCCCGCGCCGGCGCGCTCGGCGCCGAGGACTGGTCGCCCGGCGCCTTCCCGGCGCGGCCCGATCTGACGCGGCTCGGGCCGCTCGGACGCCGCCCGCCGCTGGTCGAGGGCCGGGCCGGGCCGGCAGCCGGACGCGAGCTGCGCCGCATCGGCGGCTTCGCCGCGGGCGATCGCGTCTTCCACCAGAAGTTCGGCTATGGCACGGTGCGCGGCGTCGAGGACAACAAGCTCGCCATCCGCTTCGACAAGGCCGGCGACAAGATGGTGATGGACGCCTTTGTCGAGAAAACCTGACATGACGCGCGACTACTTTCCCGGCGACTATGCCGCGGCGCGCGGCGCGTTTCTAGCGGCGGCGCAGGCGGCGGGCGCGCGGCTCAACGCCTATGACAATTCAGGCGTCCGGGGCCCCGCCGGCGAGGCGCTGGCGACCGACATCGCCTGGCTTGGGCCGGCCGATGCCTCACGCGTGCTCGTGACGGTATCGGCGACGCATGGCGCCGAAGGCTTCTGCGGCTCCGGCGTGCAGACGGGAAGCTTCCGCAGCGGCCTCGCACGCGAGCTTCCGCGCGATACCGCCCTGCTCGCCGTCCACGCCATCAACCCCTACGGCTTCGCCTGGACACGGCGCGTCACGGAGGAGAATGTCGACCTCAATCGCAACTTTATCGCTCATAACCGGCCGCTGCCGCGCAATGATGGCTATGTCGCGCTCGCCGCGGCGTTGTGCCCCCTCGACTGGAGCGAGGCAGCGCTGCGCTCGGCGCGGGTGCAACTTGCCGAGTATCGCGAGCGCCATGGCGCCGCAGCGCTGCAGCAGGCGATCACGGGCGGGCAGTACAGCCATCGCGATGGCATCTTCTATGGCGGCGCCGCGCCCAGCTGGTCGCGCCGCACGGTCCTGCGCATCGCCGCCGAGCACCTTTCCCGGACGTGCCGCGTCGCGGTGATCGATTACCATACCGGCCTCGGCCCCTATGGCCAGGGCGAGAAGATCGTTATCCATCCGCCGGGCAGCGGCGGCCTCGCCCGCGCCCGCGACTGGTATGGCGACAGGATCACCTCCACCGCGCTCGGCACCTCGGCTTCCTCCGATGTCGTGGGCGATCTCCTGACCGGCCTGGCGGCTGCGCTGCCTGCTGCCGAAGTCACCGCGATGGCGCTCGAATTCGGCGTGCGCCCGCTCGACGAGACCCTCGACGCGGTGCGCGCCGACAATTGGCTGCACCATCACGGCACGGTGCAGAGCACGCAGGGACGCGAGATCAAGGCGCAGATGCGCGCCGTGTTCTATGGCGATGCCGATGACTGGAAAGACATGATTTTCGAGCAGGCGGCCGACGCGCAGCGCCGCGCGCTCGCCGGCCTTGCGCGCTGAGGAAGCCAGGGCGTTGAGCGGCCGGCATCACACCGGAGCGAACGTCTGGCGTGTCGCGACCACCGTCGCCGATGCCGGCGCCGCCGAGGCGGTCGCGGCTGCGCTCGGCACCGCTTGCGGCGCGGTCAGCGCCTTCGAGGCGGAGCCCGGCGGCAGCTGGCAGGTCGAGGGCTTCGCCACCGCGCCGCCCGAGCGCGCGCTGCTCGAGGCAAGCCTGGATCTCGCCTGGGTGGGACGGGACGACATGCCGCCGGAACTCGCCTTCGAGCGCGTGCCGCCGCGCGATTGGCTGGCGGAGAACCAGGCGAGCTTTCCGCCGCTGCGCGCCGCCCGCTATTTCATTCACGGCTCGCATCATAGGGGCCGCGTCCCGGCGGGTGCCATCGCTCTCCTCATCGACGCCGCCACCGCCTTCGGCAGCGGCGAGCACGCGACGACGCGCGGCTGCCTGCTGGCACTCGATGCGCTGGCGCGCCGGCGCCGTTTCGCCCGCGTGCTCGACATGGGCACCGGCACCGGCATTCTCGCCATGGCGGCGGCCAAGACCTGGCGGCGGCCCGTCGTGGCGCGCGACATCGACGCCGAGGCGGTGCGCGTCGCCGCGCGCAACGCGGCGGCGAACGGCGTTGGTGCGCTGCTCGATCTCAGCCGCGCCGAGGGATATCGCGGGCTCGGCGCGGGGCGGCGCTTCGACCTCATCTTCGCCAACATCCTCGCGCGTCCGCTGGCGCTGATGGCGCCGGCGCTCGCCCGCGCGCTGGCGCCGGGCGGCGTCGCCGTGCTGTCGGGGCTGCTCGCCCGCCAGGAGCGCGCCGTGCTCGCCGCCCATCGCGCCCAGCGCCTGACGCTGCGGCGGCGCATTCGCCTCTCGGGCTGGCACACCCTGGTGCTGGCGCGGGATGACGCCAGGCTCCCATCATTGCGCGAGGTTCCATGACGCTTCTGCAAGCCCTCATCGTCGCTATCCTGCAAGGGGTCACCGAGCTCTTTCCCGTGAGCAGCCTCGGTCATGCCGTGCTGCTGCCGAAGCTGCTCGGCTGGCACATCGACCAGCACAGCGCCGCCTTCCTGCCCTTCCTGGTGGTGCTGCATCTCGGCACCGCGGCGGCTTTGCTGGCCTATTTCTGGCGCGACTGGCTGAGCCTGGCGCTGGCCTTCTTCGGCCAGGGGCCGGTGGCGGAGCGCAAGGCGCAATGGCGCCTGCTCTGGCTCATCATCCTCGCCACCATCCCGGCGGTGGTGCTGGGCTTCGTCTTCGAGAAGTTCCTGCGCGACCTCTTCGGCGCGCCGGCCGTGGCGGCGCTCTTCCTCATGGTCAATGGCGGGCTGCTCTTCGCCGGCGAGAGGTTGCGGCGGCAGAGCGGCACGAAGCTGCTGGGCGAGATGAGCTGGCAGCAGGCGCTGCTCATCGGGCTCTGGCAGAGCACCGCCCTCATCCCCGGCATCTCGCGCTCGGGCGCGACCATGGTGGGGGCCCTGCTGACCGGCTTCCAGCATCGCGAGGCGGCGCATTTCTCCTTCCTCATCGCCACGCCCATCATCCTCGGCGCGTCGGTGCTCGAAGTGCCGCATCTCTTCCATCCCGAGGTGGCCGCCGAATTCGGCGCCACCGTCTGGATCGCCGGCGCGGTGGCGGGGATCACCGCCTATCTCAGCACCGCCTTCCTCATGCGCTATTTCCGCCGCCACGATTTCGAGGCGCTCGACCCCTTCGCCTACTACTGCTGGGGCGCCGGGCTGATCGCGCTGGCCTTGCTGTTCTTTGTGGTATGATGGAAAACAGAGCCGACCAGGCATCCGAAAGACCGGAGGACGCGCCATGCCGAAGCTTCGACACCTCGCCCTTGCGACGCAGGATCCCGTCAAGACGGCGGAATTCTACAAACAGGCCTTCGGCTTCAAGGAAGTCGGCCGGGCCGGCAGTCCCGACAACCCCAAGGCGATCGCCTGGGGCTTCTATCTCAGCGATGGCACCCTCAACCTCGCCGTCCTGAAGTTCCAGAACGTCGACCAGCTCGGCCGCGGCCTCGATTATGTCGGCATCCATCATTTCGGCGTGCTGGTCGATGATCTCGACGCCTACATGCAGAAACTCGAATCGCTGGGCGCTCCCTGCTTCATGAAGCAGGACACGAACACCGCCAACGCCTTCTACGAGACCAAATTCCGCGGGCCCGACGGCGTCGTCTTCGACGTCTCGGACCATCCCTGGGTCGGCGCGGCGCCGGAGCAGGTCGCCGAGGTCGAGGTCAAGGAGACCGAGCCGGCCGAGTAAGGAGCCGGGCGCGCCGCGCGTGGTAATTCGCTAGTGACATGATCAGGATGTTTCGTCCCTGGTATGCGAGCGGCGTAGCATGAAACGGAGCCCGGCCGGGGCGCCCCAGGCGTTTCAGGCGGCGACCGCGCTGCACGAGCGGGGCATGCTCGATGACGCGGCGCGACTCTACCAGGCGGCGCTCGCCCAGGATCGTCATCACTTTCAATCGCTACACTATCTCGGCGTCCTGCGCGTCCAGCAGGGCAAGGCGGAGGAGGGCGCCGCGCTGATCCGCAAGGCGCTCCGGCAGAACCCGCAATCGGCCGAGGCGCACAACAATCTCGGCGTCGCGCTCGAGGCGTTGCGGCGCCACGAGGCGGCGGTCGCAAGTTACCGAAAGGCGCTGGCGATCACGCCGGATTATGTCGACGCGCACAATAATCTCGGCAACGCCTTGCAGTCGCTCGGTCGCTTTGGCGAGGCGGTTGCCAGCTATGAGGCGGCCCTCGCCACGCGGCCGGACTACGCCACCGCGCATTACAATCTCGGGATCTCGCTGCAGGCGCTCGCGCGGCAGGCCGACGCCATCGAGCATTACCGGCGCGCGATCATGCTCAATCCGGGCTATGCCGAGGCTTACAGCAATCTCGGCATCGCGCTGCAAGCGCTCGGTCGGCATGCCGAGGCCGTCGCCTGCTATGAGAAAGTGCTCGCGCTCAAGCCGGGCGATGCCGCGGCGCATAACAACCTCGGCACCGCTTTGCACCTGCTCGGCGAGCATGAAAAGGCGATCGAGCAGCATGTCCGGGCGCTGGCCGCCGATCCCGGCCGCGCCGGCGCCTACAACAACCTCGGCCTCGCCCTCCACGCGCTCGGCCGCTGGAGCGAGGCGATCGCCGCTTTTGGCAAGGCGCTGTCGATCACCCCCGACAGCGCCGACGCGCACAACAATCTCGGCAATACGCTGCAAGCGCTTTTGCGCATGGACGACGCCGCCGCAAGCTATCGCAAGGCGCTGGAAATCAGGCCGGACTACGCCGAGGCGCGCAACAATCTCGGCAATGTGCTGCAAGTGTTGGGCCGGCCGGCCGAGGCGATCGCCTGTTACGAAGCGGCGCTGGCGCTACGGCCGGACCGCGGCGACATCCACAACAATCTCGGCGCGGCGCTGGAATCGATCGGCCAGCTCGCCGAGGCGCGGCAGGCCTATGAGCGGGCGATCGTGCTGGCGCCGGCGCGGCCGGCCTTCTATCGCAGCCTCGTCGATCTCGCGCCGGTCGCGCCCGACGATCCGCGCCTCCCGGCCCTGGAGGCGATGGCGCAGGACCCCGCGGCGTTGCCGGAAAGCGAACGGATCGAGCTCGATTTCGCCCTGGGCAAGGCCATGGCGGATATCGGGCAGCGCGAGCGCTCGTTCCGCCACTATCTCGCCGGCAATGCGTTGAAGCGCTCGCGCCTTGTCTACGATGAGGCGGCGACGCTGCACCAGCTCGACCGCATCCGCGCGGTGTTCAGCGCCGAGCTGATGCGCGCCAAGCAGGGGCTCGGCGATCCCTCGCCGGTGCCGGTGTTCATCCTCGGCATGCCGCGCTCGGGGACCACCTTGGTCGAGCAGATTCTGGCGAGCCATCCGCAGGTGTTCGGCGCCGGCGAACTGATGGAGTTCGACGACGCCGTGACCCGTTTCGGCGGGCCGGAGGGCGCCGCCGGTGCATATCCCGATTTCGTCCCCGGCATGACCGGCGAGGAGCTGCGCCGGCTGGGCGCGGATTATCTCGATCGCGTCCGCGCCATGGCGCCCGCGGCGGAGCGGATCACCGACAAGATGCCGGCGAATTTCCGCCTCGTCGGCTTGATCCATCTGGCGCTGCCCAACGCCCGCATCGTCCACACGCGCCGCGATCCCGTCGATACCTGCCTTTCCTGCTTCACCCGGCTCTTCGCGCATCATCAGCCGCACACTTACGACCTGCGCGAGCTCGCGCGCTATTACCGCGCCTATGCGGCGCTGATGGAACATTGGCGCGCCGTCGTGCCGCCAGGCGTCATGCTCGAGGTCGAATACGAGGCGGTGGTCGCCGATGTCGAGACCGAGGCGCGGCGCATTCTCGCCCATTGCGGCCTGCCCTGGGACGATGCCTGCCTGGCGTTCCACAAGACGCCGCGGCCGGTGCGGACGGCGAGCGCCAGCCAGGTCCGGCAGCCGATCTATCGCAGCGCGATCGGCCGCTGGCAGCCTTACCGCGAGTGGCTGCAGCCGCTCCTCGAGGAGCTCGGCCTCTGAAGCTTTGCCGCGCCGAGCGCGGCATCAATTCACCTCGATCACCGCCGCGTCGTGGCCGTAGAGCCAGGCGATCGCTTCAATCGAGCGGTCGCCGCGCCGCGCCAGCTCGGCATCGCGCTCTTCCTGACGTGGGCCATCGGGCAGGTGGAAGCGCAGCTTGTTGTGTCGCGACAATTCCTGCAGCCGCGTTGCGCGCGGCCGGCGCACCGTCTCATAAAGGCGAAGCGCCTGGGGCGCGGCGCCGGCGCCGAGCTGCTGCAGGCACGCCGCCAGCGCTGCTCCGTCCTCGATCGCCTGGCCCGCGCCCTGCGCCATGAAGGGCAGCATCGCATGGCAGGAATCGCCGAGCAGCGTCACCCGGCCGGCCGACCAGCGCGCCAGCGGCGCGCGGTCGAACAGCGCCCAGATGAAGGTCTCGTCGACGGCGTCGATGATGCCGCGGACCTGCTCGTGCCAGCCGGCATAGGCATCGAGCACGTCGGCCTTCTCGCCGCGATCGGTCCAGGATTCGCGCGTCCAGCTGTCGCGCTCGATGACCGCGACGAAATTGACGAGATCGCCGCCGGCGACGAAGTAATGGACGAAATGCTGCCCCGGTCCCATCCAGTTGTTGGAGACCACTTCGAGGCCGAGCGGCGCGAGGCGCGCCGCCGGCACCAGGCCGCGATAGGCAATGCAACCGGTGAAGCGCGGCTGCTCCGGACCGAACAGCAGGCGGCGCACCGTCGAATGGATGCCGTCGGCACCGACCAGCACGTCGGCCGCGATCTCGGCGCCGTTTTCGAAGCGCGCGTCGACCCTATCGCCGAGATCCCTAAGGGCTGCCAGCCGGTGCCGGAAATGGACGCGCTCGGGCGGCAACGCGCTTGCCAGCGCGCGCAGCAGATCGGCGCGGTGGAAATGGTAATAGGGCGCGCCGAAAGCGGCTTCGACCGTCGCGCCGAGCGGCGCATGCTGCAAGGTTCGGCCGTCATCCCAGCGCCGCTGATGCACCGCCTCCGGCCGCACCGCGCGCCAGGTGAGCGCCGGCGCCGGCACGATGCGGTGCAGGATGCGCGACGCATTGGGGCCGATCTGGATGCCGGCGCCGACCTCGCCGAAGGCGGCCGCCTGCTCATAGACCTCGGCGTCGATGCCCGCGCGCAGCAGCGACAGCGCCGCGGCGATGCCGCCGAGGCCGCCGCCGATGATCGCCACCTTGAGCTGCCTGCCGGTGCTCATCCGTCCTTCCCTTGCGCCGGAGTATAGCGCTGACGGTCCTACCCCGCCGCGGCGTGCCGCATCGCGTCGAGTGCGCGGTCGATCGCCGGTACCGGCGTGCCGCAGACGCGCAACGCCGCAGCGCCCATCTGCAGTCCCGGCTCGAGCGCCTCGTGGATGACGTCATTGGCGCCGGCCTGCTCGAGCCGGCGCGCATGCTCGGCATCGCGCGAGCGGGCGATAATGCGCAGATCGGGGTGATTGCGCCTGAGCGCCGCGACGACCCGCTCGGCCGCGTCCGCCTGGTCGAGGGTGATGATGGCGGCGCTGGCGCGATCGACGCCGACGGCGTCGAGCAGCTCGCTGCGGCTGGCATCGCCGAAATAGACCGGCCGGTCGCGCTTGCGGCTCGCCTCGACCAGCGGCACGCTCTGCTCGATCGCGACATAGGGGATCTGCTGCTCCGCCAGCATCTGGCCGACGATCTGGCCGATGCGGCCGTAGCCCGCGATGATGACATGGCCAGAGAGATCCGTGGTCTCCTCGGCCATGCGTTCCGCTTCGGGCGCGTGCGGCGGCTGGAGGAGCGCGGCGAGGCGGCGGCCTGCCGCGGCCATCAGCGGCGTCGTCGCCATGGTGAGCGCGACAGTGGCGATGAGCACGGCGCCGTCGCGGTGACCGATGAGGCCGAGCTGCTGGGCGATGCCGAGGATGACGAAGGCGAACTCGCCGCATTGCGACAGCAGCAAGCCGACGCGGATCGCCACCGGCGAGCTGAGGCGGAAGAGACGTGCCAGCCCCCACAGGATCAGCGGCTTGCCGACGAGCAGCGCGGCCGAGAGGCTCAGCACCGCCGGCCATTGGCGCAGCACCAGCGGCGTGTCGATCACCATGCCGACGGTGATGAAGAAGAGGCCGAGCAGCAGGCCGCGGAAGGGCTGGATGTCGGCCTCGACCTGGTGGCGATACTCGGTCTCGGCCAGCAGCAGCCCCGCGAGAAAGGCGCCCAGCGCCATCGACATGCCGGCCTCCGCCGTCGCCCAGCCGAGGCCGAGCACGACCAGCAGGTTGGTCGCGGCGAAAGTCTCGCGGATGCGCGTCGTGGCGCTGAGGCGGAAGAGCGGCCGCAGCACCAGCCGGCCCAGCAGCAGGATCAGCACGATGGCGGCGACGCCTTTGGCGAGCGCGAGGCCCAGCGCCACGGCGATGCCGCTGCCGCCGCCCGGGACGAGCAGCGGCAGCAGCGCCAGCAGCGGCACCACGGCGAGATCCTGGAACAGCAGAACCGACAGCGCGACGCGGCCGACGCGGCTGGTCAGCTCGCCGCGCTCGGCGAGGAGCTGCAGCACTGTCGCGGTCGAGGAGAAGGCGAGCGCGCCGCCGATGAGCAGGGCGGCGGCCGGCGGCGCGCCCAGCGCCAGCCCGGCCACCCCGATCACGCCGCCGGTGACCAGCACCTGCGCCAGGCCCAGCCCGAAGATGTAGCGCCACATCGCCTGCAGCCGCGCCAGCGGCATGTCGAGGCCGATGGTGAAAAGGAGAAAGACGACGCCGAACTCCGAGAGCCGCTCGGCCTCGGCGGTGTCCTTGACGAAGGCGAAGCCGAAGGGGCCGACGAGGAGACCGGCGGCGAGGTAGCCCAGCACCGGGCTCGCCTTGAGCCGCTGCGCCAGCGGCACGGCGATGATCGCCGCCAGCAGCAGGATCAGGACGGCGCGAAGCGGTACGTCGGCGGCGGCGTGCACGCGATATTGTACCACGAGACATATGTAGCGGGGAGCGCGGCGCCGGTCGCCCGGCCCTCATCGTTCGGAGGCCGAGTGATATGCGGTCTACTTCCGTGACTGCAAGCGCACGACGATCAAGATCGTCTCCTATCCGACGCTGTCGCTGGCCGAGGCGCGCAAGACCTGCCACGAGCAATATGCGCTGTCGATCTCCACCGGCGCCGAGGACGAGCCCGCATGCGCACCGGCGGCGCCGCAAAACCCCAGGAGGGCACGGTCAAGCCGGGCCGCCAATTTCTCGGATGATCGTCGATGCTCGAATTGCTTGTGCCGCTGGCAACTCCCGTATACACTATAAAGGTGTAGGAACCCGCCGATCAAGGGTGGTCACGGGGAGGCGCGCTGGCGAGCAGTTCCGGCGGAGTATGAAGTTTCCTGAATATCCGACCAGTCGTCCGTCCCCGATTGCGATGGCGACAAAGAAACGCACCGTGGGAGTCTGCAAGACCGGGGCCGCAAGGGGATGCGCCCATGCCCGACGATCCGAAACCACCCGCTCCCGGGCTTAGCGGAAACGCCTTTCTCTGGCTGGCTGTCGTTGGAGCGGTTACGGCCTACGTCAGTCATCCGGTGTCGCTCGAGAACCTTCGTCCTCCCATCGCCGAGTTCCGGAATCTCCAGGCAAGCAATGCCCAGGATATTGACGCGAGGCTTTGGCAAGATCCTTTCGAGAGCGTCCTCAAGTCGGTCGGCGATTACTATGGCTGGACGAGGGCAGACGGCATCGGGATCGGACCGGGCCAACCTCTCCTCACAAAGGTTGCTCATGCGGAGTACTGCGGCGGTCCGGTCGAAAACCAGGACCCACATTATTGTTCGCCGCTCGAGGAGGCAGATAAGGCTACCAACGCTGTTGGAATTATGGTTCCAGGAGGCTCTTACTCGGAAGATGCAGAATTCCGACGCAGAGTTCGCTATGCTGTTCTTTCCGGGCTAAGCGTTCAGGGTTACGTGCCCGTCGATAGCCAGCATATTGGCGTTTTCATTCCTCTGACCTTGAACTATCTGCGGGACGAGGCGACAGACCCCGCCGATTGGCAAGGACCAAAATTCGTCCCTTACGAGATCGTAAGAAAGCGATCGAGCGGCAGCGGTTCGGCGCCGGGCAATCGGCTTGCGCTCTTCTGGCTGGACGAAGATGCGCTGTCGCACCAGCCGCTGAACCAGCTCGCACGACTTTTTTGCCAAATTAAGCCGGTATCGACGGACGCGGGGGATTTCCAGGTGAAGATGATTGGCCCGCAAGAGTCGGATACGTTGTTGGCGATGCTCAATAATCTTTCCAAAGCGCCCAAGCCCCCGGACGGGATGTTGAATGGGGAGCCGAATTCATCGGCCGAGCGGTGCGACTTCGCGCTTGTCGCGACACCAGGTACAGGGAAGTCGGTTCCTGCTCTCGCACCGCACATGTTCGATCGCTTCGAAATCTATGACTACGGCGCGACGGCAGATCCCGCGGCATTGTGCCGCGAATTCGCTACCGATTGCGATCCGGCGCAAGATTGGGTCGAACGGCAGTTCAGCAGGAAGGGCATAAATTTTCTGCGAACGATTGCGAGCGATAACGCGTTGGCGCAATCGATCAATACAGAGCTCCAGCGCCGCGGCATAAATTCGGACGCGGCCGCGCACATCGCTCTTATTTCCGAATGGGATACGTACTATGGCCAGAGCTTGCGCACTGCATTCGAGGCATACCTCATTCCTGGTGGAGGCCCGTCAAAGCCCGGCGGCGGATCCCGCCAGACCCTGGACAAAGCCGAACTAGATCGGCGAACAGCGAAATACATCCATCGCTTTAGCTACCTTCGCGGTCTGGACGGGCAAACGGCCGCTTCAGTGTCCGCAAAAAAACCGCACGGGTCGGGGAACTCGGATACCTCCGCAATGACAGCCGCCGTGCAGGCCGAGGCGGCATCAGGAGACGGGATCGACCAGGGAAAAACGAGCGATCCGGGTAGAATGACACTCTCCGACGCCGCCGAAGGACAAGGCCAGAGCGACTACCTGCTGCGCCTGGCCGACGAGCTGCGGGACAGGGACAATGATTTACGGCGGGTCGAGGGTCAGGGACTTCGGGCGATCGGCGTTTTGGGCAGCGATGTCTATGATAAGCTGCTGGTTGTTCAGGCATTGAGAGTCGCACTTCCCCAAGCGATCTTCTTCACTACAGATCTCGACGCTCGGCTCATTCATCCTGGCCAAGGCGTCTGGACTCGCAACTTGTTGGTCGCGTCTAGCTTCGGATTGTCGCTTAGGCGGGATTTGCAGAGAGATATCCCTCCGTTCCGAAGCTCCTATCAGACGGCCGCGTTCCTCGCCACCCTAGTGGCGGCCGGCCCCCGTTCTTTCGATCTTGCCTCGGGCTCGATAGGAAAAGCGTCAGGCACTCTATCCAAACGCCTCAGTGCAGCTCAGATTTTCGAAATCGGCCGCACCCGTGCGATACATCTTTACGATGGCAAATCCCCCGCATCCCAACAGGCTGACGGACCGGGCTGCGGTGCATCGGCTCAGCCGGTCGATATCTCCGCCTGTGGGCGCCTTCAATCGGACATGACCGCGGCGGCACCACCGAGGGTCATGCTCGCGCTCGAACTGACGCTACTCGAAAGCGTCCTGGTTTCCGCGTTGCTGCTGCTTCTACTGTGGCTCTATTTCGGCGGTCAATGGCTCCACAAGAGGGCAAGCATTACGTCCACCGTCGTTACATTCGTTATTATCTTCATCATGGTATGTGGCTTGCAGCGGTGGTCGTCCTCTCTCGGAATGGCACTGTCCGACAATGGGAATGGCGAGCTGACGGCTCCGCTGGAAAGCGTGAGCCTTTGGCCATCGACTGGACTCAAGCTGATCAGCATCCTACTGAGCGTCGCCCTGATTATCCACATAGGCCGCGTATCCGCTGCGAACATCAATGATATCGCCGAGAATCTCGGAATGACGGACATAAGAAACCAGATTGACGCCGAGCGGCCGACGCGATCCCGCCTCGGGTTCAGGAAACGCTTCAAAGAGGCGTTTCCGCTTCGCATTCGGGACGCTGACGACATCGCTGCCGCCGCCGACGGAATGCGTAGATCGTCTTCCGACGCACTCGTGAAGGCCTATTGGATAAGATATATCGACTACGGGCGGGGAAGAGCGCAGTTTTTCCGCGTCTCAACAATAGTCGCTGTCGGGATGATTCTGGAGGTTGCGCTGTATGGCGTCTTCGGGACTGAAGTGCCTTACCGCGGATGGGTCGCGCGCGACCTGTATTTCGGTGTTACCGCGGTCGACAGTCTGGCGACAGCGGCGTTGGTGTTCTATGTCGCGGATGCAACGCTGTTTTCCTGGCTCTTCGTCAAAGAGTCATTTCGCGACCACGGCAAGCAAGCGTCTCCGGTCGACTACGTTTGGGATGGGCAGGCCAAGAACACGTACGCAGCCAAGCTGGGAATGGAGCTGCAGGACGGCTGCACGCGTTCCACTGAAGCGTTGGGAAGAGAGCGGGACGCCAGTCGTCGCAGCCACGATGAGCCTCGAATACGTGGCAAGGCGCACCACTTGCATCACGAAGCTCATCTATTATCCGTTTCTCATGATCGGGCTCATGGTGCTCTCGCGAAGCTCCATGTTCAATTCGTTCCCCGTCGATCCCGTCTTCATGGTAAGCCAATTGATGAGTCTGCTAATCGCCTTCGCCAGCGCCATGGCGCTGCGTCTTGCGGCGGAAGACGCTCGCCGGAAGACCATCCGGCAGTTCGTCCTGGAGAAGCTGATGACGCTCACTAAACACGGTTCCGGTGGATTTAACGCGCAGCTTGATCTGCTGCGAGAGAGGGTCGCCAATTTCAACGAAGGGGCGTTCTCTCCGCTTTCCCAGCAGCCGGTGATCAGGGCAATGCTACTCCCGCTCGGAAGTTACGGCGGTACGGTACTCTTGAGTTCTCTGACCGGTGGAAACTTGTAGTGACGCCTCAGTCGGCGCCAGATATGCGAGTGAGACCGGCGTGCGCGCGACGCCGACGCATACCGTCAAGCCGGGCTTGTATGAATTCTGATGGGCCTCGCATGACCTCTTGCGGGAAGATTTGAACCAGCAGATCCATGTGCTTATACCACGTGATCCGGCACCAGCCTGCAAGGGTGATCGGGATCGCCGGTCTCGACCTGGATGGTCGAATGGTCGATGGCGAAGCGTTGATGGAGATCCTGCGCGAGCTGCGCCAGCATCTCGTCGCCGGGATGGCCCGACGGCATGACGAGATGGCAGGTGAGCGCGGTCTCGGTCGTGCTCATCGGCCAGATATGCAGGTCATGCACCGCGATGACGCCGGCGACCTTGCCAAGATGGTCGCGCACTTCCTCCGCGTCGATGCCGGAGGGGACGCCGTGCAGCGCGAGGTTGATGGCCTGGCGCAGCAACCGCCAGGTGCCCCCGACGATGACCAGCGCCACGATCAGGCTCGCCGCCGGGTCGAGCCACAGCCATCCCGTCATCAGGATGACGGCGCCGGTGAGCACCACGGCGAGCGACACGCCGGCATCGGCGGCGAGATGCACGAAGGCCGCGCGGATGTTGAGGTCGCCGCTGCTGCCGCGCAGGAAGAGCAGGGCGCTGACGCCGTTGACGACGATGCCCACCGCTGCCACCGCCATCACCAGCCGGCTCGCCACCGGCTCGGGCGCCGCGAGCCGATTCAGCGCCTCGACGACGATGCCGCCCACCGCGATCAGCAGCACGATGGCGTTGAACAGCGCCGCCAGGATCGAGGAGCTGCGCAGCCCGTAGGTGAAGCGATGCGACGGCCGGCGGCGCGCCAGCACGCTGGCGGTCCAGGCGATGGCAAGGCCGAGCACGTCGCCGAGATTGTGGCCGGCATCGGCGAGGAGCGCCACGGAATTGCCGACGAGCCCGTAACCCGTCTCGACCGCGACGAAGGCGAGATTGAGCAGCACCCCCAGCGCGAAGGCGTAGCCGAAGCCGGCGGCGCCGCCCTGGTCATGCCGATGGTGGTGCCCATGGCCATGACGGTGGCCGTGGTGGTGCTCGTGCCGGTCTGCGATCGACTGTGCCATGCCGTGCGCCGTCCTCGCCCTCACCATCGCCGCGGCGACCATGGACGGCAAGCGCCGTCGTCACCCATAGCAAAAAATCCCGCGCCGGCCGCCCTCGGGCGGCCAGCCGGGATCTTTCACCCGGCCGAGCCGGGAGCGGAACTGAAGGGGTTAGGCGGCGTGCTGGTAATTGCTGTTCGCCGGCTGGCCGGTCTCGGCGCGATGCTGTGCCGCTTGCGACAGCACATAGGGGATCTCGGAACGGGTGATCCCGATGTCCGCCAGCGACCGGTCGTCGAGCGAGGCAAGCTCGGCATAGGCCCGCTGCCGCTGCCGCCAATCGGCCACCGAAGCGGTGAGTCCGTGCAGGATATTCCCTAGAACGTTCAACATGTTAACAACTCCTTTACGCACCTGCGAAGGTGCTTTCGCACTTGCAAAATAGGTAAGCACTTCTGCCTCGAAAGGGGAGAGGAAACCGCGCAACCCAGCCCCATGATGAACGCATAGCCGCTACCTGGAGCGCTCCCAGCCGCCCTTGTGCCCGGGCAGATCGCGCCTTAGCCTCACTCTAGGAAATGAAAATGGATAAATCGTTAGCAGGTGCAGCATGGCGCAGAACGGCGATGCGGTATTAGCGGCGCTGCTGCGGCAGGACGGCTCCCGCTATGACGTTCCCGGGGTTAGGGCTCTGGTGGCGGGGGTGCTGGCTGCCGCGCCCGGCACGCTCGAGGGCGACTGGATGCGGTTGGTGGCGCCGCAGCCTCTCGCCGGCCCTGGCCGCGGCGCTGGGGGCGCTGGCTGTCGCCCTGGCCGCGGCCCCGGCGCCGCGAGCCCCAGGCCCGGCGGAGCGTCTGGCGCTGCTGCGCGCCGAGCTCGGCCGCCAGGGCGTCCAGGGGTTCCTGGTGCCGCGCGCCGATGAGCATCAGGGCGAGTATGTGCCGGCCTGCGCGCAGCGCCTCGCCTGGCTCACCGGCTTCACCGGCTCGGCCGGGCTCTGCGTCGTGCTGCCGGCAGCGGCGGCGGTCTTCGTCGACGGCCGCTACACGCTCCAGGCCGAGGCCGAGGTTGATGCCGCGCTCTACCTCCGCCGCCACCTCACCGAAGAGCCGGCAAGCGACTGGATCGCGGCGGCGCTGAAGCCGGGCGAGATCCTCGCTTACGATCCGCGGCTGCACACGTTGGGCGAAGTCGAGCGCTTTCGCGCTGCGGCCGAGAAGGCCGGCGGCAGCCTCCGGCCGCTCGCCCAGAATCCGCTCGATGCGGTGTGGCCGAACCGGCCGCCGCCGCCACTGGCGCCGGTGGTGGCGCATGAGCTGCGCTTTGCCGGCGACAGCGCCGAGCGCAAGCGCCAGATGCTCGCCGATCGACTCGCCGCCGACCGCGTCGACGCCGCGGTGCTGACCGCACCCAATTCGATCGCCTGGCTGCTCAACATCCGCGGCGGCGACGTGCCGCACACGCCCTTGCCGTTGTCCTTCGCCATTCTCGGGCGCGACGGCACGGTCGATCTCTTCATCGATCCGCGCAAGCTCATGCCGGGATTGAGCGAGCATCTCGGCAATGCCGTGCGGCTCGCTCCACCCGACACCTTCGGCCCGGCGCTGCGACAATTGGGCGCGGCGCATCGCCGCGTCCAGGCCGATCCCGCCGGCGCCGCCGCCTGGGTCTTCGACATGCTGGCCGGCGCCGAGATCCATCGCGCTGCAGACCCATGCCAGCTGCCCAAGGCGTGCAAGAACCCGGTCGAGCTCGACGGCACCCGGCACGCGCATCGCCGCGACGGCGCGGCGCTGACGCGCTTTCTCGCCTGGCTTGGCGATGCGGCGCAGAGCGGCACGCTCGGCGAGATCGCCGCCGCCGACCGGCTCGAGCAGCTCCGCCGGGCCGGCGAGCATTTCCGCGATCTCAGCTTTCCCACCATTTCCGGCGCCGGGGCGAACGGCGCCATCGTGCATTACCGCGCCAGCCCGCAGAGCGAGCGGCGGCTCGAGCCGGGCACGCTCTATCTCGTCGATTCCGGCGCGCAATATCTCGACGGCACCACCGACGTCACGCGCACGATTGCCATCGGCGCGCCGGCGCCGGAGATGCGCGACCGCTTCACCCGCGTGCTCAAAGGCCATATCGCCCTTGCCACCTGCCGCTTTCCTAAAGGCACCACCGGCTCGCAGCTCGACGCGCTGGCGCGACGCCCGCTGTGGGAGGTCGGGCTCGATTATGACCACGGCACCGGCCATGGCGTCGGCAGCTACCTCGCGGTTCACGAGGGGCCGCAGCGCATCTCCAAGCTGCCCAACACCCAGCCGCTGCTGCCGGGCATGATCGTCTCCGACGAGCCCGGCTACTACAAGACCGGCGCCTACGGCATCCGCATCGAGAATCTCGTACTGGTGGCGCCGCTCGGCGCCGGAGAGGGCCGCGAGCGCGAGCTGCTCGGCTTCGAGACGTTGACGCTCGCGCCGATCGACCGCGCGCTGGTCGAGCCGGCGCTGCTCGATGATGCCGAAATCGCCTGGCTCGACGCCTATCATGCGCGAGTCCGCGCCGAGATCGCGCCGCTCGTCGATGCCGCGACCGGGCGCTGGCTCGAGGCGGCGACCCGGCCGATCGGCGCGGCTTAGTGCTAACTAGCCGCCGAAGCGCGGCAGCATGCGGTGCAGCACGCGATCGCGCAGGACGACGAAATGCGCCAGCGCGGCGGCGACGTGCAGGCCGATCACGCCCAGCAGCACCCAGCTCAGCGGCCCATGCCATTCGCCGATGGTGCGGCCGAGCGCCGAGCCCTGCGCGACCAGATGCGGCACCGGCACGGCGCCGAAGATGGTGATCTCCCAGCCGCGCATCGAGGCGAAAAGCCAGCCGCTCACCGTCATCGCGAAGACCAGCAGATAAAGCGCGAGATGGACCAGCCGGGCGGCAAGGCGCTGCCAGAGCGGCAGGCTGGCCTCCGGCGGCGGCGCGCCATGGGTCAGCCGCCAGAGGCAGCGCGCCGTCATCAGCGTCAGGACGAGCACGCCGAATGACAGATGGAGATTCATCAAGCGCTCGGGCTGCATGCCGCGCTCGATGTCCGGCATCAGCCAGCCGAGGGTGAACTGCGTCGCGAGCAGCGCAACGGTGGCCCAGTGGAAGAGCTTCGCCGCCGATCCGTATTCCCGAGATTGAGTCATGGTCTCCGATCGCTTGACGGCCAAATCGATGCGCCATCTATTCGCCACGATGCTACCAACCGAAAATTTATTTTCCGGTCATGAAAATCGCCGGCAACGAAAATAACCCGGTGCTGCCGACCTGGACATCGTTCATTAACCAGCGCGGCGCGATATGTCGGGAGCGGGCGCGGCGGGCACGTGCCCCTTCCCATACACTGCGAGGCAAGACGAGATGATGACGCGAAGCGAGGGCGAAGTCAGCGTGACGCTGCTGCTCAATGGCGGCCATAGCCGGACGCTCTACCTGCGCCCCAAGGATCCGCTGCTGACCGCGCTGGTGTCCTCGATCGGCGAGAAGAGCTATGGCGGCGGGCGGCCGGCGCGGCCGTTCAACATCCATCTCGACCAGGGCCGCCGCTCCTTCATCTTCTCCTCGACCGATCTCGTGGGGCTGGTCACCGATCCGCCGCTCCAAGGCGAGCGCGAGACGCACCAGCCCCATATCGACCTGCCGGCCGAGAAGTCGCCCTACCTGCTGCTCGACAGCTTTCTCGACGCCGGGCTGCACGCGGAGCTGCTGAAATCCGTCCTGGCGCAGGAGCGCGACGTTGCCGCCGCGGCGGGCGCGCAGCCGCCGGTGCTGCCGGACGTCGCGGCATTCTCCGGCGTGTTCCGCGACCGCGTGCGCTCGCTCGTGCCGCAGCTCGCCATCGCCTTCGGCATCGGCGAGTTTCATGTCGGTGATGTCGATTACCTGCTCGTGGTGCAAGGCGACGGCACCGCTCTGCCGCCGCAGAGACAGGGCGGCGAAGCGGCGCTGCCCGCGATCAGCTATGTCTATCATTTCCACAACGAGCCCCGGCGCTTCAGCGGCGGCGAGTTCCGCCTCTACAACCGCCACCTCGCCGACAGCCGCGCGGATAGCACGGAGCTCGCGGCGGAGATCGAGCCGAAGAACAACAGCATCCTGCTGTTTCCCAGCCACTGCCAGCATGAGATGCTGCCGCTGCGCTGCCCCTCGAGCCGCTTCGCCGACAGCCGCTTCGCCATCACCGGCGCGGTGCGGCGCGCCTGGCCGAGCTGAGGCGCAACGGCGGTGGCTGACCGCGGGGCGTGCGGCGGTCAGGCGCCGCGGGCCAGCGCCAGCCACTCGTCCTCGCTCATCGTCTTGACGCCGAGCGCGCGCGCCTTCTCGGCCTTGGAGCCGGCATCGGCGCCGACCACGAGATAGTCGGTCTTGCCGGAGACGCTGCCGCTGACCGCGGCGCCGAGCGCCTCGGCGCGCGCCTTCGCCTCGGAGCGGGACATGGCGGTGAGCGTGCCGGTGAAGACGATGGTCTTGCCGGCGAGCGGTGAGTCCGCCGGCGGCCGCGCCCCCGCGTAATCCGCGACGCGGATCTCGCCGAGGAGATCGTCGAGCAGATCGAGATTGTGCTTTTCGGCAAAGAAGCCGGCGATGTCGGTGGCCATGTCCTCGCCGATGCCGTGGATGTCGTTGAGCTCGCGCCAGGCCTCGCCGTCGCGGTCCTGCGCGTGCTCCATCGCGGCGCGCCAGCGCTCGAAGCTGCGATAGTGGCGCGCCAGCAGCTTTGCCGTCTGCTGGCCGACCTGCGGAATGCCCAAGGCGTAGATGAAGCGGTCGAGCGTAATGGCGCGGCGCGCCTCGATCGCCTCATTGAGCTTGGCAGCGCTCTGCTCGCCCCAACCCTCGCGCTCGGCGATGGCGGCATAGTCGAGGCGAAAAATATCGGCCGGGGTCTTGATCAGCCTGTCTTCCCAGAACTCGGATATGTGCTTGTGGCCGAGCCCCTCGATATCGAAGGCATCGCGCGACACCAAATGCCGCAGCCGCTCCACCGCTTGGGCCGCGCAGATGAGGCCGCCGGTGCAGCGCCGCGCCACCTCGCCCGGCTCACGCACGGCGAGGCTGTGGCAGATCGGGCATTTCTGCGGGAAGACATAGGGCTTGCTGCCTTTGGGCCGGCGCTCCTTCACCACGCCCACCACCTGCGGAATGACGTCGCCGGCGCGCTGGATGATCACCGTGTCGCCTTCGCGTATGTCCTTGCGCGCGATCTCGTCTTCATTGTGCAGCGTCGCGCGCTGCACGACGACGCCGCCCACCGTGATCGGCTCGAGCACCGCCACCGGCGTGAGCGAGCCCTGGCGGCCGACCTGGATGATGATCTCCTTGAGCACGGTCTGCGCCTGCTGCGCCGGGAATTTATGCGCGATCGCCCAGCGCGGCGCGCGCGCGGCGAAGCCCAGCCGCTCTTCGAGCGCGAGATCGTTCACCTTGTAGACGACGCCGTCGATGTCATACGGCAGCTCGGCGCGGCGCGCGGCGATGTCGTGATGGAAGGCCAGCACCTCATCGACGCCATGGCACAGCTTGGACAGCGGGTTGACGCTGAAGCCCCAGGCACGGAACTGCTTCAGCGCCTGCCAATGCGTCTCGGCGATGGCGGCGCTCGCCTCGCCCCAGGCATAGGCGAAGAATTTGAGCGGCCGGCTCGCGGTGATGCTGGAATCGAGCTGGCGCAGCGATCCCGCCGCGGCATTGCGCGGATTGGCGAAGACCGGCTCGCCGGCCTTCTCGCGCTCGGCGTTGAGCGCGAAGAAGCCCGGCCGTTCCATATAGACCTCGCCGCGCACCTCGATCCGGTCGGGCCAGCCTCGGCCCTTCATGCGATGCGGTACGTCCTTGAGCGTCATGACGTTGGCGGTGACCTCCTCGCCGGTGATGCCGTCGCCGCGCGTCGCTGCCAGCACCAGCTGGCCCTCCTCGTAGCGCAGCGAGCAGGAGAGGCCGTCGATCTTGGGCTCGGCCACGACCTCGATCGTCGCGGGCTCCACGCGCTCGACATCCTCCGGGCGGCGGAAGAAATTGCGCACGCTCTGGAAGAAGGCGCGGACATCGGCCTCGTCGAAGGCGTTATCGAGCGACAGCATCGGCTTGGCGTGCGTCACCTTGGCAAAGCCGGTGGCCGGCGCGGCGCCGACCCGGCGGCTCGGGCTGTCGGAACGCGCCAGCGCCGGGAAGCGCTGCTCGATGGCGGTGTTGCGGCGGCGCAACCCGTCATACGCAGCGTCCGAGATCTCCGGCGCGTCCTTTTCGTAATAGAGCCGGTCGTGATGCGCGATCGCTTCGGCGAGGCGCTTGAGCTCCGCCTTGGCGGCGGTCTCGTCGAGCTTATCGACCGGCACCGGCCTCGCCGCCTTTTTCACGGGCCGGCTCCCGTCATCAGGCTCGCCGCTGCCGCACGCGCCTCGGCGGTGACGGCGCTGCCCGACAGCATGCGCGCGATCTCCTCGCGCCGCTCCTCGGTGGTGAGCTCGGCGACGCGGGTCTGCGTCTTGGCCTGCGCCTGCCGCTTCTCGACCCGCCAGTGATGCGCGCCGCGCGCCGCCACCTGCGGCGAATGCGTCACCACCAGCACCTGCAGCTCCTGGCCGAGGCGGTGCAGCCGGTCGCCGACCGCCGCCGCCACGGCACCGCCGATGCCGCTGTCGACCTCGTCGAATACGAGCGTCGGCACCGGCGAGGTTCTGGCCAGCACCACCTTGAGCGCCAGCATGAAGCGCGACAACTCGCCGCCCGAGGCGATCCGCGCCAGCGGCCCCGGCGGCGCGCCCGGGATTGGTCGTCACCTCGAAATGCGCGCGCTCGCTGCCGCTCTCGCCCCAATCGGCTTCGGCGAGCGGCGTCAGCACCGTCTGGAACCGCGCCTTCTCCAGCTTGAGCGGCGGCAGCTCGCGCATGATGGCGGCGTCGAGCGCCTTTGCCGCCTGCCGCCGCTTCCGGCCAACCGTGTCGGCGGCGGCGAGATAGGACTGCCGAGCCTCCTGCTCCTGGCGCGCCAGATGCGCCAGCCGGTCGCCGCCATCATCGAGTGCGGCGATGCGCAGGGCGAGCTCGGCGCGCAGCTCCGGCAGTGCCTCGAGCGCGACGCCGTGTTTGCGCGCCAGCGCGCGCAGCGCGAAGAGCCGCTCCTCGATCTGCTCGAGGCTGCTCTGGCCGCGGTCGAGGCCGCGCGCCGCCGCTTCGAGCTGGGCCGCCGCCTCGCGGGTCTCGAGCTGGGCGCGCTCGAGCGCCGCCAGAGCCGCGTCGAGCTTGCCGGCGGCCTTGTCGCGCAGCCGCACCAGCAGGCGCTCGGCCGAGGCCAGCGCGCGCTCGCCGCCGCGCTCGCCCGCGAGTTCCGCCAGCGCCGCGTCGAGGGCCTCGGTGAGCTTCTCGCAATTCATCAGCAGCGCGCGCTCCTCGGCCAGCGTAACTTCCTCGCCCGGCCTCGGCTCGAGCGCATCGAGCTCGGCCAGCGCGTGGCGCAGAAAGTCCTCATCGGCGCGCGCCTTGGCGAGAAGCGCCGCCGCCTCGGCGCGCTCGCGCGCGACGGCGCGCCAGCGCTGCCAGGCCTCGGCCAGCGCCGCGCACTCGCGGCGATGGCCGCCATAGGCGTCGAGCGCCTGGCGATGGGTGGTGGGGTCGAGCAAGCCTTGCTGCTCGAACTGGCCCTGGATCTCGACGAGCAGGCCGCCCAGTTCGTTCAGCAGGCCGATGCTCGCCGGCTGGTCGTCGATAAAGGCCCGGCTGCGGCCGTCGGCGTTCACCACGCGGCGCAGAACCAGCCGGTCGCCCTCGACGGCGATGCCGGCCTCCTCGAGAAGGGCGAAGGCGGGATGGCCGGGCACCAGCGAGAACTCCGCCGCCACCACCGCCTGCGCCGCGCCGTGGCGGACGAGGCCGCTCGCCGCGCGCCCGCCCAGCGCCAAGCCGAGCGCATCGAGCAGGATCGACTTGCCGGCGCCGGTCTCGCCCGTGAGCACGCAGAGCCCGGCATGGAAGGCGAGATCGAGTCGGTCGATCAGCACGACATCCCGGATCGTGAGGCCGAGCAGCATCAGGCGCGCAGGCGCAGAGTTGGCATCGCGGCGAATGATAGCGGCGCCGCCTGCGGCAGGCCAGGGGCGGGAGGCCCCGCGGCGCCCCCGTCCCGATGCCGATGGCGCGCCGGTGCTGATCGCGCCGGAACAGCCGGTGCCCGACGGCGGCAAGCTTCTAATCGCCTAGAAGATCGAGGCCACCGCGCCGAACATGCGGCCAAAGAAGCCTGCGCTCTGGCTCTGGTCCGCGCTCTTGACGCCCTGGGTCTGTCGCAGCGGCCTTGTCCTCGTCAGTGCCTTTGGCAAATGCGGTGGGCGCGTCGGTCTTGAGCAGCGCGTAGCTGTGGTCGTACCAATCGCTGCCGGGATAGTTGTAGCCGAGCACGGATGCGACCCGCTCCGCCTCGTCGGTGAGCCCGAGGGCGGTGTAGCATTCGGTCAGGCGGTGCAGCGCCTCGGGCACATGGGTCGTCGTCTGGTAATCATCGATGACGCGGCGGAAGCGGTTGATCGCCGCGAGATAGAGGCCCTGCCGCTCGTAATAGCGGCCGATCTCCATCTCCTTGCCGGCGAGATGGTCGCGTGCGAGGTCGATCTTGAACCGCGCGTCGCGGCCATACTTGCTGTCGGGGAAGCGCCGCACGACGTCCTGCAGCGTCTGCATCGCCTGCTGCGTGGTCTTCTGGTCGCGCCCGACATCGGCGATCTGGACGTAATAATCCAGCGCCTTCAGGTAATAGGCGTAGGCGATGTCGCGATGGCCCGGATGGAGCGAAATGAAGCGCTCGGCGGCGACGATGGATTCATCGTATTTGCCGGCCTCGTAAAGCGCATAGGCGGACATGAGCTGCGCCTTGGTCGCCCAGACCGAATAAGGGTGCTGGCGATCGACCTCGTCGAACGACTTGGCGGATTTGGTGTAGTCGCCGTCGAGGAGCTGGTTCATCGCCGTATTGTAGAGCGTCTCAACCGGCTTCTCGACGTAAGTGTCCTTGTCGCCCGCGCAGGCGCCCAGCAGCAGCGCCGTAGCGAGGATCGACCAGCGGAAATGATGCGCGATGCCCATGGGACGGTCCGGACTCATCATAAACGGCCAACCACCCCGCACGCGGCCGGGGCAGGGCCGTTTATATCACGCCGCCAGCGGCGCAGCTACAAGCGAGCACGATGTCACGCGCGGGCGCGCTGCGGCACTTCTTCCCAGGCGGCTTCCGGCGGCACGCGACGGGCGAGGGTGGTGAAGCACCAGGCGGAGGGATCGGCGAAGAGCGCCTCGAGCAAGCGCCGGTTCAGCGCGTGGCCCGAGCGCACGCCGCGGAAATGGCCGATGATCGGCGCGCCGGCGAGATAGAGGTCGCCCAGCGCATCCAGCACTTTGTGGCGCACGAACTCGTCGACATAGCGCAGGCC
The DNA here is from genome assembly GCA_963789275.1 of uncultured Alphaproteobacteria bacterium. Lineage (GTDB taxonomy): Bacteria > Pseudomonadota > Alphaproteobacteria > ATCC43930 > CGMCC-115725 > DAHUYF01. The sequence goes on from CAWBKF010000019.1 coordinate 45,617, forward strand.
CTCGCGGTTCAGCACCTGATCGCCGCTGATCACCACCGCATTGTCGAGCGAGCCACCGCGCGCCAGTCCGGCGGCGCGCATCTGGTCGACCTCGTGCAGGAAGCCGAAGGTGCGCGCCCGGCTGAGGTCGCTCTTGAAGCTCTCGGGGTCGACGGCGATGGTGATGTCCTGCCGGTTGATGGCGTCGCTGGCGAAATCGATGGCGAAGCTCATGGAGAACCCGTCATCGAGGGTGAGCGCCGCCGATTTGCCGGTCTCGCCGAGGGTGATCGGCTTCAGCACCTTGATGGCGCGCCGCGGCGCGTCCTGCTCGGCGATGCCGGCGCATTCGATGAGGAAGACGAAAGGAGCGGCGCTGCCGTCCATCACCGGCACTTCGGGCCCGTCGAGCTCGATCACCGCATTGTCGATCTCGAGCCCGTTCAGCGCCGCCATCAGATGCTCGATGGTGGCCACCGACAGCCCTTCGCCGTTATCGAGCCGGGTGCAGAGCGGCTGTTCGATGGCGTTGCGCCAGCAGGCCTTGATCTCCGCGCCGGCCCGGTCGCTGCGCCGGAAGACGATGCCGCTGTCCGGTGCTGCCGGGTGCAGCGTCATGCCGACACGACCGCCGGAATGCAGTGCCACGCCCCGGCAATGAATTGCGGCCTTCAGTGTTTTTTGCTGCGCGATCCCCACGTCGTGCATCGTCGACCACCACCAACATGCTCTATTTCTTTTTCACGCCGTAAGTTAACGAAGCTTGTGCAGCTGCAACAAATCACTCTTTATTACAGAATGTGACACTAAACATCTTTTAAAATCAATTGGTTATTCGAAACCGCTTTCGCTCTCGAAATGATCGGCGGGCGTGGCCGCGAAATTCCGCGGCGCCGAGGCACGCGGCGATTGCCGGCGGCTTCCCGCAGGTTGCCTGAGATCTCGCGGCGCCATCAACCAGATACCGCGATCCCGCCACCGGGTGAGACGGGAATTTCGCACCGCGGCAGAGGCGGCGCAATCCCGCAACGCCCCGACCGTCCGGCCTTTTCTGTTTCAGACTATGTCGGCGCCGCAAGCCGAAATGCCCCGTTACCATTTAGATCTTGACTCACCCACCGCCATTCACAGTAAAGGCATCAGATATACGCAGTAATTCCGAATTTAATTCAATATAAACACTCGAAAAACAAAGTAACAGGACGCGGGGCGTTTTTTCCGGTTATTTCCCGCGCCAAACCAGGAGGATTCCATGTCCATCAGCAGCGTGACCGCGTCGTCGGCAAGCTTCACCCCGCCCACCAGCCAGCAGATGAGCGAGTTCAAGAACGACTTCCAGCAGCTCGCTCAGGCGATCCAGTCGGGCAATCTCAGCTCCGCGCAGCAGGCCTATGCGACCCTGAGCCAATTCATCAGCCAGAACCCGCCGCCGGGCGGCGCCAACGGTCAGAGCAATCCGTTCGCCCAGGCGCTCAGCCAGATCGGCAGCGCGCTGCAATCCGGCAATCTCAGCGGCGCGCAAAGCGCGCTGACGTCGCTGCAGCAGACCTTGCAAAGCAACCGGCCGCCCGGCGGCGGCGACGGGCAGGGCGCCGCAGCGGTCGACAGCGCGACGGCAGCGGCCGGAAGCACCACGTCCGGCTCGAGCAGCGCGGTCAACCTCAACATCTGATCGCGGCGGGGTGTGGGCGTCCGGGCCGCGGCCGCGCGGCCCCGACGCCTCGCCCGCCCGGTCAGCGGCGGCGAGGCAGTCTGATCGTCACCTCAAGCCCACCCTCTCTCTTGTTGCGCAATGCGATGTCGCCGCCATGGGCGCGGATGATCGCGCGCGCGATGGAGAGCCCGAGACCGACGCCGCTGTCGACGTCGCGCGCGGGGTCGGCGCGATAGAAGGGCTCGAAAACGCGCGTCATCTCCGTCTGCGGTATCCCCGGCCCGTCGTCCTCGATCCGGATGGTCACGGCCTCCGCCGCATGGCCGTCGAGCGTCACGACGGCCGCGCCGCCGAACTTGACCGCGTTCTCGACGACGTTGCGCAACGCGCGGTCGAGCGCGCGCGGCCGGCAGCGCAGGGGCAGGCTTTCGGGGCCGAGATAGCGCACATCGTCGCCGAGATCGGCGAGCTCGTCGCACATCGTCTGCAGCAGCGACGGCAGATCGACGGCCGCGACCGCCTCATTCTCCCGGTTCTCGCGCAGGAAAGTCAGAATCGAGCTGATCATGGCCTCCATGCGCTGCAGGTCGTGCAGGATCTTGCGCTGCTCGGCGGGGTCGTCGACGGCGCTCTCGACGCGCAGCCGCAATCGCGTGATCGGCGTGCGCAGGTCGTGGCTGATCGCGGCCAGCATGCGCGTCTGCTCGTCGACAAAGCGCTTCAGCCGCTGCTGCATCTGATTGAAGGCGCGGGCGGCGCGCGCGATCTCGGCCGGTCCGCGCTCGGCCAGGGGCGAGGCCACGCGCTCCTGACCGAGCCGCTCGGCCGCGGCGGCGAAGGCGGAGAGCGGGGCCGTCACCCGGCGCGTCGCCCAGACCGAAAGCAAGCCGATCGACGCCGCGAGAAAAGCGATCGAGAGCGTGAACGGGCCTGGCGCAATAAGTGCGCGTGGCCCCGGCAGCTGCGCTTCGAACAGCACGATCATGCCGTCCGCGAGCTCAATGGCGATGTCGCTGGACTGCGCTTGGCGTCCGGCACGCTCGCCGCGCAGCGAAAGGCCGGAGCCGCGCAGCTCCTGCGCGACGAGATGGCCAAGCTCGGAGGTTGCCGCGGCGTCCGGTGCCGGCGCCGCCGCGATGCGAGTCGTGAGACCGGGCAGTTCGAGCGCGCGCAGCAGCTGCGGCCGTTCGGCCGCGGGACAGGCGTCGAGCAGGCGCGCGGCGGTGCCGATGCGTGCCGCCACGGAGGGCGGCGGGTTGAAATGGTCCGGTGGCGCGCGCAAGGAGAAGAACGCCACCGCCATCATCGCCTGAGCAAGGATGACCGCGAGCACGACGATGAGCGCGAGCTGACCAGCGATGCCGCGCGGCCAGAGGTGAAACCGCGAGCGGGTCACGACGCCAGGCGCACGTCCGGGGTGAAGAAATAGCCGCCGGAGCGCACAGTGGTGATAAAGGTCGGCGCTCTCACATCCGGCTCGATCTTGCGGCGCAGCCGGCTCACCTGGATGTCGATGCTGCGGTCGAATGCCCTGGCGTTGCGTCCATGCGTGAGGTCGAGCAGCTGGTCGCGCGTCAGCACCCGGCGGGGATGCTCGCAAAACGCTGCCAGGAGGTCGAATTCGCCCGAGGTCAGCGTCACCCTCGTACCCTCCGGTGTGTGGAGCTGCCGCAAGCCGAGGTCGAGACGCCAACCCGCGAAATCGAGGATGCGCGTGCTTTCACCGCCGGCCTGGAGCACCGTGGCGCGGCGCAGCACGGCGCGGATCCTCGCCAGCAGCTCGCGCGGATTGAACGGCTTGTTCAGATAATCGTCGGCGCCCATCTCGAGACCGATGATCCGGTCCATCTCCTCACCGCGCGCTGTCAGCATGATGACCGGCAGCGTCGACTGCGAGCGCACGCGCCGGCACAGCGACAGCCCGTCCTCGCCCGGCAGCATGATGTCGAGGACGACAAGATCGATGCGGCAGTCCGCGAGCGCGCGGGTCATGCCGCGTCCGTCGGGGACGACGCTGACGCGAAAGCCGTGATGACCGAGGAAACGCGCGATCAACGCGCTGATCTCGCGGTCGTCCTCGACCACCAGGAGATGCGGGGTCCGGTCCATGACCCGGCTCCTAGCACGAAGCATCGATGGCGCCCGCCGGAAATATTGTAACTGAATGTTTCGGCGGCCCGAAACGCAGGGCCGAGAGGGTCGATCGGTCATGGCGGCGGCATCGGCCCGATCGAATCGACCGAGTCGCCGAGAGCGAGCGGTCGGGCAGAGTGGCCCGACCCTTCTCGCTCTCGGCATTGCGGCGCGGGACCGCGGGCGAGGCGCGTTAGCCGGTGGCGCTCAGCCCGAGCGACTGCTCAAGCTGCGCGACGAGCTGCGACAGGGATGCGTCGGGCGTCGTGCCGGTCGTGTTGGCGGCATTGGCCGGCGGCGGCGTCGTCGTGGTCGTGGTGGTGGAGCCGTCGGGGTTGGTGGTGATGGTCGTGATCGAGCCATCCGCATTGATCTCGGTGATGGTCGGCGTCGCGGCCGCGGTGGTGCTGGCGGCGGTCGAGGAGGTCGAGGACGATGCCGTGCCGGAGCTGCCGGAAGAGCCGGTGCTGCCATCGGTCGAGCTGGTGCCGGTGGAATCGGTCGCCTGGTCGATGGCCTGCTCGATCGACTGGAGCAACTGGGCGAAGGGATCGGTGCCGCTGGCGCTCTGCCCGGACGCGCCGGTCTGGCCGGACGCGTCATTGCCGTTGCTGGCGGGCGGGATGATCAGCAGCGCGAGTTCGGCGCTGCCGCCGGTGCTGGACGTGGCATCGCTGGCGGTCGTGCCGCTCGCGGCCGCTGCCGAAGGGTCCGACGCGCTGCCCGCCTGGAACTGCAGCAGCACCGCCATGATGTCGCCGCTGAGCTGCGGGCTGCCGGAGCTCAGGTTGTTGTCGTTGCCGCTGTTGCCGGAATCCGATCCGCTGGTGCTGCCGGCGGCGGTCTGGGCGGCTTCGGTCGAGGCGGTGGCGCTGCTGGCCTCGCTCTGCGAAAGGCTCTGCAGCAGCGCCATCATCTGCGACAGCGATGACGAGCTGTTACCGATGGAAATCATGATGCTCTCCTGGTTCGTTTTCGTGATGTCCGCAGAGCTCCTTCTGTTGCCGTGCGACGCGCGATTGGCGATCGGACGCGTCAGCGTTCTTTACGGACGCGGATCCGCGATCTCGCCGTAAGCAAGGTTCAGGCCAGACAGGAACCCAGCAAAATCAGATGCTTGGGATTGCGGGCAGTAACGAAACTTTGCCGGGGGCGATCTATTTGCCTAATACAGTAGGAAAAAAAGGACATCGCGACAGAAGGCGAGCCATACCAACAATGACGGCGGAGAGGCCGTTATTTATTTCACTCGGTTTCGAATTGTTTCTATTTGTTTCGGGGGCGCGCGGCGCAAAAAAAAGGCGGCGGGAGCTGGGGCCCAGCTCCCGCCGCCTTGTCGATCCCGTCTTCGCTAATTCGCCTGGCGGCGCAGGAAGGCGGGGATATCGAGGAGGTCCTCGTCCTTGCTCGGGCCCAGCCGGTCGGCGGGGTCGAGCGCGCCGAGGCGCGACTGCGCCGGGGCCTGCGGCATCATGCGGGGCGCCGGCTCGGCCTCGGCCGGGGCACGCCGGCCGACGCCGGTGACGCGCTCGAACAGGCTCTGCCCGCGGCTTTTCACCGGCTTCTGCGGCATCCGCCCGGCATTCTCCATCGCCGCGGGATAAGCGTCGGGTGCGACGGGCGGCTGTGCCAGCATGGCCGGCCGCTGCGGCGCCTCGACCGGGCGCGGCGCGATGAAGACGTCACCCTTGGCCGCGGCGGTCTCGACCGCCTGGGCCTGCGCCGGGACCGGGCCGGTGTCGGTCGCCGCCGCCGGCGCCGTCGGCTTCGCCGCCGCGGCGTCGGTGACCAGGCGGATCGCCGGGCGCGGGTGGGCGAGCTGCTCGGCATCGATGCCGGTGGCGACGACGGAGATGCGCATCTTGCCGGCGAGCTTCTCGTCGAAGGTCGAGCCGAAGATGATGTTGGCCTCGGGATCGACCTCTTCGCGCACCCGGTTCGCCGCCTCGTCGACCTCGAAGAGGGTCATGTCGAGGCCGCCGGTGATGTTGATCAGCACGCCGCGCGCGCCCTTCATCGAGACGTCCTCGAGCAGCGGGTTGGAGATCGCCGCTTCGGCCGCGTCGATGGCGCGCCGGTCGCCTTCGGCCTCGCCGGTGCCCATCATCGCCTTGCCCATCTCGCTCATCACCGCGCGGATGTCGGCGAAATCGAGGTTGATCAGGCCGGGCATCACCATCAGGTCGGTGACGCCGCGCACGCCCGAATGCAGCACGTCGTCGGCCATCTTGAAGGCGTCGGCGAAAGTGGTGCGCTCGTTCGCCACCCGGAACAGGTTCTGGTTCGGGATGATGATCAGCGTGTCGACGAATTTCTGCAGTTCGATGATCCCGGCCTCGGCGAGCTTCATGCGGTTGTTGCCCTCGAACTGGAAGGGCTTGGTGATGACGCCGACGGTGAGGATGCCCGCTTCGCGCGCGGCGCGCGCGATGACCGGAGCGGCGCCCGTGCCGGTGCCGCCGCCCATGCCGGCGGTGATGAAGACCATGTTCGAGCCGTCAAGCGCGGACATGATCTCCTCGATCGTCTCCTCGGCGGCGATGCGGCCGACATCGGGCCTGGAGCCGGCACCGAGGCCGCGGGTGACGCCGGCGCCAAGCTGGATCTTGCGCTCGGCCAGCGACTGGCGCATCGCCTGCGCGTCGGTGTTGCAGACAACGAACTCGCAGCCGATGAGCTTCGAGCGGATCATGTTGTTGACTGCGTTGCCGCCGGCGCCGCCGACGCCGACCACGGTGATGCGGGGCTTCAGCTCCTGGTCTTCCTTGGGAATGCTCAGATTGATCGTCATGATGTCCTCCGACGTGATCGGCGTGAGTGGGTGTTCCTGCGGTGCTTAGAAATTCTCCCGGATCCAATGGCCGAAGCGGTGAAACACGCCGCTCGGCTCCTCTGTGAGCGCGCGCCCCCGCCGCGGCGTTTCCGCGCGCTCGGAAAGCGCGAAATGGACGAGACCGGCCGAAGTGGCGAAGGCCGGTCCGCCGGTCGCCTCGGCCAGCCCGTCGATGCGCAGCGGGCGGCCGACGCGAATCTGCTTGTCGAGAATGAGGCCGGCGAGCTCGCGCGTGCCGGGCAGCTGGCACGCGCCGCCGGTCAGCACGACGCGGCGGCCGGCGATCTTGTCGAAGCCGCTGTGCTCGAGACGGTCGCGCACCAGCTCGAAGGTCTCTTCGAGCCGCGGCGAGATGATGCCGACGAGCAGCGACTTCGGCACGTGGGTCGCCTGCGATTCGTCGTCCTCGCCGACCTGCGGCACGGTGATCATCTCGCGCTCGTCGGCGGCCGATGCGATGGCGTTGCCGTAAAGCGTCTTCATCCGCTCGGCATGCGCGAGCGGCGTCGAGAGGCCGCGCGCGATGTCGTTGGTGACGTGGCCGCCGCCCACCGGCACGGTGTCGGTGAAAACCAGGTTGCCGTCGAAGAACACGGCAATGCCGGTGGTGCCGCCGCCCATGTCGATGACGGTGACGCCGAGCTCGGTCTCGTCCTCGACCAGCGCGGCGAGGCCGGCGGCGTAGGGGCTCACCACCAGCGCCGCGATCTCGAGGTGGCAGCGGCCGATGCAGGTGGCGAGGTTGCGCACCGCGCCGGCCTGCGCCGTCACCAGGTGCATGTTGACGCCGAGCTTCTGCGCGTACATGCCGCGGGGATCGCGGATGCCGCGGCTCTGGTCGACGGCGAATCCCACCGGGATCGAGTGGATCACCAGGCGATCGGCCGGCTCCTTCAGCCCATGCCCGTGATCGAGCACGCGGCGCATGTCGCTGTCGGTGATCTCGCGGCCGTTGAGGCTGATGTCGCTCTTGACCAGGCGCGAGGCGTTGAAGCCGCCGGAGAGATTGACGACGACCTCGGCCAGCGTCTCGCCCGCCATCTGCTCGGCGGCGTGCGCCGCGGCGAGGATCGACTGGCTCGCCGCATCGATGTCGACGATGACCCCGTTCTTGACGCCGCGCGAGACTTGATGGCCGATGCCGATGATCTGCGTCTCGCCGCCGCCGTGGCGGGCGATGAAACAGCACACCTTCGTGGTGCCGATATCGACGATGCCGATGGTCCCGCGCGGGCGCGCGGCGAGCTTTTTCATGTGTTCTTTCCCGGTTGGCGGCCCTTCTTGGGCGTGGTCTTGGAGCTCTCGGAAGGCGCGACGCGGACGACCAGACGGTCGGCGAGCCGCATGTCGACGAGCTCGATGTCGCGCTCGAGGATGCCCTCGCTGCGCTCGAGCCCGGCCAGCCGGTGCCAAGCCGCACCGGGATCCTCTTCCGGCAGCGCGATGTCGATGCCGCTGTCGAGGCGGAGGTTCCAGCGCCGGCCGCCGATCCGCACCGCGGCGGCGACATGCGGCGCAAGGTCGGGCTCGGTGGCGAGCATGTCGAGCAGCGCCGCGCCCGCCTGGGGCGCGTCAGGTCCCACCAGCACGATCAGCGCGCCGAAACTGTCGAGACGATCGCTCGGCACGACGACGCCGTCGCGATCGACCAGCTCGAGCTTGCCCTGGCGTTGCCAGAAGGCGAGCGGCTGGCGCTCGACGAGCCGGATATAGAGCGCGTCAGGCAGCCGCCGCTCGACCGAGGCGGAGCGCACCCAGGCAATCGCTTCCAGCCGCCGCTTGGCCGCGGCGGGGTCGACGGCGAGGATCGGCGTGCCGCGGCCGACGCCGAGGGCGGCGAGGACGGCGTCGCGGCTGGCGCGCTCGCGGCCCTCGACCTGCACGTCGCCCACCGCCATGCCCCAGCCCGCCGTCCAGGCGAGGAAGGCGTGCTCGACGCCCTGCGCCGCCGCGGCGGCGAGCCCGCTGCGCTGCAGCCACCATCCCGTGCCGCTGAGCGCGACGAGGAGCGCAGAAGCGGCGGCCGCGAGCAGGCTGCGGCGCGACCACCGCCGCTTGCGGCGTTGGCGCGCGGCCGGCGCAGACTTCGCGGATCGGTCGGCGCGGGCGGTCAGGAATCGCATGCGGCGTTCTCCACCATCCAGCGCACCAGCTCGGCAAAGTCGATCCCGGCATGCCGGGCGATGTCGGGAACCAGCGAGGTCGGCGTCATGCCCGGCTGAGTGTTGACCTCGAGCAGGATCATCCGCCCGGGCTCTCCCGCCGTGTCGTCGTAGCGCAGATCGGCGCGGCTCACGCCGCGGCAGCCCAGCGCGCGATGCGCCCTGAGGCTGATGTCGAGCGCCTCGTCATAGGCGCGCGGGTGGATCGGCGCCGGCATCAGATGCGTGCTGCCGCCGGGCGCGTATTTCGCGGTGTAGTCGTACATCGTCGCGTTGTTGGGCCGGATCTCGAGCGCGCCCAGCGCGCGCTCGCCCATCACCGCCACCGTGATCTCGCGCCCGGGGATGTAGCGCTCGACGAGATTTTCCTCGTATGCCCAGCCGCGCGCTTCCTCGGCCCAGGAATTGTCGTTCGGCCGGACGATGCGCACGCCGACGCTGGAGCCCTCGGCGGCCGGCTTGACGACGAAGGGACGCGGCAGCACGTCGCCCGCGGCGAGCTCGCGGCGCATCACCACCCTGCCTTCGGCGAGCGGCAATCCTGCGGCGGCGAAGACCGCCTTGGCGGTCGGCTTGTGCATCGCCACCGCGGAGGCGAGCACGCCGGAATGGGTGTAGGGGATGCGCAGGAACTCGAGCACGCCCTGGATCGTGCCGTCTTCGCCGCCTGTGCCGTGCAGCGCGTTGAAGGCCGCGTCCGGACGCGGCGTCAGCGCCGCCAGCAGCGCGTCGAGCTCGCGCGTCACGTCGATCGCGCGCACGTCGTATCCCAGCGACGCCAGCGCCTTGGCGCATTCCGCGCCGCTCACCAGCGAGACCTCGCGCTCGGACGACCAGCCGCCCATGAGCACGGCGACGCGGCGGCTCATGGCGCGCCTGCCCGGGGGTCGCCGATGCGGCGGATCTCCCACTCCAGCGCGATGCCCGTGGTGTCGAGGACGCGGCGGCGGACCTCCTCGCCGAGCCCTTCGAGATCGGCGGCGGCGGCATCGCCGGCTGTTGATCAGGAAATTCGCATGCTTCGGCGACACCATGGCGCCGCCGCGCGCCAGGCCGCGGCAGCCGGCGCGGTCGATCAGCTCCCAGGCCTTGTGGCCCGGCGGGTTGGCGAAGGTCGAGCCGCCGGTGCGGGCGCGGACCGGCTGCGAGGCCTCGCGCGCCGCCTGGATCTCTGCCATACGCGCGGCGATCGCCGCGGGCTCGCCGGCCTCGCCGGCAAAGCGCGCGGCGATGAAGATCCAGTCTTCCGGCACCCCGCAATGGCGATAGGAGAGGCCGAGCGACGCGGCCGCCAGCGTGTGGCGCCGTCCCGCGGCGTCGAGCGCCACCGCTTCGCGCAGCACGTCCTTGAATTCGCGTCCATAGGCGCCGGCATTCATGCGCAGGCCGCCGCCCACCGTGCCGGGGATGCCGCTCATGAATTCGAGCCCCGCGACTCCCGCCTGCTGGGCGGTGAGCGCGACGTTGAGGTCGAGCGCGCCGGCGCCGGCCTCGATCTCGGTGCCGGCGACGCGGATCTCGACGAAGCCGCGGCCGAGCCGGATGACGACGCCGCGGACGCCGCCATCGCGCACCAGCAGGTTCGAGGCGACGCCGATCACCGTCACCGGCACGTCGGCGGGCTTGGCCGCGAGGAAGGCGGCGAGGTCGTCGGGATCGGCCGGGCGGAACATCACCTCGGCCGCGCCGCCGACGCGGAACCAGGTGACGGGGGCGAGCGGCGCGTTCTCGCTCAGCCGCCCGCGCACCGGCGGCAGCCGCTCGATGAGGCGATCGACGGCGCGGCGCGCGGCCATCATGCGGCTCCTCCGGCGGCGTAGAGCTTCTCCAGCTCGGCCGGCAGGCTCTGCGCCCAGTTGGTGATCGAGCCGGCGCCGAGGCAGACGACGAAGTCGCCGGGCTTGGCAAGACCGCGCACCAGCGGCGCGAGCTCGGCGGGGGAGGGGAGCGCCTCGGCATGGCGGTGCCCACGCGCGCGCAGGCCAGCGACCAGCGCGTCGCGGCTGACGCCCTCGATCGGCGGCTCGCCGGCGGCATAGACATCGGCGACCAGCACCGTGTCGGCATCGTTGAAGCAGGTGCAGAATTCGGCGAAGAGATCCTTGAGCCGCGTGTAACGGTGCGGCTGCACCACGGCGATGACGCTGCCCGAGGCGGCGCTGCGCGCCGCGCGCAGCACCGCGGCGATCTCGACGGGATGGTGGCCGTAATCGTCGATGACGGTGACGCCGCGCGCCTCGCCGGTCTTGGTGAAGCGCCGCTTGACGCCCTTGAAGCCGGCAAACGCGGTGCGCACGACGTCGTCGCCCAGTCCCATCTCCTCGGCGACGGCGATGGCGGCGAGCGAGTTCTGCACGTTGTGCTGGCCGAACATCGGCAGCTTGATGCCGGCGATGGTGCGGCTGGTCTCGTGCAGCCGGTCGGTGATCACGACGTCGTAGCGCGCGCCGTTCGGCCCGATGTCGATGTTGACGGCGCGGATGTCGGCCTGCGGGCTCATGCCATAGGTGACGATGCGGCGCTCGGAGAGCTTCGGGATCATGCCCTGCACCACCGGATGGTCGATGCACAGCGCGGCGAAGCCATAGAACGGGATGTTGCCGACGAAGGTCTCGAAGGCCTGCTGCACCGCCTCGAAATTGCCGTAGAAATCGAGATGCTCGGGGTCGATGTTGGTGACGACGGCGATGGTCGCCGGCAGCCTGACGAAGGTGCCGTCGCTCTCATCGGCCTCGACCACCATCCACTCGCCGGCGCCCAGCCGCGCGTTGGTGCCATAGGCGTTGATGATGCCGCCGTTGATGACCGTGGGATCGAGCTGCGCCGCGTCGAGCAGCGCGCCGATCATCGAGGTCGTCGTGGTCTTGCCATGCGTGCCGGCGACGGCGATCGCCCATTTGAGGCGCATCAGCTCGCCCAGCATCTCGGCGCGGCGCACCACCGGCAGCAGGCGCGAGCGCGCCGCCACCACTTCGGGATTGTCCTTCTTCACCGCCGAGGAGATCACCACGACCTGGGCGGTGCCGAGATTCTCCGCGCGGTGACCGATCTCGACCGGGATGCCGAGCCCGCGCAGGCGCTGCACGTTTCCGCCGTCGGCGACGTCGCTGCCCTGCACCTGGTAGCCGAGATTGTGCAGGATCTCGGCGATGCCGCTCATGCCGATGCCGCCGATGCCGACGAAATGGATCATGCCGATGTCGAGCGGCAGCGCCCTCATGCGGCATTCTCCCGCGTCACGGGATGGCCGTTGCTCGCGGTGGCGGCGACGAGATCGGCGAGCGCGCGCGCGGCGTCGGGGCGGCCTTGCGCGTGGGCGGCGGCGGCGGCGGCGGCAAGCCGGTCGGGCGCGGCCATCAGCGCCGCGAGCATCTCGGCAAGCGCCGTGACGGTGAAGCTCTCCTGCGCCATCACCCAGGCGCCGCCCGCCTTCTCGAGGGCGCGCGCGTTGGCGGTCTGGTGATCGTCGGCGGCGTGGAGATAGGGGACCAGGATCGCTGGACGGCCGATCACCGTCAGCTCGGCCATGCTCGAGGCGCCGGAGCGCGAGATCACGAGCTGCGCCCGCGCCAGCCGCGCCGGCACGTCGGCGAAGAAAGGGGCGAGCTCGGCCGCGACGCCGCTCGCGGCATGCGCGCGTCGCACCGCCTCGAGATCCTCGGCGCGCGCCTGCTGCGTCACGCGCAGCCGGCGGCGCAGCGTCTCGGGCAGCGCGGCGAAGGCGGCCGGAACCACTTCGCTCAGCACGCGCGCGCCCTGGCTGCCGCCGATCACCAGGATCTCGAACGGGCCGTCGGCAGCGGGGATGCGGTAGGGCGTGCCGCGCAGCGCGGCGATGGCGGGGCGCACGGGGTTGCCGATGAGCACCAGGCGGGGGCGATCGGCCGCGCGCACGCCGCCGACCTCGGCGAAGGCGGTGGCGATGACCTTGGCGCGCGGCGCCAGCAGCCGGTTGGCGCGGCCCAGAATCGCGTTCTGCTCGTGCAGCAGCGTCGGCAGCCCCAGACGCGACGCCGCCAGCATGGTCGGCACCGAGGGGTAGCCGCCGAAGCCCACCGCCGCGGCCGGCGCCAGCGCGCGCAGCAGGCGTCCGGCCTGCAGCGTGCCCAGCGCCAGGCCGGCGAGGCCGACCACCTTGCTGGCGAGCCCGGCGCCGAGCCGGCCGGCCCGGATGCGGTGCAGCGCCACGCCCGGCAGCGCATCACCGAAGGCCTGGCCGCGCCGGTCGGTGACCAGCGCGACGCGGAAGCCGCGCCCGAGCAGCTCGCGCGCCAGCGCCTCCGCCGGGAACATGTGGCCGCCGGTGCCGCCGGCGGCGAGCGCGATGAGGGCGCTCATGCCTCGACCCCACCGAAGCGCCGGCGCGTCAACGCCAGCGCCATGCCCATGGCCAGCCCCAGCGACAGCAGTGACGAGCCGCCATAGGAGATGAAGGGGAGCGTCATGCCCTTGGTCGGCATGAGGTGCAGGCTCGACGCCATGTTGATGATCGCTTGCAGCCCGAACTGGACGAAGAGCCCGGTGGCCGCGAGCACGACGAAGAGATTGGTCTCCTGCAGCAGCCGCGAGAATCCCCGCAGCACGATGAAGGCGAAGAGCGCGACGATCACCAGGCAGAGGATGAGGCCGAGCTCCTCGCCGGCCACGGCAAAGACGAAATCGGCATGCGCGTCCGGCAGCGTTTCCTTGATCGTGCCTTCACCCGGCCCGCGTCCCCAGAGGCCGCCATTCATGAAGGCATCCATCGAGCGGTCGACCTGGTAGCTGTCGCCGCTGGCGGGATCGAGGAAGCGGTCGATGCGGCTTGCGACATGCGGCAGGGTGAGATAGGCGCCGATCAGGCCGGCGACGCCGGAGGCCATGCCGGCGGCGACCCAGTAGAGACGCATGCCGGCGAGGAAGAATTGGGTGAACCACACCGCCGAGACCACCACCGTCATGCCGAGATCGGGCTGCTTGATGAGCAGCCCCACCACCAGCAGGTAGAGGGCGATGGCGATCCAATGGCCGGGGAAATTCTCCCGCAGCCGGTACTGCGCGAAGAGCCAGGCGGAGACCACGGCGAAGGTCGGCTTGACGAATTCCGAGGGCTGCAGCGACAGGCCCGGCAGGCTAATCCAGCGCCGCGCGCCCTTGATCTCGACGCCGCCGACGAAAGTGTAGGCGAGCAGGATCAGCGAGATGACGAAGCCCACCAGCGCCACTCGCCGCACCATGCGCGGGCTCTGCAGCGACATCGCGAACATCGCCGCCACCGCCACCGGCAGGACCGCGAAGTAGCGCTTGACGAAGAACAGCCCGTCGGGATGGCCGATGCCGCCGGCATGGATGCGCTCGGCGACCGCCGGGCTCGCCGCCATGACCAGCAGCGAGCCGAAGCCGATCAGCGCGCCGAGCGCCAGCAGGGTCCAGCGGTCGACCGTCCACCACCATTGCGCCACCGGGCTGCGATCGGTGCGGGCGAAGCTCATGCGCGCGCTCCCGGCAGGGCCAGGACGAGGCGTCGGAAGGCCTCGCCGCGCTCCTCGAAATTGGCGAACTGGTCGAAGGAGGCGCAGGCCGGCGACAGCAGCACGACGGCGCCCGGCTTGCCCTCCGCCAGCGCTGCGTCGCGCGCCGCCGGCACCGCCGCCGCGAGCGTGCCGCAGCGGCGGTAGGCGACCTGGCCCTCGAGCGTCGCCGCGAAGGCGTCGCTCGCCTCGCCGATGAGGAAGGCGTGGCGCAGCCGCGGAAAGAACGGCGCCAGCGCGGCGATGCCGCCTTCCTTGGGCAGGCCGCCGGCGATCCAACAGATGTCGTCGTAGCAGGCGAGCGCCTTGGCGGTGGCGTCGGCGTTGGTCGCCTTGCTGTCGTTGACGTAGCGCACGCCGTCGAGGGTGGCGATGAGCTCCTGGCGATGCGCGAGGCCGGGGAAGGAGGCGAAGGCTGTCGCGATCGCGGCCGGCGGGATGCCGAGGCAGCGCGCGGCGGCATAGGCCGCGGCGGCGTTCTGCCAATTGTGCCGGCCGGGCAGGCGCGCGAGGCCGCCGAGATCGAGCACGCGCGCCGCGGCGCCGGCCATGTCGTCGATCAGCATGCCTTCGGCGACGAAGACGCCGCCCGGCGCGCGCGTCTCGGCCGAGATCGGGATGACGGTCTGCGCGGCGGCCGCGGCGAACTCGCGGGCGATGTCGCGGCTCGGCGCGTCGTCGATGCCGATCACCGCCGCCTGCTTCCGGTGCTGGCCGCGGAAAAGACGCCGCTTGGCGGCGATGTAGCCTGCCATGCCGCCATGGCGGTCGAGATGGTCGGGGGTGATGTTGAGCAGCACCGCCACGTCGCAGGCGAGGCTGTCGGTGAGCTCGAGCTGGTAGGAGCTCATCTCCAGCACATAGACACCCTCGGCGTCCAGCGCCGCCAGCGACAGCGCCGGGGTCCCGAGATTGCCGCCCACCGCCACGGTGCGGCCGGCCTGCTGCAGGATATGGCCGATCAGCGAAGTGGTGGTCGATTTGCCGTTGGTGCCGCTGATGCCGACATAGCGCGCCGCGCGGCAGGACAGCGCCAACAGCTCGATATCGCCGATGATCGGCGTGCCGGCGGCGCGCGCGCGGGCGGCAACGGGGTGCGGGCGGGGATAGGTGTGCGGGATGCCGGGAGACAGCACCAGCGCACGGATATCGGCGAAGTCGCGGCGCGCGAGGTCGACGACCGGCACGCCGGCGGAAGCGGCCTGCTCGCGCCGCGGCGCCGCGTCATCCCAGGCAAGGACGCGGGCGCCGCCCTGCTGCAGCGCCTCGGCGGCGACGAGGCCCGAGCGCGCCAGCCCCAGCACCGCCACCCACTCGTCCCGGAATGCAGTCACCGCGATCATTTCCTCGCTACCGCAGTTTCAATGTCGAAAGCCCCGCCAGCGCCAGCACCGAAGCGATGATCCAGAAGCGGATGACGATGGTCGGCTCCTGCCAGCCCTTCTTCTCGAAGTGATGGTGGAGCGGCGCCATGCGGAAGACGCGCTTGCCGGTGAGCTTGAAGCTTGCCACCTGGACGATGACCGACACCGTCTCCAGCACGAAGAGCCCGCCGATGATGGCGAGCACCAGCTCGTGCTTGGTGATGACGCTGATGACGCCGATGGCGCCGCCGATCGACAGCGAGCCGGTATCGCCCATGAAGACCATCGCCGGCGGCGCGTTGTACCAGAGGAAGCCCAGCCCCGAGCCGATCAGCGCGGCGCAGAACACGGCGAGCTCGCCGGCGCCCGGCACATGATGGATCTGCAGGTAGTTGGCGAAGATCAGATTGCCTGAGAGATAGGCGATGAGCGCGAAGCAGCCGGCGGCGATCATCGCCGGCACGATGGCGAGGCCATCGAGCCCGTCGGTGAGATTGACGGCGTTGGAGGCGCCGGTGATGACGAAGGCGGCGACCGGGATGAACAAGCCCCAGCCGAGCTCGATCAGCACGTTCTTGAAGAACGGCACGGCGAGCGCGGTGCGGATCGTCGGATCGCGCGTCAGCAGCACGATGACGACAGCGGCGGCGGCGCTGATGGCGAGCTGCGCCACGAACTTGCCGCGGCTGGAGAGGCCGCGGGACGAGCGCTTGGTCAGCTTCTTGTAGTCGTCGAAAAAGCCGATCGCGCCGAAGCCGATGGTCACGAACAGCGTCACCCAGACATAGCCGTTGGCGAGATCGGCCCACAGCAAGGTCGAGACGATGAGCCCGAGCAGGATGAGGAACCCGCCCATGGTAGGCGTGCCCTTCTTGCGCACGAGGTGGCTCTCGGGCCCGTCGAGGCGGATCGGCTGCCCCTCCCGCTGCTTCGATCTCAGCCAGGCGATGACGCGCGGCCCCATCACGAAGCTGATGAGCAGCCCGGTCACCATCGCGCCGCCCGACCGGAAGGTCTGGTAGCGGAAGAGATTGAGCGCGCCGACCTGGTCAGCGAAGGGAAAGAGCAGGTGCAACAGCATAAGGTGCTAACCTTTGATCGAGGCGGAGGCGCTCTGGCCGGCCAGCAGGCGCTTCACCACCTCCGCCATGCGGCTGCCATAGGAGCCCTTGACCGTGACGATGTCGCCCGCGCGCAGGCGCCGGGCGATGATCTCCGCCATCTCCGCGGAGCTTGCCGCGTGGCCGCCGCGCAGCCGCTTGGGCAGCGCGTCGTAGAGCGCGCGCATGTTGGAGCCGACGGTGAAGACCAGGGCGATGCCGCCCTCGGCGATCGGCCGGGCGAGCTCGGCATGGAGGCGCTGCGCCTCGTCGCCGAGCTCGAGCATGTCGCCCAGCACGGCGATGCGCCGCGCGCCTTTGCCGGGGATCATCGCGCCGAGGACGGCAAGCGCGGCGCGCATCGAGGCGGGGCTGGCATTGTAGCTCTCGTCGATCAATTCGGCGACGCCGTCGCCGGCGGGGATCTTGTGGCGCCGGCCGCGGCCGTCGAGCGGCTGCAGCGAGGACATCGCCGCCGCCGCGGCGCCGACATCGCCGCGCGCCGCCTTGACCGCGCCGAGCACGGCAAGACTGTTCATCACCCAATGCTGGCCGGGAACGGCGATGCAGTAATCGACGATCTCGCCCATCACCGAGGCGGTCACCGCGCTCGCCGTGGCGTAGAGATGGCTGTCGATCAGGCGGATCGTCGCGTCGGGGTGGATCCCGAAGCCGAGGATGCGGGTGATGCCATGCGCGCGGGCGGCGGCGGCGAGCCGGGCGAAATGGGCGTTGTCGCGGTTGAGCACCGCGGCGCCGCGCGGCTCCATGCCGGCGAAGATCTCGGCCTTGGCGTCGGCGATCGCTTCGATCGACGGGAAATGCCCCAGATGCGCCGGCTCGACCGTGGTGATCACCGCCACGTCGGGACGCACCAGCCGCGACAGCGCGTCGATCTCGCCGGGATGGTTCATGCCCATCTCGAAGATGCCCCATTGCGTCTCGCGCGGCATGCGTGCCAGCGACAGCGGCACGCCCCACTGGTTGTTGAGGCTGCCGGCCGAGGCGAAGGTCGCGCCTTGGCGCTCCAGCGCCCGCTTCAGCGCCTCCTTGGTTCCGGTCTTGCCGACACTGCCGGTGACGCCGATGATTTGCGCCGCGCTGCGCCGGCGCGAGGCGCCGCCGAGCGCCTCCAGCGCGGTCATGGTATCGCCGACGACCAGCAGCGGCGCATCCTCGGCGACGCCCGGCGGCAGCCGCGCCACCAGCGCGGCAGCGGCGCCCTTGGCGAGCGCGTCGGCGACGAAATCATGGCCGTCGAAATTCGGTCCGACGAGCGCGACGAAGAGATCGCCAGCTGCGACACTGCGGCTGTCGATCGACACGCCGCTCGCGGTCCAGTCGCGCGCTGCGCGCCCGCCGGTCGCGGCCTCGGCCTCGGCGGCGGACCACAGCGGCGTCATGCGGCGGTCCCCCCGAGCTCGGCAACGGCGTCGCGCGCGGCGGCGGCATCCTCGAAGGGATGGGTGACGCCGGCGATGATCTGGCCGCGTTCATGTCCCTTGCCGGCGATCAGCAGCACGTCGCCGGGCTGCAGCGCCGCAAGGCCGCGGCGGATGGCCTGCGCGCGGTCGCCGACCTCGGCGGCCCCGGGGCATTGGGCAAGGATGGCGCGGCGGATCACGGCCGGGTTCTCGCTGCGCGGATTGTCGTCGGTGACGATGACGAGATCGGCCAGGCGCTGCGCGATCTCGCCCATTTGCGGCCGCTTGCCGGGGTCGCGGTCGCCGCCGCAGCCGAAGACGACGACGAGCCGGCCGCGGCAATGGGCGCGCAGCGCCGTCAGCACGGTCTCGAGCGCGTCGGGGGTGTGCGCATAGTCGACGATCACCGGCGCGCCATTGGCGTGGCTCGCCACATGCTGCAGCCGCCCCGGCACGCCTTGCAGCAGCGGCAGCGCGTCGAGGGCGCGCTCGACCGGCGCGCCGGCGGCGAGGGCAAGACCGAGCGCCGCCAGCGCGTTGCTCGCCTGGAATGCCCCCATCAGCGGCAGGAAGAAGGCGCGGCGCTCGCCGAGCACCTCGAGCTCCAGCTCCTGGCCCGCCGCCAGCGGTCGGGCTGCGGCGAGACGCAGGTCGGCGCCGGGTGCTGCGCCGAAGGTGATCACGGTCTGGCCGCGCTGGCGACAGGGTTGGCCCAACCGCATCGCCTCGGCGCTGTCGGCGTTGAGCACCGCGGTGCCGTCGGGCGGCAACAGCTCCGTGAAGAGCCGCGCCTTGGCCAGGAAATAGGCCTCCATGTCGCGGTGATAGTCGAGATGGTCGCGGGTCAGGTTGGTGAAAGCGGCGGCGACGAGCTCGAGCCCGTCGAGGCGGTATTGGTCGAGGCCATGGCTCGAGGCCTCGAGCGCGACATGGTCGATGCCGCTGCGCGCCAGCAGGTTGAGCTCGTGGTGCAGCGACACCGGGTCGGGCGTGGTGAGCGCACCCGGCTGCTCGAAATCCGGTCCGACGATGCCGATGGTGCCGAGGCTTGCCGCGCGATGGCCGAGCTTCTGCCAGATCTGACGGGTGAAGACGGTGACCGAGGTCTTGCCGTTGGTACCGGTGACGGCGACCAGCGTCTCCGGCTGCGGCACGTAGAAGCGCGCGGCCATGCGTGCCAGGCGCCGGCGCGGATTTTCGTCGAACACGACCTGGACCGGCGGCTGGCGCTGCGCGAGGTCGGACAGCGCGCCGGGATCGTCGGTCAGCACCGCGACCGCGCCCCGCGCCACCGCATCGGCGACGAAGCGCCGCCCGTCGGTCTTGGCGCCGGGGAGAGCGGCGAAGAGGAATCCTGGCTTGACGGCGCGGGAATCCGCGGTGAGGCCGCGAATATCGGGATCACCCGGTGACGAAAGGATGAGGGGGCCTTGTGCGCCGTCCATGAGCTCAATTAGCCGCAATGTTCCGCCCCAGCGGGCTTAGTGAATCCACCATCAAAGAGCGGCGAATTTCGGGCGATTCTTCGTCGACCGGTTGAATTCCCATGAGCGGCGCCATGCGTTGTACGACGCGTGCGACCGCGGGTGCCGCCGTCCAACCGCCGGTGGCGAAGCCATGGGAGTCCTTGTTGCCGTGCGGCTCGTCGATGCAGATCATCACGACGTAGCGCGGCTCGGTGATGGGGAAGACGCCGATGAAGGAGGAGAGCAGGCCGTGCTTCTCGTAGCGGCCGGCGGCGACCTTCTCGGCGGTGCCGGTCTTGCCGCCGACGAGGTAACCGGGCGCGTTGGCGAGCTTGCCGGTGCCGCGCTCGACGACGAGGCGCAGCAGGCGGCGCATCTCGTCGGAGGTGCGCGCCGACAGCACTTGCTGGCCGGAGAGGGCATAGCCGGCGGGATGCTTGATCAAGGTGGCGCGGTGCAGCACGCCGCCATTGACCACCGCGCTCACCGCGGTGACCATTTGCAGCGGACTGACAGAGATGCCTTGGCCGAAGGCAACCGTCATGGCGTTGACCGGGTGCCAGGGCGACGGCACCTGCGGCGCGCCGATCTCGCGCAACTCGAAGCCCGGCGCCTTCAGGAGGCCGAGCCGGCCGAGGAATTCCTTCTGCCGGTCGATCCCGGCCGCCAGCGCCATCTTGGCCGAGCCGATATTCGAGGAATACTCGAAGATCTCCGGCACGCTGAGCCAGCGCCGCTGCGGATGGTCGTCATGGATGGTGAAGCGGCCGATCTTGATCGGGTTGGTGGCGTCGTAGCTGCTGCCAAGCGTCGCCGTGCCCGCGTCGAGCGCCATGGCGGTGTTAAAGATCTTGAAGGTCGAGCCCATCTCGTAGATGCCGAGCGTCGCCCGGTTGAAGATGGCGTCGTCCGTGATGCCGCCCGGCGCGTTCGGATCGAAATCCGGCAGCGACGCCATGGCGACTACCTCGCCGGTGTTGACGTCCATGACGATGCCCATGCCGCCGATGGCGCTGAAGTCGGCGACCTGACGCGCGATCTCGTCGCGCAGGATGTATTGCACGCGGACGTCGAGCGACAGCTCGACCGGCTCGTGCCGGTCGCGCAGGATCTCGTCGAAGCCACGCTCGATGCCGGCAAGGCCCTTGCCGTCGAGATCGTCATAGCCGACCACATGCGCGGCGAGGCGGCCCTTGGGATAGACGCGGCGGCCCTCGTTCTGGAACTGCAGGCCGGGCAGGCCGAGGCGGTTGACCTCGAATTCCTGGCTCGGCGTCAGCTGCCGCTTGATCCAGACGAAGCTCTTGTCGGAGGCGAGCTTGGCGGCGATCTCGCTCTCATTGACCTCGGGCAGCAGGCCCGCGAGCTTCTGCGCCACGCCCTCGGGATCGCGGATCAGTTTCGGGTTGGCATAGAGCGACGGCGTCTCGAGCGTGGTGGCGAGCAGCACGCCGTTGCGGTCGACGATGTCGGCGCGCTCCGCCTCCGGCTTTTCGACGGCGTGGAAGCGCGCGAGCTTGGTCTCGCCGCCCTTGAACCCGGCGACCTCGATGAGGCGCGCGCCGATCACCAGGAAGGCGAGGCAGAACAGCGCCGCGGTGATGATCAGCCTGGTGTGGCTGGTCTCCAGCGACTGCTTGGCCGGCCCTTCCAGCGGCGTCGGCGCGCAGGGCGCCGGCTTGAAATGCCGCGGGCGGCAGGGGTTGTCGTCGCGTTCGGGGGTGGCGGGTTTCATCGGACGAGTCCGTTTCCGGCATTGGCGAGCCGCGGCGCCGCCGTCAGTGGGGAGGGGGCTGACGACGGCGCGGCGGCGGCCACCGCGGCAGGAGGCAGGGGGGATCGCCGCGGCAGGAGTTCGATGCGCCCGATCTGCTGCGTGCCGATCGGGCCGAGGGTGAGGTGGCGCTTGGCGAGCTGCTCCAACCGCGTCGGCTGGTTGAGGAAGCTCCACTCGGCGCCGAGCACGCGGATCTGCTCTTGCCCGGCGCCGATATCGTGCGTGAGGTGGGTGAGCTGGTCTTCGAGCTGCTGCACTTCGTATTTCACTTGGAACATGGCGTAGCCGCTGACGCCGACCAGCAAGGCCCAGAGCAGGGTGGAGAGGCGCATCATGCGGCCTTCTCCCAGACCGGTGCTGCGGTGCGTTCGGCGGCGCGCAGCCGCGCCGAGCGCGCGCGCGGATTGCGGTTGATCTCGGCCGCGCCGGGGGTCACCGGCTTGCGCGTGAGCAGGCGGAAGCTCGGCGCACGCTCGGGCAGCGCCGGACGATGGCGCGAGCCCTTCGGCGCCGCCGCGCTGCGCTCGCGCAGGAATTCCTTGACCCTGCGGTCCTCGAGCGAGTGGAACGAGACGATGGCCAGCCGCCCGCCCGGCGCCAGCAGCCGCTCGGCCGCCAGCAAGGCGCGCTCGAGCTCGCCCAGCTCGTCATTCACCTCGAGGCGCAGCGCCTGGAAGGTGCGGGTGGCGGGGTCGATGGTGCCGCTCGCCGGGACGACGGCGCGGACGATGCGGGCGAGCTCGGCGGTTCGGGTCAAAGGCGCCTCCCGTCGGGCGGCGACGATGGCGCGGGCGACGCGGCGCGCGAAACGCTCCTCGCCATAGATATAGATGAGGGTGGCGAGCGCGCTTTCCGAGAGCGTGTTGACGAGATCCGCGGCGGTCGTGCCGTCCCGGCCCATGCGCATGTCGAGCGGCCCGTCGGCGCGGAAGGAGAAGCCACGCCCGGGATCCTCGAGCTGCGGCGATGAGAGGCCGAGATCCAGCGCGATGCCGGCGACCGCGCTGATGCCGAGCGGCGCCAGCAGCGCCTCCATGTCGCCGAAGCGGCCTTCGACCACGGTGAAGCGGCCGGCCTGCTCGCGCATCAGCGCGCTGCCGCGCGCCACCGCGACGGGATCGCGGTCGATGGCGATGACGCGGCAGCGTGCCGCCGCCAGCAGGGCGCGGCTGTAGCCGCCGGCGCCGAAGGTGCCGTCGACATAGGTGGCCTCGTCGCGCGGCGCCAGCGCGGCGATGGTCTCGTCGAGCAGGACGGGGGTATGGAGGCTCTCGCCGGTCATTTCGGCGGTTCCGACAGCGGGCGTTCGGCGCGGGCGGGGGGCAGCGTGCTGCCCTGGCGGCGCGCGCGCTCGCGCATCTCCTGCTGATGCGCCTGGAAGCGCTGCGGCTCCCAGATCTGGAAGGTGCGGCCGCGGCCGACAAAGGCGGCGTTCTCGGTGATGCCGGCATGCTTGGACAGCGCCTCCGGCAGCACGATCCGACCCTCGCCGTCAAAGGCCAGCGGCTCGGCATCGGCGAGGATCGAGGACAGCGCGTCGCGGTCCTCGGAGAACTCGGCGAGCTGGTCGATGCGGTCGCTCACCTCTTCCATACGGTCGATGCCGCTGGCTTCCAGTGCGGGCAACTTGAAGGACGGGAAAGCAATGATTCCGTTGAAGTTTTGCCCGGTCAGCGCAAGCCGGAACGAGGCCGGCACGGAAACGCGTCCCTTGCGGTCCACTTTGTTCACGAATGTGGAGAGGAACAACGCCAACGCCGACCCCCAACGTCCTGCCCGTAACGTCCCGACTGAGCGGCTCTACGCCGCGGCATCCGCCCATGCCGGGGCAGCTTCAGATTGGGACAGGAATGGGATACCATGGGATTAC
This sequence comes from uncultured Alphaproteobacteria bacterium, assembly GCA_963789275.1. Classification (GTDB taxonomy): domain Bacteria; phylum Pseudomonadota; class Alphaproteobacteria; order ATCC43930; family CGMCC-115725; genus DAHUYF01. Next base: position 68,889 of record CAWBKF010000019.1, read on the forward strand.
ATGGGGGTCAATGGAAAATCGTGGTAATACAGTGGGATCGCCAGGGATTAACGAGGTATTAACACGGCCTCGTTCCTGTAACCGGCCCCTTGGGGCCAAAACCTCCTTTAACCACCTACAGGTAGAATCCGCGGCGCGCAGCCGCCAGCCAAGCATTGACGAAGTTCTCTATTTGTTCGGAGGCCCGCGAGTTCTTCGGCTGGGACATCGTGGGAAGAAGTGCCAGACGGCCTGTAAGCCGGGTTCTGTCCCCGCCTTGCGGCGGGGGATGACCATTCCTCTGGGACGCCCGTTACCGGGCGCCTCTCGCGACCGACCCGGATGGCGGGGCGGAAACGCCCCTGGCCTTGCGGCCTGCCACCCCTACTTGGTCTTGCTCCCGGTGGGGTTTGCCCTGCCGCCGCCGTTGCCGGCAGCGCGGTGCGCTCTTACCGCACCATTTCACCCTTGCCGCCCGGCGAACCGGGGTTGGCGGTGTGTTTCTGTGGCACTTTCCCTAAGGTCGCCCCCGCCGGGCGTTACCCGGCACCGCATTTCCGTGGAGCCCGGACTTTCCTCTCCCCGCGCAAGCGGAGAGCGGCCATCCGGCCGTCTGGCGGACCCAGATAAGGCCCGCCGCGGCGCCGAAGTCAAATCGCCGCCGCCACCCCGGCAATCCGCGCCCGCGTCTCTTCGTCGAGCGCGCCGTCGCAACACGCCGGACGGAAATGACGCTGGAAGGCGATGACCACCGCGCGCGCCGCCTCGGGCGTGTCGCCAGGCGCGATCTCATAGCCGATGGCGGCGAGGAGCCGCAGCGCCGCGGCGCCGTCCGGCGCCGCGGCAGCGCCGGGCCAGAGCCCGATGCCGGCGCGCGCCAGGCGCTGCCAGTCGAAGAACTCGCCGGGATCGCTGCGGCGCTGCGGCGCGACATCAGAATGCGCGAGCACATGCCGCGCCGGGATGGGATGGCGCGCCACGATGTCGCGGCAGAGCGCCGCGAGCGCCGCCATCTGCGGCGCGGTGAACGGGCGATAGCCGAATTCGTGGCCGGGATTGACCAGCTCGATGCCGACCGAGGCGCTGTTGATGTCGCGCCGTCCGGCCCAGAACGAAACCCCGGCATGCCAGGCGCGCCGCTCTTCCGCCACCAGGCGCAGCACCGCGCCGTCCTCGTCGATCAGGTAATGCGCGCTGACCGCCGCCTCGGGCGAGCACAGCCGCGCCAGCGCCTCGGCGGCCGTCGGCATGCCGGTGTAATGCAGGATCAGCATGTCGATGGCCGTGTCCGGCGGCCGCGGCCCGTGATTGGGCGAGGGGTGGTCGACGAGGGGCATCGGCATCGAGTCTAGGACGGGAACAGGTAATAGGCGACGAGATAGAGCACGCAGCCGACGCAGGCGCCGACCAGCGTGCCGTTCATGCGGATATATTGCAGGTCGCTGCCGATGGCGAGCTCCAAACGCCGGGTCACCGTGCGAGCATCCCAGCCGCGCACCACCTCGGCGATGAGCGTGCCGATCTGGCCGCGCCACGGCACCACCGCCAAGGCCGCATGCTCGATCGTGGCATCGAGCCGCGCCTGCATCTCCTGGTCGCGGGCGAGCGCTTGGCCGAGCGACAGGATCGCCGTGCGCAGCGCCTCGCGGGTGCGCGAGGCAGGCGAAGCGAGATCGTCGAGGAAGATGCGGCGGAGCTCGTCCCAGATGCCGCCGAGCCAGGCTTGCGTGTCGGGATGCTCGATCAGGCGGTTCTTGGCGGCGTTGAAGCGCTGTCTGCGCTCGGGAGAGGCGGCGAGGCTGGCGGCGAGATCCTCGACCCCCGCGCGAAAGCGCTCGCGCGCCGCGCCGTCCGGCAGCCGCAGCTCCGCCAGCACCTCCTCGATGCCCTCGATGAGCGCCACCGCCATGTGCCGGTTGATGGCTTTGGGGATCCACCAGCGGCTGCGCTCCTCGACCACGGTGTAGATCCGATCGGCATTGGCGGCGAGCAGCGCCTGGACCCAGTCGAGGGTGCGGTCGAACAGCGCATCGTATTGCCCGCTGGCGGCGAACAGCGTGATCAGGCGCCCGGCCGTCGGCGCCATATCCAGCTCCTTGAGCTGCTCGCCGAAGGAGCGGGCGACGAACTCGCGCACCGCGGGATCGCCGAGCGAGCCGATGACGTAAGGCAGCGCCGCCGCGATCTGGTCGGCGGCGCGCGGCGCGTTCCCGGGCTGCACCAGCCAGGCCGCGAAGCGCCGTCCCGGCGCGAGCGCGCGCAGCCGATCGGCGATGATCTCCGGCGCGAGGAAGTTGCGCTCGACGAAATCGCCGAGCCCGTCGCCGATGCGGTCCTTGCTGCGCGGGATGATCGCGGTGTGCGGGATAGGCAGGCCGAGCGGATGGCGGAAGAGCGCGGTCACGGCGAACCAGTCGGCGAGCCCGCCGACCACCGCCGCCTCCGCCCCGGCGCGCAGCAGCAGCAGCCAGAAGCCTGGCTGCGGCTCGACTCTGGTGGCGAAGAACGCGGCCGCCGCCAGCACCAGCAGCCCCGTCGCCAGCGCCCGGTTGCGCCGGAGCGTCCGGCGCTGGCGCTCCTGCGTGTCGGTCGGGAGGGGGATGGTGCTGTCTCGCATGGCGCGATGATAGCGGATCGGTTGAAGCCGCGGGCGTCAGGGCCTATAGGCAGGCATGGAAACTGAAGCGCCCAGCGTCGCAGAGGCAGCCTGCCCGCGCTGCGGCAAGCCCACCGCGCTCTGCGTCTGCGCCGGCATCGAGCTCGATCGACAACCGCATCGCCGTGCTCATCCTGCAGCATCCGCAGGAGCAGGATATGGAGCTCGGCACGGCGCGGCTCACGGCGCTGCATTTGAAACGCGCAACGGTGAAGGTTGGCCTCTCCTGGCCGAGCCTCAGCAAGGTGTTGGGCCGGAATGTCGATCCCAAGCGCTGGGCTGTCCTATATCTCGGCTCCGCCAAGCCGGCCGAGCTTGCCGCCGGGCGCGAGATCGTCCTGCTCGACCGCAAGGGCGCGGCGCTGGCCCATCAGGCGCAAGAACTCGCCGAGATCGACGGCGTGATCGTGCTCGACGGCAGCTGGAGCCAGGCCAAGGCGCTGTGGTGGCGCAATGCCTGGATGCTGAAATGCCGCCGCATCGCGCTCGACCCGCGCCGGCCGTCGCGCTACGGCAAGCTCAGGCGCGAACCGCGCCGCGAGGGGCTCTCGACGCTCGAGGCGGTGGCGCTGCTGCTGAGCCGGCTCGAAGGCCGGCCGGAGATCGAGCATGCGCTCGGCGCCAGCTTCGACACACTGCTCGAGCGCTACCGCGCCCAGCGCCGCGAGCGGTCTCAGCCGCCGAGCGCGGCCAAGAGCGGGCCGAGCTCTGCCGCGTAGCTGCGCCAGCGGCCGATCGAGCCGCGATAGATCGGCTGGCGCACCTGGGCGGCGCTGGCGGTGCGCACCGGCCGCTGGGTCGCGTGGAAGGCGAGGCAGGCATCGTCCCAGGCAAGGCCGCAAAACGCGATGATCCGCCGCGCCTCGCGCTCGAGATCGGCGACCACATCCTCATAGCGGATCTCGAGCATCACGCCCGCGGGGAGCACCGTGCGCCAATGCGCCATCAGCGCCTCATAGGCGCGGTAATAGCGGCCCAGCTCTTCGAGATCGTAGGCGAAATTCTGTCCGGCGGTGAACAGCGTGGCAAAGCACGACCAGCAGGTATCGGCGGGGTCGCGGAGCACATGGATGATCCGCGCCTCGGGCAGCGCCAGATGAATGAGGCCGGCATGGCGGAAATTCGCCGGCAGTTTGTCGGTGATGCGCCGCGCGCCCGGCGCGCGCGGCGCCAGGCCGGAGAGATAGCGCGTCCCCAGTGCGAGCAGCGCGTCCGCCCCCAGCGCCGCGACGCCCTCGGGGAAATCGGCAAGGACGCCGCCCGCCGCGGCGGGGAAGTCGGGGAGCTCGCTGGCGCCGTGAATGTCCGGGTGGCTCGCGGCGATCTGCTCGACGAGGGTGGTGCCGGAGCGCGGCATGCCGATGATGAAGACGGGCAGCGAGGAGGGCGCGCCGAGACCGGCGTTGGCGCGCATCAGCGCCGGGGTGAAAACCGCGCCGATGCGCTCGATCTCGCCCAGCGTCGCCGCTTCATCGTAGGCGATGGCGCGCCGCTGCAGCGTATTGGCATGCCGCAGATGGCGGAAGACTTGCGCATGCTCGCCGAGGTCGGCGCGCGCTTTGGCCAGCGCGAAATGCAGCTCGACCTGCTCCTCCGGCGGCAACGCGTCGGCGCGACCCGCGAGTGTCTCCAGTGCCAGGAGCTGAGGATCGTCAGGGGTGAAGCGCTTCACTTCGGCGAGGTTGAGATGAAAGCCGGCATGCTCCGGCGCCAGCGCCACGGCGCGCTCGAAGGCACGACGCGCCTCGGCGAGGCGGCCGATCTCGCGCAAGGCGGTGCCGAGATTGCTGGCGGCGACGGCGTTGCCGGGCTTTGCCGCCATCGCCGCCTCGTACTGCGCGATCGCTTCGCCGTACCGCTCCAGCGCGTGCAGCGAGTTGGCGAGATTGCCGTGCGCGGCGGCGAAGCCCGGCCGCAACGCCAAGGCCTGCTCGTAGCGCGCCACGGCCTCGCCATGGCGGCCGAGCGATTGCAAGGCATTGCCGAGATCGTTCAGCGCGCCGGCGTCGCGCGGCGCGAGCGCGAGCGCCCGCTCGTAATGGCCGACCGCCTCCTCGTCGCGGCCGAGCCGGTGCAGCGCCTTGCCGCGATTGACCTGGAGGTCGGCCGAGGCGGCGTCGAGCGCCAGCGCCCGCGCGTAGTGCGCGCTTGCCGCCTCGTGCCGGCCCAGCGCCTGCAGCGTTGTGCCGAGATTGTTGTGCACCGAGGCGTCGTTGGGCTTGAGCGCCAGCGCCTGCTCGTGCCAGGCGACGGCTTCTTCGGCGCGCCCCAGCGCCTGCAGCGCGCTGCCCTTGGCGCTCATCGCCTCGGCGAAGCCGGGATCGAGCGCCAGCGCCCGGTCAAGCCGCGAAAGCGCCTCGCCGGCGCGCCCCAGGACCAGCAAGGCGCTGGCGAGACCGTGTTGGGCGGGGGCGAGGTCGGGATCGAGCGCCGCCGCGCGCTCGAACCGCGCCAGCGCTTCTTCGTGCCGGCCCATCGCCTGCAGCACGCCGCCGAGGCCAATCTGCGCCGCGGCGTCGCCGGGCTGCCGGTCGATGGCATGGCGCAGCAGGCTCGCCGCCTCGCCGAGGCGGCCCTGCTCGGCGCGGATCATCGCGAGATTGTGCAGCGCGCCCGAATGATGACGGTCGATGTCGAGCACCGCCTCGTAGAGGTGTTCCGCATCGGCGAGCCGTCCTTGGCGCTGCAGATGCGCCGCGCTCTGGAAGGCCTGCGCCGGCGAGAACACCCTTGTGCCGGGAGTTGTCGGGCCCATCGGCGGCTCAGTCGGTGCTGAGCGCGTCGCGTAGCTCGCGGGGATCGAAATCGGCGACGATCCCGCTCTCGTTGCGACTGACATGGAGGTCGAGCCGGGCAAACGCCACCAGCGCGTCGTCGTTGAGCCCGCCGGCGCCGTCATCATCGGCCGCGGCGAGCCGCGCCAGCGACGGGCTCACCGCCAGCAGCCGGAACAGCGCCGTCACCCGCATGTAGAGGTTGAGCGTGACCGGCACGCTGGTGCCCAGCTCCTCGGCGAAGAGATCGAGCACCGCGCGCATGTCGATCGGCGATGCCTCCTCGTCGTCGTCTTCCGCGCTGCCGCGATCATCCTCGCCCTCGTCATCCTCGCCCTCGGGCACATCGAGATCGGCAACCTGCTGCAGGAATTCCGAGAACAGGAAAATGGCGGAGTTCAGCAGGTCGGGCTCGACCGGCGGCACGCGCGGCGGGGTCGCGTTGGGGATGATGTCGTCCATGAGCACGCTCCTCGCCGATGGCAGGCACGATACCGAGATCCGTCGCCGCCCGGCATCGACTTTAGCCGCCGCCTGTGAATACTGGTCGTCTCTTGCGGCGGACGGGTGAGGCTCATGAACGGCAATCTCGGCGGCAGCGTCAAGGCCCTCGTCTTCGACGTCTTCGGCACGGTGGTGGATTGGCGCGGCAGCCTCATCCGCGAGCTCGAGGCTTTCGGCCGCGCCAAGAGGCCTCACAGCCGATTGGGCGGGCTTCGTCGATGCCTGGCGCGGCGGCTACCAGCCTGCGATGCAGCGCGTGCGCTCGGGCGAACTGCCCTGGACGCGGATCGACGATCTCCACCGCGATGATCCTCGACCGGCTCATCGCGCGAATACCGCCTTTCTGGCCTCAGCGCGGCGGAGACGGACCATCTCAACCGCGCCTGGCACCGGCTCGACCCCTGGCCAGACGCGGTGGCCGGGCTCACCCGCCTGAAGCGCCGCTTCATCATTGGCACGCTCTCCAACGGCAATATCGGGCTGCTCGTCAACATGGCGAAGCATGCCGCGCTCCCCTGGGACGTCGTGCTCTCGGCCGAGCTCGCGCATCACTACAAGCCGGATCCCGAGGCCTACCGGATGCCCCCGGATCTGCTCGGCCTCTCGGCCGGCGAGGTCATGCTGGTGGCGGCCCATCCGGGCGATCTCGCGGCGGCGGCGGGGGAGGGGCTCAAGACCGGCTATGTGCCGCGGTCCCTGGAATGGGGGCCCGGCAAGCCGCCGCACGACGTTTCCGGCCGGCGCTTCGATATCGTCGCCGAGGATTTCAACCAGCTCGCCGAGCGCCTGGGCGCCTGAGCTTGACGCCGCCGCCGCTGCCGAGGATGACTCGCCTGCCCGAGGCAGGAGCAGGGGCATGAGCGAGCCCGGCTGGCAGTTCTGGATCGACCGCGGCGGCACGTTCACCGACGTGGTGGCGCGCCGCCCGGACGGCGCGCTGCTGACCCACAAGCTGCTCTCCGACAATCCCGAGCGCTACCGCGACGCGGCGATCCAAGGCATCCGCGACTTGCTCGGCCTTGCCGCCGATGCGCCGATCCCCGGCGCCGCCATCGCCGCGGTGAAGATGGGCACGACGGTCGCCACCAACGCGCTGCTGGAGCGCAAGGGCGAGCGCACCGTGCTGGTGATCACCCGGGGCTTCGGCGACGCGCTGCGCATCGGCTATCAGAACCGGCCGAAGCTGTTCGAGCGCCATATCGTCCTGCCGGAGCAGCTCTACGAGCGCGTCATCGAGGCCGACGAGCGCGTCACCGCCGAGGGCGAGGTGCTGGCCCCGCTCGATCTGGCGCGGCTCGAAGCCGATCTTGCTGCCGCTTACGCTGCCGGCATCCGCTCGGCGGCGATCGTCTTCCTGCATGGCTACCGCTTTCCCGGGCATGAGCGCGACGCCGCCGATCTCGCGCGCCGGCTGGGCTTCACCCAGGTGTCGGTCGGCCATCAGGTGAGCCCGCTGATGAAGCTGGTGAGCCGCGGCGACACCACCGTGGTCGACGCCTATCTCTCGCCGATCCTCAGGCGCTATGTCGACCGGGTGGCGGCCGAGCTCGGCGGCACGCGCCTTCTCTTCATGCAGTCGAACGGCGGCCTCACCGACGCGCGGCGCTTCCAAGGCAAGGATGCGATCCTGTCGGGCCCCGCCGGCGGCATCGTCGGCGCCGTGCGCACCGCCGAGATGGGGGGATTCGACAAGATCATCGGCTTCGACATGGGCGGCACCTCGACCGACGTCTCGCATTACGCGGGCGAATACGAGCGCAGCTTCGAGACGGTGGTGGCCGGCGTGCGCATGCGCGCGCCGATGATGCATATCCACACCGTGGCGGCGGGCGGCGGCTCGATCTGCAGCTTCGACGGCGCGCGCTATCGCGTCGGCCCGGAATCGGCCGGCGCCAATCCGGGCCCCGCCTGCTACCGCCGCGGCGGGCCGCTCACCGTCACCGATTGCAACGTCATGCTCGGCAAGCTGCAGCCGCGCTTCTTCCCGCGCGTCTTCGGTCCCGACGGCGACGCGCCGCTCGATGAGGCGGTGGTCGAGCGCAAGTTCGCCGCGCTCGCCGACGCGATCGCCGCGGCCAGCGGCAACCGCCGCACGCCGGTCGAAGTGGCCGAGGGCTTCCTCAGGATCGCCGTCGAGAACATGGCGAACGCCATCAAGCAGATCTCGATCCAGCGCGGCTACGACGTCACGGAGTACACGCTGTGCTGCTTCGGCGGCGCCGGCGGCCAGCATGCCTGCCTGGTGGCCGACGCGCTCGGCATGCGGCGCGTCTACATCCATCCCTTTCGCCGGCGTGCTCTCGGCCTATGGCATGGGCCTCGCCGATCTGCGCAGCTTGCGCGAGCAGGCGGTGGAGACGCGGCTCGCCGACGAGGCGATGCCCGAGCTTGCAGCGTTGCTCGACCGCCTCGCCGCCGAAGGGGTTGCCGAGATGCGCGCGCAAGGCATCGCGCCGGCGCAGGTCAGCGTGCAGCGCAAGGCGCATGTCAAATACGACGGCACCGACACGCCGCTGGTGGTGCCCTACGGCACGAGCGCGGCGATCGCCGCCGCTTTCGCGCAGGCGCACAAGCAGCGCTACGGCTTCGTCATGCCGGAAAAGCCGCTGGTGGTCGAGGCCGTCTCGGTCGAGGTGGTGGGCGCCACCGACGCGACGGAAGATCCGCTTTGCGCGCAGCTCGAGACGCCGGGCGAGCCCGCGCCGCTCGCCCGCGTCACGCTCTTCACCGCCGGCGCCGAGCACCAGGCGCCGGTCTTCGACCGCGACGCGCTGCTGCCGGGCCAGCAGGTCGCGGGTCCCGCGATCATCCGCGAGGCCACCGCCACCACCATCGTCGAGCCGGGCTGGCGCGCCGTGCTCGACCGGCGGCGCTATCTCGTGCTGGAGCGCGTCGTGCCGCTGCCGAGCCGCGTCGCCATCGGCACCAGCGTCGATCCCGTGATGCTCGAGGTGTTCAACAACCTCTTCATGGCGATCGCCGAGCAGATGGGCGTGGCGCTGCAGAACACCGCCTATTCCGTCAACATCAAGGAGCGGCTCGATTTCTCCTGCGCGCTGTTCGACCGCGAGGGCTCGCTGATCGCCAACGCGCCGCATATGCCGGTGCATCTCGGCTCGATGGGCGAGAGCGTGCAGACCGTGATCCGCGCCCGCGGGCAGTCGCGCCGACGGCCGCGGCATGCGGCCGGGCGACGTCTATGTGCTGAACGCGCCCTATAATGGCGGGACCCATCTGCCCGACGTCACCGTCATCACGCCGGTCTTTGCCGAGGACGACGGCGACGGCACCGGCGACGTGCTCTTCTACGTCGCCTCGCGCGGCCACCAGGCGGATATCGGCGGCATCACGCCGGGCTCGATGCCGCCCGACAGCCGCAGCGTCGAGGAGGAGGGCGTGCTCATCGACAATTTCCTGCTGGTCGATGCCGGGCGCTTCCGCGAGCAGGAGATGGTCGCATTGCTGTCTTCCGGCCGCTATCCCTCGCGCAATCCCGCGCAGAACATCGCCGACCTCAAGGCACAGATCGCCGCCTGCGAGAAGGGCGTGCAGGAGCTGCACCGCATGGTGCGGCATTTCGGCCAGGCAGCGGTCGAGGCCTATATGGGCCATGTCCAGGACAATGCCGAGGAGGCGGTGCGCCGCGTGTTGAGCGTGCTCAACGACGGCGAGTTCGCCTATGAGACCGACGATGGCGCCGTGATCAAAGTGCGGATCGCCATCGACCGCGCCGGCCGCCGCGCCGTCATCGATTTCACCGGCACCAGCCCGCAGCTTCCCACCAACTTCAACGCGCCTTCGGCGGTGTGCAAGGCGGCGGTGCTCTACGTCTTCCGCACCCTGGTCGACGACGAGATCCCGATGAACGGCGGCTGCCTCAAGCCGCTGGAGCTGATCATTCCGCCGGGCTCGATGCTCAACCCGCGCTATCCCGCCGCGGTGGTCGCCGGCAACGTCGAGACCTCGCAATGCGTCACCGATGCGCTCTACGGCGCCTTGGGGGTGATGGCGGCGGCGCAGGGCACGATGAACAACTTCACTTTCGGCAACGAGCGCTACCAGTACTACGAGACGATCTGCGGCGGCTCCGGCGCCGGGCCCGGATTTCGACGGCACCGACGCCGTCCACACGCATATGACCAACTCGCGGCTGACCGATCCCGAGGTGCTGGAATGGCGCTTCCCGGTGCTGCTCGAGAGCTTCGCCATCCGCCGCGGCTCCGGCGGCGCCGGGCGACATCACGGCGGCGACGGCGTGGTCCGCCGCATCCGCTTCCGCGAGGCGATGACCGCGGCGATCCTCTCCGGGCATCGCCGCGTGCCGCCCTACGGCCTGCTGGGTGGCGCGCCCGGCGCGCTCGGGCGCAACTGGGTCGAGCGCGCCGATGGCAGCCGCGAGAGCTTCGGCGGCACCCACGCGATCGCAGTGAACGCCGGCGACGTCTTCGTCATCGAGACCCCGGGCGGCGGCGGCTGCGGCAAGGCCGATGCCGCACGCGCGGCTGCGGAGTAGCCCTCAGCGCGCTCCGCGCGCGCTGGTCGCGAGTGAGACGCCGATGAGAATGGTGGCGATGCCGACGAGATGGAAGAGATGCACCGTCTCGCCCAGCAGCAGCACCGCCAGCGCCGTGCCGAAGGCCGGCAGCAGATGGATGGTGAAGCCGGCGCGATTGGCGCCGATCAGCTCGACGGCGCGGTTCCAGCAGAGATAGGCGCCGATCGAGGCGAAGCAGGCGATGTAGAGCACGCTGCCCGCCGCCTTCCAGCCGATGAGCGGCGCCGCGAACAGCCAGCTCTCCAGCGCATAGAACGGCGCCAGCACGCCAAGGCCGATCAGCGCGATGACGAAGACCAGCGCCAGTGAATCGAGGTCCGGCGGCCGGCGGCGCAGCAATACGCTGTAGATGCCCCATATAGGCATCGCCAGCAGCACCACGAGATCCCCGGGGTTGAAGCTGAAATGGCGCAGGCTTGCGAACTCGCCGCGGTTCATGATGACGAGAATGCCGAGGAACGACAGGGCAACGCCGGCGAGCTGGCGCGGCGTCACGCGCTCGCCGTCGACGATCCAGGCGACGAGGATGATGAACAGCGGCGCGGCCGAGTTCATCAGCACGCCGTTGACCGAGGTGGTATAGCGCAACCCGGCATAGACCAGCGCCTGAAACAGCGCGACGCCGCTCAATCCCAGCAGGAACAGCACCCGCCAATGGCGCCGCAGCACCGCGCCCTTGCCGGCGAGCCGCGGCAGCGCGGTCGGCGCCAGCAGCAGCGCCGCGACGCCCCAGCGCCAGAAGGTCAGCGCCACCGGCGGCATGCTGTCGCGCACGGCGCGGCCGACGATCCAGTTGCCCGCCCAGAACAGCGAGGCCAGCGTCAGCAGCAGATAGGGGTAGAGCGCCGCGCGCCGGCCCTGCGAAGCGGTGCTCATCGCCGCCGACACTGCGGATCGTTCACCGCCGCGTCAATCCGCGCTCAGACGACTTCGACGGTAGGGGTAAAGATGTAGCCGGTGCCACGCACCGTCTTGATGATGGTCGGCCTTCCCGGATCGGGCTCGAGCTTACGCCGGAGGCGTCCGACCTGGACGTCGATGGTGCGGTCGAAGGGGCCGGCCTCGCGGTTGCGCGCGAGGTCGAGCAGCCGGTCGCGGCTCAACACCTGATTGGCATTGTTAACGAAGGCGGCGAGCAGATCGAACTCGCCGGTGGTCAGCCGCACCTCGCCCCCTTCGGGCGAGACCAGTTCGCGCGTGGCGAGATCGAGGTGCCAACCGGCAAACCGCGCGCGCGAGCGATTGCCTGCGGACGGTTCCTTCTGCGCCCGGCTCGAGGCGCGGCGCAGTACGCTCTTGACCCGTGCCAGCAGCTCGCGCAGATGGAATGGCTTTGGCAGGTAGTCATCGGCGCCCATCTCGAGCCCGATGATGCGATCGACGGTCTCGCCCCGGCCGGTCAGGATGATGATCCCCACCGTCGATTCCTCGCGCAGCTGGCGGGCCAGCGTCAGCCCGTCCTCGCCGGGCAGCATGAGATCCAGGATGACGAGATCGACGGGCCCCTGTGCCATGACCTTGCGCATCCCGCCGCCTTCATTGGCGACACTGACGCGGTAGCCCTCGCTGGACAAGTACTGCTGGACGACCTCGCATATCTCCTTTTGGTCGTCCACCACAAGGATATGGCCTGTCGTCGCTTTCATGGCTGGCCTGCAATGTGGCTCATCTGCGGCATCGATGCAATATCGTCCAGGTTAGGAAGCACGGTGTTTATTCCGCGCCATGCGTTCATCGGAGATCGATTACACGGCGTTACAATTTCTTACAGAAATCCGCCGCGGATGACATCAAGCGATTACAGGAGGCCGGTACAGTCAGATCGTTACGTCGCTTCACGTTGAACTCGAATGCAGCGCGCCCACGGGACGCGCGAAGGGAGCCGGGGATGGCCGACATTTGCAAGAAGATCGAGGAAGAGATTCCGCGCCTACGCCGCTATGCACGTGCCTTGACCCGCGACGTCAATGCCGCCGACGATCTGGTGCAGGATTGCCTGACCAGGGCGCTCAGCAAGGTGCATCTCTGGCAGAAGGGCACCGATCTTCGTGCGTGGCTGTTCACCATCCTCCACAATCAGTATGTTAACCACGTCCGCCGCGCGGTGCGCGAGGGCTCGGCCGTCGGTCTCTCTGACAGCGAGCCCATGCTGACGACATCGCCTAATCAAGGCAAGCGGCTCGAACTGCGCGATCTCGAGCGCGCCATCGCCAGGCTGCCGGAGGAGCAGCGCTCGGTGCTGCTGCTGGTGGGGCTCGAAGGCATGCGCTACGAGGAGGTCGCCGCGGTGCTCGACGTGCCCGTCGGCACCATCCGTTCGCGCCTGTCGCGCGGCCGCGAGATGTTGCGCCAGCTGATGGATATGGGCGCCGAACGGCCCGAGGCCGGCCGCCCCACGCCGACGCGGCGACTGACGCCGGCCAAAGGCCAATCGGAGATTGCGGTAGGCGAAGCGTTGCGCCGCCGCGTCTCGGTCAGCGCCAGCGCCGCCGCCGCACCGCGCCGCACCGCCTGACCCGGCCGGCGGAACCCTGCCCGAGAGCGTGTGTTGGAAACTGCGCAGCGGTGTCCTCCCCGGCCCGCTGCCGGATGGCGGGCCGCCGGGCGCTCGCGGCGAATGTCCGACGGTCTACAGCCCGGCATTGGCACAGTCTCCCTGTCGGCGGGTTTGCCACCCGTGCACTGGCCGGGCGCGCAGGGCCGCGCCCGGCCGCTCTTTTCAGTCGAACTGTGGATGCCTCAGAGATCGAGGCCGTGCCGCCGCGCCGGCAGGGTGGCAGGGTGAGCCGTGTCTTGGGTCGAGCGCGCCGGTTGCGCGCCGGCGGAAGCGCGGTTCGGCAGCAGCCGCTGCGCCAGCATGCCGCCCGCCAGCAGAATCAGACCGGCGAATCCGATAGCGGCCACGATCGCGAGAGAACGGCGCAGGACGCGCTCGTGCCGCCGCAAGCGCAGCGCGTATCTCAACCTTAACGGCAACGGCTCGTCAACGACAGCGCCAAAAAGGGCATTGACCGCCTCCTTTTGGGCGCGGAAGGCCTCGACCCGGGCAGCATCCGCCGGGGCGGAGACGAGATAGAGCGCCACGGCGAGCCGGCGCCCGACGCCGAGCATGCCATCGACATAGGCGTGCAGATCGTCTTCGGTGATCGTGGTCTTTGGTTTCGTCAATCCATCCTCGGCCGCAGTGTCAGACGCCAAATGCCTGCGCCCTCAGGGCGAAGAGCAGGGCGGCGGAGCCGCAAGGTCCGAGTCGGGAAGCTCCAGCAGAACGCCCGATGGGTGCGCGAGTTCCTCGCCGGAACGCGTCGCGCCGGAGCGGTGTTGCCAAGTGGCAGAGTCAGGCCAGACGAGGAACAGAGATGCTGGGACGCCATGTGTATCGCGTGAGCCCGTTGGCCGATGGTAGATGGAACGTGCAGAAAGACGGCGAGGCGGCAATGCGCGGCATTCAGCCGACGCGCGACGCGGCGGTGCGCCAGGCCTGGGAGCTCGCCATAGCGGATGAGCCGAGCAGGCTCGTCGTCGAGGGTCCCGCCGGCACGATCGCCGACGAGCGCTTGTTCGGCGAGGATGAGGCGCTCGCCCTCGAGCGCGAGGTCGAGGCCGAGCACTCGCCGCCGCCCACAGGCGAGCCGCCGTCGCGGCGGTGATGGAACTTCCGGTGGCGTGCGCCGTTTCCCCAGCAGGCAACCTGTGGCAGCGCGGTGAAACAGTCGCGCAGAAGAGCGATAAGGCCATATCGCTTTTCGCTGCCGCACCCAATTTCGCGCGATGAAATGCTGGTATCGCGGCCCCGGTTCGGTCCTAGGAAAACGAGCCGGAGGTGCAGTCTGGGGGAACTCAGGCCACAGGCGCCTCTATCGCCCTCGTTCCGCGCGCGATCGCCATGAGCCCGCGCGCTTCCGATGATGCCCAGGCGCCGGCCGAGGGCCTGCGCATCTACAATCTCTTCCCTTACTGGCTGGCGACATTGCCGCGTGGCGCAACGAGCTGCCGCGCATCGCGGCGATGGGATTCAATTGCGTCTTCGTCAATCCCTTTCACCTGCCCGGCTTCTCCGGCAGCCTCTACGCGGTCAAGGACTACTATCGCCTCAATCCGCTGTTCCGCGGCGCCGCGCGCGAAAGCGACGAGGCGCTGCTCGCGGGCTTCGCCGCCGCCTGCCGCGGCCAGGGGCTGGTCGCGATGATGGATCTGGTGGTGAACCACACCGCGCGCGACAGCGAGCTCGCTTCGCGCCATCCGCAGTGGTTCGCGCAGGAGCTGGGAGGCGGGCTGCGCTCGCCTTCGGCCATCGACCCCGCCAATGCCGCCAACGTCACTGTCTGGCGCGATCTCGCCGAGATCGACTATCGCGGCGACGATGCCGAGGCGGAGACCGTGGCCTATTTCGCCGAGCTGGTCCGCTATTACGCGCGTCTTGGCTTCCGCGGCTTCCGCTGCGACGCCGCCTACAAGGTGCCGGCGCGGGTCTGGCACGCGCTCATTGCCGCGGCCCGCAGCGTCGCGCCCGACTGCCTGTTTGCCGCGGAGACGCTGGGGGCGCGGCTCCCCGAGGTGCAGCGGCTGCAGGGCGCCGGCTTCGACTATCTCTTCAACAGCAGCAAGTGGTGGGATTTCACCAGCCCCTGGCTGCTCGAGCAATATGACAGCTTTCGCGCCATCGCGCCCTCGATCGCCTTTCCCGAGAGCCACGACACCGAGCGGCTCGCCGCCGAGCTCGAGCGCGCCGGCTGCGACGAGGCGTCGATCGCGGCACACTGCCGCCAGGCCTACGCCTTCGCCGCCTGCTTCTCCACCGGCGTGATGATGCCCATGGGCTACGAGTTCGGCTGGCGGCGCCGGCTCGACGTGGTGACGACGCGCCCGGAGCAGGCCGAGCCCCGGCGTTTCGACCTCTCATCGGCGATCGCCGAGATCAACGCAGTGAAGCGCGCGACGCCGGCGCTGAACGAGGAGGGGCCGCAGCAGCGGCTGACGCCGCCGGTCGATCCGTTGGTGGTGCTGGCGCGGCGCACCCTATCGGGCGAGGATTGGGCGTTCAGCCTGATCAACACCGATGGCGAGACTGCCAACGAGATCGACACCGATCTGCTGCTCGACGCCGTCGAGGAGGAGCCTTTGCTGCTGACCGAAGCGGGGGCGGGTCCGGGTCCGGGAATTGAGCTCGTCGTGGAGCCGCGCGCGGTGAGGGTGCTGCGCGGTTGCCGCGCCCCGGCGCGCCTCATCCCGGCGGAACGGGGACCGCAGTCGGCGATGCACGCGCTTTGGTCGCCCGATGCGCGCATCCTCATCGAGACGGTCTCTCCCGAGCTCGATGGCGGCCGCTTCCCGGCCAAGCGGGTGGTCGGCGACATGCTCGCCGTCGCGGCCGATCTGCTGCGCGACGGCCACGATGCGCTCGCTGCCGTCATCCTCTATCGCGCGGAAGGCGATGCGGTCTGGCATGAGGCGCCGATGAGGCTCGTCGACAATGACCGCTGGCTGGGGCGTTTCCCGCTCACCGAGAACACGCGCTACCGCTATACCATCGAGGCCTGGACCGACGCCTTCGCCTCGTGGCGCGCCGGTACCCTGAAGAAGCAGCAGGCCGGCCAGGATCTCGCCATCGACCTGGGTGAAGGCCGCGACCTGCTCGCCGCGGCCACCGGCCGCGCTGCCGGCGCCGATCGGGAGCTGCTGCACCGGCTGCTCGACGCGTTCGGGCGCGAAGCGGCGGCAGGACGCGCCGAGATCATGCTGTCGCGGCTGCTCGCCCAGGCGATGGCGCGCTGGCCCGACCGGCGCGGCGCGACGCGCTATGGCCGCGAGCTCGAACTGGTGGTCGACCGCCCCTTGGCGCGCTTTGCCGCCTGGTACGAGATGTTTCCGCGCAGCCAGGGGCGGATCGCCGGTCAGGGCGCGAGCTTCGAGGATGCCATCGCCCGCCTGCCCGAGATCCAGGCGATGGGCTTCGACGTCGTCTATCTGCCGCCGATCCACCCCATCGGCCGGGTCAACCGCAAAGGCCGCGACAACAGCCTCGTCGCGGCGCCGGGCGATCCCGGCAGCCCCTATGCCATCGGCGCGGCCGAGGGCGGCCACGACGCGGTCCATCCCGAGCTCGGCGGCATCGCCGGCTTCCGCCGCTTCGTCGCGGCCACCCGTGCGCTCGGGATGGAAGTGGCGCTCGATTTCGCCATTCAATGCGCCCCCGACCATCCCTGGGTGGCGCAACACCCGCAATGGTTTGTCTTCCGCCCGGACGGCACGATCAAATATGCCGAGAACCCGCCCAAGAAGTACCAGGACATCGTCAATGTCGACTTCTACAACCCCGATCGCGACGCGCTCTGGCAGGCGTTGCGCGACGTGGTGCTCTATTGGATCGGCGAGGGCGTCAAGATTTTCCGCGTCGACAATCCCCACACCAAGCCGCTGCCCTTCTGGGAATGGCTGATCCGCGAGGTGCAGAGCCGCCACCCCGAGACGATCTTCCTGGCCGAGGCTTTCACCCGGCCGAAGATGATGCACGCCCTCGCCAAGGCGGGCTTCACCCAGTCCTACACCTATTTCACCTGGCGCGTGAGCAAGGCGGAGCTGACCGAATACGGCACCGAGCTGGCGCAGGGGCCGGCGAAGGACTATTTCCGCCCGAACTTCTTCACCAACACGCCCGATATCCTGCCGGTGCATCTGCAGCAGGGCGGGCGGGCGGCCTTCCGCATCCGGCTGGTGCTGGCGGCGACGCTGTCGCCGGTCTATGGCATCTATAGCGGCTTCGAGCTGTGCGAGAACCGCGCGATCCCGGACAGCGAGGAATATCTCCACTCCGAGAAATACGAGTACAAGGTCTGGGATTGGGACCGCCCAGGCCACATCAAGGACGACATCGCCCGGCTCAACCGGCTGCGCCGCGACCACCCCGCGCTCCACCATCTCGTCAACCTGCGCTTCCACCCTGCCGACCATCCCCAGATCCTGTTCTACGGCAAGGCCGGGGCGGAGGGCAGCGACCCCGTCTTCGTCGCGGTCAACCTCGACCCCTTCGCGGCGCATGCGGCGGAGGTCGAGTTTCCGCTGGCCGAGATGGGGATCGCGGCGACTGAAACCTTCACCGCCACCGAGCTGTTGACCGGCGAGGAGCATCGTTGGCGCGGCGCGCGTCAGCGCGTCACCCTCGACCCCGGCGCCAACCCGGCGGCAATCTTCCGCATCGCGCGCTAGCGCGTCCTCTCACCTTGCCCGGCCAGCCCATGCCAAACTCCACGCTCATTGCCCAGCCTCAGCCCCAGCCACTCGCCGCCGATCCGCTGTGGTACAAGGACGCGATCATCTACCAGCTCCACGTCAAGGCGTTCTTCGACAGCACCGATGACGGCATCGGCGATTTCCAGGGCCTGACGCGCAAGCTCGACTATCTCCAGGATCTCGGCGTCACCGCGCTCTGGCTGCTGCCCTTCTATCCCTCGCCGCTCAAGGACGACGGCTACGACATCGCCGACTACCGCAGCGTCAACCCGGCCTACGGCACCATGGGCGATTTCCGCGCTTTCGTGCGCGCCGCTCACCGCCGCGGCATGCGCGTGATCACCGAGCTGGTGGTGAACCACACCTCCGATCAGCATCCCTGGTTCCAGCGCGCCCGCAGCGCCAAGCCGGGCTCGCATTGGCGCGATTATTACGTCTGGAGCGATACCGACCAGAAATTCCTCGGCACGCGCGTCATCTTCCTCGACACCGAGAAATCGAACTGGGCCTGGGACCCGGTGGCGCAGGCCTATTACTGGCACCGCTTCTACGCCCACCAGCCGGACCTCAATTATGACAATCCGCATGTCGAGAAGGCGGTCGCCAATGTGATGCGCTACTGGCTCGACATCGGCGTCGATGGCATGCGGCTCGACGCCGTGCCCTATCTCATCGAGCGCGAGGGCACGATCAACGAGAATCTGCCGGAGACGCATGCCCTGTTGAAGCGGCTGCGCCACGTGCTCGACGAGCGCTACGGCGATCGCATGCTGCTCGCCGAGGCCAATCAATGGCCGGAGGATGTGCTACAGTATTTCGGCGAGGGCGATGAATGCCACATGGCGTTCCACTTCCCGCTGATGCCGCGCATCTTCATGGCGGTGGCGGTCGAGGATCGCCATCCCATCACCGACATCCTGCGCCAGACGCCGGACATCCCGCCCAATTGCCAATGGGCGGTTTTCCTGCGCAATCACGACGAGCTGACGCTCGAGATGGTGACCGACCGCGAGCGCGATTACCTGTGGAACCATTATGCCGCCGACAAGCGCATGCGGCTCAATCTCGGCATCCGCCGCCGGCTGGCGCCGCTGCTCGAGAACGATCGCCGGCGCATGGAGCTACTGAACGGCTTGATGTTCTCGATGCCGGGGACGCCGGTGATGTATTACGGCGACGAGATCGGCATGGGCGACAACATCTTTCTCGGCGACCGCGACGGCGTGCGCACGCCGATGCAATGGTCGCCCGACCGCAACGCCGGCTTCTCGCGCGCCGATCCGGCGCAGCTCTACCTGCCGCCGATCATGGACGCCGTCTATGGCTATCAATCCGTCAATGTCGAGGCGCAGAGCCGCTCGCCTTCCTCCTTCCTCAATTGGATGAAGCGGCTCATCGCCGTGCGCAAGGCGAGGCTCGCCTTCGGCCGGGGCGACCAGCGCTTCCTCTATCCGGACAACCGCAAGGTGCTGGCCTATCTGCGCGCGCATGGCGAGGAGATCATCCTCTGCGTCTTCAACCTGGCGCGCGCGCCGCAGGCGGTGGAGCTGGATCTTTCCGGCCTCAAGGGACGCGTGCCGGTCGAGCTGTTCGGCCGCAGCACCTTCCCGCCGATCGGCGAGCTGCCGTACCTGCTTACGCTGCCCGGCCACGGCTTCTACTGGTTCCTGCTCGATCCAGTGGCTGAGACCGAGCAGGAAAAGCGCGCGCAGGCCCCCTTGCCGGAGCTGCTCACCATGGTGATGCCCGAAGAGGGCTGGTCGGGGCCGTTCAACCAGCATAACCGGCAGCTTTTCGAGAGCGAGGTGCTGCCCGCTTATTTGCCGCGGCAGCGCTGGTTCGCCGGCAAGGGCGGTCGGATCGCCAAGACGACCGTCGCCGCCGTCATCATGCTGCCGGGGCCGGCCAAGGATCTGGGCTGGCCGATCACCGTGATCGAGATCGGCTTCCGCGACGGCGAAACCCACCGCTACTCCCTGCCGCTCGCCTTGACCTGGGAAGAGGAGGAGAGCGAGCGGCGCAACGCGCTGCTGCCTTACACGCTGGCTCGCGCGCGCCACGGCCGGCGCGAAGGCGCGATCTACGAAGCGTCGGCGGATGCGGATTTTGCGCTGGCCGCGGTGCAGGCGATGGCAGAGGCGCGCGAGCTTCCGGGGCGCGGCGGCGCCGTCACCTTCGAGCGCACCGGCGCTTTCGACCGCGTGAGCCGGCCGGCGAGCCCGGTGGTGAAGCGCATCGGCGGCGAGCAGTCGAACAGCTCGATCCTGATCGAGGAATATGGCGTGCTCAAGCTCTATCGCCATCTCGCGGCCGGCATCCAGCCCGAGATCGAGATGACGCGCTTCCTCACCGATGTCGCGCATTTTGCCAATACGCCGCCGCTGCTCGGCGCCTGCCACCTAATCGCCGAGAGCGGCGAGCAGACGGCGCTGGGGGTGCTGTTCGCGTTCCTGCGCAACCAGGGCAGCGCCTGGGCGCAGGCGCTCAACTACCTCACGCGCTATCTCGACGAGGCGCTGTTAATGGCGCCGCGCGAAACGCGGGCAAACGAGCCGCCGACGCCGGAGGCGACCGCCCATCCGCTCTATCTCGAGCTTGCGGCGCAGCTCGGGCTGCGCACTGCAGAGCTGCATCGCGCGCTCTGTCCAGAGATCGAAGTCGGCCCCGACTTCGCCCCCGAGCACGTCACGCCGGCGGACATCGCGCAATGGCGCGATGGCGCCGTCGCCGCTGCGCGCACCATGCTCGCCAATCTCGCACGCAGCCGCGACGTCTTGCCGCCGCCGGCGCAGGCGCTCGCCGATCGGTTGCTCGATGCGCGCGAGGCCTTGGCGCAGCGCTACGCCGCGCTGCTGCCTGCGCACATCGAGGCGCTGAAGACGCGCTTCCACGGCGACTACCATCTCGGTCAGGTGCTGGCGGTCCAGAACGACTTCTCGATCATCGACTTCGAAGGCGAGCCGCTACGCGCCATCGCCGAGCGGCGGCAGAAAAGCTTGCCGCTGCGCGACGTCGCCGGCATGCTGCGCTCCTACGCCTACGTCGCCGCCACCGCGGTGCGGCAGATGGGCGAGATCCAGCCCGCGGCGCTGCCGGTCCTGCAGGAGCGCGCCGAGGAGTGGCGCCGGCAGGTGACGCAGGCGTTCATGCGACGCTATCGCACCGCCATCGCGGGCGTCGTCTCCTTCCCGGCCGATCCCGCCGTCGCGGCGGCGCTGCTCGACTTCTTCACCTTGGAGAAAGCCGTCTACGAGGTCGATTACGAACTGGCGCAGCGGCCGAACTGGGTCGCGATCCCGTTGGCGGGGGTGGCCGAGCTGCTCGAGCGGGAAGGCGGCTTCCTTGAGTGAGCTGAGCGCCGGCGCTCGCGCTCTGATCGAGGCGCGTCACGGCGATCCCTTCGGCTACCTCGGCATGCACCCGCTCCGCGGCGCGCAGTGCGTGCGCGTCTTCCTGCCCTGGGCGCGCCGGCTGTGGGTGGTCGATGCCGCGACCGGCGAGGTGGCCGGCGAGCTTCAGCGCATCCACAGGGCCGGGCTGTGGTCGGGCACGGTCGGCCGGCGAGGGCCCTTCCCCTATCGCCTGCGCGCCGAAGGCGATCTCGGCACGGTCGAGTTCGAGGACGTCTACGCGTTTCCGCCGGTGCTGGGTGATCTCGACATTCATCTTCTTGCCGAGGGCACGCATCTGGAAAGCTATCGCGTGCTGGGCGCCCATTGCCGCGAGCATGAGGGCGTCGCCGGCGTTTCCTTCGCCGTCTGGGCGCCCAATGCGCGCCGCGTCAGCGTGGTCGGAGATTTCAACGACTGGGACGGGCGGCGTTATCCGATGCGGCTGCGCTACCCCGTCGGGGTGTGGGAAATCTTCATCCCCGGCCTCGCCGCCGACCGCTTCTACAAATACGAGATCGTCGGTCCGGACGGCGCCGTCCTGCCGCTGAAGGCCGACCCCTATGCCGCGCGCGCCGAGCATCCGCCGGGCACCGCGTCGCGCATCGCGCTTCCGTCCAGCCATAACTGGCGCGACGACGCGTGGATCGACACGCGCTGGCGCAGCAACGAGCGCGATGCCCCGATCTCGGTCTACGAGGTCCATCTCGGCTCATGGCGGCGGGCAGGTGGGGAGCCGCCGCGCTACCTGACCTATCGCGAGCTCGGCGAGCAGCTCGTGCCTTACGTCCGCGACATGGGCTTCACCCATATCGAGCTGATGCCGGTCACCGAATATCCGTTCGACGGCTCCTGGGGCTATCAGCCGATCGGCCTCTTCGCGCCCACCTCGCGCTTCGGCGCGCCCGACGAATTCCGCGAATTCGTCGACACCTGCCACGCCGCGGGCATCGCGCTGTGGCTCGACTGGGTACCTGGCCATTTTCCCACCGACGCGCACGGCCTCGCGCGTTTCGATGGTACCGCGCTCTACGAGCATGCCGATCCGCGTCAGGGCTTCCAGCGCGACTGGAACACCTTCGTTTACAATTTCGGCCGGCGCGAGGTAGCGAATTTCCTGCTGTCGAGCGCGCGTTGCTGGGTCGACGAATTCCACATCGACGGCGTGCGCGTCGACGCCGTCGCCTCGATGCTCTATCTCGATTACAGCCGCCCGTCTGGCGAGTGGGTGCCCAACGAGCATGGCGGCCGCGAGAATCTGGCGGCGATCGCCTTCCTGAGGCGGATGAACGAGCTCGTGTTCGGCGTCGGTCGCGGCGCCACCACCGCGGCGGAGGAATCGACCTCCTGGCCGATGGTGTCGCGTCCGACATATCTCGGCGGGCTCGGCTTCGGTTTCAAATGGAACATGGGATGGATGCACGACACGCTGCGCTATATCTCGCTCGATCCCATCCACCGCAAGTACCATCACAACGACCTGACGTTCGGGCTGCTCTACGCCTTTCACGAGAATTTCATCCTACCGCTGAGCCATGACGAGGTGGTGCACGGCAAGCGCTCGCTTGTCGCCAAGATGCCCGGCGACCGCTGGCGGCGCTTCGCCAATCTGCGCGCCTATTACGGCTTCATGTGGACGCATCCCGGCAAGAAGCTGCTGTTCATGGGCGGCGAGTTCGCGCAAGAGCGCGAGTGGAATCACGACACCAGCCTCGATTGGCACCTTCTTGCCGACCCGATACATCGCGGCGTGCAGCAGACGGTGCGCGACCTCAACCGGCTCTACCGCGAGCTCCCGGCGCTGCACCAGCTCGACACCGAACCCGAAGGCTTCCAGTGGATCGAGGCCGGCGATGCCGAGCAGAGCACGCTCAGCTATCTTCGTCGTGGCCGCGACCCCGACGACACCGCCGTCGTCATCTGCAATTTCACGCCCGTGCCGCGCCACGGCTTCCTCCTCGGCGTGCCGCGCGGCGGGCGATGGCGCGAGCGTTTCAACAGCGATGCGCTGGAGTACGGCGGCAGCGGGCTCGGCAATGCCGGCATGGTCGAGGCGCGCCCGCATCCGATGCACGGGCACAGCCAGTCGCTGAACCTGACGCTGCCGCCGTTGGCGACGCTGATCCTCACGCCCGAGCGTCAGGGCGGATGATGGAGCTGCGCGCCGATGTCTGGCCGGGGAGGCCCTATCCGCTGGGCGCCACCTGGGACGGCAAGGGCGTCAATTTCGCGCTGTTCTCGGAAAATGCCGAGGCGGTCGATCTCTGCCTCTTCGATCCCACCGGCCACCACGAGGTGGCGCGCATCCGGTTGGCCGAATACACCGACCAGGTCTGGCACGCCTATCTGCCGGACGCGCGGCCAAATCTGCTGTACGGCTATCGCGTGCATGGTCCCTACCGGCCGCAGGACGGGCATCGCTTCAATCCATACAAGCTGCTGCTCGATCCCTATGCCAAAGCGCTTCATGGCGCCATCCGCTGGAGCGATGCGCATTTCGCGTATCGCGTCGGTAGCGCGCGCGAGGACCTTTCCTTCGATCGCCGTGACAACGCGCGCGGCATGCCGAAATGCCGCGTCGTCGACACCGCCTTCACCTGGGACGAGGACCATCGGCTGCACATGCCCTGGGAGGAGACGATCATCCTCGAAGCGCATGTGCGCGGCCTTACCATGGGCCACCCCGGCATCGACGCGACACGGCGCGGCAAGTTCTCCGGCCTCGCCTCGCCGCCGATGATCGACTACATGCTGCAGCTCGGTGTCACCGCGATCGAGCTGCTGCCGGTCCAGGCTTTCGTCGACGACCGGCATCTGGCGCAGCACGGGCTCCCCAACTTCTGGGGCTACAACACCATCGGCTTCTTCGCGCCGGATCCGCGCTTTCTCTCCAACGGATTCATCTCGGATTTCAAGACCACGGTGATGCGGCTGCACGATGCCGGCATCGAGGTCATCCTCGATGTCGTCTACAACCATACCGGCGAAGGCAACCATCTGGGGCCGACGCTCGCCTTCCGCGGCATCGACAACGCGTCCTATTACCGGCTCGAGGCCGATCGGCGCTTCTATACCGACCACACCGGCACCGGCAACACGCTCAATCTCGACCATCCGCGCGTGCTGCAGCTGGTCATGGACAGCCTGCGCTACTGGGCGGGCGAGATGCATGTCGACGGCTTCCGCTTCGACCTCTGCCCGACGCTCGGCCGGGTGCATGGCGAGTACCGCCGCGACAGTCCGTTCTTCGCGGCCATCCGCCAGGACCCGCTGCTGTCGCAGGTGAAGCTCATCGCCGAGCCCTGGGACCTCGGTCCCGGCGGCTATCAGCTCGGCAATCTTCCCCCGGGTTGGGCGGAGTGGAACGCGGCCTACCGCGATACCGTGCGCCGCTTCTGGAAGGGCGATCAGGGTGTGGCGGCCGAGCTGGCGTCGCGGCTCGCCGGGTCCTCCGAAATCTTCGGCCATAGCGGCCGGCGTCCCTGGGCGAGCGTCAATTTCATCACCGCCCATGACGGCTTCACCCTCACCGATCTCGTCAGCTACAACGAGAAGCACAACGAGGCCAACGGCGAAGGCAATCGCGACGGCCACGACGCCAATTTCAGCTGGAACTGCGGCGTCGAGGGGCCAAGCGACGATGCCGCGATCCTGGCGCTGCGCGACCGGCAGAAGCGCAATCTTCTCGCGACCCTGTTGCTCTCGCTCGGCGTGCCGATGCTGCTTGCCGGCGACGAGATCGGACGCACGCAGCAGGGCAACAACAACGCCTATTGCCAGGACAACAAGCTCTCCTGGATCGATTGGGAGCACATCCGCGCCGAGGACGAGCGGCTCAGGGATTTCGTGCGCTTTCTCGTCAATCTGCGCCGGCGCCACCGCGTCTTCTCGCGCCCGCGCTTCTTCCGCGGCGAAGCGGTGTCGGAGGCCGGGCTCAAGGACATCACCTGGATCACCCCCGAAGGCCGCGAGGCGACGATGGAGGATTGGAACAACCCGGCTGCGACCTCGCTCGCCTATGTCCTCGGCGGCGCCGCCGGCGCGTTCTACACCCCCGGCGGCCAGCGCGACATCGACGAGAGCTTCCTCGTCATGCTCAACGCCTGGCACCAGGATCTCGATTTCCGCATCCCCGAGCTGCCGGCGACCATGGCCTGGGAGCAGCTCGTCGATACCTCGACCGACACCGGTTTCGGCGTCGATGGCAGGCTCTTTTCGCCTGGCGAGGTGTTCCCTCTGAAGGCGCGGTCCTTTGCCCTATTCATAAATCGCGCGCTGGAAAGGCCGGCACCGGCGCCGACCGGCGTGCTGCGCCACGAGACGCCGCGCGCGCTGCCGATCGGGCTGGTGTCGCCGCCGGCAGCGCCGCCGACAGCGCCAGGAGACGACGATGAAACGCCACCATGAGCTGCCCTTCGGCGCCGAGACGGTTGCTGCCGGCGTGCGCTTCCGCCTCTGGGCGCCGCGGGCGCGCGCGGTCGCGCTGCGATTGGACGATGCCGACGACCGGCCGATGGCGCAGGGCGCGGGCGGTTGGTTCGAACTCACCGCCGATGCGGCGCATCCCGGCAGCCGCTACCGCTTCGTCGTCGACGGCCAAGCGGTGCCCGATCCCGCCTCGCGCCACCAGCCCGAGGACGTGCATGGCCCGAGCGAGGTGATCGATCCCGAAAGCTATGACTGGCGCGACGCCGCCTGGGCCGGGCGGCGCTGGGAGGAGATCGTGCTTTACGAGCTGCACACCGGCAGCTTCTCCGAGCGTGGCGATTTCGCCGGTGTGGTGGACCGCCTCGGCCATCTGGTCGAGCTCGGCGTCACCGCGGTCGAGCTGATGCCGCTGGCGGATTTTCCCGGCCGGCGCAATTGGGGCTATGACGGCGTGCTGCCGTTTGCGCCCGATGCACGGTATGGCCGGCCCGATTGCCTGAAGCGTCTGGTCGATGCTTGCCATGCGCGCGGCCTCGCCGTCTTCCTGGACGTCGTCTACAACCATTTCGGCCCGGACGGGAACTACCTGTCGCTCTACGCGCCGGGCTTCTTCACCGAGCGGCATCACACGCCCTGGGGCGCGGCGATCGACTTCGCCGCCGCGGAGGTGCGTCAATTCTATGTCGAGAATGCGCTCTACTGGCTGGAGGAATTCCATCTCGACGGACTGCGCTTCGACGCCGTCCATGCCATCCTCGACGACAGCCCGCGCAGCATCCTGGTCGAGATCGCCGAAGTGGTGCGCCGGCGCTTCGCTGGCGGCCGCCCGATCCATCTCGTGCTCGAGAATGATCGCAACGAGGCGCATCTGCTGCGCCCGGAGCTCTTCACCGCGCAATGGAACGACGACCTCCACCATGTTCTGCGCGTGCTCACCAGCGGCGAGAGCGGCGGCTATTACGCCGATTACGCCGAGGCGCCGGTGGCCCGGCTGGGGCGCGCGCTGGCGGAGGGTTTTGCCTATCAGGGCGAGCATTCCGCCCATCGCGACGCGGCGCGCGGCGAGCCTTCGGCGCAGCTGCCGCCGACGGCATTCGTCAGCTTCATCCAGAATCACGACCAGATCGGCAACAACGCCTTCGGCGCCCGCCTCGCACGGCTCGCCTCGCCCGCCGCGATCCGCGTCGCCGCCGCGATCTATCTGCTGAGCCCGCAGATCCCGCTGCTGTTCATGGGCGAGGAATGGGGCGCCGAGCAGCCCTTCACCTTCTTTTGCGATTTCGCGCCCGAGCTTGCCGAGAAGGTGCGCAAGGGTCGCCGGCGGGAATTCGCCAAATTCCCGGAATTCAGCGATCCCGCCGCGCGCGAGCGCATTCCCGATCCCTGCGCCGCCGCCACCTTCGCCGGCGCGGTGCTCGACTGGGCGGCGGCGCAGCGGCCGCCGCACCGCGAGTGGCTCGCCTGGTACAAGCGCCTGCTGGCGCTGCGGCGGCGCGAGATCATGCCGCGGCTCGCCGGCATCGGCGGCAATGCCGGGCGCTGGCGGGCGCTGCCCGAGCGCGCTCTCCAGGTCTCGTGGCGGCTCGGCGACGGCTCGCTGCTGCAGCTGCTCGCGAATTTCGGCACCGCGGCGGCGACGCTGCCGGAAAAGCCGCGCGGCCGCCTGCTCTACGCCACCGGCGAGACGCCCGCCGCCACGCTTCCCGCAGGCTCCGCCGCCTTCTTCCTCGACGAGCGCGGCGGATGATGCCAACCGATCGGTCGCTGCGGCGCCTCGCGCGGCTGGCGGGCGTGGCGATCTCCTATCGCGACATCTGGAGGACGCTGCGCCGGGTCTCGCCGGACACCTTGCGCGCGCTGCTGGGCGCCATGGGCTTCTCGACGGCGAACGAGGGCGATCTTGCTGCGGGGATTGCCGGGCTCGAGCGGGCGCGATGGGGCGCGTTGCTGCCGCCCGTCGCCATCGTCGTCACGGGCGACGCCGCGACGGTTCCCGTCACCGTCGAGAGCGGCGGCCGCGCGCGCTGGCGGCTGACGCTCGAGAGCGGCGAACAGCGCGAGGGATCGTCGGAGCTTGATACGCTCACCGTGATGGCCGAGCGGCGCGAGCGTGCGCAGCGCCGGCGCCACGTCACCCTGCCGCTCGATCCCGCGATGCCGCCGGGCTATCACCGGCTGACGGTGAGCGTCGGGACGGCGAGCGCCGAGACGATGGTGATCGCCGCGCCCCGGCGCTGCCACGTGCCGCCCGCATCCGAAACGGCAAGCCGCCCCTGGGCGCTGACGGCGCAGCTTTATTCGCTGCGCTCGGCGCGCAATTGGGGCATCGGCGATTTCACCGATCTCTCCACGCTCGGCGCCGGCGCGGCGCGGCGCGGCGCCAGCGCGCTCGGCATCAACCCGCTGCATGCGCTGTTTCCCGCGGAGCCGCGCCATATCAGCCCGTATTCGCCCTCGAGCCGGCTCTTCCTCAATCCGCTCTATATCGATGTCGAGGCGGTGCCGGATTTCCATGAGGGAAGCGCTCCGCCCGACGCCGTGGCTGCGGCGCGGGCCGGCGACCTCGTCGACTACGAAGCCGTCGCCCGGCTCAAGCGCGCCGCCTTCGATGCGCTCTACCGCAGGTTCGCCGCGCAGCATCTCGGCGCGGTGGAAAGCGCCCGCGGCGTCGCGTTCCGCCGCTTCCAGCGCGAGGGCGGCCGCTCGCTCGGCAGCTTTGCCATCTTCACCGCGCTGCACGAGCATGTCCTGGCCGGGGGCGGTGCTTTCTCCTGGCAAGACTGGCCCGCGGCGCTGCGCCAGGCGCAGTCGGCGGAGGTCGCGCGCTTTGCCGGCGAGCATCATGGGCGCGTCGAGCTGCACCAATACCTGCAATGGGAAGCCGACCGGCAGCTCGCCGCGGCCGCCGGCGCGACGGCGGCGGCTGGGCTGTCGCTCGGGCTCTACCGCGATCTTGCCGTGGGCGTCGACCACCATGGCGCCGAGGCGTGGGCCGATCCCGGCATGATGGTGTCGGGCGCCTCGGTCGGGGCGCCCCCCGACATCCACAACATGAAGGGCCAGGATTGGGGTCTCGCGCCGGTCAACCCTGTAACACTGCAGCGTAAGGCGTTCCAGCCGTTCATCGCCGCGCTCCGCGCCAACATGCGCCATGCCGGACTTTTGCGCATCGATCACGTCATGGCGCTGCAGCAACTCTATTGGGTGCCGCGCGGCGCCAGCCCGACCGAGGGCAGCTATGTCAACTATCCCTTCGCCGCCCTGCGCCATATCCTCGCGCTCGAGAGCGAGCGGCAGCACTGCGGCGTCATCGGCGAGGATCTCGGCACCGTTCCCGAGGGCTTCCGCCAGACGATGCAGGATGCGGGCGTGCTCTCCTATCGCCTGCTGCTGTTCGAGCGCGACCGCACCGGCCGGTTCCTGCCGCCGGAGGCCTATGCCGAGTTCGCCAGCGCCGCCTTCTCGACCCACGACCTCGCCACGTGCAGGGGCTTCTGGCTCGGCCGCGACCTCGAATGGCGGCGTGATCTCGATCTCTATCCCGACGCGGCCGAAGCCGAGAAGGAAGCGCGGGCGCGACGGCGCGACCGACGGCGGCTGATCGACGCGCTGCTGGCGGCCGAGGCGCTGCCGCGCGCCGCGGCGAAGCGACTGCTGACGCGCGACGACCGGCCCGCCGACGATCCCGCGCTGGTGGAAGCGGTCTATCGCTTTCTCGGCCGGAGCAAGGCGCGCCTCGTGCTGATGCAGATCGAGGATGTCGTGGGCGAGATCGAGCAGGCGAACATGCCGGGCACCGTCCGCGAGCATCCGAACTGGCGGCGCAAGCTGTCGTGCCTGCTTGAGGAGATCCTCGACGATTGCGACTTCGATCGGCTCGCCGCCGCCGTCATCGAAACGCGGCGCATGCCATGAACGCGACGCCGCGCGCGACCTATCGGCTGCAATTCAATCGCGACTTCACCTTCGCGGATGCCGACGCGCTGGTCGACTATCTCGCCGATCTCGGCATCAGCCATCTCTACGCCTCGCCCTTCCTCAAGGCGCGGCCGGGCTCGAACTCATGGCTACGACATCATCGACCACAATCAGATCAATCCCGAGATCGGCACGATCGAACAGCTGAACGCGCTCACCGACCGGCTGAAGCATCGCGGCCTGGGTCTGGTGCTCGATTTCGTTCCGAATCACATGGGCATCGTCGGCGACGACAATGCCTGGTGGCTCGACGTGCTGGAGTGGGGCCGGCTCTCGCCCTATGCGGAATTCTTCGACATCGACTGGCGTGCCGGCCGGCCCGATCTCGTCGGCAAGGTGTTGCTGCCGGTGCTCGGCGAGCCCTATGGCGCCATCCTGGAGAAGGGCGAGATCCGCCTGCGTTTCGATCCGGGCGATGGTAGCTTCAGCGCCTGGTATTACGAGCAGCGCTTTCCCATCGCGCCGCAGCGCTACGCGGCGCTGCTGCGCAATGCCGTGGCACCGGCGGAGCACAGCGAGGCGCTGAAGCGGCTGACCGATGGCTTCGCGCGGGTCAGCGAGAGGCGGGGAACGAGGCGGCGCGCCGCCATTCATGCCGAGGGCACGCGGCTCAAGGCCGAGCTCGCCGAGCTCGCCAGGACGCGAGGCCGCCCTCGCTGCGGCGTTGCAGGGCGCCGCCGAATCGATCAATGGCGAGGCCGGCAATGCCGCGAGCTGGCGCCGGCTGCACGCGCTGCTCGAGGCGCAGTCCTATCGCGTCGCCTATTGGCGGGTCGCGGCGGACGAGATCAACTACCGGCGCTTCTTCAACATCAACGATCTCGCCGGCATCCGTATCGAGCTGCCGGAGCTGTTCGAGCGCGTGCATCGCCTGGTGCTGCGGCTGGTGGCCGAGGGGCGGCTGCAGGGCTTGCGCATCGATCACATCGACGGTCTCTTCGATCCCGCCGCCTATTGCCGGCGGCTGCAGCGCGACGCGGCGGCGGCGGCCGGCCTGCCCGAAGGCGGCTTCTATATCACGGTCGAGAAGATCCTGGCGCCCTATGAGGCGCTGCGCGACTGGCCGGTCGCCGGCAGCACCGGCTACGACTTCATCCGCGAGGCCGGCGGGCTCTTCATCGATCCCGCCGGCGAGGCGCCGCTGCTGCGTGCCTGGCGCCGCTTCACCGGCCGCAATGCCCGGTTCGAGGCCATGCTCTATGCCGGCAAGCGCCGCATCACCGAGGTCAACCTCGCCAGCGAGGCCGAGGTTCTCGCGGGCGAGTTCCACGCACTGTCGCGCAGCCATCTGCGCAGCCGCGACTTTACCCGCAACGGCATGCGCGCCGCCCTCGACGAGGTGATCGCCGCGTTTCCGGTCTATCGCACCTATGTCAGCGAGGCCGGCGCCGGCGCCGAAGATCGCCGCTATATCGACTGGGCGGTGGCGCAGGCAAAGAAACGCTGGCCGGGCAGCGATACCTCGATCTTCGATTTCATCCACGGCGTGCTGAGCCTCGATCTGGCGCAGCACGGCAGCGGCTACGGCCGGACGACCGTGCGCCAGCTCGCCATGCGCTTCCAGCAGCTCACGGGACCGGTGATGGCGAAGGGCGCGGAGGACACCGCCTTCTATCGCTACGTGCCGCTGCTCGCGCTCAATGAGGTCGGCGGCGATCCCGGTCGCTTCGGCGTCTCGGTCGCGGCATTCCATCGTATGTCGCAGGAGCGCGCCAAGAGCTGGCCCGCGGCGACGCTGGCGAGCAGCACCCATGACACCAAGCGCGGCGAGGATGCGCGCGCGCGCCTGGCGGTGCTGTCGGAGCTGCCGGGCGAGTGGGCGCGTCGCGTGGCGCTCTGGGCGCGGCTCAACCGGTTGCGCCGCGGCGAGGTCGATGGCGAGCCCGCGCCCGACCGCAACGACGAGTATTTCTTCTACCAGACCGTGCTGGGCGCCTGGCCGCTCGACCTCGGTCCCGAGGATGCCGCCGGGCTCGCGGCCTTCGCCGCGCGGGTGCAGGCGACGATGACCAAGGCGGTGCGCGAGGCGAAGGAGCGCTCGAGCTGGAGCAATCCCAATGCCGAGTACGAGGCGATGCTCGGCCGTTTCGTCGCCGGCGCGCTCGACGGCTCCAGGCCCAATCCCTTCATCGCGGACATGCATGGCTTCGTCACGCGGCTGGCGCGGCCGGGCGCGATCAACAGCCTGGCGCAGACGCTGGTCAAGCTCGCGGCGCCCGGCGTCGCCGACACCTATCAAGGCGGCGAGCTCTGGGATTACAGCATGGTCGACCCCGACAACCGGCGCGCCGTCGACTGGCACTTGCGCCGACGCCTGCTCGATGAGCTGGCGGAGCGCTTCGGCGCGGGCGAAATCGGTCGACAGCCTTTCGCCGAGCTCGCGGCGCAGTGGCGCGACGGGCGCGAGAAGCTGTTCTTGACCTGGCGCGCGCTGGCGCTGCGCGCGCGCGCGCCGACGCTGTTTGCCGGCGGCGGCTACCGGCCGCTGGCGACGAGCGGGCGCCATGGCGACCGGCTCTGCGCATTCGCCCGCATCGCCAATGGCGCGATCGCAGTGGCGGTGGTGCCGCGGCTGGTGCTGCCGCTGCTCGGCGAGGGCGGCGCGATCGACTGGGGCGATACTGCGGTGGAGCTTCCCGAGGCTGATGGCTGGCGCGATGTGCTCGCCCAGCGCCCCCTCGGGCCGCGCGACGGCGCCATTGCCGCGGGCGACCTGCTCGCCGATTTCCCGGTGGCGCTGCTCGCTTCCGGGGCGTGAGAAGCCGCGCCGCTGCTCCTGTCGCAGAGGGCAGCCGGGGAGGCTAGTCTGTCGGTTCTCGGGATTTCTAAGGAAAAGATCAATGCGCTCCGCAGCTCTTCTCGCCGCCACTCTGCTGTTTTCCGCTGCCGCGCCGGCGTTCGCCGAGGAGGTCGGCAGCTTCCGCAACGACTGGACCGGCAACAGCATCGTCATCGAGGCGATCGCCGATCCCAAGGTGCAGGGCGTTACCTGCCACCTTACGCATTTCGAGCGCAGCCTGATCGACCGGCTGTCCAAGGGGAACTGGTTCATCGACCCCTCGAACTCGTCGATCGCCTGCCGCCAGACCGGGCCGGTCACGGTCGGCGACATCAACAAGGGCGCGGGCGGCGAGGAGGTGTTCTCCGAGCGCATCAGCCTGATCTTCAAATCGCTGGCGGTGCGGCGCATCTACGACAAGAAGAACGACACGCTGGTCTATGTCGTCTATAGCCGCCAGGTGAAGGACGCCAGCGCCAAGATGAGCATCTCCACCGTGCCGCTCTACAAGAGCGATGTCAGCTGGGGAAAGCCGGCGCAGTGATCCCGGCAGCCTTGCCTTGGCGTGCCGCTTGGGCAAGGATGCGGCTTCCCCCTGCGGCGCTTTCGCGGAGTTGCTCTGTCCGGCATGCAGCGTGATCTCTTGAAGCGAGCCGGCCGCCGGCCCGGTGCGCGGCCCGCGCCATGAGCGAGGCGGTCGAGTGCGTGGTGATCGGCGCCGGAATTGTCGGGCTCGCGGTGGCGCGCGCGCTGGCTCTGGCCGGGCATGAGGTGCTGGTGCTGGAGAAGGAGCGCTGGATCGGCTCCGAGACCTCATCGCGCAACAGCGAGGTCGTACATGCCGGGATCTATTATCCCAGGGGCAGCCTCAAGGCGCGGCTCTGCGTCGCCGGCAAGCAGCTTCTCTATGCCTATTGCGCCGAACGCGGCATCGCCCATAAGCGCCTTGGCAAGCTGATCGTCGCCGGCAACGAGGCCGAGATCCCGGTCATCGAGAGCGTGCGTCAGCGCGCCGAGGGCAATGGCGTCGCGGATCTGCACTGGCTCGGCGGCAACGAGCTGAGGTCGCTCGAGCCGGCGCTCGCCGCGGTCGGCGCCTATTTCTCGCCTTCCACCGGCATCATCGACAGCCACGCGCTGATGCTGGCCTATCAGGCCGATCTCGAAGCGGCAGGCGGCATGGTGGTGCTGCGCGCGCCGGTGCTCTCCGGCACTACCGATGCGAGCGGCTTCGCGCTGGCGGTGGGCGGCGCGGAGCCCATGACCTTGAGCTGCAAGCTGCTGGTCAACAGCGCCGGCATCCACGCGCCGCGCCTGGCTCGCGGGCTCGCCGGCGTTCCGCTGACCTCGATCCCGCGCGATTATTTCTGCCGCGGCGTCTATTTCACCTTGTCCGTACGCTCGCCTTTCCGGCATTTGATCTATCCGGTGCCGGAAGCCGCCGGGCTCGGCGTGCATCTCACCCTCGATCTCGGGGGCCAAGCGCGGTTCGGCCCGGATGTCGAATGGATCGACGGTATCGACTATACCGTCGATCCCCGCCGTGGCGATCGCTTCTACGCCGCGATCCGCGCCTATTGGCCGGACCTGCCCGACGGCGCGCTGCAGCCCGGCTATGCCGGGATCAGGCCCAAGATCAGCGGTCCCGGCGAGCCCGCCGCCGATTTCTGCATCCAAGGCCCGGCGGAGCATGGGGTGCCCGGCCTCGTTAACCTATACGGCATTGAATCGCCCGGGCTTACTGCCTCTTTGGCGATTGCCGAGCAGGTCGCGGCGCTGCTCGACAGTCCTGCAAAATCCGCATTCCCGCGCGGTGCGGCGGCAGGGTAGCATTGATCAAGCCTTCATCGGAGGACGAGCGCCCATGGCCCAGATCACCGCCTTCTCGAGCCGCAGCGAGCCCGGCAGCGCGGGCGAGCGCGAGGTGCGCGTCGCGCTGGCGGCCTGCTATCGGCTCATCGCCCATTTCGGCATGGACGATCTCGTCTACACGCATATTTCCGCGCGCGTGCCAGGAGAGCCCGGCCATTTTCTCATCAACCCCTATGGGCTGATGTTCCACGAGATCACCGCCTCGAGCCTGGTGAAGATCGATTACGACGGCAATATCGTCGAGGATACCGGCTATCCCGTGAACAAGGCGGGCTTCGTCATCCACAGCGCGCTGCATATGGCCAAGCCCGAGGTCAATTGCGTGCTCCATACCCACACCCGCGCCGGCATCGCCGTCTCCTGCCTGGAAGAGGGGCTGCTGCACATCAACCAGCATTCGGCGATGTTCTACAACCGGCTGGCCTATCACGATTACGAAGGCATCGCGCTCGATCTCGACGAGCGCTCGCGGCTGGTGCGCGATCTCGGCGACAAGCCGGCGATGATGCTGCGCAATCACGGCCTGCTGACCACCGGCCGCACAGTGCCGGAAGCCTTCACGCTGATGTACTATCTCGAGCAGTCCTGCCGCATCCAGATCGACCTGATGGCGACCGGCCGCAAGCTGACACGGCTCTCCGACAATGTGCTGCAGCATACCGCCGAGCAATTCGTCTCCTCGCCGCTGCCCTGCGGCGAGCGCGAATGGCCGGCGCTGATGCGCCTGCTCGACGCCAAGGATCCGGGCTTCCGCGCCTAGTCTGTTCCTATTCCTCGCCCGGCGCGTCCTCGACCATCACCTTGACGGTGATCTCGCCTGCGTTGCCGAAGCGCAGCGTGAGCGCAAAGCTGTCATCGAGCGCCAGCGGCCCCGCGAGTCCCAGCAGCGCGATATATTTGCCGCCGGGCCGGAGCGCCACCGGGCGGTGCGGCAGCAGATCGAACTCGTCGAGCGTCGAGCCGTCGGCGTCGCGCAGGATCACCTCGCGCGCGATCGGCGTGGCGCCGCCGACGAGGCGGTCGCTGTCGAATCCGGTATTGGCGAGCGCGAGAAACACCGCGGCCTTGCCGGTCACCGAAGGCCGCGCCCAGGGATGGCCAATCTCGATGGCGCCGAGCTTGTAGGAATGGGCGCAAGCGGCGCGCGCCAGCAGCAGCGGGAGCGGGGCGAGCAGCAAGGTTCGGCGCAGCATCGGCCCATTATGGCGAGCGCACGCTGCAAGCGACAGGGCCGCATCGCCGCAGCTCGCCGCACCGGTCCGCCCGGTTCGCGAAACGCCAAGACTTTGCTAGGCTGGCGCCGCAACGGGGGTGGTGCAGCAATGCGGATCGGCGTTCCCAAGGAAGTGAAGACGCATGAATATCGCGTCGGGTTGCTGCCCGGCAGCGTGCGCGAGGCGGTGCATCACGGGCATGAGGTGCTGGTCGAGACCGGTGCCGGCGCCGGTATTGGCTTCGACGACGCCTCCTATCAGCGTGCCGGCGCGTCTATCGCACCGGGCGCCGCCGAGGTGTTCGCCGCCGCCGAGATGATCGTCAAAGTGAAGGAGCCGCAGCCCCAGGAGATCGCCCGGCTGAAGCCGGGCCAGCTGCTCTTCACCTATCTCCATCTCGCCGCCGACCGGCAGCAGAGCGACGGGCTGCTGCGCTCGGGCGCCATCTGTATCGCCTACGAGACCGTGACCGATGCGCGCGGCGGCTTGCCGCTGCTGGCGCCGATGAGCGAGGTCGCCGGCCGCATGTCGATCCAGGTCGGCGCGCATTGCCTGGAGAAGGAGCAGGGCGGGATCGGCATCCTGCTCGGCGGCGTGCCCGGCGTCGCCGCGGCCAAGGTGGTGATCCTGGGCGGCGGTGTCGCCGGCACCAACGCCGCGCGGGTGGCGATGGGCATGGAGGCCTATGTCACCGTGATCGACCGCTCGCTGCCACGGCTCTACGAGCTCGACCTCCAGTTCGGCTCGCAGCTGCATACGCTGTTCTCCACGCTGGAGACGATCGAGCGGGAGGTGCTGGAAGCCGATCTCGTGATCGGCGCGGTGCTGGTGCCCGGTGCCGCGGCGCCGAAGCTGGTGAGCCGCGAGATGGTGCGGGGGATGAAGCCCGGCTCGGTGTTGGTCGACATCGCCATCGACCAGGGCGGCTGCTTCGCCACCAGCCGGCCCACGACCCATGCCGAGCCCACCTATGTCGAGGAGGGCGTCATTCATTACTGCGTCACCAACATGCCGGGCGCGGTCGCGCGCACCTCGACCTTCGCGCTCAACAACGCCACCTTGCCCTTCGTGCTGGCGCTGTCCGACAAGGGCTGGCGGCAAGCGCTCGCCGATGATCCGCATCTGCGCGCCGGCCTCAACATCGCGGCGGGCCGCGTCACCCATCGGGCGGTGGCGGACGCGCTGGGCCTCGCCTACGCCCCGCCCGAGGGCGCGCTCGGCGGCTGAGCGGCGCGGCTCGGTGGGCGGCATTCTCGATCGGGCGACGCTGGAGGCGCTCTCCGTCCTCGCCCAGGTGGTGCTGATCAACGTCGCGCTCTCCGGCGACAATGCCATCGTCATCGGCATGGCGGCTGCGGGATTGCCGGCGCGCGAGCGCCTCAAGGCGTTGTGGCTGGGCATCGGCGCCGCGACGCTGCTGCGGCTCTGCTTCGCCCTGGTGGCGACCAGTCTGCTCGAGCTGCTGGGCCTGCTGCTCGCCGGCGGCCTGCTGCTGCTCTGGGTCTCCTGGAAACTGTGGCGCGAGATCGCCACCGCCGGTCGCGGCTGCGCGACCCAAGCCGCCAGCAAGAGCTTCGGAGCGGCGCTCCGCCAGATCGTGATCGCCGATGTCTCGATGTCGCTTGACAATGCGCTGGCGGTCGCCGGCGCGGCGCTGCAGCACCCGATGATCCTGGCCGCGGGGCTGGCGATCTCGGTGCTGTTGATGGGGTTGGGCGCGGCGCTGATGGCGCGGCTGCTGCAGCGCTATCACTGGATCGCCTACCTCGGTCTGCTGGTGATTGTTTATGTTGCGCTGCACATGATCTGGACCGGTACCCGCGAGATCATGGCGGTGGTCGGCTGAGGCGCGAACCGGCGGTAAGGGCTTGACGGGCACAACTATTCCGCGCTTTTCTCGCTCGGCGAAGTGCCCGCCGACCAGAGCGGCACCTTGGGGGAGGATTTACCATGTCGGAGGATCGGAACGGGTCGAACGGCGGTCGCTCCTGGGTCTATTGGCTGCTCATCATCCCCTTCATCGCCACGCTCTGGGTCCCGTTCTACAACTCGGTCGAGCCGACATGGCAGGGCATCCCCTATTTCTTCTGGTACCAGTTCCTCTGGATCATCCTCGGCGCGGGCATCACCGCCATCGTCTATTTCCTCACCGAACGGCAGTGAGCGGGGAGGACAGAAACGATGCCCGTGAACTGGGTCGCGCTCATCGTCTTCGTCGTATTCTTCGGCCTCGTCACGCTCCTTGGCTTCGCGGCAGCGCATTGGCGGCGCGGCGATCTCGACCTGCTGCATGAATGGGGCCTCGCCGGCGGCCGCTTCGGCACGCTGGTGACCTGGTTCCTGCTCGGCGGCGACCTCTACACCGCCTATACCTTCATCGCCGTGCCCGCGCTCGCCTATGGCAGCGGCGCGCTCGCCTTCTTCGCCGTGCCCTACACGATCGTGGTCTATCCCTTCGTGTTCATGGTCTTTCCGCGGCTCTGGTCGGTGGCGAAGCGCCACGGCTACATCACCGCCGCCGATTTCGTACGCGGCCGCTACGGCAACAAATGGCTGGCGCTCGCGGTGGCGGTCAC
Source organism: uncultured Alphaproteobacteria bacterium (assembly GCA_963789275.1). Classification (GTDB taxonomy): domain Bacteria; phylum Pseudomonadota; class Alphaproteobacteria; order ATCC43930; family CGMCC-115725; genus DAHUYF01. The sequence goes on from CAWBKF010000019.1 coordinate 106,823, forward strand.
CGGCATCTTCGCCACCATGCCCTATATCGCGCTGCAGCTCGTCGGCATCCAGGTGGTGATCGCCGGCATGGGCGTCGAATCGACGGGCCTCCTCGGCGACCTGCCGCTGGTCATCGCCTTCGTCATCCTCGCCGCGTTCACCTACACCAGCGGGCTCAGGGCGCCGGCGGCGATCGCCATCGTCAAGGATCTCATGATCTATCTCACCGTGGCGGCAGTGGTCATCGTCGTGCCGATTCAGCTCGGCGGCTACGGCAAGATCTTCGCCGCGGTGCCGGCGGCGAAGCTGACGCTGGCGGTGCCCGGCGCCAACACGCTCGGCAGCTACAGCGCCTATGCCACGCTGGCGCTGGGCTCGGCCTTCGCGCTCTTCCTCTATCCGCACTCGATCACCGGCGTGCTGAGCTCGTCGAGCCGCCACGTCATCCGCCGCAACTCGGCGCTGCTGCCGGCCTATTCCTTCCTGCTCGGCCTCATCGCCCTGCTGGGCTTCATGGCGATCGCCGCCGGGGTCGGCGACGTGGCGGAGTACAAGCCCTATTTCGCGCAGTACAAGGCCACTTTCGCCGTGCCGGCGCTGCTGCTGCACCAATTCCCCGCCTGGTTCGTGGGCTTCGCCTTCGCCGCCATTGGCATCGGCGCGCTGGTGCCGGCGGCGATCATGTCGATCGCCGCGTCGAACCTGTGGACGCGCAACATCTACAAGGAATTCATCAATCCCGATTGCACCTCGCAGCAGGAAGCGCAGATGGCGAAATGGGTGTCGCTGATCGTCAAGTTCGGCGCCCTGGTCTTCGTTCTCGGCCTCTCCTCGCAATACGCCATCTACCTGCAGCTGCTGGGCGGCGTGTGGATCATCCAGACGTTGCCGGCAGTGGTGCTCGGCCTCTATACGCGCTGGCTCAATCAATGGGCGCTGCTGGTCGGCTGGGCGGTCGGCATCGTCACCGGCACCTGGATGGCGGCGAGCGTCGGTTTCGCCGCGATCTTCCCGCTGAATATCGGCGGCTTAACCGCGCCGGGCTACATCGCCTTGTGGACGCTGATCCTCAATCTCGTGGTCACCGTGGTGCTGACCGCGGTGCTGAACGCGTTCGGCGCCCGGCCTGCCGTGGACACGACTTCGGCAGCGGATTACGTGTGAGGAGAGCGCCAAGATAGCCCCTGCCGCTCGAGGGGAAGGGGAAAATGGCGATCGCGAGAGGCCCGTCTCGCTCCATAACAGGGGACTTTGCCTCTATCCGGAATTCCTCAGTGGAGGAGTTGGGGCAGCTCGGCGATGGCGGCGTCGATGAGCTGGCTCTTGCGCTGCGCGTCGAGCTGCTGCGCCAGCATCTGGCGCGCCGCCGCCACCGCGACGTCGACGGCGGTGTTGCGCACCTCGGCAGCGGCCTTGCTCTCGGCGAGCGCGATCTTCTCCAGCGCCTGCGCCTGGCGGCGGTCGAGCGCGGCGGCGAGGTCGCGTGCCGCCTGCGACGCGGCGCGCTCGGCCTCGCTTTTGGCCAGCGCCACGATCTGCTCGGCCTCCTTGAGCGCGTCGCGCTGCTTTCTCTGATACTCGCCAAGCATGCGCTGCGCCTCATCGCGCAGACGCCGCGCCTCCTCGAGCTCGTTCTTGATCTTGGCGGCGCGGCCGTCGAGCGCGCCGGTGATCGGCGCCGCCGCCTTCCAGACGATGCCGGCGACCGCGATGATGAACGCGATCGCGACCCAGAATTCGGGGTCGCGGATGAAGTCGGCCATCACGCGCGCTCCCGCATCACGGCATCGACCGCGGCCGCCGCGCGGGCGCCGTCGATTTCGGCGCCGATGAGCTTGCCCGCGGCGGCGCGCGCCACTTCGACCGCGACCTCCCGGATGTTGGCGAGCGCCGCGCTCTTAGCCTCGGCGATGCGCCGCTCGGCCGCCGCGGTCTCGGTGGCGAGCCGCTCGGCGGTCTGGCGCTGGCGCTCGGCCGCTTCGGCGTTGAGGCGCTCGGTCGTCTCCTTGAGCGTGATCTGCGCCTGCTGGCGCGCCTCGGCGAGAGCGCGCTCATAGGCGGCGATCACCGCCTCGGCCTCGACCTTCATCTGCTGCGCTTTCTCGAGGTCGATGTCGATGCGCTGGCGCCGCGCGCTGATGATGCCGCTGATGCGCGGCAGCCCCAGCTTCGCCATCAGCAGGTAGAGCACGATGAAGGTGATCGCCAGCCAGATCAGCTGGGTCGGGAAGGTCGCAAGGTCGAGTTGCGGCATGATCTCTTCCGGCGCGGCGCGCCCGTCCTCAGAAGACGAACAGGATGAGGAAGGCGATGGCGAGGCCGAACAGCCCGGTCGCCTCGGCGAGCGCGAAGCCGAGGAAGGCGAAAGGCGTGACCTGCGCCGCCGGGTTGCGCGCCAGCGAGTTGATGAGCGCGGCGAAGACATTGCCGATGCCGATGCCGGCGCCGACCAGCGCGATACAGGCGAGGCCCGCACCGATCATTTTTGCAGATGCAACATCCATGTTCTGTCCCCTGGGTTGATGGGTTTCGACGGGTTGGGCCGGCGCGGCGTCAATGGAGATGAAGCGCGTCGTTGAGATAAAGGCAGGTGAGAATGGCGAAGACATAGGCCTGCAGCACCGCGACCAGCAGCTCCAGCAGCACCAGCGCCACGTCGACGCCAAGCGGCAGCACGCCGCCGATGCCGAGCACCGCGACGAAGCCGGCGAAGATCGCGAGCATGGTGTGCCCGGCCATCATGTTGGCGAAGAGCCGGATCGACAGCGTGAAGGGCCGGATGAAATAGGAGAGCACCTCGATCGGCACCAGCAGCAGCAGCAGGACTTTCGGCACGCCATGCGGCACGAAGAGCCTGAGGAAATGGAAGCCATGCTTGGCGATGCCGATGATCGTGACGCCGACGAACACCACCCCGGCGAGCGCGAAGGTCACGATGATGTGGCTGGTGAAGGTGAAGCTGTAGGGGATCATCCCGAGCAGATTGCCGAACAGGATGAACATGAAGAGGCTGAAGATGAAGGGCAGGTAGGGCCGCGCGCCGTGGCCGGCATTGTCGTCGACGGTCTTGGCGATGAACTCGTAGAGCAGCTCCGTCACCGACTGCCAGCGGCTCGGCACCAGCGCGGCGCGGCGCGTGGTGAGGAGCACGAAGGCGGTGATCAGGATCACCGCCAGCGACATCACCAGCGCCGAATTGGTGAAGGAGGCGTCGACGCCGCCGATATGGATCGGGATCAGGCGCTCGATGGTGAATTGGTGCAGGGGGTTCTCGGTAGCCACGTCAGTCCTCGTCCTCGTCCGACCAATCCGCGTCCTTCTGCCGCAGGCCCGATGCCGGCGGCTGTCCTCGATATCCCATCGCCATGCCCATTCCCGACACCGTGCGCCAGACATTGAGCATGCCGACCGCGACGCCCACGAAGAAGCCCACGATCATGCCCCAAGGCACCCGCGCGCCGAGCCAACGGTCGAAGGCCCAGCCGATGCCCGTGCCGACGGCCACGGCGACCACCAGCTCGACGCCGATGCGCAAGGCCAAGCCAAGCGCGCTCTGAGAGACGCCCGCTCCGCCTTGGGAAATCCCGGAAGCGCTTCGCTGCCGCCCGCTGCGTGCCCGGTCGAGCCGCTGTCCCAGGTCCCGCAGAGGCTCCTGCGTGTCGCGTTCGTCCATCGGCGAACCGCTCCCGCAAAGCTCGTGAAAGCACCCCCACGTCCCGGCCGCTTCGGCGCCGAAATGGCGGGGACCTTAAGCGCGGCCCGGTGGGGTGTCAAGGGACGCTCCTCGCGACCAACGAGCGCATGCGGCAGGCTCGCTCGCGCGCGCGTTGCAAGGGAAACCGGTGCTCTATCCCCCCGGGGAAAGCTCACGCCGTGCGGCGCAGCTCCTGGGCTTGCTGCAGGTCGACGGAGACGAGCTGGGAGACGCCGCGCTCGCCCATAGTGACGCCGAACAGCCGGTCCATGCGCGCCATGGTCAGGCGGTGATGCGTGATGATCAGGAAGCGCGTCTCGGCGCTCTCGGCGATCTCCTCGACCAGCGTGCAGAAGCGGTCGACGTTGGCGTCGTCCAAGGGCGCGTCGACCTCGTCCATGACGCAGATCGGCGCCGGGTTGGTGAGGAAGACGGCAAAGAGCAGCGCCAGCGCGGTGAGCGCCTGCTCGCCGCCCGAGAGCAGCGACATCACCTGCAGGCGCTTGCCCGGCGGGCTCGCCATGATCTCGAGCCCCGCCTCGAGCGGATCGCGGGTCTCGTCGCCATCCTCGCCCTTGTCGAGGGTGAGATAGGCGCGGCCGCCGCCGAAGAGCCGGGTGAAGAGCGCGGTGAAATGCTCGTTGACCTGGGCGAAAGCGGCGAGCAGCCGCTCGCGCCCTTCGCGGTTCAGCGCCGCGATGCCCTCGCGCAGCCGCGCGATGGCACCGATGAGGTCGTCGCGCTCGCGGGTGAGGGCCGAGAGCTTCTCCTCGATCTCGGCCGCTTCGGTCTCGGCGACCAGGTTGACCGGGCCCATGCCGTCGCGCTCGCGCACCAGGCGCTGGAGGCGCGCCTCGGCCTCGACCACCGCCGGCAGCTCCTCATCCTCGGGCACCTCGGCGGTGGCGAGCACGGCCTCCGGGGTGCAATCGAGCCGCTCGGTGATGCGTTCGGCGACCATCCGGCGGGCATATTCCGCCTGTTCGCGCCCGGCCTCGCAGCGCACGCGCTCCTCGCGCGACTGCGCCAGCACCGCATCGGCCGCCTTGCTCGCCTTCTCCGTCTCGGCCAGCAGCGTCTCGCCGGCGGCCAGCGCATCGGCGGCGGCGTTGCGCCGCGCGGTCGAAGCGGCAATGGTCTCGGCGAGGCGATCGCGCTGCTCGGCGATCTCCGCCGGACGGCGGTCGAGCCGCTCGATCTCGGCGGCGATCTCGGCGCGGCGTTGCTCGAGGGTGGCGCGCTGGCGCGCCGCCGCCTCGGCGCGAGTTTGCCAGGATTGCGCCTCCTCGGCCATGGCGGCAAGCCGCTCGCCGCGGGCGCGCGCCTCGCGCAACAGCCGATCATGCTCAGCTTGCGCCGCGCCCTGCATGGTGCGGCGCTCGGCGAGCTGGGTGCGCAGAAGCTGCGTCTGCTCGCGGCCCAGCGCCGGGTCGGGCAAGGCGGCAAGGCCGTCGGCAGCAGTGCGCGCCAGCGCCTCGGCCTCGGCGAGGTCGAGGGCCAGGCGCTCTGCGCTCTCGGCAAGCGCGGCGAGGCGGGAAGCGGTGGCGGCGAGCTTGCGGCGCAGCTCGGCGTCGCGCTCCTGCGCGCGCTGGAGCAGCTGCAGCGCGTCGCGCATCGCCTGGCGCTCGCCGCGCTCGGTTTCGCTCGCGACATGCTCGGCGCGCTTGATCTCGGCGTATTCGGCGCTGCGCGTCGCCGCCTCGCGCTCCACCGCCCGCAGCTCCTCGCTGAGCTCGGCAAGGCGGTTGCGCTGGCGCAGCCTCTGCCCGGCCGCGGTCGGCGTGCCCGGCGCGCGGCGGAAGCCGTCCCAGCGCCACAGCCCGCCATCGCGGGTGACGAGGCGCTGGCCGGGAACGAGATCCTTCTGCAGCCGCTCGGCCGCGGCGGCATCGGCGACCACGCCGATCTGCGCCAGGCGCCGCGCGAGCGCCGGCGGCGCCGTCACTTGCTGCGTCAGCGGCGTGGCGCCGCCGGGCAGCGCCAGCGCATAGGCATAGGCCGGCAGCGCGCGCCAATGGGTCGGCGCCTCGGCCTCGAGCGGCGCGGTGAGATCCTCGCCCAGCGCGGCGCCCAGCGCCGCCTCGTAGCCCGGCTCGACCTGGACGCGGTCGATGATCGGCGCCCAGCGCTTGTCGCTCGCCGCCGCCAGCAGCTCGGTGAGCGCCTGGATCTCGGCGCGCAGCTTGGTGCGGCGCGTCTCGGCCGCCTGCATCGGCTCGCGCGCCGCCTGCTCGGCGGCTTGCGCCTCGCGCAGGCTCACCGCGGCCCATTCGGAGGCGGCGCGGGTGCGCTCGACCTCGGCCTCGGCGGCGGCAAGCGCGGCAGCCGCCTCCTCGCTCACCGAAGCCGCGATCGATTCCGCTTCGAGCTGGGCGCGCTGCTGCGCGATCTCCTGCTGGCGCTGGCCGAGCCGTGCGCGGCGCTCGGCGGCTTCCTGCTGCTGGCGCGTCAGCGCGGCGCGGCGCGCCTCATCGGCGGCCACCTGCTCGGTGAGCCGGGTGAGCTCGGCGTCGAGCGCCGCCACCGCGGCGATGGCGCCCGCCAGCATGGTCGACGCCTCCTGCTGCGCCGCCTGCTCCTGCGCCTGGGCGCCGAGTATGGCCTGGCGCTCCTCCTCGATCCGCGCCAGCGCGGCGCGGGCGTCGGCGGCCAGCTCCTCCTCGCGCAGGAGATCGGCGGCGAGCTGCGTGCTGCGCTGGGCGGCGGTCTCGCGGGCGGCGGCGACGCGGCGCTCCTCCTCCTCCAGCGCCTGGCGGGCCAGCAGCAGGCGTTGCAGCTCGGCGCCGGCGGCGGCTTCGCTCTGGCGCAATGCCGGCAGCTCGCCCGCCGCTGCCTCGCGGGCGCGCTCGGCGGCAAGCGCCGCGGTCGTGTGGTCGGCCACGGTGCGCTCCGCGGCGCCCAAGCGCTCGGCGGCGGCATCGAGCTCAGCGCTCGCCGCCTGCCATTGCAGATGCAGCACCACCGCCTCGGCACGGCGGATATGGTCGGAGAGGCGGCGATAGCGCTGCGCCTGGCGCGCCTGCTTCTTCAGCGCGTCGAGCTGCGTCTGCAGCGCCTGCAGCACGTCGTCGAGCCGCGCCAGATTGGTCTCGGCCGCCTTGAGGCGCAGCTCGGCCTCGTGCCGGCGCGAATGCAGCCCGGCGATTCCCGCCGCCTCCTCGAGCAGCCCGCGGCGCTCGACCGGCTTGGCGTTGATGATGGCGCCGATGCGGCCCTGGCTGACCAGCGCCACCGAATTGGCGCCGCTGGCGACGTCGGCGAAGAGCAGCTGCACGTCGCGCGCGCGCACTTCCTTGCCGTTGACGCGATAGCCCGAGCCCTCGCCGCGCTCGATGCGGCGCACCACCTCGATCTGGTCGTATTCGTTGTAGTGCAGCGGCGCGGCGCGGTTGCTGTTGTCGAGGGCGAGGCTGACCTCGGCGACGTTGCGCGGCGGCCGCGCCGTGGTGCCGCCGAAGATGACGTCGTCCATCTCGCCGCCGCGCATGCGCTTGGCGGAGTTCTCGCCCATCACCCAGCGCAGCGCCTCGACCAGGTTCGACTTGCCGCAGCCATTGGGCCCGACGATGCCGGTGAGCCCGGCCTCGATCGCGAGCTCGGTGGGGTCGACGAAGGATTTGAAGCCGCTGAGCCGAAGCTTGGAAAAGTTCACGTCGCGATCATCCGTCCCTGTCCGCGCCTAGCTCTTGGGCGAAGCGGCGGTGAGCAGCTGGTTGAAGACCTCATAGGGCTGGGCGCCGTTCTTGTCTTCCGGCGGCTTGGCCCCGTTGATGAAGAAGGTCGGCGTCGAATCGACGCCGCTCTTCTGCCCCGCATAGGCGGTGGCGACGACAGCGTCCTGGACCGCTTTGTCGGCGAGGCAGCTTTTGGCCTTGTCCTCGCTGACGCCGGCGAGCCGGGCGATGCCGGCCAGTCCTGCCTCGGGGTCGCTTGCCTGCATCCATTTGGGCTGGCTCTGATAAACCGTGTCGATGAAGGCGAAGTAGCGGTCGGGGGGCACGCATTGCGCCAGCATGGCCGCATGCACGTCGAGCTGGTTCAGCGGGAAGACGCGGAAGACCAGCCTGGCCTTGCCGGTCTCGATCCAGTTCTTCTTGATATCGGGCAGCGTCACGCGATCGAATTCGGCGCAATGCGGGCAGGTGAGGGAGGCATATTCGACGATGGTGACCGGTGCGTCGGGCTTGCCCAGGATGTGATCCTGCTCGCTCACCACCACCGGCGCCGAATCCTCGGCGCGCAGCGGCGGCGCGATGCCGACAACCGACACCACCGCTAGGAAAAAAGCGGCCCAGGTCAACCAGATATTCCGCATCTCCCTCTCCAAACCACTAGATGTTGATGCTACGGCCTTGTGCCTGCCAATGCAAGCCGCCGCCACAAAACCGTCGTCAATCGCCGGCCTTGGCGGTGCCGATCACCGCTTCGCCGAGGCGCTGCAGCGCCGCTTTGAGCCCGGCATCGTCGATCGCCTGAAGCCGCTGGTCAAGCGACTGACGTTCCTCGGCTTTGAGCGGCCGGCGCTGGGGCGGCGGCGGGTCCCCGGCATGCGCCGGCGGGCCTTGCTTCAGCGCGAGGCGGGCCACCGCCCGGTAGCCGAAAAAGGCGTTGATGCGCTCCACCAGCACGGGCTCGCGGTGCTGCACCTCGAGCGCCAGACCAGGGGCGACTTGCAGATGGAGGGTGCCGTCCCGCCGCTCGCCGCGGGGGAAGCTCAACTTCTCGGGGCTGACCCCCTGGGCCAGTCCCTCGCCGATGATCGCCGGCCATTGCGCCACCAGCTGCGCCTCGGCGAAGCCGCGCTTGCCGAGCGCCAGGCCGGCGATCTTGGGCACCTCCGCCGCGATCGCCCGCAGCCTGCCGCGCCGCTCTTCCGCCATTGAGACCTCCCGTCCCGGCCCCCGACTATTGCTCGCCGTCGCAGGCCGAATCCGATTTGACGCAGAACTGGCGGCGATCCGGCCCGGCGGTGACCATGCAATTGGCCATTGCCTGCCCCTCCGCCGCCTCCCGGGTCGGCGCTACCGCCCAGCCGATGCCCGGGGTGCCGGGCTGCGGGTCCATTGCGACGGCGACGCATTGCTGATGGAACGACATGAAAACGGCGCACAGCTTGCGCGCGATATCGCTCGAATCCTTGGCCTGCTGGCACAATTCGAGCGCCCGGGCGCGGGCCGCGTCGGCGGTGGGCGAGTTGATGTTGCGGCCATAGGCGAAGCCGTCCTTGGCAACGTCGCCGGGAACACCGACCGCCAGCGCGCCATCGGCCAGCGCCGCGACCGGCGCCAGCAGCGCCGCCGCCAGCAGCGCTCCGACCGCGCCCGCCCTGCCGCCGGAAAAGCTTCCGCCCGCTCGCCGCATCAAGCACCCTCTCGAACGCTGCCATGCCAGTTTAGCCCCGCACGGCAGCGGCCGCCACCGCACCGGTCCCCTGGCCCGGGCGCGCTCGGCGTGATAGAACGACGCAGTTCCATCCCCGCATGTGCCCCGCCCCGCGCCAGACCGCCAAAGCCGAGCCCGCCCCGGCGGCGGTCGAGTTCTGCGACCTGCCGCCGCTGCTGCTTGCCTGGTATGACGCCCACCGCCGGGCCTTGCCGTGGCGGGCGAAGCCGGGCGAGCGCGCCGACCCCTACCGCGTCTGGCTCAGCGAGATCATGCTGCAGCAGACCACGGTGGCGACCGTGGCGGCCTATTTCGAGCGTTTCACCCGGCGCTGGCCCGATCTCGCGTCGCTCGCCGGCGCCACGCTCGACGAGGTGCTGCATGCTTGGCAGGGCCTGGGCTATTACGCGCGGGCGCGCAACCTCCATGCCTGCGCGCGCGTCGTGGCGGCGCGGCAGGATGGGCGCTTTCCCGACGATGAGCTGGCGCTGCGCACGCTGCCGGGGATCGGCGACTATACCGCGGCGGCGGTGGCGGCAATCGCCTTCGACCGCGCGGCAACGCCGGTCGACGGCAATGTCGAGCGCGTCATGGCGCGGCTCTTCGCGCATGCCGAGCCGCTGCCGGACGCCAAGCCGGCGCTGCGCCGCTTGGCCGCGGCGCTGACGCCGGCATCGCGCGCCGGCGACTACGCGCAGGCGGTGATGGATCTCGGCGCTACGCTGTGCACGCCGAAGAACCCCAAATGCATCCTCTGTCCCTGGCGCGATGCCTGCCGCGGCCGCGCGCAAGGCATCGCCGAGACGCTGCCGGCGCGGCGCGCCAAGGCGCCGAAGCCGCTTGCGCCGCGGCGTCGCCTTCTGGGCGGTGAGGGCGGATGGCGCGGTGCTGCTGCGCAAGCGGCCGGAGAAGGGCCTCCTCGGCGGCATGATGGAGGTGCCCTCGACGCTATGGCGCGAGGCGGCGTGGAGCGAGGCGGAAGCGGCGGCGCAAGCGCCGGTGCCGGCGCGCTGGCGGATGCTGTCGGGGGTGGTGCGTCATACCTTCACGCATTTCCATCTCGAGCTCGCGGTGCTCGCCGGCTCCGTGCGCGCCGGCTTCAGCAAGGGCGGCCAATGGGTGCGGCTCGACGATCTCCCCGACCACGCGCTACCGACGGTGATGAAGAAGGTTGTGGCGCATGCGAGGGAAGGGAGGCGGGGGTAGGGAACTGCCGTCGAAAAACGCGCGCTTCCGGCGCCGCTATCCCGGCGGCAACTGCTTCACCGGGTTCTCCGCCATGGGCTTCAGGATATCTTCCATATACGGGCCGGCGCGGCGTTTCACCCGCGCGCTCGAAGGCGGCGTTGCCAACGGGCCGGCGGCGCCGTCATCGACTGTGCGGCTGCCGTGCCTGCAGTCGATCCTGCACGACATTGGTACGCGGGTAATCGACAAGCGCGACAGCGGGTGTCACGAGCCGCTCCAGTCGGATCGGCTGAGATAGCCCTTGTGGCCGCTGTCTATCGTCTCGAAGCGCTGCTGGAGGCGGGCGGCCTGCTCCTGCGGACTGAGTTGCTTGAATTGCTGGGCCACCGGGCCGTTGCGCACCGTCAGGCGCTGCGTGACGTAAGCCTGGTACTCCTGCAGCGTGACGCGTCCGTCGTGATTGACGTCGGCATCGTCGAACTTGCCCTTCATTTGCGCTTGCGCCAGCAATGGCGAGGCGAGGGCGATGATCACGACCAGCGCGGCCAGTCTTAGGGTTAGACGATCAGCAGGATGGGTCATGACACCCTTCGTCGCTTGTGCGTCTCAGGGTGATACGAGGCGACAATGGCTTTGCGACACCGCGCGCCAGCGCCCGGCGCATCACGGCGAGGACGGCGCGGATTGTGCCGCCCGACGCTCGCCGACGAGCTTGCGCCGACCCTCCGGCGAGACCTGCGCCAGCGCCTCGACGAGCGTGTTGGTGAAATCATCCATGAAGCCATTCCACGCCGCTCGCCACGCCGCCAATGCCTGCCGCGCCCGTTCCGGATCGAACTGTTCCGCGGTGATCGCCCGCGCGAGCTCCTGGCGGGTGTCAGTGAAATGCTGCGCATCTTCCGCATAGTGCGAGGCGTCGCGCCGTATGATGGCGCCGAACGCGGCCGCATCCTGTGGCGGCAAGCGGGCCTCGGCATTGGCCAAGGCGCGCGCCAGGGGCACTCCCGCGATCGGCTCTACGCCACGATTGTGCAACAGGTGTCCGCCGATCAGCGCGACGAGGAAAAGGTTGATGACGATGGAGGCGGGCAGCGCGATGCGCCGCCAGGTCAGGGAATCGCGGCTTTTGTTGGTCATCTTGTCCATGCTAATCCGTCAATATCTGGATCAGCGTCGGCTGGAGCATCGTCAACACGCCTTCCGTCCCCGGCGCTGCATACATAGAGCCGAGCAAAAGTCCGGCGATAATGGCGAAGCCGCTGCCCGTCGCCATCCCGAGCCAGCGAAGCTGCGGCAAGAGCGCCCACTGCCGGCCTCCTGCTGGCGACGATCCCGCGCGCCGATGGACCGGCCGCCGCACGGTCGCGGAAGCAATCCGCGCCTCGACGCCCGATCGCAATCGCGCCAGCGCCGCGGTCTGCTCGCCGGGCCGCCACCGTGCGGCGTCTTCGCGCGCGCTCGCTGCCGCGATCGCGTCATCGAGCGCCCGCGCCTCGTCGAGAAGCGTCCGGGCTTGCGGCGAGACACTGAGGAGCGCTTGCGCTTTGCCGCGCGCCTCTTCCGGCCAGCGCTGCAGATCTGCGCCGTAACTGTCGGCCATGGCCCGGAACCACCGAAGCGTCACCATGTCGCTGTCTCCTTCCCATCATGGTCCGGCTGCAGACGTTCCCGTAGATAAGCCCGGGCACGAGCCAGGAGCCGTTCCACAGCCTTGGCGGACAAACCGAGAATGCGTGCCGCCTCGGCGCCCGACATGCCCTCGTCATAGACCAACGTCATCGCCGCCCGCTGACGCGCCGGCAGATCCCGAAGGGCGTCAGCGATGGCGGCGTGACGTTGATTGATCGCCATCAACTCGTCGGCGCCGGCGGCGGGATCGACGGGATCGAAATTGTCGGGCATCGGCGCGAGCTGCCTCCGTCGGCGATGATCGATGCACAGATTTACCAGGATCCGATAGAGCCACGTCGTGAACCGGGCGCGGCGCGGATCGAATTGGCTCGCCTGAGACCAGGCGCGCATCATGGCTTCCTGTACCAGATCCTCGGCGATCGGCGCATCCGGAATGAGGCGCACCGCGACGCGCAAGGCAAAGGGCCCGTGGCGCGTGACGATCTCGTCGAAGGCCCGCCGGTCACCGCTCGCCGACCAAGAGACGAGCTCCGCGTCGGGCGCGTCGCCGTAAGCTCGCAGGCTATTCACGGGCAGCCTGCCGTCACCGGCCGCGCAGAGGGCGGGCGTATGCCAGGCAGCTGCGGGCCGCAGTCTCCCGGCATAGTCCGATTCCATGCGTGTCGCCCTTGCCATACCCGTCGACGATAATGATACGACAGGGTGGGGCGGATTCCCCCTCCAGCGACGAGAATTTCTCACCTGGGCAACTCGACGGCATGCCGCTTACCCCCCGGCGCGCCGCTTCTACTCGGCCGGTACCGCGATCGCCTGGGGCACGGGACAGGGCGCGGGGCTCGCAAGCTCCCCTCCTGGCCGCCCGAAAAGCTGCTTCAGCCGTTCACGCCAGGAGCGCGCGCGGCCGACATCGCGGGCCATGGTGCGCCATTCGTGGAAGGTGATCGTGATCGGGTTGAGGCTGCCAATTGGGTGTACCAGACCGTAGGTGATCTCGGTCCGCAGCTGCTCCTGTGCAAACGTGCCGAAGAGCCTATCCCAGAGGATCAGAATCCCGCCGTAATTCCGGTCGAGATAATCGGGGTTCGAGGCATGGTGCACGCGATGATGTGAGGGAGTGTTGAATATCCATTCGAGCGGCCCGAGCCGGCCCACGAGATCGGTGTGCAGCCAGAATTGATAGAAGAGGTTGATGGCCGACATGGCGCCGACCGCGAGCGGATTGAACCCGAGCAGGTAAAGCGGCAGGCCGAACAGCCAATTCCCGGACAGGAGCTCGGTGGCCCCGAGGCGAAAAGCGCTCGCGAAGTGAATATGCTCAGGCGTGTGATGGACGACGTGCGACGCCCACATCCAGCGGATCTCGTGGGCGGCGCGATGTCCCCAGTAATAAGCGAACTGCTCACTCAGAAAGAACAGTGCCAGGCCCCATGCCGTGTTGAGCGGGATGGTCGTCAGCCGATGAGACCAGAGAAAGAAGACTAGGGGCGCCACGATCAGCGGCCGCAGCAGCCGCACCGGCACATGCAGCGCATAGACGCCGATGCTGGCGAGCATCTCCCGCCACGGGTAAGGTTGCTTCCGGGCGAGCAGATACCAGGCGATTTCGAACGCGACGGAGCCAAGGACGAAAGGATAAAACCACAGGCGCAACAGGTGGTGGGCGTGCATCCGCTGATCTCCGGGCCGCGCACGGGCGGGCGTTGCTGTCTTCCGTGATACGGAAGCCGGCCGGGCTCCCCCTCGCTTTGTCGGTTCAATTGCGCGTATGAATTGGTGTAGGTCTGGCCATCCGGCACGGTCACCGTCCTCGAAATCGGCATGGCCATGGACAGGAGTGTGATCCTCGTCAGGCTGGGGGTGGCGCAAGCGCCGTCGCTACCCAGCCTTGACGCGATGGTCTCGCGCCATTCCCCCGGCTTCGCAATCGCCGGCGCAGGGGCCGCTCGGGGCTCATTGCCGGCTCTGACGCGATCCTCCGACGATCCCTCCGAAAAGCTTCCACGAGCCGTCCTTTTGCGAGCAGGCGACGATTTGGCCCTGAAGCGTTTCACCGGCGAGAATGACGGTCTGCTGGTATTGGCGACAGCCATTTGGCACATCCGCGCCTGAGTTCCGGCACCAGCGCGCCTCGGATTCCCGATGTCGCATCAGTCCACATGATCGGCGTGCCGGGGCTCCCGCCATGGACAAGCGAGATCGCTTCCTCTTGAGCTGCCGTAATCTTTTCGGTCGGTGTCGTTTCCTTCTTGCCGAACAGTTTTTGTGCTGCGGACTTGCCCAGCCCCACGCAACCGGTGAGGCCGAGCGTCAGGACGATTACGACAGTCAATGGGCCGGGCCTCATCATTCTGGTTTCCTATCGAAAGCGTTCTCAGAAACTTCGTCGAGCATTGCGTTCTTGCTGCCGTCCAACTCAAGGCGGCCAGTTTTCGTCCGGCAGCAGTGCGTCCCAGGTGTCATCTTCGTCTCCCGACTCACACCAGAAGAGGTCTTCGCTCACTTGATGGTTGGCGATCTTAAAGCGAAGGCGCGACGCTGCGGCGCCGGCCAGAAATCCGACGCACACGATCATCAGCACGAGCGCCGCCAGGCAGATCCACCGGCAGGTTCCGATCATTCCTGCCATGTCAGGCGGGAGCGCGCTTCGACATCGCTCATTCCGACGCTCGCGCAGCACGGCCGGCGCCAATGACTTCCGTCACGCCGGTGGGCGGCGGAGTCCCCGACGCTGCTCAGTTTCTGATACGCCGGTCTCACGCAAATCCCCGCGACCGCTGCCGCACGACGATCCCGCGATGTCAAAAATGATACGCCGCACCGATGCCGACCAGGGCTTGCGTCTTGCTCTGAACGATCGGGCTGTTGGCGATGTCGCCAGTAAGTTCTTTGACGCTGGCGAAGCCGCGCAGAAGAAGATGGTCGGAATAGTAGTAGGTGAGGCTCGTATGCAGGCCGACATCCTTCACGCCGGCGCCGGGCGTGAAGACGGGGAGGCCTGATTGCGCCGACTGACCTGCGGTTACCCCGAACCAGGTGCGGTCATATTGGCTGTCGGCGAATTCGAGGTCGGGGCCGGCGCTAAAGTCCAATTTCTGTGGGATGAGTCGTGCGCGATAATTCACTAGCGCCAACCCGGTGAAGCCGTTGCTGGTGTGGATGATCGCCTGCCGTGCCGTTGCGAGAGCCTCGAATGGCCCGAAGCGATAGGCGGCGAAGATGCCGGCTGTGGCGCTTGGCTGGATGTCGCCTAGTCCATTGAGACGCGAGTCGTCGCTTTGATCGCGTCCACCCTCGAATCCGACGACCGGGCCAGCGCGAAATCCGTTCCAGTTGATCGCATTCATCCCGAGCCCGAACGGGCTGAGGAAGAACAGGTTGCGGTAGGTGATCGAGGCGAGAGATCGGCCGTGCGCGATAGTCCGATGCGCCTGGATACGTCGGAAGGCCGGCGACGCCGACGCCGAGTGTGATATTCCAGTCGCCGGTCCTTGGTTGTCCCGCAAGACCCCGCTGCTCGAGTTCCTCCTCCTGCAGGCCCTGCGCCCGAGTGGTCGCGGCGGGCAGGCTCGACGCCACGAGCATCGAGACCAGCAGGCCGGCGATTCGGACGAGCTTGGGCGCCGACCTCTCCCCTGTGCCGGCAATCGTGATGTTGCTTCGCTTTCCAAGACGGCGCATGTGAAATCCCTTGCGGCTGACACATCACGGCGATGCCAGGGATCATTGATCTCCGTCGATCGAGCTGTGATACGGGCGGCGGTGTGTTCCAGTTCCGGGGCGCTACACCGGAGCGCGCCGATCGCCGGCGCGAGACCTCTCGTGGACCGTGCTGATCATCGTCGTTGTTGGCGTGCGGTGCGCCGCCGGGAGGTGAGAGCGGCGGTAGCGACGCTTGGCGCTGCCGGGCAACGCGCACGTCCTGTGGACACGGGGTCGACCTCCATTAGGCTGGCGGGCGGCGGAGGCGCCGCCGATACGGCTCAGCTTCTGATACGACGGTCTCGCGTCGGTCCCCCGCGCCCCTCGCATTTTTCGACGCGCGCCCGCGCGCGACGATCGCGCGGCACGGCTGCCAGCGCTCAGCCGGGCCTGAACTTGCCGCCATGAGATTTTGTCAGTTCCGCGATCGGCGTTAGCGCAGCAAGCCGTGCCGTTTCATCCAGTCGAGCACGAGGCCGGCGATGTCGTCGCTGTTGTCGTCCGCCATCAGCGCGTGGCTGTTGCCCGTGATGCCGCGGGCGGGAAGCTCGATCCACTCGACATCGACCTCGGCGGCGGAGAGCGCCTCGCTCCAGCGCCGCACCTGCGGCAGCGAGTTGATCCAGAAGGCGTGCCGATCGAGATAGTCGCCCCAGACGAAGAGATGCGGCACGCCGCGCAGCCGGGCGGGGTCGTGCTTGTGCGGGTCGGGCGCGCCGGACGGCTCCAGCGAAATGACGGCCTTGACGCGGTCGGGCGCGGCCAGCGCGGCGTGAAGACCGAAATTGCCGCCCTGGCTGTGCGTGAGCACGACAGCGCCGTCGAAGCCGGCGACCAAGGCGTCATAGGCATGCTGCGTCATCGTGTCGTTCGTCCCCCAGCGCGGCACGAACTGGCTCATGAAGTCGACAATGCGCGTCGCGGGAAAGCGCAGGCCGGGATGGGCGTGCCGCCGCGCCGGGTCGGCGTGCCAGGAGCCCGCGGGACCGAAGCGAAAGGTCTCCTCCCACGCCTCGCGGCCGGTACGGAAGTAGGGCGGCTCGGGGTAGATGTCCGGATAGGGCGCCCAGGACGCGCGCCCGCGCTCCACCGCGTCGGAAACGAAGACGTCGAAGCCGGCGCGCAGGAAGAACATTTGCCAGCCCGCCCGGCCGTCGGGTGTCGTCTCCCAATTCACTCCCGTCATGCCGCCGCCATGCCACAGCAGCAGGGGGTACGCACCGCGGGGCGATGCCAGGCGCACATATTGGACGTAGAGCTGTCCGACGATGATCTCGCCATTGGGATCGATCGGATGGACAGGCCCGCTCGCCGTGCTGATGCGCTGGCGCGGCGGCAGGCCCGCCAGCGCGACCATCTTGCCGCCGACATGGAAGCTGCCGATCTCCCGGACCGAAAGCGCAGCGGGGGGAGTGCTCATGCTGGCCGTCTCCCAGGGTCGTTCCCGCGGGCCGGCGCTTGCCTGCAGCGAACGCTGCGCGGGCCGCCGCCCGATCGGGCACTATGTTCCGGCACTTCCGAGCCTTCGAGCGATGATCTTGGCCACACTTCTCGGCCCGGGAAGGTGCAGGCCCCAATCGGGGAAGATGTCGATGCCCAGGTGCCGCTTCACCACGTAAAGGGCGTAAAGCAGGCCCAGCGCAAGCCCGACCAGCGGGACCGTCCCGAACCTGTCGTCAAGCCAGATCAAGAGCGTCAAGCGACGCGCATCCCTGGCGCACTCTCCGTCGAGATCGACGCCATGTTGAGCGAACACCGCGCAAGCTCAAGGGTTCGCCGCCTATCGCGGCGCGGGCTTTGCCGCGACTGCCTCACCGGCGCCCTGCGTAAGGCATGCCGGGCAGAGACAGCTTGCGGCGCCGTCCGGCATCGGCCGCAACGGCAGCTTTGCGCACCAGCAGTCCGCGCCGGGCGCGCAGTCGAAGGCGCCGCCGCAGCGCGCGCAGCGCGCGGCTGCGCTGGGAGAGGGTGTCGTCGCTTGGGCCATTGCACTGCGCAGCCTAGCACGCACGGGCGGCACAATCGAAAAGATTGCTCGCGTCGGCGATGGCGCCGGGTGCGCTGGTTCGCTGCCGCGCGGTGCGCACTTCTCCGAGCGGGACATTTCGCTTGCACCGCGCCGCGATGCCGCGACGAAATGCATGTCGCGGCATCGCGGAATCCGGCTGGACGACGTGAGCGGTCAGCGCGTAGCGTGAAGAGGGGAGCGGGGCGGCATCGGGACGTCGTTTCAACAACAGGGGGCGATCATGAACCATGCGATTTATCGTGTAATGCTGCTGGCCGGACTCGGCTTGGCGTTGCTGTCGTCGGAGGCGCCCGACGCTGCGGCGCAGGGCTTGCCGACGTTGCGCGGCCACGACCACACCGGCATCACCGTGCCGACCATGAAGGAGGGCCTTGCCTTCTTTGTCGACATTCTCGGCTGCAAGCCCGCGATGTCCTTCGGCCCTTTCGCCGATGACAAGGGCTCGTTCATGGAGGATACGCTCAACGTCAATCCGCGCGCAGTGATCAAGCAGATCACCATGGTCCGGTGCGGCAACGGCTCCAACATCGAGCTCTTCGAATACACCTCGCCCGACCAGAAGACGGTGCAGCCCAAGAACAGCGATATCGGCGGCTATCACATTGCCTTCTATGTCGACGACATCAAGAAGGCGGCGGCCTATCTGCAGGCCAAGGGCATCCGCACGCTGGCGGGACCGCTGGCGGTCAATGACGGGCCCGCTGCGGGCCAGACCATCCTCTATTTCCTGTCGCCCTGGGGGCTGCAGCTCGAGCTCATCACCTATCCCAAGGGCATGGCCTATGAGAAGACGTCCAAGGTGAAGCTCTGGTCGCCGGTGCATCCGGCGAAATAATCTCCTGCCCGATTGAGGCGACGGAAATCGCCCATGGGGTTTACCACAGAGGCACGGAGGCCACGGAGAAGAGGTGTCGGACGCGCGATGCGCGCCATTCGTCGCTGCTCCGTGCGCTCCGTGTCTCCGTGGTCGATCTTTCCTACCAGCGGCATATGCGGTTGCCCTGCTCAAGGGCGAAGGTCCGCAAGACCGCGCGTTACGGCGTCGCGGCGCGAGCCGCGGCGCTCGCTACCGCCTGCAGCGAGGCGGTGACGATGTTCTCGTCGAGCCCGACGCCGAAGAGGCTGCCGCCGCCGGGAGCGCGGATCTGGGCGTAGGCCGCGGCCTTCGCCGAGGAGCCGGCGGTGATGGCGTGCTCGCGATAATCGACCAGGGCGAGGTCGATGCCGCAATTGCGGCGGAGCGCGTCGA
Organism: uncultured Alphaproteobacteria bacterium; assembly: GCA_963789275.1. Lineage (GTDB taxonomy): Bacteria > Pseudomonadota > Alphaproteobacteria > ATCC43930 > CGMCC-115725 > DAHUYF01. The sequence goes on from CAWBKF010000019.1 coordinate 125,676, forward strand.
TGAAGGCATCGATCGGGCCGTTGCCGGCGCCGGAGATGCGCTGCTCGACGCCGTTGCGGCGGATCACCGCCTCGAGACGGCGCCGGCTCCTGGCGTCGGGCAGCATCTCGTAATCGACCAGCACGACGCTGGCCTGGGGATCGAGATATGTCGCGTTGAACAGGCGCCAGATCTCGGCGGCGCTCGCCTCCTTGCCGGTGCGGTCGGTCATCGCCTGGACGATGCCGCTGAACTCCACTTGCAGCAGGCGCGGCAGGTCGAGGCCGTAATCGGTCTTGAGCAGATAGGCGATGCCGCCTTTGCCCGACTGGCTGTTGATGCGGATGATCGCCTCGTAGCTGCGGCCGAGATCCTGCGGATCGACCGGCAGGTACGGCACTTCCCACAGGCTGTCGTTGCGCCGCGCGAGATCGTCGAAGCCCTTCTTGATCGCGTCCTGATGCGAGCCCGAGAAGGCGGTGAAGACCAGCTCGCCGGCATAGGGATGGCGGGGATGGACGGGGAGCTGGTTGCAGTACTCGACGGTGCGCACGATCTCGTTGATGTCGGTGATGTCCAACGCGGGATCGACCCCCTGGCTGAAGAGGTTGAGCGCCAGCGTCATGACATCGACATTGCCGGTGCGCTCGCCATTGCCGAACAGCGTGCCCTCGACGCGGTCGGCCCCGGCCATCACCGCGAGCTCGGCGGCGGCGACCGCGGTGCCGCGGTCATTATGCGGGTGGACGCTGAGGATGAAGCGGTCGCGGCCGCGCATGGCGCGGCCGAACCACTCGATCTGGTCGGCGAAGATGTTTGGGGTCGCCATCTCCACAGTAGCGGGCAGGTTCAGGATCGCCTTCTTCTGCGGCGTCGGCTGCCAGACATCGAGCACGGCAGCGCAAACCTCGGCGGCATAGTCCAGCTCGGTGCCGGTGAAGCTCTCGGGCGAGTATTGGTAGACGATCTCGGTCTCGGGCATCGCCGCGGCAAGATCGCGGATGAGGCGCGCGCCGCTCACCGCGATCTCGGTGATCCCCTTGCGGTCGAGGCCGAAGACGACGCGGCGCTGCAAGGTCGAGGTCGAGTTGTAGAGATGAACGATGGCGCGGCGCGCGCCGCGGATCGACTCGAAGCTGCGCTCGATCAGCTCCGGGCGGGATTGGGTGAGCACCTGGATGGTGACGTCATCGGGCACCAGGCGCTGGTCGACGAGTTCGCGGATGAAGTCGAATTCGGTCTGCGAGGCAGCGGGAAAGCCCACCTCGATCTCCTTGAATCCGAGCTTCACCAGCAGATCGAACATGCGGCGCTTGCGCTCGGCCCCCATTGGCTCGACCAGCGCCTGGTTGCCGTCGCGCAGATCGACGCTGCACCAGATCGGCGCGCGCTCGATGACCCGCGACGGCCATTGCCGGTCGGGCAGATGAATGGGCGGGAAGGCGCGGTATTTGTGGGTGGGCATGGCGGTCATGGCACGGAACTCCTGTCGGATGAGCGGCTAGGCGACGCGGGCGGCCGAAGAGCGTCAGGCTCAACGGCCGGCGCTAAGTCGCGGCGCGCTCAGGAGGCGTGCAGGGACCGCGGATGACGATGCGATAGCGGAGGGCATGATGCAGACCTCAAGCGACCCATAGGGGAAACGGCCGAACGCCCGACGCTCCTCAGAGCGTCGGGGCGATAAGTCGAAGGCCGTTGCACCCGCTAGTCTGCATAATGAAAGGGTAGACGAGGCGGCCGGGGAAGGTCAATGGCCGCCTCGGCTCAAGCCTGGGCGGCGCCGGTTTCCAGCTCGGCGCGCACTTTCCGGCGCAGCACGTCGATCGAGACCTTCTCGCCCTTGTGCAGGAAATGCCAGAAGGCCCAGCCATTGCAGGCGGGCGCCCCTTGCAGCTGGGCGCCGACCTGGTGGATCGAGCCGCGGGTCTCGGCGGCGATCAGCGTGCCGTCGGCGCGCACCTTGGCGCGGAACCGGCCGCTGGCGTCGATCAGCACCTCGCCCGGCTTGAGCAACCCGCGCTCGACCAGCGTGCCGAAGGGGATGCGCGGCTCGTCGCGCTTGGCCGCCAGCGTGACAGTGTCGAGCGCCGCCGGCTCGACGGCGGCGATGCGCTCGCGCGCAAGGGTGGCGTATTCCGCCTCGCGCTCGATGCCGATGAAGCGGCGGTTGAGACGCCTTGCGACGGCACCGGTGGTGCCGGTGCCGAAAAACGGATCGAGCACCAGGTCGCCCGGCCGGGTCGAGGCCAGCAGCACGCGGTGGAGCAGCGCCTCGGGCTTCTGCGTCGGATGCGCCTTCTTGCCCTCGCGCTTCAGGCGCTCGGGGCCGCCGCAGAGCGGCAGCAGCCAGTCGCTGCGCATCTGGAGGTCCTCGTTCAGCGCTTTCATCGCCTCGTAGTTGAAGGTGTAGCGGGCATCCTCCGACCGTGCGCACCACAGCAGGGTCTCGTGCGCGTTGGTGAAGCGCCGGCCGCGGAAATTAGGCATCGGGTTGGTCTTGCGCCAGACGATGTCGTTGAGGATCCAGAAGCCAAGATCCTGCAGCAGCGCCCCTACACGATATATATTGTGATAGCTGCCGATGACCCAGAGCGCGCCGTCGGGTTTGAGCGCGCGCCGCGCCGCTTCGAGCCAGGCGCGGCTGAAACGGTCATACTCGGCGAAATCGGCGAAGCGGTCCCATGCCTCCTCGACGCCCTCGACACGGCTGTGGTTGGGGCGCAGCAGCTCGCCGCCGAGTTGAAGGTTGTAGGGCGGGTCGGCGAAGACGAGATCGACCGAGCCCTCCGGCAACTGCCGCATGAGCTCAACGCAGTCGCCAACCAACACACTGTCGTCCGGCAAATGACCGCCCGCCCGCGCCATATGCGCTCCCCCCTCGAGTTCGCGCCACTGTGCGCGCCGCGAGTCGCGGCGTCAATCATTAAGAATCAATCCGTTAGAGGAGATCGTTCGAACTCGAATCCGAGCGAGAGCTGCACTGGCGCAAAGGATCGTCGGTGATGCGGCGTGAGCCCCAACAGCTTGAGAGCCTGCTGGTGCTCGGGCGTGCCATAGCCGACATTGGTGGTCCAGCCATAGCCGTCGTAGCGCAGCGCCAAGCGGCGCATCAGTCGGTCGCGGGTCACCTTGGCGATGACCGAGGCGGCGGCGATGGAGAGCGAGAGCCCGTCGCCGCCGATCACGGTGCGCACCGGGCAGGGAAGCGGCGGCGGCACGTTGCCATCGACCAGCGCCACCACCGGCCGGCGCGGCAGCGCCGCCACGGCCCGGCACATGGCGGCGAGCGTCGCCTGCAGGATGTTTCGGCGGTCGATCTCGATGACGCTGGCGGCGCCGATGCCGATCTCGGCGCCGGCGCAATCGTAGAGCATCGCCGCGAATTCCTCGCGCTCCGGCGCGGAAAGCTTCTTGCTGTCGTCGAGCCCGCGGCGCAGCGCCTTGGGCAGTCGCCGCCGATCGAGGATCACCGCCGCCGCCACCACCGGCCCCGCGAGCGGTCCGCGCCCGGCCTCGTCGACGCCGCAGACGAGCCCCGGGCAGGACATTTCCAGCGCGAAATCGGGCATGGCGCAAGAAGACACGAGCGCGGGCGAGTTGGGCAAGGAGAAAAGGAGTTGTCAGTGGTCAGTTATCAGTTTTCAGTCGCGCCTCCTTACTGACGACTGATAACTGACAACTGACAACTATCGCTCAATCTCCACGCTGCTGCCGACGCCGAGCCTCAGCGCTTCATCCGCCCGGCCAAGATTGACGGCGATCTCGGCGAGACCGTTGGAATTCTCGTACCAGAGCGGCGCCCCGGGCGGCACGGCGGAGAAGGTGCGGGCGCGAGGAATCGGGCGGCCGTTGGCGACGAGCCTTGCCTCGGCGGGAAGCTGCGCCGCGCGCAGGCCGGTCAGTGCGTTGCCGTACTGGTCGATATAGACGATCTCGGCGAGATCATCGGGCCAGTCGGGGCGGCGGCCGAAATCGGCAGGGCGCGGCTCGCAGGCCGGACGGTCGCCGCGCGCCAGCATGGCGGCCACCGGCGCGAAGAGATCGCGGCCGTGGAAGCTCGCCGAGAGCGTCTCGGGCCGCCAGATGATCTCCAAGGTTCGGGCGGCCGGCGCGCGGCGGCGGACGAGCTCGAAGAGGCCGTTATCGGGGCCGACATAGAGCCGGCCGTCGGCCTCGACCAGCAGCGGCGCGCGGGCGCCGCCGACGCCGGGATCGATCACCGCCAGCAGCACCGTGCCCGGCGGGAACCAGGCGCCGTAGGCGGCCAGAAGATAGCAGGCGGCCTTGGGATTGCGGCTCGGTGCGTCGGCAAAGAGGTCGACCACCGGCACGCCGGGCGCGAGGCGGTGCAGCACCGCTTTCATCTGCCCGGTATAGGGGCCGGCAAGGCCGAAATCGGTGAAGAGCACGATCATGCGCCGGAGTATGCGGGGCGGCGGCGCGCCATCCAAGCGATGTCACGACGCGTCGCGTCGCGTCGCGCTTGACCTGCGGCGGGCGGCCGCCATGCTGACCCCGATGGAGACATTATTATTCCACGATGACAAGCGGGCGCGGCCGCCGGTGCAGCGCTTGTGGCAGGAGGCGGTGTCGGCGGCGACGCCGATGCCGCGCCGGGCAATCCTCGCTGCAGCGCGCGCGGCGCCCCCGGGCGACGGCCATCCGGTGCTGCTGGTGCCGGGCTTCCTGCGCGGCGAAGGCTATATGAAGCCGCTCGCCCGCTTCCTGGCGGCGCGGGGCTATGCCGCCTATGGCTGGCGGCTCGGCGTCAATGTCGGTCCGACCGAACGCGTGCTCGACGGGCTCGAGCGCCGCCTCGATGCGATCATCGCCCGCGAAGGACGCAAGGTGAGCCTGATCGGCCACAGCCTCGGCGGCGCCTTTGCCCGCGAGCTGGCCAAGCAGCGGCCGGAAAATGTGCGCCAGCTCATCGTGCTGGCAAGCCCGATCCGGCTGCCGACGGCCAGCCAGCTCGAGCCGCTCTACCGCATGCTGGGGCGCTGGCACAGCCCGCATTCCGCGAGCCTCTATGCCGGCTTCAACCAGCCGCCGCCGGTGCCGGTGACGGCGCTCTACACGCGCAGCGACGGCATCGTTGCCTGGCAGAGCTGCCTCGAGACCGACGGGTCATTGCGCGAGAACATCGAGGTCAAGGGCGTGCACGCCACCATGGCGCGCAGCCCCGCCGCTTGGCGGGTCATCGCCGACCGCCTCGCCCAGCGCGAGGGCGTGTGGCAGGCCTATGGTGCGCCGCGGATCGAGCGCTGAGCTATTTCGCCCGCAAGCTGTAGAGTTCGGCCGAGCCGGGAAACGAACCGTCCCTGACATCGGCGGCGTAGGCGGCGGCCGCCTTCGACACCAGCTCGCGCATCTCGCCATAGCGGCGCACGAACTTCGGCGTCCAGTCGAACAGGCCGAGCATATCGTCGACGACCAGGATCTGGCCGTCGCAGAGCGGCGAGGCGCCGATGCCGATGGTGGGGACGCTGACGGCGCGGGTGATCTCCTCGGCGAGATCGCTGGCGACGCCCTCGACGACGATGGCGAAGGCGCCGGCCTCGCTCACCGCCCGGGCCTCGGCGAGAACGCGCTCGCGCTCGGCCGCGGACCGGCCCTTGACGCGGAAGCCGCCATCGACATTGGCCGCTTGCGGGCGCAGGCCGATATGGCCGAGCACGGGAATGCCGCGCCGCACGAGAAAGGCGATCGGTCTCGGGCACGCCCTCGCCGGCCTCCACCTTGATCGCCTGGCAGCCGGTTTCCTGAAGTACCCTGACGGCGGCCTCATGCGCCTGCGCCGCGCTGCGCTCGTAGGTGCCGAAGGGCATGTCAACGACTACCAGCGCGCGTGAAGCGCCGCGCATAACTGCCTGACCATGCAGGATCATCATCTCGAGCGTGACGCCGACCGTGCTGGGGAGGCCATGCACCACCATGCCGACGGAATCGCCGACGAGCAGGAGATCGACATGCGGATCGAGCAACGCCGCCATCGGCGCGCTGTAGGCCGTGAGGCAGACGATCTTCTCCTTGCCCTTGCGGGCGGCAATCTCGGGGACGGTCAGGCGGGAGGACCGGGTTTGCTTGGACATGGTTTCCTCGGCGGGCAGGCCGCGGCGCGATCGCGAGCGGCGGCGGACCGGCAGCTTAGCCGAAGGGCCCTGCCGCCGCGAGCGGCGCTGGGACCGAGAATCCCGCGACAGGCGCGCTTCACATACGCTCTCAGGATCGGGAGATAACATTTTATGGCGCTAAGAAAAATGTCTCACCTTGAGCGCGACCGCGGTCGGCTCAGAACAGCGCGAGCTGGTCGCCCTGTTGCGGCGGGCGGCGGAATTGCGTGGTGTCGAGGCGCAGCGCGTCGCGGCGACGGTTGAAGCCGAGGCGCCGGCAGGCGGTCTCGAAGCGCAGGCGCAGCATCTCGGCATAGGCGCCGGTGCCGGTCATGCGCTTGCCGAACTCGGCGCGGTAGGTCTTGCCCTCGCGCGACTGGCGGATCAGCGACATGACATGGCGCGCCTTGCCCGGGGCGTGCGCTGCGAGCCACTCCTCGAACAACGGGGTCAGCTCCAGCGGCAGGCGCAGCAGGATATAGCCGGCGCCGACCGCGCCGGCGTCGCGCGCCGCCTCGAGGATGCCGTCGAGCTCGTGATCGTTGAGCGCGGGGATCATCGGCGAGGCGAGCACGCTCACCGGGATGCCGGCCGCGGTCAAGGCGCGGATGGTGTCGAGGCGGCGCTGCGGCGTCGCGGCGCGCGGCTCGAGATGGCGCGCGAGCTCGCGGTCCAGCGTGGTGATGGAGACGGCGGCGCTGGCGAGGTTCTTCGCCGCCATCGGCGCCAGGATGTCGATGTCGCGCTGGATCAGGGTCGATTTGCTGACGATGCCGACCGGATGGTTGAATTCCTGCAGCACCTCGAGCACGCCGCGGGTGATGCGATGCTCGCGCTCGATCGGCTGATAGGGGTCGGTATTGGTGCCGAGCGCGATGACGCTGCAGCGATAAGCGGGCTTGGCGAGCTCGGCGCGCAGCAGCGCCGGCGCCGCGGGCTTGGCGAAGAGCCGCGTCTCGAAATCGAGCCCGGGGGAGAGGCCGAGATAGGCATGGGTCGGCCGGGCGAAGCAATAGATGCAGCCATGCTCGCAGCCGCGATAAGGATTGATCGACTGCTCGAAGGGAATGTCGGGGGAATCATTGCGCGAAATGATGGTCCTGGTGCTGTCGATCGTCACCGTGGTGCGCAGCGGCGGCGGATCGTCGTCATTGCCCTCGGCCTGGCGCCAGCCGTCATCGATCGCGATGCGCGTCTCGCGGTCGAAGCGCGGCGCGGGGTTGCCAACGGCGCCGCGCCCCTTGCGCGGCCGGGAGGGCAGAGGCTCGTCCATGATCGCCAATAGTATGACGCGCCCAGGAACGTATCAAGAACAAAGAGCCTGCGGCCTTTACCGACCGGCGCCTGCCGTGCTAGTTGCGTGCGCCATGCTTTGCCCGATCGCCAAACGCAAGACGACCTCCAAAACTCCCGCCGCGGGAGCCCAGGGATTCGGCATGCGCTAGAGCGTTCGCGCCAGCACTTCCCAAGGCCCCGCCGGAACCGGACGGGGCCTTTGCATTTCGGGCGCTCGTCTCCGGCCAAGACAGGAGATCGAGCATGAAATCCCACCTTTCCCCGCCCGCCGGTCGTCGCCATTGTCGGCGCCTCGGGCGCCGTCGGCGTCGAGCTGCTGGGCTGCCTGGAGCGGCGACGCTTTCCGCTCGCGGGCCTGCGCCTCTTCGCCTCGCCGCGCTCGGCCGGCAAGGCGTTGCGCTTCGCCGGCGCCACCCTGGCCATCGAGGCGCTGAACGAGGGCAGCTTCGCCGGCATCGACCTCGCGCTGTTCTCGGCCGGCAGCGACGTCGCTCGGCGGTTTGCACCGCTCGCGGTGGCGGCGGGCGCGGTGGTGATCGATAATTCCTCGGCCTTCCGCATGGACGAGGGACGTGCCGCTGGTGGTGCCGGAGATCAATGCCGCGGCGCTCGCCGGGCATCACGGGCATCATCGCCAACCCCAATTGCGTCGCCATCACCGTGGGCATGCCGCTCTGGCCGATCCATCGGCAGAACCCGATCGAGCGCATCTTCGTCGCCAGCCTACCAGGCGGCCTCGGGCGCCGGCGCCGCGGCGGTGGCAGAGCTGCTGGAGGGGACGCGCGCCGCGCTCGAGGGACTGAGCCATTCACGCCGCACGTCCTGCGCGCATCCCGCCGCCTTTAACCTCTTCAGCCATGACAGCGCGATCGATCCCGACAGCGGCTACAATGTCGAAGAGACGAAGGTGATGGCGGAGACTGCGCAAGATCTTCGACGAGGATGGGCTGCGCGTCGGCGCCACCTGCGTCCGCGTGCCGGTGCTGCGCGCGCATTCGGCGGCGATCACCGTCGACTGCGCGCGGCCGATCGCGCCCGAGGCAGTGCGCCGCCTGCTCGCTGCGGCGCCGGGGATCCGGCTGGTCGACGATGCCGAGCGCAATTATTTCCCGATGCCGATGGATGCCTCGGGCCAGGACGACGTCCTGGTCGGCCGCATCCGCGGCGACGCCAGCGGTCCCTTGGGCCGCTCGATCGCGCTCTTCGTCGCCAGCGACCAGCTGTTGAAGGGCGCGGCGCTCAATGCGGTGCAGATCGCCGAGCACCTCTTGTGAGGCGCGGGCTTAGGTGCTGCTCGATCTCATGGGCAACGCCGTGAAGTTCGCCGAGACCGGGACGTCTGTCGATCGGTCGGCGTCCGCGCAACATGGTGAGGGGCGCTACCGGCGTGACATCGGCGCTCGACGTCGACCGCCGCATAAGACGCCCAGCCCCGATGCCGGTCTCAGGCGCCGGCTTAGGGCGCCGGGCGGAAGATCCAGAGCGCGGCGGGGGCGGCCGGCGCGGCCTCGGTGACGGCGCTTGCCGGGGTGGTGGGCACGGCAACGATGAGACGGTCGAGCTGGGGAATGAACAGCCCGGTGCGCGCGCCAGGACCGGTCGGCACGCGCGCAAGGCGGCGATAGCCGGCATCGCCGCGCTCGATCACATCGACCGCGCCCTCGGCACAGACGACATAGACGCGGTGGCGGCCGGCGTCGATGAAGACGTCGCCCGCATCGGCGCAGGTGGGCAGCGTGGCGAGCGACTTGCCGTCCTTGGTCGAGAGGGCCGCCAGGAGCGGCGGACGGCGGAAGATGGTGATGACACGGTCACCGTCGAGCGCCAGCGGGAAATTCTCGCGGCCATCGGACGCGGGCCATGTGGCGGCGGGCTTGTCGGCGGCGAGGTCGATAGCGGCGATCTCATGCGCGGCGGGAATGTTGACAAAGAGGCGCTTGCCGTCCGGCGCCAGTGCGAGGCCTTCGGGATGCTCGTCGAGCTTGATCCGGCGGCGGATGTCGCCGGTCGCGCCATCGATGACCGCGATGGCGCCGCCGCCATAGCCGACATAGACCAGCCGGGCGCCGGCATCGATGCGGATCTCTTCGGGATTGAGGCCGAGCGTGATCGTTGCTTCGGGCTGGAGCGCCGCGCCACGGAACCGGCGCAACGCGCCGTCGAGGCCGCTCGCCACGTAGAGCGTATCATCCGACGCCAAATATCCCAGGCCGCGCGGCTCCTGGAGATGCAGCAGGCGGCGGAGGAATTTGCGGGCGGCGAGATCAACGATGCCGACGCTGTCATTGCCTGGCTCGGCGACAAAGAGGCGTTGATGCGCGGGGTCGGCGGCCAGATGGTCGAGCCGGCCGATGATGTCCGGCAGCACGATCTTGGCCTCGAACAGCAGCGGCTCCTCGGCCGGGGCCGGCGCCGCGCCCAGCAGCGCTGCGGCGATGATGCCGGCGATGGTCAGTCTCGTCATGCCGCACGCCTCCTGCCGCGCGCTCATAGAGCGCGGCCGGCCGGTGGGGCAAGCGGCGCGCCGCGATTGGCGGCGCGGGCGGCGCGCGGTAAGGTCGGGCGGCCATGCGCCCGCCCGGCGATCCGCCGCTTTCCGTCGTCATCCCCGCGCTCGACGCCGCCGCGACGCTGCCGGCGGTGCTGGACGCGCTTGCGGAAGGCGTCGAGGCCGGTCTGGTGCGCGAGGTGCTGGTGGTGGATGGCGGCTCCGGCGATGCCACGGTGGCGCGCGCGCAAGAGGGTGGCGCGCGCGTCCTGGTCACGCCGCGCGGCCGCGGGCGCCAACTCGCCGCCGGCGGCGCCGCGGCGGCCGGCGCGTGGCTGCTCTTCCTCCATGCCGATACGCGGCTGGGGCACGGCTGGCCGGGGCCGGTCGGCGATTTCCTCGCCCAAGGCGCCGACTGCCGGTGCGCCGGCTATTTCCGCTTGCGCCTCGACAATTCGGCGCCGGCGGCGCGGCGCCTCGAGGGGGCGGTACGCTGGCGTTGCCGCCTGCTCGCGCTGCCCTATGGCGATCAGGGGCTGCTGCTGCCGGCGGCGCTCTATCGTACGCTGGGCGGCTTTCGGGAGTTGCCGCTGATGGAGGATGTCGATCTCGCGCGCCGCCTCGGTCGCCACCGACTGGTGGCGCTCGCCGCCGACGCCGTCACCTCGGCGGCACGCTATCGCCGCGACGGCTATGTCGCGCGACCGCTGCGCAATCTCTGTTGTCTCGCGCTCTATTTCCTCGGCGTGCCGACGCCGCTGCTGCAGCGGCTCTACCGCTGATGCGGCCCGAGCGCCACCTCGTCGTCTTCCTGCGCGCGCCGCAGCTCGGACGCGTCAAGTCGCGCCTTGCCGCCGGCATCGGCGCGCTGGCGGCGCTGCGCTTCTATCGCGACACCAGCGCGCGGCTTCTGCGCGCGCTGGGGCGCGACCGTCGCTGGCGGCTCGAGCTGTGGGTGACGCCGGACCGCGTGGTGGGCGGCCGCTGGCCGGTCAAGGCGCCGCGGCGCGGCCAGGGCGCCGGCGATCTCGGCCGACGCATGGCGCGGGTCTTCGCGACGCTGCCGCCGGGCCCGGCTGTGATCGTCGGCTCCGACATTCCCGACCTGACTCCGGCCCATATCGCCGCGGCGTTCGGCGCGCTGGGGCGGGCCGAGGCGGTATTCGGGCCAGCGACCGATGGCGGCTACTGGCTGGTCGGGCTGCGCCGGCGCCCCCGCGTGCCGCGCGGCCTCTTCCAGCGCGTACGCTGGTCGAGCGCCGACGCGCTCGCCGATACGGTGGCGGGGTTGCCGTGCGCGATGAGCAGGGCGCTGCTGGAGACGCTGTCCGATGTCGACGATGCCGCGGATTACGTGCGCTGGCGGCAGGGCCTGGCCTCCGGCGACGGAAGCCGGACGACAGCAGGCCGAAAAAAGACGGGTAGGTGATTTCCGGGGCTGCCGGTATGGTCGGGCATCACCGTCCGAGAAGAGCGGATAGCCTGATCATGACCGACATCGCGCCCATTCCGGCTCTGGCGGCCTCCGACTTCATCTTCCACCGAGCCGCGCCGACGGGATCGGCAATCGATTGAGGAGCATTTGATGACATCAAGCACCCACCCGCACCGCAGCGCCAGGAAGCTCGGCCATGCCCTGCGGGTCGCCGGCACGAACGGCCGCAAGACCGGCGAGCTCGCCCTGGCGGCGGGTCAGGTGGTCGCCCGGCGCATGGCCCTCGGGGCGCAAGCGATCGTCGACCCGCTGAACGCCGACCATGTCGAGTTCGCCAAAATCATCCCAGAGAAGGCGCGGGCGTTCTCAGAGGCCGGCAGGACTTGGCTCGAATGGTCGAGCAGGATCGCGGAACAGATGACGCGCATTGCGGCGAGCGAGATGGCGGCAGCCGCTGAGGGCGCGGTGGCGCTTGCCGGCTGCCGTACGCCGGAGGAGGCGATCACCGTACAGGGCAACTTGGCCACGGCCTGGGTCGCCCGCATGGTGTCGCAATCGATCGCGCTGGGCTCGCTGACGCTCCGATCACAGAGTGAGGCGATGGCACCGGTGCACCGGACGGTGACGGCGAATGCGCGGCGGCTGACCCGGTGACCGGCGCGCCGCAGGAGCGGCGGCGCTCCTTGCTCAGCCCGGCCGCAGATGCTCCTGCAGGCGAGGCATCAGCTCCGTGAGGTTGCACGGGCGCAGGCGGTTGTCGAGCTGGTGGCGGAGGATGTCCTCCCAGCCGTCGCGGCAGGCGCCGGGCGAGCCGGGCAGCGCGAAGAGATAGGTGCCGCCGGCGACGCCGGCGGTGGCGCGGCTCTGCAGCGTCGAGGTGCCGATCTTCTGGTAGCTGAGCCAGCGGAAGAGCTCGCCGAAGCCGGCGATCTCCTTCTCGTAGACGGCGTGGAACGCCTCGGGCGTGACGTCGCGCCCGGTGACGCCGGTGCCGCCGGTGGAGATGACGACATCGACCTGCGGATCGGCGATCCAGGCTCTGAGCTGGGCGATGATCGCCGCCTTATCGTCGCGCACGATGCGGCGCGCCTGGACATGGTGGCCGGCGGCGGTGATCAGTTCGACCAGCGTGCGGCCGGAGGCGTCGTCGGCTTCGCCGCGCGTGTCGGAGACCGTCAGGACGGCGATGTTGACGGCGAGGAAGGGGCGGCGTTCATCGATTTTCGGCATCGCGACGATCCCGCTCTGTCGTGCTGTCGAGAGCGGTATAGGTCGGCCACCGACCGGCGGCAAGCGCGTCGAGATCGGGCGCGGACTGACCCAGACGCTGGCGATAGATCCAGTAATTCGTCAGCACGTGCTCGGTGAAGTTGCGCGTCTCGCGCGAAGGCAGGCTCTCGATGAACAGCAGCGGATCCTTGCCGAGCTCGGGCATGGCGCGCCAGCGCTGCAGCGCCCCCGGCCCGCAATTATAGGCGGCGGCGATGAGCACGAGGTTGTCGCCGATATGCTCCTGCTCGATCAGGCTGACGATGTATTCCTGCGCCAGCGCCAGGTTGAGCTCGGGCTCGACCAGCGGGTCGCGCGCGGGACGGTTGCCGGCGCGCTGCAGCGGCATGCCGGTGCGCCGTGCCATCGCATGCGCGGTGGCCGGCATCAGCTGCATCAATCCCACGGCGCCGGCATTGCTCTGCACGCGCGGCAGGAATTGCGATTCCTGGCGCATCATCGCGAACAGCAGGGCGCGGTCGACGGTGAAGCCGCCCAGCGGCGTCCACCGCGGCACCGGGTAGAGCGCGTGATCGTGATGCCTGCCGTCGCCCTCGGCGGCAAGCCCGGCGAGCCGCAGGCTCAAGGCCGGCATGTTGGCGCGGTCGGCGACCGCGACCAGCGCCTCGAGCAGTTCAGCCGAGGCACGCGGCGCGAGCGCGCGCAACTCGGCCTCGGCGCGCGCCGCCTCGCCCGCCTGCAGCAGCGCCATGGCGCGCCGCCCGGCCGGCGCGGCGGCGAGCATGTCGGCGTCGAGCACGGTGAAGGGGGCATTGTCGAAATCGAGATAGGTGTCGACCCCGAGCGTGCGCCGCGCCAGCAGGCCGTAGAAGGTGCGCGGATGCTCGGCGGCGATGCCAAGCCAGTAGTTGAAGAGCTCCGGCCGGCGGCTCCTGAGCTCGACGCGCGCGGCCCAGAAGGCGGCGGCAGCGGTCATCCAGCTCGATTGACCCGGCGAGCGCGCCACCGCCTGGAAATGCGTGCCGGCCTCGCCGTAGCGGCCGAGCCGCCAGGCGGCGAGCCCGGCCTGCCAATGGGCGGCGGCGGCATAGGCGGGGCTGTGGGTCGCGGCGCTGAGGCTCAGCGCCTCCTGCACCTTGCCGGCATCGAGGTAGCCCGCGGTGATGACGGTACGCAGCTCGTCCTGCTGGCCGAGGCCGAGGAGATGCCGGGCATCGTAACCGGCCAGCATCAGCTCGGCCCGGCGCGGCTCGGTGCCGGCGAGCCCGCTGATCTCGCGGCGCAGCTCCTGGGCTTGGCGGCGCTCGGCGGTGGAGAGCTGACGCTCGCCTGAACCCGCCTCCTCGGCATCCTCGTCCAGGCTGCGCGGTGCCAGGGTGGCAACGGTCGGACGGGTGGGGGCTGGAGCGCCGGCGGGATGGCGGCGCAACGCCAACGCATAGACGGCCTTTGCCTCGGGCTCGTCGGCATGGGCGGCGAGCCAAGCGGCGAGCTCGCCGTAGCTCGCGCGATAGTCCCGGTGGAGATAGCGCTGCGCCTCGACCGCGCCGAGCAGCAAGGGGTCCTGCAGCGCGCGGATCTCGTGATCGGCCTCGGCCCAGCGGGCGATACTCTGCAAGCCGAAGATGCGGCGATAGCGCAGCGCCTCGCCCGGCTCGAGCACCGCGGGAAGGTCGGCCTCACGCAGCTCTTCACTGCCGGGGGTCAGGGCCGAGGTGCGGACAGACTCCGCCCATACGCTGCTGCTGGGGAGCGTCGCCAGAGTGCCGGACACGACCGAGGCGAGCGTGACACAAACAGCGAATCGCGCCCAAGTCTTGCCCGGCCAGAGGTCATGTCTCCTGGCCTGCATGACAACGGCAATAAACTATTGCCCAAGGGGCTGGCAAGCTAAAATGCTGGTCAAATTTGAGGCAATTTGTATCTGTCCCGGAGATGCTTACGGATTCCCGTAGGTTACTGTCCGTTCTTCAACTTGGACTGGAGAGCGAGCAGATCCCGCCATGCTTCGCCTTTTCTGGCGGGGCTGCGCAATAGAAAGGAGGGATGATAGGTGGCGATGGCCGGCACCGTCCCCTCGAGCCCGTCGGCCTCGAGGTCGAACCAGCGGCCCCGCAGCCGCATGATCCCTTCGGCCCGCCGCAGCAGCGCCGAGGTCGCGGTGCCGCCGGACAGCATGACCGCCTTCGGCCGCACCAGCGCGATGTGCCGCCAGACGAAGGGCAGGCAGGCGGCGACCTCCTCGTTGGTGGGCTTGCGGTTGCCGGGCGGGCGCCAGAACAGCACGTTGGTGATATAGGCGTTGCGCCGGCGGTCGTAACCGATCGCCGCCAGCATGCGGTCGAGGAGCTGGCCGCTGCGGCCGACGAAGGGCCGGCCGATGCGGTCCTCATCGGCGCCGGGTGCTTCGCCGATCACCATGAGCTCAGCACCGTCGACGCCGTCGGCGAAGACCGTGTTGGTGGCGGTGCGCTTCAAGCCGCAACCGGTGAAGCTGCGCACTGCGGCCTCGAGCTCGGCGAGCGTGGCAGCGGCGCCGGCCACGACGGCGGCGCTCGCTAAGGCGGCGCCCGCCGTCGTCGACGATGGGTCAAGCGCGACTGGCGCTGGGCGCAGTGGCGCGGGTGACGCGGTGCGCCGGAGCCGGTGCGGGTGCCGGCGCGGCCAAGCGGTCGATCGAACTCGGCACCGATCGCCTCATCGGCCCCCATTGCGACATACCACCGCAACAGCTCGGCGAGGCCCTGCGTCTGATCCATGCCAGAAGCTAGCACCTCGCCTCTTTCTCTTTAAGAACCATTCACTATAGTGGCGGCACGATTGCGCGGCCGGCTCGGCTGCATGTGGACAAGCCGCGTGACACCGCCCCGGCGGCGTCGTGGCATAGAGGGCGATGAACGGAAAGCCAAGGTTGCAGTGGTGGTCAGCGCCCGGATGTGCCGTGGCGGCGGTATGTCTTGCCGTCGCGTTGGTCGGCTGTGCGCCGGCGGGCGAGGTCGGCAACGGCGGCGCGGCGCCGGCCGCGGCGCCGACGAGCGCGCTCGGCGCCTATCTCGCCGCGCGCCATGCGCAGCAGGTGCGCGACTATGCGCATGCGGCCGAGTACATGAACCATGCGCTGGCCGAGGATCCCGACAATTTCGACCTGCTGCGGCGCACCTTCGTGCTGCGCGTCAGCGAGGGACGAGTCGCCGATGCGGTGCCGTTGGCGCAGCGCGTCGTCCAGCTCGACCAGTCGGCGGCGTTGGCGCAGATCGTGCTGCTGCTGCAGGACGTGAAGACCGGCGACTTCGCGGCGGCCACCGCGCGCGCGCGCACACTTCCGCCGGAGGGCGCGCAGCGCTTGGCCGCGCCGCTGCTGCTGGCTTGGTGCGAGCTCGGCTCGCAGCGCCCGGCGCCGGCGCTGCAGGCGCTGGACGGTCTCAACGATCTGCGCGGCCTGCAGATGCTCAAGGATCTGCACATGGCGCTGATCGCCGATTACGCCGACCGGATCGGCGATGCCGAGCAGGCCTTCAAGCGTGCCGTCGGCGACCAAGCAGCATTTGACCTGGCGCACCGCCGAGCTCGCCGGCAATTTCTACGAGCGTCACGAGCGCAGCGAGGAGGCGCGCCGGCTCTATGAGAGGCTCGGCGGCGGCGACCAGGGCGCCGAGATCACCGCCGCGGCGCTGCAGCGCATCGCCAAGGGCACGGTGCCGCCGCGGATCATCGCCACACCGCGCGACGGCGTCGCCGAGGCGCTGTTCGATCTTGCCAGCGTGCTCGACCAGCGCGAGACCCTCGACGCCTCGCTGGTCTATGCGCGCCTTGCTCTCGACCTCAGGCCGGATTTCCCGCTGGCGCAGCTGCTCATCGCCGAGATCGACGAGGACCAGCAGCACACCGCCGACGCGCTGGCGCAGTACCGCGCCATCGATCCGAAATCGCCGCTCGGCTGGACGGCGCAGCTGCGCGCGGCGATCGCGCTCGACGCGCTCAACCGCACCGACGCGGCGGCAGTCGAGCTCCACCGCATGGCCGACGAGCGGCCACAGGATCCCGAGCCGCTGGTCGAGCTCGGCGATCTCCTGCGCGCGCGCGATCGCTTCGGCGACGCCGTCGACGCCTACGACGCGGCCATCGCGCGCCTCGGCGCGACCGAGGCGCCGCAATGGCGGCTCTATTACAGCCGGGCCGCGGCGCTCGAGCGCTCCGGCCAATGGGCGCGCGCCGAGGGCGATCTCAAGCACGCGCTGGAGCTGCAGCCGGATCAGCCGCTGGTATTGAACTATCTGGGTTATTCGTGGATCGACCGCGGCGAGCATCTTGCCGAAGGGCTGCGGATGGTGAAGCGCGCGGTCGAACTCCGGCCCGATGACGGCTACATCGTCGACAGCCTGGGCTGGGCCTATTACCGCCTCGGCGAGTTCGGCAACGCGACGCAGCTGCTGGAGAAGGCGATCGAGCTGCTGCCCGAGGATCCCACCGTCAACGACCATCTCGGCGATGCCTATTGGCAACAGGGCCGCGTCGTCGAAGCGCGCTACCAATGGCGCCGCGCGCTGCAGTTCAAGCCCGAGGCCGATCAAGTCCAGACGATCGAAGGCAAGCTCGATCGCGGCATCGCGAAGCTGCCGGCGGCGGCGGCGACGCGCGGCGGCTGAGCGCGCCTCGCCGATGACGCGGCGCCGGCCGGCGGCGGCGAAGCTCAACCTCTATCTGCATGTGCTGGGGCAACGCGGCGACGGCTATCACCTGCTCGATAGCCTCGTGGCCTTTGCCGCGGTCGGCGACGAGGTCATCGCCGAGGCGGCGCCGGCGCTGTCGCTCAGCGTCGGCGGGCCGCAGGCGCCGGCGCTGGCGGGCGACCCGGCGGCGAATTTGGTCTGGCGCGCGGCCGAGCTGCTGGCGTCCGAGACCGGACGCGCGCCGGCGGCGGCGCTGACCTTGATCAAGAATCTGCCGGTCGCTTCGGGCATCGGCGGCGGCTCGAGTGATGCCGCGGCGACCTTGCGCGCGCTCGATGCGTTGTGGCGGCTCGGCCTCGACGAGGCGCGGCTCGGCGCCATCGGCGCGCGGCTCGGCGCCGACGTGCCGGTCTGCCTGGCGGCGCGCGCATCCTGGCTCGGTGGCATCGGCGAAGCGATCGAGCCCGCGCCCGATCTGCCCGAGGTGACGGCGCTGCTGGTCAATCCCGGCCTGCCGCTGGCGACGCCGGCGGTGTTCAAGGCGCGGCGCGGCGCGTTCTCGCCGCCGGCGCGGTTCCATGCGATGCCGCCGAGCGCCGCCGAGCTGGCGGCGCTGCTGGCCGAACGGCGCAACGATCTCACCGGCGCCGCGGTCGCATTGATGCCGGAGATCGCCGCGGTGCTGACACGGCTCGAGCGGCTCGAGGGCGCGCTGCTGTCGCGCATGAGCGGCACCGGCGCCACCTGCTTCGCGCTCTTCGCCGATGCGGCTGAAGCCGAGGCGGCGGCGGCGCGGCTCGGCGCCGAAGAGCCGCGCTGGTGGGTTGCGGCGGGAAGGCTGCGCTGAAGCGCGCGGTGCCGTCTTTCGCTAGCGCTCGCTCTTGATCGATTTCTGCTAGCTCGGCGAGGCGCGCCAGCGCGTCCTTCATCTGCGCGGCGGAGAGTTCCTTGGCCATGCGGTCGGCGGCCTTCTGCGCGCCGGGATCGCCGCGCGCGCCGGCGATGGCGTACCAGACATAGGCGTCGAGCGGCGATTTCGTCACGCCTTCGCCGTTCTCGTAGAGAAAAGCCAGATTGTATTGCGCATCGGCGAGGCCGAGCTCGGCGGCGCGGCTGAACCATTGCGCCGCCGCGGCCATGTCGCGCGCCGCGCCGATGCCCTTGGCGAAGGCGTTGCCGAGACCGAGCGCGGCGTCGGCGTTGCCTTGCGCCGCGGCCTTGCGATACCACTCCAGCGCCTGCGTCGGATCCTGGACGACGCCGAAGCCGTTCTGGCACAGTACGGCATAGTCGTATTGCGCCTCGGCGACGCCGCTCTCGGCGGCGGCGCGCAGCAGAGGTGCGGCGCGCGTATAATCCTTGTCGACGCCCTTGCCCAGCGCGTAGAGCGTGCCCAGCCGGTAATTCGCCAGCGCATCGCCGGCCTTGGCGCGTGGCTCGAGCCACGCGGCGAGCTGCCGCGGATCGGTCGGCTCGTGATCGCCGGGCAGGGCGGGCGGCGGCAGCGCCACGTCGATGCCGCGCGCTGGCGGCAGCGCCACGCGCGTACCGGAACCGGCAGGTGGCAGCGCCAGGAGGACGAAGCCGCCGAGGAGGAGCAGCAGCGGTAACGCCAGCATCGCCGCGAGGCGCCAGGCACTGCCGCGGGCGCGGCGCGCGACGAAACCGCCGGGCGCTGCCGCGCCGGGCGGCAGCACCGTGGTCTCGCCGGGTCCGGTGCAGGCACGCCGGATGGCGCGTTCGAGCCACGCCTCGAGCGGCAGGCCGGCGGCGCGCGCCGCCTGTTCGGCAAGGCGGAAGCTCGCGCCGTCGAGGAGATCCTCGCTCCAGGCTTGGCTGACCGCCGCCGCGCGTGATGCCACGCGCGGCATCACGCGCGACCTTTCTCGGCGCGCGCGCGCCGTCGCGTCTCGTCGGCGGCGAGGCCCAGGGCGAGCGTCGCCTGCGCGAGGCTCGCTGGGTCCTGCGCGTCGAGCAGCGCGTAAGCGTGCGCGGCGGAGAGCGCGCGCTGCTCGACCAGCCGACGCACGCCTTGCGGCAGCGTCAGCAGCCGCAGCGCGCTGGCGATATGGGCTTGCGGTTGGCCGACGCCATCGGCGATCTCTGCCGCGCTGAGGCCGAATTCGTTGATGAGCCGCAGATAGGCCCGCGCCTCGTCGAGCGGCGGAAACTCGCCGGAGCTGAGCGTCTCGGCGAGCATCGCCAGCGCCCTCTGCGCCACGTTGGATGCGGTCGGCTCCGGCGTCACGCGCTCGAGCGCGCTGGTGGCGCGGATCACCTGGCCGAGCCATTGCGCCAGCGACAGCCGCGCCTGCTGCGCGGCCGCCTCGGCCATCCGGCGCACGTCGCGCGGCAGCCGCTCGGGCCGCCAGCGCCCGGGGGCTACGCTCATCGCTCGACTTCCCCGCCTCGCGGCATGACTGCGAGTATAGGCAACCAGCGCCCGCGTTGCAGCGGGAAGCCGCATTTCGCCCGAGAAAAATCGCCGCGGAGCAGCGATTGACGCGGCGTTCCCGGCACGCGTAAGGTGTCTGCTTTGCGCGGGGACGTTGCGGGGAGCATGAGCAGGCTGGAGGACGCGGTGAAGCGCTTGGAACGGGCTGTGGCGCGGCTGGAGAAAGCCGCGACCCAAATCGGCGACGGAGATGCGGCGCCTCCCGGTGCACTCGCCGCCGCCAAGGCGGACTACGCGGCGTTGCTGGAGACGACGGAGAGCGTCGCGACGCGGCTCGATGTGGCGATCCAGCGGCTCGACCGTGCGCTGGAGGGCTGATGGCGCAGATCACCGTAAGCATCAATGGCCGGGGATATCCCGTCGCTTGCAATGAGGGCGAGGAGGCGCGCATCGAGGAGCTCGGGCGCTACATCGACGCCAAGGTCAAGACCTTCGCGAGCGAGCTGGGGCAGATCGGCGAGACCCGCCTGCTGGTGCTGGCGGCGCTGGTGCTGGCCGACGAGCTGGCCGATGCGCAGGCACAGTCCGACGCACCCAAGGCCGGCAATGGCGCGGCGCTCGATGACGGTATCGTCGCCGCCGGCATCGAAAATCTCGCCCAGCGCATCGAGGCGATTGCCGCGCGGCTCGAGATGGCCCACATATAGGGCCGAGGATGGGGCTGCGCGGCCCGTCAGGTCGCACAAACCCCGGGGCCGATATCTACCTCAAGGGGACTGTCCCTGCCGGGGCCCTGGTTCCGGTATATGGTTCCCACCTGCGTAAGCGGGCCACGAGGGTTAAGCAATGCCAACGGCCGAGGCGGCTCCATTCTCACCTTCTCTCCCCCGCCGCGGCGCGTCCTGCGCGTCGGGTGTCGGGCGCGTGGTATGATGAGCCGCGACCCGCAGACATTGCCGGCGACAACGACGGATCGGGCATGAGGCTCCTGCTCTGCGGCGATATCGTCGGCCGCTCGGGCCGCGAGGTCGTGATCGCGCATATGCCGCGCCTCAGGCGTGAGCTCGCGCTCGATTTCGTCGTCGTCAATGGCGAGAACGCGGCGCATGGCTTCGGCATCACCGACAAGATCTGCGCCGAGCTCTATGCCGCCGGGGTCGATGTCATCACCACCGGCAACCATGTCTGGGACAAACGCGAGATCATCCCCTACATCGACAGCGATCCGCGCCTGCTGCGACCGATCAACTTCCCGCCGGGCACGCCGGGCAAGGGCCATGGCGTCTTCGCGCTGCCCGACGGGCGTAGCCTGATGGTGGTGAATGCCATGGCGCGTCTGTTCATGGATGCAATCGACGATCCCTTCGCCGGCATGGACCGGCTGCTGGCCGAGCAACCGCTCGGTGCGGTCGATGCCATCCTGGTCGATTTCCACGGCGAGGCGACGTCGGAAAAGATGTCGATGGGGCATTTCTGCGACGGTCGCGTCTCCGCGGTCATCGGCACGCACAGCCATGTGCCGACTGCCGACGCGCAAATCCTCGCCAACGGCACCGCCTATATGACGGATGCCGGGATGTGCGGCGATTACGACAGCGTCATCGGCATGCAGAAGGAAGGCGCGGTGACGCGCTTCGTGCGCAAGATGCCGGGCGAGCGGCTGCAGGTGGCGGAAGGCGACGGCACGCTCTGCGCCGCCTTCATCGAGACCGACGACGCCAGCGGCCTCGCGCGGCGCATCGCGCCGCTGCGTCTCGGCGGCAGGCTGCAGCCGCACTGGCCGCTCGGCGATCGGGCTGGCGCGACCGCCGGTTAGGCTTCCGGCGGCGCGCTGTAGAGCGGTTCGAGATATTCTGCGGCAAGCGCGCGCAGCGCGTCCGAGGGCGCGCGCCGCTCCGGCGCATCGCCGGTGAAGAGGCGTCGCGCCGGATCCTTGGCATGGTAGCGCGCCTCCTCGCGCAGCAGCGCGATCTCGCCGCCGCCGAGCTCGACGCCGAGAAACGGCGCGATGCGCGTCCACACCGCGTCGGGCAGCTCGCGATAGTCGACGGTGAGGCGGGCGCCATCGATCGCGCGCGCGGCGGCGAGCAGCGCTGCCAGCGCGCGGGCGCAGAAACCGGCTACGTCGAGCTGCGCGAGCTCGGCAGGAGCAAGGCCGAAGAGACGCTCGGCCTCTTGCGGCGCGTGGCGCAGCACAACCCAGCCGGGCGGATCGGCGACAAGCGAGGTCAGGATCTCAAGCGGCCGGCGCTGCACCCAGATCACCGGCACGCCGGGGAAGGCGCGGCGGAAAAGGCCGAGGCGCGCGATGTTCCAGCTCGACAATTTCAGCACGTAGCGCTGCTCATCGCCGAAGCGGCGACGGCCCAGCGCGCGCACCAGCAGGCGCAGGAGGCGCGCCGCCTCGGCCTCGCCGAGCGCGGCCGGACCGGCCAGCAGCAGCGTGTTGACCGGCTTGGGCTCGGCGACGACAAGCGTGCCGGGGATGCGGGCGAGCAGCCGCGACACCAGCGTCGAGCCGCAGCGCGATAGATGGAAGACCAGCGCCGCGGGGTCGAGCGAGGGCGCGGCGTCGAGCGCGTCGAAGGTGGCGAGGTCGGTGCGCACCAGACGCGGCGCGCTGCCGCCGGCCCAGCGCTCCACCGTCTGGTCGAAGAACGGCTCGGTAAAGCGCCAGCCCGCGAGATCGCCCCAGTCGACCGAAGCGGCTTCCGGCGCGAGGTTGAGCGAGACCGGCGTGAAGCCGGCGAGCGCGGCGGCGTCGGGCATCAGGCTCAGGCCGCGCTGGGGTAGAGGCGGTCGCCGCCCTCGACATAGAGCGCCTCGCCGTCCTCGAGCCGGTCGTTGTTGCGCTGGCGCAGCGCGGCCTCGGCCTCGCCGTAGAGGAAGGGCACGAAGGCGTAGCGCTTGCCGCGGGTGATCGGCGTCACCTCATGCAGCGCGCCGCAGGAAAAGACGATGGCGCCGCCGGTCGGCGGGCGGTAGCTGCGCCGCCCGAATTCGGGGAAGACGAGGTCGCAGCCCTCGTAATCCTTGTTGAGATTGATCGAGACGGCGAAGCGGCGATGCTCGGCGCCGGCGTTGAGGTTATCGCGGTGGCGGAAGAAATATCCGCCGGTCGCGCCGTCGTAGCAGGAGACCAGGCAGCGGTCCATGCGTGTCGCCTGGAAGCCGAAGAACCGCTCGATCGGCGGCACCAGCCGGCGCACGATCTGCTCGCGCATGGTGCGGCGCAGCTCGGGATCGACGATCAGCAAGTCGCGCCGCCGCTTCAGGCGGTGATCGACCACGGTCGCCGTCTTGCCGTCGCGGTCGAGCAGGAAGCCTAATTCCTCGCCGCCCATCGCCTCGTAGAGGCGAATGAGGAAGTCGCAGAGCTCGAAATCCAGCACGCGCGGCACGATCAGCGCGGGCGCGAAGAGCGGCACGCCGGCCGACTGCTCGACCGGCGGCAGGTCGCGCAGCAGCCCGCGCACCGTCGCGCCGTGTCCTGCCGGATGGTCCCACGGAATGTCGGCGATGGCGCGTTGCAGCGGATCGAGCACCACGGTGCGCGGCATCGCGTGCGCGCCGTAGGCGGCGGTGATGGCGCCGTCGTAATCGGCGACGAACACGATCGCCGGGCCGCTGATCGAGGCCAGCATCTGCATTGCCCGGGGCGTCGGTGGCGCGGTGAGGACGCCGTAGAAGACGAGGTGGTCCTCTTGGAAGAGCTGCGCCGCGCCGAGAAGCTCCGCAAGCTCGGTGGCGGCGCGCGGCTCATCGAGCGAGCCGAGAAAGGCGAGCGCCGCCCAACGCCCGGCATCGACATGGAGCGCGACGGAGCCGCCGGTCACGGTCGGCGCGCTGAATGCCGGCACGGGATCGCCGAGACGAAGAACCATTGAAGCGACGGTCTCGTTGTTCATTGCGGCCAAGCCATGTGCTGGAGCGGCCACGCGCGTTTGGGATCATGCGAGCGAGTGGTTAATATTTTATCTATACTGCCGCCTTTATAACCGCGGCGCGCCGCCCACATGACCAGTGATCAACGGCCGATGGCGACACACCATGAGCAATCCAGCCCCCGAAGCGGCGCCCGGCAGGCGCTCGCAATTTGTCCTGGCGGCGGTCGGAATCGTCAGCGTCGCGGCGTTGCTGGCGCTGGGCGTCTACACTTGGCAATCGCTGGGTGCCGTCGAGATGAGCGACAACGGCTATGTCGCGCTGGTTCTGGGCGTGATCGGCACGCTGGCGCTGGGCGCCGGCCTGATGACGCTGCTGTTTTACAGCCAGCGCCACGGCTATGACGACGCGGCCAGCGGCAGCAGCGACACGCCGAAAGACGAGCCACGCTAGATCGCGGCGGCGCGGCGATGGCTGAGGCCGCGCTGCTGCCGCTCGCCGGCTACGGCTTGCTGCTGGGCTGGTCGGTCGCCTGGCCGCCAGGGCCGATCAATGCGGAGATCGTGCGCCGCGGTCTCTCACGCGGCTTCCGGCCGGCCTATGGCGTCGGCCTCGGCGCCTCCACCGGCGATGCGGTCTGGGCGATTGCCGTCCTGCTCGGCGCCGGCGTGCTGCTCGACTCCGCCGCGGCGCGCTCGGCGCTGTCGCTGCTCAGCACTGCGCTGCTCCTGCTGCTGGCCGCGCTTTATCTCCGCGGCGCCTGGCATGGCCTCGCCGAGCGCCGCCGCGGCGTGCCGGCGGACCTGCCGGGGCGTTTCGCCGGCGGCCGCGCGGGATATCTGCTCGGACTCGGCCTGGCGCTCTCGAGCCCATGGAACATCGCCTTCTGGCTTGCCGTCATCGGTCGGGCCGAGACGCTGCAAGCCGGCCCCGGCGGCGCGCTCGTCATCGCCGGGGCGGTGCTGCTGGGCACCAACCTCTGGGTGCTGTTGCTGTGCGCGGCGGTCGTACTGCTGCGCTTGCGGTTCGCCAGCGGCGCGTGGGAAGTGGCGGCCAAGGGTGCCACCGGGCTGCTCATGCTTGCCTTCGCCCTCGACGGCATCCGCCGACTCGCCGGCTAGGCGGACGCCGCAATGCTGCCATATTGACGGGATAAGACGCGGCGCAGCAACGGGGCGAGTTGCTTCGAAGCGGGGGTTGGTCATTTCACGAGATATGGTATGGTCCCGGCACAAATCTCAGGAATCAGCGATTCGCCATGGCTGGCCATTCCCAGTTCAAAAACATCATGTATCGCAAGGGCGCGCAGGATAAAAAGCGCGCCAAGATTTTCACCAAGATCATTCGCGAGCTCACCACGGCGGCGCGCACCGGCCTGCCCGACGCCAACGCCAATCCTCGGCTGCGCGCGGCGATCACCGCCGCCAAGGAAGCCAACATGCCGAAGGACACCGTGGAGCGCGCGATCAAGCGCGGCGCCGGCGCCGATGACGGCGAGAATTACATCGAGGTGCGCTACGAAGGCTACGGTCCCGGCGGCGTCGCGGTCATCGTCGAGGCGCTCACCGACAACCGCAACCGCACCGCCAGCGACGTGCGCACCGCCTTCACCAAGGCCGGCGGCAGTCTCGGCGAGAGCAACAGCGTGAGCTTCCTGTTCGACCGGCTGGGCCAAGTCATCTACGCCGCCGCGGCGGCGTCGGCCGATGCGATCTTCGAGGCGGCGGTCGAGGCCGGCGCCGACAATGTCGAGAGCGGGCCCGAGGAGCATGTCGTCACCGGCGCGCCGGAGGGGCTCAACGAACTGCGCGATGCGCTCGAGCGCCGTTTCGGGCCGCCATCCTCCGCACGGCTCATCTGGAAGCCGAAGACGCTGGTTCCGGTCGACGGGGCCGGGGCCGAGGCGCTGTTCAAGCTGCTGGAGAGCCTGGAGGACAGCGACGACGTGCAGACCGTCTACGCCAATTTCGAGGTGTCCGACGACGTCATGGCGCGGTTGAGCGCCTGATCTCGCCGGCAAGAGGACGTCGCCATGCGCCTCATCGGACTCGATCCGGGGCTGCGTCACACCGGCTGGGGCGTGATCGAGACCGTGGGCAATCGGCTGACCCATATTGCCGACGGTGTCGTCCATTCTCGCGCCGGCCGGCCGCTCGCGGAGCGGCTGGTCGATCTCTTTCGGCAGCTCAACGACATCCTCGCCGGCTACGAGCCGGCGGCGGCGGCGGTGGAGGAGACCTTCGTCAACAAGAACCCGGCCTCGACACTGAAGCTCGGCGTGGCGCGCGGCGTGGTGTTGCTGGCGCCGGCCGATCGCGGCATTCCGGTCTTCGAATACTCGGCCAATCTGATCAAGAAATCGGTGGTCGGCGTCGGCCATGCCGACAAGCTGCAGGTCGAGATGATGGTGCGCCGCCTGCTGCCCGGCGCGACGCTGGAATCGGCCGACGCCGCCGACGCGCTCGCCGTCGCCATCTGCCATGCGCATCACGCCTCGACCCAGCGCGCCTGGGCGGCCGGGGCGGCGCGATGATCGCGATGCTGTCGGGGATCGTCGACCAAGCTGGCAGCGACAGCGTCGTGGTCGATGTCAACGGCGTGGGCTATCTCGTCTTCGCCTCGGCGCGCACGCTGGCGCGGCTGCCGCCGCGCGGCCAGAATCTCCGCCTGCTGATCGAGACGCATGTGCGCGAGGACCACATCCATCTCTATGGCTTCGCCGACGAGGCCGAGCGCGGCTGGTTCCGCCTGCTGACCACGGTGCAAGGCGTCGGCGCCAGGCTCGCGCTGGCACTGCTCAGCGCGCTGGCGCCCGAGGCGCTCGTCACCGCCATCATGGCGCAGGACAAGGCGGCGCTGACGCGCGCCGACGGCGTCGGCCCGAAACTCGCCCAGCGCATCGCCAACGAGCTCAAGGACAAGGTCGGCGGCATCGCGCTCGGCCCCGCCGCGACGAGCGCGCCCGAGGCCGCGCCCAAGGGCGCCGCCGCCGACGCGGTCTCGGCGCTGGTCAATCTCGGCTACTCGCGCAGCGACGCCTACGGCGCCGTCAACCAGGCGGCGCAGCGCCTCGGCGCCGAGGCGCGGATCGACGCGCTGATCCGCGCCGGGCTGCAGGAGCTCGGGCGATGAGCGATCCGCGCGTGATCATGCCGGAGCGGCGCGAAGAGGATGCGGGCGAGGCGTCCTTCCGGCCGCTGAGCCTCGACGAGTTCGTCGGGCAGAGCCGGCTGCGCGAGAATCTCCGCGTCTTCATCCAGGCGGCGCGCGGGCGCAGCGAGCCGCTCGACCACGTGCTGTTCTTCGGCCCGCCCGGCCTCGGCAAGACGACGCTGGCGCAGATCGTCGCGCGCGAGATGGCGGTGGGCTTCCGCGCCACCTCCGGGCCGGTGATCCAGCGTGCCGGAGATCTCGCGGCGCTGCTCACCAATCTGCAACCGCGCGACGTGCTGTTCATCGACGAGATCCACCGCCTGACGCCGGCGGTGGAAGAGATCCTCTATCCCGCGATGGAGGATTTCCAGCTCGACCTGATCATCGGCGAGGGGCCGGCGGCGCGCTCGGTGCGCATCGACCTGCCGCCTTTCACCCTGATCGGCGCCACGACGCGCTCGGGGCTCATCACGCGGCCGCTGCGCGAGCGCTTCGGCATTCCGATGCGCCTCGTCTTCTACGAGCCGCAGGAGCTCGAGCTCATCGTCAGCCGCGGCGCGCGCGTGCTGGCGATGGAGCTCGACCCCGCCGGTGCCGCCGAAATAGCGCGGCGCTCGCGCGGCACACCGCGGGTGGCGGCGCGTCTGCTGCGCCGGGTACGCGACTTCGCTGCGGTGGCCGGCACCAGGCGCATCGACCTCGCTGCCGCGGACGACGCGCTGAAGCGCCTCGAGGTCGACGAGCGCGGGCTCGACGCCATGGACCGGCGCTACCTGCGGTGCATCGCCGAGAATTACGGCGGCGGCCCGGTCGGCGCCGAGACCATCGCCGCGGCGCTTGCCGACCAGCGCGACGTGGTCGAGGAGGTGATCGAGCCCTACCTCATCCAGCAGGGCTTCGTGCAGCGCACGCCGCGCGGCCGCATGCTCACCGATCTCGCCTACGCCTATCTCGGCCTGAAGCCGCTCGCGCCGCGCGCGGCGCAGCTCGATCTCCTGGCCGAGGCCGAGGAGGAGGGCGCATGACTGAGGGGCTGCCGCGCGAGGGCGCCATCGAGGGCGACGCCTACCTTTATCCCGTGCGCGTCTATTACGAGGACACCGACGCCGCGGGGCTGGTCTATTACGCCAACTACCTCAAATTCGCCGAGCGCGCGCGCACCGAGATGCTGCGCCGGCTCGGCATCGGCCAGGAGCGGCTGCGCAGCGAGAGCGGCCTGATCTTCGTGGTGCGCCGCTCGACCGCCGATTTCCTGCTGCCGGGGCGGCTCGACGACGATCTCGTCATCGCGACCCGGCTGGCCGGGCTCGGCGCGGCGACGCTCGAACTCGACCAGGAGGTGCGCCGCGGCGAGACCGTGCTGGTGCGCCTCGGCTTCCTGATCGCCGCGGTCGGCCCCGGTGGCCGCCCGCAACGCCTGCCCCCGCCGCTGCGCGCGGCGCTCCTTTCTCTCAACGAGGCAACAAAGATGGTCACGGCCCATGCAAGGTGATGTCAGCTCGGTTCCGCTCGGCGGCGCCGTCCCGCACGATCTCTCGATCATCAGCCTGTTCCTGCAAGCCGATCTCATCGTCAAGATCGTCATGTTCCTGCTGCTGGCGGCCTCGTTCTGGTCGTGGGCGGTGGTCTTCGACAAGATCATCAAGCTCCGCCGGCTCCGGCGCGACGCCGAGCATTTCGAGGAGAGCTTCTGGTCCGGCGGCTCGCTCGACGATCTCTACGACCGCATCGGCGCCCGGCCGCTCGATCCGATGTCGGCGGTGTTCGCCGCGGCGATGCGCGAATGGCGGCGCAGCGCCGCCAAGGGCCTTGCCGCCTCCTCGGCGCTGCGCACCAACCTGCAGGAGCGCATCGAGCGCGTCATGCATGTGACCTTGAGCCGCGAGATGGAGCGGCTCGAGCGCTTCATGCCGTTCCTCGCCACCGTCGGCTCGACCGCGCCCTTCGTCGGCCTCTTCGGCACGGTCTGGGGCATCATGGACAGCTTCCAGGCGATCGCTGCTTCGAAGAACACCAGCCTCGCGGTAGTGGCGCCGGGCATCGCCGAATCGCTCTTCGCCACGGCGCTGGGTCTGGTGGCGGCGATCCCCGCGGTCATCGCCTACAACAAGTTCTCCACCGATTTCGGCCGCTACGCCAGCCGGCTCGACGGCTTCTCCACCGAATTCGGCGCCATCCTGTCGCGCCAGCTCGACGAGAAGGCCTGAGCCATGGCCGGAGGATTGATGAAGAACAATAACGGCGGCGGCTACCGCACCCGCTACAAGCCGATGAGCGAGATCAACGTCACGCCGATGGTCGACGTGATGCTGGTGCTGCTCGTCATCTTCATGGTGGCGGCGCCGCTGCTCACCGTCGGCGTGCCGGTCGAGCTGCCGCAAAGCAAGGCGCCGGCGATCACAGAGCAAAAGGAGCCGCTGGTCATCACCGTCAACGCCCAGGGCAAGCTCTTCCTGCAGAACACCGAGCTGGGCGACGACGATCTGGTGCCGCGGCTGCAGGCGATCACCAAGAACAATCCCGAGGCCGACATCTATGTCCGCGGCGACCGCGCCATCGATTACGGCCGCGTCATGCAGGTGATGGGCATGATCAGCGCCGCCGGCTTCAGCAAGGTGTCGCTCATCACCGAGCAGCCGCAGGAAAAGGCGAAGCACTAAGCGGATGAGCGAGCTCGGCGGCATGCCCGGACGCGCCTATGCCTATTCGGCGGGCTTCCACCTCGCCGTGCTGGGCGCGCTGCTCGGGATGGTTCATTTCCACCTCTTCGAGCGCAAGATCGACGAAGAGCAGCCGATCGTCGTGCAGCTGGTCAATGTCGCGCCCGAGACGCATGCGACGCAGCTGACCCACGAGATGCCAAAGCCGGTCAAGCCCGAGGAGGTGGCGCAAGCCGAGCCGCCGAAGCCGCCGGAACCGAAGCCCGAGCCGCCGAAACCCGAGCCGCCGAAGCCGGCGCCACCGCCGGAATCGAAGCCCGAGCCGCCACCAC
This sequence comes from uncultured Alphaproteobacteria bacterium, assembly GCA_963789275.1. Taxonomy (GTDB): domain Bacteria; phylum Pseudomonadota; class Alphaproteobacteria; order ATCC43930; family CGMCC-115725; genus DAHUYF01. Next base: position 155,312 of record CAWBKF010000019.1, read on the forward strand.
CACCGCCACCACCACCGCCACCACCGCCGCCCACGCCGCCGAAGCCGGAGGTCAAAGCCGAGGCGCCGAAGCCCGAGCCGCCGAAGCCGCCGCCGCCGCCGCCCAAGCCGACGCCGCCCAAGAAGAAAGAGGATGACGCCGCGTTCGATGCGCTGCTCAAGAACCTCGCCAAGCACGATCCGACGCAGACGCCGGCCGACCAGCCGCCGCAGAAGCAGGTCGCCGCCGCGCAGCCGACGCACGCCTCGTCGCAACCGATCGCGCCGCTCGGGCCGCAGCTCACCACCAGCGAGCTCGATCTCGTCAAGCAACAGATCGAGGCGTGCTGGAACGTGCCTGCCGGCGCGCGCGACGCCAAGGACCTCACGCCCGAATTCCGCGTCTACATGAATCCCGACGGCACCGTCCGAACGGCAACGCAGCTCAATCCCGATCGCAACAGCGATCCCTTCTTCCAGGCGGCGGCCGACAGCGCGCTTCGCGCCTTGCGCAACCCGCATTGCCAGCCGCTCAAATTGCCACTGGACAAGTACGATCAATGGCAGACCTTCACCATTACCTTCGATCCCAAGGATATCTCATGAAGAGACACCCCCTCGCATCCGGCCTCCTGCACGCTGCGCTGGCGCTGCTTCTCCTCGTCGCGGCGAGCGCAGGGGCGCGCGCCGAGCTGCATCTCGACCTCACCCGCGGCAAGATCGAGCCGATGCCGATCGCCTTACCGGATTTCGCCGGCGCCGACGCCGCGGCGCAGCCGGCGCGCGACATCACCCAGGTGGTGTCGGCCGATCTCGAACGCTCCGGCCTGTTCCAACCATTGGATCCGCACGCCTTCATCGACAAGGACGCGGCGACGCGCTCGCCGCCGCGCTATGGCGATTGGCGCGTCATCAACGCCCAAGCGCTGGTCACCGGCAGCGTCGAGACCCAGCCCGACGGGCGGCTCGCCGTCGAGTTCCGCCTCTGGGATGTTTTCCAGGAGCAGCAGCTCACCGGCCTGCGCTACACCACGACGGCGCAGAACTGGCGGCGCATCGCGCATATCATCGCCGACGCGATCTACAAGCGCATCACCGGCGAGGACGGCTATTTCGACACGCGCATCGTCTACATCTCGGAGACCGGACCGCAGGACAAGCGCATCAAGCGGCTTGCCATCATGGATCAGGACGGCGCCAACCACCGCTTCCTCACCGACGGCCGCGCGCTGGTGCTGACGCCGCGCTTCTCGCCCTCGACGCAGGAGATCACCTACCTCTCCTACGCGCGCGGCGTGCCCCGGGTCTATCTCTTCAACATCGACACCGGCCAGCAGGAGATGCTCGGCGACTTTCCCGGCATGACCTTCGCGCCGCGTTTCTCGCCCGACGGCAACAAGGTGATCATGAGCCTCTCGGTCGAGGGCAACAGCGACATCTACACGATGGACCTGCGCACTCGTCAGGCGACGCGCATCACCAACAGCCCGGCGATCGATACCTCACCCAGCTATTCGCCCGACGCCAAGCAGATCGTCTTCAATTCCGACCGCGGCGGCTCGCAGCAGCTCTATGTGATGAATGCCGATGGCAGCGACATCAAGCGAATCAGCTTCGACGGCCAGTCGCGTTATGGCACGCCGGTGTGGTCGCCGCGCGGCGATCTCATCGCTTTTACTAAAATTGCCGGCGGTCAGTTCTACATCGGCATCATGCGCCCTGACGGATCGGGCGAGCGGCTGCTGACGCAGGCATTCCTCGTCGAGGGCCCGACCTGGGCGCCGAACGGGCGGGTGCTGATGTATACGCGCCAGGCGCCTGCCGACGTCCATGGGAAAGGCGGCACCAGCCGCGCTCTACACGATTGACTTGACCGGCTACAACGAGCGTGAAGTGATTACACCGCAAGACGCCTCCGATCCTGCCTGGTCCCCCTTGATTCCATGATTAACTATAAGTATAGTCGCGCCGCTTCGCCGACCGCGGCAGGCGTGCGCCTGCGAACGCCGGCTACCGAGTGGGGCCCCCAGGGCTACGCCGTCCTGCAACACCGATCAACTCAATCCCAGGCTTTTCGAGGGAGTAAAAAATGAATCTTCGGTCCTTGACTCTGCTCGCGGCTGTGCTGCTCGTGGCCGGCTGTGCGGAAGATCAGACGAACAAGGCTAACACCTCCGGCACCGGCGCTGGCGCAACTCCGCCGGCGGCGGCGAGCACCGCCGCGCCGGGCTCCGAGCAGGATCTTGTGCAGAACGTCGGCGATCGCGTCTTCTTCGACTTCGACAAGAGCGACATCAAGCCGGAAGGCCGCGCGGTGCTGCAGCGCCAGGCCGACTGGTTGAAGAAGTATCCGAACGTGACCGTGACAGTCGAAGGCCATTGCGACGATCGCGGCACGCGCGAGTACAATCTCGCGCTGGGCGAGCGCCGCGCCACCGCGGTGAAGAAGATGCTCGTGGCCCTCGGCATTCCGGCCAATCGGGTCTCGACCATCAGCTACGGCAAGGAGCGGCCGGCAGTGGTGGGCGACAACGAGGCCGCCTGGGCGCAGAACCGCCGCGGCGTGACGGTTGTCAACTGACCGGTCCCGTCGGTCTCCAGGGTTAGAGGCGCGCCTGCCCTTTCCCGCGACACATGTGCCGCGGGCGGGGGCAGGCGCCCTTTTTTTGCCCAAAACCTCCGCTAGCCTGACCAGGACTTGCCGCGCCGCCGGCCGCGGCCGGCGCCCGGCCTCCTGCGAAAGGATCTGACGACGATGCGATCATCCGCCTTCGCCGTCGCTTGCTGTGGGCTGCTCTGCCTGCTGGCGGGCGGCGCTCTGGCGCAGCAGAGCAATGATCTGCGGCCTCTGCTCGACCGGCTGGACCGGTTGGAGCGGGATATGAACCTGCTGCAGCGCCAGGTCTATCGCGGCACCGGCCCGGGCGGCGCGCCGACCGCGCCGAGCCCGGACACGCAAAGCTCCGTCAACAACGAAGTCCGCATCAGCCAGCTCGAAGACCAGGTCAGGACGATTACCGGCGAGATCGAGGAGCTCACCTATAATCTGGACCAGATGAAGCGCCGCCTCGACACGCTGTCGAGCGATATCGACCAGCGGCTCGCCGCGCTCGAGCATCCTGGGGCCGCCGGCGGCCCTCCGCCGCCACCATCGGGTCCGCCGCCGCAGGCGCAGGGCCAAGTGCCGCCCGGGCCGCGCTCGCTGGCCGGCGGCCCGCCTAAGGGGGCCGGCGCCAACCCGGCCGATGCGCCGAGCCAGTCGGGAGTTCTCGGGCAGCTGCCGGCGGCGGGCGCCGCGCAGACCGCGGCGGCACCGGCGGCGGGCGGCGAGGCTGCCACCGCGCCCTTGCCCAACGGCACGCCGCAGGAGCAGTACAATTACGCCTTCGGGCTGTTGCGCCAGGCGAACTACCCCGCCGCCGAACAGGCGCTGCGCTCCTTCATCCAGCGCTACCCCAATGACGCGCTCGCCGGCAACGCGCAATACTGGCTCGGCGAGACCTATTTCGTCCGCAAGGACTACACCAATGCTGCGGCCGTCTTCGCCGAGGGCTATCAGAAATACCCCAAAGGGGGTAAGGCGGCGGACAATCTGCTGAAGCTTGGCATGGCGCTGGGCCAGCTCGGCCAGAAGCCCGATGCCTGCCGCGCCTTCGCCCGAACTCGACCGCGACTTCCCGACCGCGCCGGCCACCATAAAAGACCGCGCCGGCGACGAGAAGAAGCGCCTCGGCTGCTGACCCCGGCATGACCGCCCCGGTCGCGGCGGCAGCGCCGCTCGGCGCGGCGGAATTCGCGGCGCTGATGGCGCGGCTCGGGCCGTTCGAGCGCCAGCCCCGGCTCGCCGTCGCCGTCTCGGGCGGTGCCGACAGCCTCGCCCTCACCCTGCTGACCCAGCATTGGGCGTCGGCGGCGGGCGGCACGCTCACCGCGCTCACCGTCGATCACCGGCTGCGCCCCGCCGCGGCCGCGGAGGCGGCGCAGGTGGCGGCGTGGCTCGGCGCGCGCGGCATCGCCCATCGCATCCTGCGGCCGGCGGAGCCGCCAGCCCCACGCAGCCTGCAGGCGGCGGCGCGCGCGGCGCGCTATCGCCTGCTCGAGCACTGGTGCGCGGCGGAGGGCGTGTTCCACCTGCTGATCGCGCATAACCGCGAGGACCAGGCCGAGACCCTGCTGCTGCGGCTGGCGCGCGGCAGCGGTCTCGACGGGCTTGCCGGCATGGCGGCGGTGGCCGAGCACGCGCAGTGCCGGTTGCTGCGGCCGCTGCTGGAGGTGCCGCGCGCCCGGCTCGAGGCGACGTTGCGCGTGGCGGGGCAGGGCTGGATCGAGGATCCCAGCAATGATGATCCCGCCTTTGCCCGGATCCGGCTGCGCCAGGCGCAGACGGTGCTGGAGGAGGCAGGACTTGGGCCCGAGCGGCTCGCCGCCACGGCAGGGCGCCTCGGTCGGGCGCGGGCGGCGCTTGAGGAGGGGGTGGCGGCGGTGCTGGCGCGCGCCGCGCTGATCCATCCTGCCGGCTTCGTCTGGCTCGACCCGGCGGTACTCAAGGTCGCGCCCGAGGAGCTCGGCCTCAGGGCGCTCGCCGCGCTGCTGGCCATGTCCGGCGGCGCCGCCTATCCGCCGCGGCTGGAGCGGCTGGAGCGGCTTTACAGGCAGGTGCCGGACGGGCTGGGCGGCGGCCGGACCCTGGGCGGTTGCCGCCTGCTGCGGCGGCAGGGAAGGCTGCTGCTCTGCCGCGAGCCTGCGGCCTTGGCCCCCCCGGTGCCGGCGCCTCCCGGCGGCGAGATTCACTGGGATGGAAGGTTTAGCCTCTATCTTCCCGCGGCGGCGCCGGCAGGGCTGCGCCTGGGCGGGCTGGGCGGGGAGCGGCTGGGCGCGGCGGCTGGCCGGCTGCCGGCGGCGGTACGGGCCGGCCTGCCGGCGCTCAGCGACCAGCGCTCAGTGGCGGTGGTGCCGGCGCTGGGCTATGTAAGGGAGGGCTTCGAGGCAGGCTGGCTCGCCGCGGCCAGGCTATGCCTTAGACCGTTTCGTTCATTGAGCGGCGCGGGCTTTACAGTTGTTTAAGCAAAGGCGCATCTTACATTGTAGGGACGCAGCAGAGACGCGGCGGTATGGCCAGGGCCTTGGTCCCGGCAGCTTCCCGTTCCCCTGGGGCCTCGTCGGGCCCGGCATGGAAAGGCCAGGACTGTGAATAACTTCGGCAAGAATCTCGCACTCTGGGTCATCATCGTCGTCCTGCTGATCCTGCTCTTCAACCTGTTCCAGAACTCGGCCAACCGCAGTTCCGCGAGCGGGCAGGACTATTCGGAATTCGTCGACGAGGTCGACCGCGGGCAGGTCAGCAACGTCACCATCCAGGGCAACACCATCAGCTATCAGCTCGCCGACAAGCGCGGCAGCTACTCCACCCACGCGCCGAACGATCCCGGCCTGGTGCAGCGCCTGCTCGACAAGCACGTGAACTTCAAGTCGGTCCCGGCCGACGAGAACGTGCCGACCCTGCTGGGCGTGCTGATCAACTGGTTCCCGATGCTGCTGCTGATCGGCGTCTGGATCTTCTTCATGCGCCAGATGCAGGGCGGCGGCGGCCGTGCCATGGGCTTCGGCAAGAGCCGCGCTCGGCTGCTGACCGAGAAGGTCGGACGCATCACCTTCGACGACGTCGCGGGCATCGACGAGGCGAAGCAGGAGCTCGAGGAGATCGTCGAGTATCTGAAGGACCCGCAGAAATTCCAGCGGCTCGGCGGCAAGATTCCGAAGGGCGTGTTGCTGGTGGGGCCGCCGGGCACCGGCAAGACCTTGCTGGCGCGCGCCATTGCCGGCGAGGCGAATGTGCCGTTCTTCACTATCTCCGGCTCGGATTTCGTCGAGATGTTCGTCGGCGTCGGCGCGTCCCGCGTGCGCGACATGTTCGAGCAGGGCAAGAAGAACGCGCCCTGCATCATCTTCATCGACGAGATCGATGCGGTCGGCCGGCATCGCGGCGCCGGTCTCGGCGGCGGCAATGACGAGCGCGAGCAGACGCTCAACCAGCTGCTGGTCGAGATGGACGGCTTCGAGGCGAATGAGGGCGTCATCCTCATCGCCGCCACCAACCGGCCGGACGTGCTCGATCCCGCGCTGCTGCGGCCCGGCCGCTTCGACCGCCAGGTGGTCGTGCCCAATCCCGACGTGGTCGGGCGCGAGAAGATCCTCAAGGTTCATATGCGCAAGGTGCCGCTCGCCAGCGACGTCGATCCGCGCATCATCGCCCGTGGCACGCCGGGCTTCTCCGGCGCCGATCTCGCCAACCTCGTCAACGAGGCAGCGCTGATGGCGGCGCGCAAGGGCAAGCGCTCGGTCGGCATGACCGAGTTCGAGCATGCCAAGGACAAGGTGCTGATGGGCGCCGAGCGCCGGTCGATGGTGATGACCGAGGACGAGAAGAAGCTCACCGCCTATCACGAGGGCGGCCATGCGCTCGTCATGCTCTATGCCGAGGGCCACGAGCCCTTGCACAAGGTCACCATCATCCCGCGCGGCCGCGCGCTGGGCGTCACCATGTTCCTGCCCGAGCGCGACAAGTACAGCCAGTCGAAGATGGAGCTCGAGGCGATGGTGACCAGCCTGTTCGGCGGTCGCGTCGCCGAGGAGCTGATCTTCGGCACGCAGAAGGTGACGACCGGCGCCTCGGATGACATCCGCCGCGCCACCAACCTGGCGCGCCGCATGGTCACCGAATTCGGCTTCAGCGAGAAATTGGGGCCGCTGCGCTACAGCGAGAACGAGGAGGAGGTCTTCCTCGGCCATTCCGTGACGCAGCGCAAGAACGTCTCCGACGCCACCGCCAAGGTGATCGACGAGGAGATCCGCCGCATCGTCGAGGACGGCGAGAAGCGGGCGCGCGGCATCCTCACCGAGCATCTCGAGGAGCTGCACGCGCTGGCCAAGGGCCTGCTCGAGTTCGAGACGCTGTCGGCGGACGAGATCCGGCGCATCATCCGCGGCGAGAAGATCGTCCGCGACACCGGCGGCCCGGCCGAGGATCCCGCCCGCAGCGCTACAGGACGCCGCTCCTCGGTGCCGCCCGCCGGGCGCGACAAGCCCGCCGGCGGCCTCGAGCCAGAGCCGCAGCCCGGCGGCTGATGGCGGCGGCCGACCTGCCCGAGACACGAAGCCCCGCCTCCGCGCGGGGCTTCGTCGCTTTCGCCGGCGCGGTGCCGCTGCGGCTCTGCCCACCCGGCCGGCTCGAGGGTGAAGCCGTCGCGGCGGCGCTGGCGGCGGGGCAGGGGGTGCAGGTCCTGCGCGTCCATGACGTCGCCGAGACGCGCCAGGGGCCGGCGATCCGCAGGGCGGTGGCCGCTGGGGCGGAACCTGGGCTATAACTTGGGGTTATTACCTGCGGCATCGGCGATCGCTTGAGGGGATGAATGACGCGCAAGCTGTTCGGCACCGACGGGATCCGCGGCACGGCCAACACCGAGCCGATGACGGCCGAGACGGCCCTCAAGGTGGCGATGGCCGCCGGGCGGCGCCTCAGGCGCGGCGATCACCGCCATCTCGTGGTCATCGGCAAGGATACCCGGCTCTCCGGCTACATGATCGAGCCGGCGCTCACCGCGGGATTCATCGCCATGGGCATGGACGTGGTGCTGGTGGGGCCGCTGCCGACGCCGGCGATCGCCATGCTGACGCGCAGCCTGCGGGCCGATCTCGGCGTCATGATCTCGGCCTCGCACAATCCCTTCGAGGATAACGGCATCAAGCTGTTCGGCGCCGACGGCTACAAGCTCTCCGACGAGATCGAGTTCGACGATCGAGGCCGAACTCGACCGGGCCGCCAATTTCCGCGTGCCGCCGCACGAGCTCGGCCGCGCCAAGCGGCTCGACGACGCCGGCGGCCGCTACATCGAATTCGTCAAGAGCAGCTTCCCCAAGGGGCTGCGGCTCGACGGGCTCAGGGTGGTGATCGATTGCGCGCACGGCGCCGCCTACAAGGTGGCGCCGACCGTGCTGTGGGAACTCGGCGCCGAGGTCGTGGCGCTCGGCGTCACGCCCGACGGACTCAACATCAACCGCGACAGCGGCACCATGGCGCCGCAGGCGATGCAGCGCGCCGTGGTCGAGCACAAGGCCGATCTCGGCATCGCGCTCGACGGCGACGCCGACCGGCTGCTCATCGCCGACGAGGCCGGGCGCATCCTCGACGGCGACCAGCTCATGGCGCTGATGGCGCAGAACTGGCATCGCGCCGGCCGGCTCCAGGGCGGCATCGTCGTCGCCACCCTGATGTCCAATCTCGGCCTCGAGCGCCATCTCACCGGCTGCGGCATCCGGCTGCACCGCACCGCGGTCGGCGACCGCTATGTCGTCGAAGCCATGCGCAAGCTCGGCTGCAATCTCGGCGGCGAGCAATCCGGCCACATCATCCTCGGCGACACCTCGACCACCGGCGACGGGCTGATGGCGGCGCTGCAGGTGCTGGCGGCGCGGGTCGAGACCGGCGCGCCGGCGAGCGCGGTGTGCAGCATCTTCACGCCGGTGCCGCAGCTGCTCAAGAACGTGCGCTTTGCCGGCGGCGCGCCGCTCGAGCACGCCGCGGTGAAAAAGGCGATCAGCGCCGGCGAGCGCAAGCTGGGCAAGGCCGGGCGGCTCTCGGTGCGCAAATCCGGCACCGAGCCGCTCATCCGCATCATGGCGCAGGGCGAGGATGAGCGGCTGGTGACCGAGATCGTCGACGCGGTCGCCGCGGCGGTCGTCGCCGCCGGCGCGGCGGAGGGAAGAGCCGCCGAATGAAGGGCCGCGTGCTCATCGTCGCGGGCTCCGATTCGAGCGGCGGCGCGGGCATCCAGGCCGACATCAAGACGGTGACCGCGCTCAACGGCTATGCCGCGACCGCGATCACCGCGCTGACCGCGCAGAACACGCTGGGCATCAGCGGCATCGTGCCGGTGGCACCTGAGTTCGTCCGCCGGCAGATGGAGGCGGTGCTCGGCGATATCGGCGCCGACTGCATCAAGACCGGCATGCTGCACGATGCCGGGATCATCGCCGTGGTGGCGGACTGCCTCGCCGCGTCGGCGCCCGGCGTGCCGCTGGTGGTCGATCCGGTGATGCTCGCGACCAGCGGCGCGCGGCTGCTCGACGCGGCGGCGGTCGAGCTGTTGAAAGCGCGGCTGATCGCCGGCGCCCGCGTGCTCACGCCCAACATTCCCGAAGCCGAGGCGCTGCTCGGCCGGCGGATCGCCGGGGTGGAGGGGATGGAAGCGGCAGCCGCGGCGCTGCGCGACCTCGGCGCCGCGGTGGTGGTGCTGAAAGGCGGCCATCTTGCTGGTGCCACCGTGCGCGACGTGGTGGTCGACGGCGCGGCGCGCTATGTGTTGGAAAGCCCGCGCCTCGAGACGCGGTACACCCACGGCACCGGCTGCACGCTTGCCTCGGCGATTGCCACCGGCCTAGCGCAGGGGATGGCGATGCGCGCCGCGATCGAGCGCGCGCATGACTATGTGCAGCGCGCGTTGCGCTCGGCGCCGGGGTACGGCAAGGGGCACGGGCCGCTCGACCACGCGCATACGGTGCGCGGGGCTCACACCACCGACAGATAGGTGGCCGGGGCGGCCGCGAGCAGCGCGTCGAGACGCGCGAGGCCGCGCTCGAGCGATGCGATGGTAGGCGGCGTGCCAATGCAGAGGCGGACGGCGTTGGGCACCTGCCGGCTCGCGGCGAAGGCGGCGGCCGGGGTGACGCCGACGCCGTCGCGCCGGGCGGCGGCAGCAAATTCCTCGGCATGCCAGGGCTCGGGCAGGCTCAGCCAGAGATGCGCCGCGCCGGGCGCCGTGCGATAGCTGTGCCGCGCCAGCAGCCGGCGCGCCACCGCCTGCCGGCGCGCGGTCTCGGCGCGTTTTTCCGCGACGAGGCGGTCGGCGGTGCCGTCTTCGATCCAGCGCGAGGCGATGCGCGCCATCAGCGGCGGCGCGGTGTAGGTGAGCGCGCGCAGCGCGGCGGTGACGCGCTCGACCAGCGCCGGCGGGCAGCGCGCATAGCCTATGCGCAAGCCCGGCACGAAGCTCTTCGAGGTCGACGTGATGTAGAAGGCGTGCTCCGGCGCGAGGCTCGCCAGTGTCGGCGGCGGCCGCTCCAGCAGGAAGCCGTAGACGTCATCCTCGATCAGCAGCACATCGTGCCGCTGCGCCAAATCGGCCAGCGCGCGGCGCCGCTCCGGCGGCAGGATCGCCGTGGTCGGGTTGTGCAGCGTCGGCAGCGTGTAGAGGGCGCGCAGCCGCCCGGCGCGGCAGGCCGCGTCCAGCGCGTCGGGCACGATGCCGTGCTCGTCGAGCGCGATCGGCACGATCTTGAGATGCAGCAGGCTGGCGATGGCGCGGATGCCGGGATATGTCAGCGCCTCGGCCGCGAGGCTGTCGCCGGGCTCGGCGATCGCTGCGAGAATGGCGGCCATGGCGTGCTGGCCGCTCGCCGTCACCACCACCTGCTCGGGCGCGGCGGCAAGCCCGCCGCTGCGCTCGATCCAGGCGGCGCCGGCGGCGCGCTCGGCATCCCGGCCGGCATGCGGCTGATACTCCATGAGCTCCGCCAGCTCGGGCGCGTCGGCGAGCTGCCGCAGCGCCTCGGCGAGGAGCGGCGCCTCGCCCTCGGCGCGCGGCCGGTGCACGCCGAGATCGACGAAATCCTCGCCCGGCGCCGCATCGTGAAACCGCAGCGCCGGCGGCGGCGCCAGCGCGCGCACGAAGGTGCCGCGCCCGACCTCGCCGGAGATCAGGCCGCGCCGCTCGGCCTCGGCATAGGCACGGCTCACCGTGCCGACCGTGACCTTGAGCTGCCAGGCGAGATCGCGATGCGTCGGCAGGCGGGCGCCCGCCGGCAGCGCGCCGCTCCGCACATCCTCCGCCAGCGCCTCGGCAATGGCGCGGTAGCGCGGGCCGCGCTGTTCGGCGAGATCGGGGAGCCAGCTTGTCACGGTGTCAATGTTATCATTGACACCGTTAGACAGGTCAATTTGATTCACAAGTGCCAAGTCATTATCCCGAATTTATGGGCAGAATGCGAAATTGTATCGATACAATGAGGACCGAAGGAGAGACCGATGCGCTTGCCGCTGTATCAGATCGACGCCTTCACCGATCGCCGCTTCGGCGGCAACCCCGCCGCGGTGGTGCCGCTGGTGGAGTGGCTGCCCGATACGGTGCTGCAGGCGATCGCCGCCGAGAACAACCTGTCGGAGACCGCGTTCTTCACGCGCGAGGGTGAGGACTATACGCTGCGCTGGTTCACGCCCGCGGTCGAGGTCGATCTCTGCGGCCATGCGACGCTCGCCTCGGCTTACGCGATCTTCCGCTTCCTTGAGCCGCAGCGCGACGAGGTCGGCTTCCGCACGCTGAAGGCGGGGAGGCTGAGCGTGGCCAAGCGCGGTGATCTGCTGGCGATGGATTTCCCGGCTCGGCCGGCGCGTCCCTGCGCCGCTCCCGCCGGGCTCGCCGAGGCACTGGGAAAGGCGCCAGAAGCGGTGCTGGCGGCGCGCGACATCCTCGCGGTCTATGCGCGGGTTGAGGATGTCGAGGCGCTGGCGCCCGATATGAGCGCCCTGGCGCGCCTCGACTGCTATGCGGTGATCGCCACCGCGCCAGGCAGCGGCGGTGGCGTCGATTTCGTCTCGCGCTTCTTCGCCCCGCGCCAGGGGATCGCCGAAGACCCCGTCACCGGCTCGGCGCATTGCACGCTGGTGCCCTATTGGGCCGAGCGGCTGGGCAAGCCGGCGCTCAGCGCGCGCCAGATATCGCGCCGCGGCGGCGAACTCGCCTGCGAGCTTCAAGGCGAGCGCGTCAGCATCGCCGGGCGCTGCGTACTCTACCTCGAGGGCGCGATCACGCTGTAGCGCCGATCCGGCCGGCTTCGTGACGGAGGCGGGCGGCGGCTGAGCCAGTATCGCCCGGCGGCATCGATTCGCTATCCTGTGCCGGATCTGACGAGGAGGAAGCCCGTGGCACGACGCTATGAGATCGCCGTGATCGCCGGCGACGGCATCGGCAAGGAAGTGGTGCCGGAAGGCATGCGCGTACTCGAGGCGGCGGGCCGGCGTTTCGGCTTCTCGCTCGGCTGGCACGCCTGTGATTGGAGCTGCGAGCGCTTTGCCAAGACCGGCTCGATGATGCCGGCCGACGGACTCGAGCAGATCAAGGGGATGCAGAGCATCTTCCTCGGCGCGGTCGGCTATCCCGGCGTTCCCGATCATGTCTCGCTCTGGGGGCTGCTGATCCCGATCCGGCGCAACTTCCAGCAATACGTCAATCTGCGCCCGGTGCGGCTGCTGGCGGGCGTCGACTCGCCGCTCAAGGGGCGCAAGCCCGGCGAAATCGATTTCTATGTCGTGCGCGAGAACAACGAGGGCGAGTACTCCGAGATCGGCGGCCGGCTCTATGTCGGCACGCCGCTGGAAATGGCGATGCAGCAGACGATCTTCACGCGCCAGGGCTGCGACCGCATCATGCGCTTCGCCTTCGAGCTCGCGATGAAGCGCAAGCGGCACGTAACCTCGGCGACCAAATCGAACGGCATCATCCACACCATGCCCTATTGGGACGAGCGCTTCGCCGCCATCGCCAAGGAGTATCCCCAGGTCAGGACCGACCAGTACCACATCGACATCCTCACCGCGCATTTCGTGCGCAACCCGGATTGGTTCGACGTGGTGGTGGGCTCGAACCTGTTCGGCGACATCCTGAGCGATCTCGGCCCGGCGGTGGTCGGCTCGATCGGCATCGCGCCCTCTGCCAACATCAATCCCGAACGCGCCTTCCCCTCCATGTTCGAGCCGGTGCACGGCTCGGCGCCGGACATCTACGGCAAGGGCATCGCCAATCCCATCGGCCAGATCTGGTCGGGGGCGATGATGCTGGCGCATCTGGGCGAGCAGGAAGCGGCCGATGCCATCGAGCAGGCGATCGCCGCGGCGCTGGCCGACCGCTCGGCGCCCAAGACGCCCGACCTCGGCGGCAAGGCCACGACCAAGGAACTCGGCGCGGCGATCGCCGCAGCGCTGGGCTGACGCGGCGATGACCGAGCGCTATTTCGACGATTTCGCCGTCGGCGAACGCTTCGTCACGCGCGGCGTGACGCTGACCGAGAGCGGCATCATCGGCTTCGCCATGACCTACGACCCGCAGCCCTTCCATATCGACGTCGAGGCGGCGGCGCAGGGCAATTATGGCGGCCTTATCGCCAGCGGCTTCCAGACCCTGGCGCTGGGCTTTCGAATGGTGCTGGAGACCGGCATTTTCCGCGACGCCAGCATGGGCTCGCCGGGCTTCGACGAACTGCGCTGGCTCAAGCCGGTGCGGCCGGGCGACACGCTCCATACCGAGCTCGAGGTCAAGGAGAAGACGCCGTCGCGCTCGAAGCCCGACCGCGGGATCCTGCGCGTCGCCTACCGCGTCAAGAACCAGAAGGACGAGGAGGTTCTGACGTTCCTGTCGATGCATCTGCTCAAGCGCAAGAGCTGAGCGGTTGCCGCAGGTCGTGTCCTGACGGCGAAGGAGGAGCTGGATGGGCTACCGATCGATCAATTTCCGGCAAAAGTTCGGCCTGTTCGCCGAACACTGGCAGCCGAAAGTCGTTGCCGAGATGAACGACTATCAGTTCAAGCTCGTCAAAGTGCAGGGCGATTTCATCTGGCACGACCATCGCGACACCATGAGACTTTCATCGTGATCGAGGGCGAGCTGCGGATCGACTTTCGCGACGGGGCGGTACAGGTCTCGGCCGGAGAGATGTTTATTGTTCCCAAGGGCGTCGAGCACAAGCCTTACGCGGAAAGTGAAGTCAAGCTGCTGCTGATCGAGCCGCGCGGCGTGCTGAATACAGGGGAGCAGGCCGGCGCGCGAGCGGCCGAGAACGACGTCTGGATTTGAGGCTGTCCGTTGCGGACGGGCGATGCCGGCCGCGCCAGGGCGCGGCCAACCGCGCCTAGCACACCAGGCTGAACTGGCGCGCGTTCAGCAACGTCGAGACGGTAATGCTTTTTGTCAGCGTCGGATCGTCGATGTCCGCAAGGCGTGCATATTCCCGCTGATCTATGCGGCTGCGGAACACCGACTGAACCTCGTAAGTCGATGTCGGTGTCCCGGTGATCACGCCGATCGACCGAAATCGCTGCCCAACTTCCACGTTCTTGAACCGTCTCATCTTAGGCTCCCGTCTCGATGCCTGCGCTTGGTGGCGCTGCTTCGGCAACGCTCCCAGGAGCGGGTAAACAGTGTGCTAAGTCCGCCCGGGACAAAACGCCGCAGGTTCCTCGGCGCGCGACACTTCAAGGTCGGCTGCGACGCTCTCCCCTACGCGCGTCGATCTCATCGGGTTCCGTAGCGCTCCCCGCCAGCGGCCGTCGTCGCCGGAGCATCGAGCCGATCGCAACTGCGGGCGCATGCTCCGCGTTGACGATGGTATGCGCCAGGCTTCGGGGAGCGTCATGAAGCCCAAGCCGGTTTATTTCAACAATGCTGCGATCGGCTCGGCCAGCACGTGGCATGAGGTAGCTGCGCTCTTGAGCAAGATCCTTCGCAGCTCCATCACCGTCCGCGAGGCCCAGAACCTAGGCAGCGAAGGGCCTGACGGATTCTACGTCAAGATACGGGGCTAGCCGGCGATCTCCGCCTACTTGCTCTCCTCGATGTCCTGGTTTTCGGCTTGAAGGTGCTGGATCGCGCTGGTGATCTGGCCCCAGATGGCCGCCGCGCCATGCTCACCCCTGAGCACGAGTTCCGCCGTCCGCCCGTAGGCGCGCCGTGCCGCGTTGTGACGGTGCTGGGCAATCATATAGCGCGCTGCCCGAGCAATGTCGGGATCGGCCAACGGGTCCACTGGCATCGCGAAGCACCTCTGTGTGCGGCCGAGTCTAGTCGATCGGCGCGCGCGTCAATAACCTCGGCAAGAACGACCCGCTTGGCTGGAGCCGATGATTTGCGATGGCGGGCGAGGGATGGTGCCGCAACGCCGTGCCGGCGCGAAACTTTATTAGCCGTACGGCCTTCGCCCTGAGCGCTTGTTTAAGAGAAAGCAGGCGATGCTGACATAGTCCGGTTTGGGAGAGTGCTATGGATGTCGTCCCGGAGAAAGTGTTCGTTCAGCCGAATGTGGAAGCGGCCCAGCTTGTCGTGGTGATGGAGGGCTTTCGGCTAACTTTGAGCAAGCGCGAGAGCGAGGCGCTGAGGGACGGGCTCACCCAGGGCCTCAAGCAGCTCGATCTCGCCCCTGGGGAGCCGCGTCGGACGGGAATTATGGGGGTGACCGAAAATGAAGCAAGGCTGGAGCCGAGGAGGATCGCCGCGGCATCGCCCTAAGGGCGTTGGCATGCGGTCGGGGAGGCGCCCGCCGTGCAGGTAGCGCGTGAACCCATGACCTTGTTGGTCGATCCGTCGCGCTGCGAACTCGCCATCCTCACAGGCGGGATCCGGATAGCGATGACCGGCGAAGAGGCGAGCGCGTTCTGGGCCGAGCTCGGCGACGCGCTCAAGAAGATCTATGCGGAGCGGGTCGATCGGTGTCCGTCAAAAGTAGCTGATCTGCTGCTTCGCGAGATCGCGGTCAGCCGGCCGGCGCCCACCGCCGGCAACACGGCGGCGCTGGAACAGGCGCTAGCGCGCGTCATCGCCTATGCGCAGCGGCCAAGCGTCGCGCCGGACGATGCGCCCGAGTTGGGCGCACCGGCTGGCGTTCCGCCGCCGCCACCCTTGGGCGCGCTGCCCGGGCAATCGGCCATCGACCCGCCGGTCAACCGCCTGACGGACGGACGCGCCGGCACCAAGGCCGGCATCGCCCGCTCTGTGATTCCCGTCTTGCGCAGGCGGGCGGCGCCTGGAAATACGGAGAAGCCCCGCCGGTGAAGGCGGGGCTGGCGGACGAAGCAGGCCGGCTTATGGTCGGCGGCGCGCGCATCCGCCAGGGGCGATAACAACCCGTCCTGGCGCCCGCGTCCAGCGCCGAGGCCGTGTCAAAGAAGAGCGCCGATACGAGGAAGAGGGGCCGCGCGCGGCCGGTCCCTCCGCTTGGCCTTCGCGCCGGCCCTGGGGCGCAGCGCTGCCGCCGCCTCCGCAGGGTAACGCCTTGCTCCGGCGGTCGAAACCGTGCATCTTGATATACAGAAGACCGGCGAGTTGAGGGAAGCCGGTTCAGCGGGGAGGGAGAGCAGCGCATGGCCACCGCGGCGATGGTCGACAAACTACCGGATGCCGGACACAGCGCACACTTGCGCAAGGCGGTGATCGCCGCGACGGTGGGAACCACCATCGAGTGGTACGACTTCTTCATCTACGGCACCGCCGCCGGGCTGGTCTTCCCCAAGCTCTTCTTTCCCAACTCTGATCCGCTGACCGCCACCCTGGCCTCGTTCAGCACCTACTTCGTCGGCTTCGTCGGCCGGCCGATCGGCGCCGCGATCTTCGGGCATTACGGCGACCGCATCGGCCGCAAGGCAACGCTGATCGCGACACTGCTGGTGATGGGCATCGCCACCTTCCTCGTGGCCTTCGTGCCGGGCTACAACTCGATCGGCATCTGGGGCGCGATCATCCTGACTGTGCTGCGGGTGCTGCAAGGCATCGGCGTTGGCGGCGAGTGGGGCGGCTCGATTCTGATCTCGATGGAATGGTCGCGCAGCCATGGCAGCCGCGGGCTCGTCGCCTCCTGGCCGCAATTCGGCGTGCCATCGGGCCTGTTCCTGTCGAACATCGTGATCCTCGGCTTCAGCGCCTGGTCGGGCGCCGATTTCCTCGCCTGGGGCTGGCGCGTGCCATTCCTCCTCAGCATCGTGCTGATCGCCATCGGCCTCTGGATCCGGCTCGGCATCCTCGAGACCCCGGTTTTCAAAAAGCTCCTCGAGGACAAGAAGATCGAGCGGGCGCCGGTCCTCGAGGTGATCGCCAGGCAGCCGCGCGAGATCATCCTCTCCGCTCTGCTGCGCATGGCCGAGCAGGCGCCGTTCTACATCTTCACCGCCTTCGTCTTCGCCTATGGCACCGGCACGCTGAAGCTGCCGCGGGAGCTGATCCTTTCCGCGGTGCTCGTGGCCTCATGCCTGTCGTTCGTCACCATCCCGCTCTCGGGCCATATCTCCGACCGGATCGGTCGACGCAAGATGTACCTCATCGGCGCCGCGGTAACCGGGCTCTTCGGCTTCCTCTATTTCGGCATGCTGGATACCGCGGTGCCGTCGGCCGTGTTCATCGCGATCGTGCTCTCGCTCATCCCGCACGACATTCAGTACGGTCCCCAGGCCGCGCTGATCGCCGAGGCGTTCACGCCGCGCCTGCGCTACAGCGGCGCGTCGCTGGGCTATCAACTCGCCTCGGTCATCGCCGGGGGCCCGGCGCCGCTTATCGCGACCGCGCTGTTCGCCGCATATCACACGGGCTATGCGATCTCCATCTACATCGCCGCCTGCGCGGTGATCAGCCTGGTCTCGGCGGCGTTGATGCCGGATTACACCGGCAAGGATATCTCGGCGGAGTACGACGAGGGGGCCTAGCAGGCCGCGGCCATTCCACGGGCGGGATCGGCGGCGGGTGCCGCCGGCGCTTGTGAATTTACCTCGGGTTGCCGAAACAATCGATTGAAATCAAGCCGTAATCGGCCAAACCTAACCTTGGTTGGAAGCCGGCGCGGCGCAATGCCGCGGCGGCACTCCCGGCGATGGATGCCGATTGACGGCGGCCGGCGATGTCCTTAGGTTCCGCGGCGGGACACGGCCCCCCAACGGGTCGCATCTATTCTGCAAGGAATAGCCTCATGAAGCCGAATTCCCGGCCGAAAAATCCCTGTTTCTCCTCTGGTCCCTGCGCCAAGCGTCCCGGCTGGACGCTGCACGCGCTGGACGGCGCGCTGCTTGGCCGCTCGCACCGCGCCAAGCCCGGCCGCGCCAAGATCGACGAGGTGGTCGAACGCTCGCGCGCGCTGCTCGGCATCCCCAAGGAGTACCGCGTCGCCATCGTGCCGGCCTCGGATACCGGCGCCATCGAGATGGCGATGTGGTCGCTGCTCGGCCAGCGCGGCGTCGACGTGCTGTCCTGGGAGAGCTTCGGCGAGGGCTGGGCCACCGATGTAGCAAAGCAGCTGAAGCTCGCCGATCTCCGCCTGACGCGCGCCGAGTACGGGGCGCTTCCCGACCTCGCCCAGGTCGACACCGACCGCGACGTGGTCTTCACCTGGAACGGCACCACCTCCGGCGTCTGCGTCCCCAATGGCGACTGGATCAAGCGCGACCGCCAAGGGCTGACGCTGTGCGATGCCACCTCGGCGGCCTTCGCCATGGAGCTGCCCTGGGACAAGCTCGACGTCGCCACCTGGTCGTGGCAGAAGGCGCTGGGCGGCGAGGCGGCGCATGGCATGCTGGTGCTGAGCCCGCGCGCCGTGGCGCGGCTCGAGAGCTACACCCCGCCTTGGCCGCTGCCGAAGATCTTCCGCCTGACCTCCAAGGGCAAGTTCGCCGAGGGCATCTTCAAGGGCGAGACCATCAACACGCCCTCGCTGCTCGCCATCGAGGATGCGATCGACGGGCTCAAATGGGCGGAAGCGGTGGGCGGCCGGCCGGCGCTGATCGCGCGCGCCAAGTCGAACCTGGCGGCGGTCGCCGCCTGGGTCGAGCGCACGCCGTGGATCGACTTCCTGGCCAAGGAGCCGGCCAGCCGCTCCTGGACCTCGGTCTGCCTCAAGCTGGTCGATGACTGGTTCCAGCGCCTCGCCCCCGAGGCGCAGCGCGCCGCGGTGAAGCGGCTCGAGGCGCTGGTCGAGGGCGAAGGCGCCGGCTTCGACATTGCCGGCCACCGCGATGCGCCGCCGGGCCTGCGGCTGTGGTGCGGCTCGACGGTCGAGCGGGCGGATGTCGAGGCGCTGTTGCCGTGGCTCGACTGGGCCTATGGCGAGGTTCGCCGCGCCGCCGCCGCCTGATACGCCCCTTCTCTCCAGCAGCGGGATCTCGCCATGCCGAAAGTCTTGATTTCCGACGCCCTGTCGCCGCGCGCTGTCGAGATCTTCGCCGAGCGCGGCGTCGACACCGACGTCATGACCGGCTTGTCGCCCGACGAGCTCAAGAAGATCATCGGCAAGTATGACGGGCTCGCCATACGCTCCGCCACCAAGGTGACGAAGGCGCTGCTCGAGCACGCGACGAACCTGAAGGTGATCGGCCGCGCCGGCATCGGCGTCGACAATGTCGACGTGCCGGCGGCGACCCAGCGCGGCATCGTGGTGATGAACACGCCCTTCGGCAACTCCATCACGACCGCCGAGCATGCCATCGCGCTGATGTTCGCGCTCGCCCGCCAGATCCCGGCGGCCGACCGCTCGACCCAGGCGGGCAAATGGGAGAAGTCGCGCTTCATGGGGGTCGAGCTCACCGGCAAGGTGCTGGGGGTCATCGGCTGCGGCAATGTCGGCTCGATCGTCGCCGACCGCGCCATCGGCCTCAAGATGAAGGTGCTGGCCTATGATCCCTTCCTCTCGGCCGAGCGCGCCGTGACGCTGGGGGTCGAGAAGGTCGAGCTCAACGATCTCTTGGCCCGCGCCGATTTCATCACGCTGCATACGCCGCTCACCGACGCCACGCGCGGCATCATCGATGCCAAGGCGCTGGCGCGCACCAAGAAGGGCGTGCGGGTCATCAACTGCGCGCGCGGCGGCCTCATCGTCGAGGAGGATCTCAAGGCGGCGCTCGATGTCGGGCATGTCGCCGGCGCGGCGATCGACGTCTTCCCGGTCGAGCCCGCCAAGGAGAGCCCGTTCTTCGGTCGCGACGACGTGGTCGCGACGCCCCATCTCGGCGCTGCCACCAGCGAGGCGCAGGAGAACGTGGCGCTGCAGATCGCCGAGCAGATGTCGGATTATCTCACCACCGGCGCGGTGGTGAACGCGCTCAACATGCCGTCGCTCTCGGCCGAAGAGGCGGTGCGGCTCAAGCCCTATATCCGGCTCGCCGAGCAGCTCGGTCATTTCGCCGGCCAGCTCACCACCTACGAGCTGCGGGAGATCGAGATCGGCTATGAGGGCCATGTGGCCGAACTCAATGTCAAGCCGCTGACCGCGGTCATCCTCGCCGCCATCCTGGCGCCGCAGCTCGACACGGTGAACATGGTGAACGCGCCGGTGATCTGCCGCGAGCGCGACATCCGCGTCAGCGAGACGCGCGTCCCGACGCTGTCGAACTACCAGACGCTGATCCGCGTCAGCGTCTCCACCGAGCGCCACAAGCGCAGCGTCGGCGGCACGTTGTTCGGCGACAAGCCGCGCATCGTCGAGGTCGAGGGCATCGTCATGGAAGCTGAGCTCGGCGCGCATATGCTGTTCGTGCGCAACAAGGACAAGCCCGGCTTCATCGGCAATCTCGGCCGCACCATGGGCGAGGCGGGGATCAACATCGCGACGCTCCATCTCGGCCGGACCTCGCCGGGCGAGGACGCGATCTGCCTGATCCAGGTCGATCAGGAGCTCTCCGACGACGTGCTGGAATGCGTCCGCGCGCTGCCCCATGTGGTGCAGGCGCGCTCGCTCAAATTCTGACGCCCGGTTTTTCCGGCGATAGCGGCGCTAACCCGGCCTCCTCGCGGGCGGCGATGCCTTCCCTTTTGTGTTTGCCGCTCCCCGGTAAAACCGCTATTTCGGCGACATGACCGAGAGCTTGCACCCGGCGCTGTTGCCGCAAGGCCTGCGCGACCTGTTGCCGCCCGATGCCGCCATCGAGGCGGAGGTGGTGGCGCGTCAGATGGCGGCGCTGGAGGGACATGGCTATGAGCGGGTGAAGCCGCCGCTCGCCGAATTCGAGGAGAACTTGCTGGCCGGCGCCGGCGCCGCCATGGCGCAGGAGACCTTCCGGCTGATGGACCCGATCTCGCAGCGCATGATCGGCTTGCGCGCCGACATGACGCCGCAAGTGGCGCGCATCGCCACCACCCGGCTGCACAAGGCGCCGCGGCCGTTGCGGCTGTGCTATGCCGGTCAGGTGCTGCGCGTGCGCGGCGGCGAGCTCCGCGCCGAGCGGCAGGTGGGCCAGGTCGGCGCCGAGCTCATCGGCACCGACGAGATCGCCGCCGATGTCGAGGCGGTGATGCTGGCCGCGGCGGCGCTGCGGGCGAGCGGCGTCGACGGGCTCTCGGTCGACCTCACGCTGCCGACCCTGGTGCCGGCGGTCTGCGCGGCGCTTGGCCTCGCCGCCGGTGCCGTCGAGGCGTTGCGCGCGGCGCTCGATCACAAGGATGCGGCGGCGGTGGCGGCGGTGGGCGGCCGTGCCGCGGCGCTGCTCGGCAAGCTGTTGGCCGGCGCCGGCGCGGCGAAGAAGGCGCTTGCCAGCCTGCAAGCGCTCGATCTGCCGCCGGCCGCCGCCGCCGAGCGCGCGCGGCTCATTGCGGTGGTGGCGGCGGTGCAGCGAGCCGCACCCGATCTCGGGCTCACCATCGACCCCGTGGAGAATCGCGGCTTCGAATACCATACCGGAGTGAGCTTCACTCTCTTCGCCCGTGGCGTGCGCGGCGAGCTCGGCCGCGGCGGGCGCTATCGCACCGGCAACGGCCATGGCGAGCCTGCCACCGGCTTCACGCTCTATACTGACACCGTGCTGCGCGCCTTGCCGGGGCAGCCGCCGAGGCCGCGGCTCTACGTGCCGCTCGGCGGCGACGGCGTGGCGGCGGCGCGGCGGCGCGGCGAAGGCTGGGCGACAGTGGCAGGGCTGGCGGCGGTGGCCGACGCCGCCGCCGAGGCGAAGCGGCTCAATTGCAGCCATTGGCTCGATGGCGACGCGATCATCGCGCTTGGGTGACCGCGACGGCGGTTCTGGGAGACGGTACGAGAATGGCAAATGTAGCGGTGATCGGCGCCCAATGGGGCGACGAGGGAAAAGGCAAGATCGTCGATTGGCTGTCGCAGCGTGCCGATGTCGTGGTGCGCTTTCAGGGCGGCCACAATGCCGGCCACACGCTGGTCATCGGCAATGTCGAGTATCGCTTGAGCCTGCTGCCCTCGGGGGTGGTGCGGCCCGACAAGCTGTCGATCATCGGCAACGGCGTCGTCGTCGATCCCTGGGCGCTGCTGCGCGAGATCGAGGCGATCCGCGGGAAGGGCGTCACCGTCACCCCTGCCAACCTCAAGATCGCCGAGAACGCCACGCTCATCCTGCCGTCGCATGCCCAGCTCGACCGCGCCCGCGAGGAGGCGCGCGGCGAGAAGAAGATCGGCACCACCGGCCGCGGCATCGGCCCGGCCTATGAGGACCGGGTCGGCAGACGCGCCATCCGCCTGTGCGATCTCGCCGATCCCGCCAGCCTCGGCGACAAGCTCGACCATCTTCTCCTGCATCACAACGCCCTGCTGCGCGGCTTGAACGCGCCCGAGGTGGATCGCGCGGCGATCCTCGAGGCACTGCTGCAGGTGGCGCCCAAAGTGCTGCCCTTTGCCGACACGGTGTGGCAGCGTCTCGACGAGGCGCGCCGCGCCGGCAAGCGCATCCTGTTCGAGGGCGCACAAGGTGTGATGCTCGATGTCGATCACGGGACATATCCCTACGTCACCTCGTCCAACACCCATCCCGGCACGGCGGCGTCGGGCTCGGGCATAGGGCCGGGCACCGTCGGCTACGTGCTCGGCATCACCAAGGCCTATACCACGCGCGTCGGCAGCGGCCCGTTCCCGACCGAGCTCACCGACGCCACCGGCGAGCTCCTGGGCTCGCGCGGCAAGGAGTTCGGCGTCAATACCGGGCGCAAGCGCCGTTGCGGCTGGTTCGACGCGGTGATGGTGCGCCAGGCGGTGAAGGTGGCCGGCATCAACGGCATCGCGCTGACCAAGCTCGACGTGCTCGACGGCTTCCCCGAGCTCAAAGTCTGCACCGCCTATCGCTGGCGCGGCGAGACGCTGCAGCATCTGCCGGCCGGTGCCGCGATCCAGGCAGAGCTCGAGCCGGTCTACGAGACCATCGAGGGCTGGAGCGAGAGCACGCGCGGCGCGCGCTCCTGGGCGCAGCTCAACGCCTTTGCCATCAAGTACATCCGCCGCATCGAGGAGCTCATCGAGGCGCCGGTGGCGCTGTTCTCGACCAGCCCTGAGCGCGACGACACGGTGCTGGTGCGGGATCCCTTCGAGGATTGACCGCGGAACCTCCCGGGGCCATGCCTTTCCCCTTGGCCGGCGCTTCGGGTGAGCGCCGACGCGCCGGCGCCGCTCTCGCTACTGCGCCACCCGCCTTTCGCGCTCTTCTGGTGGGGACGGGTGGCGACGACGATCGCGTTTCAGATGCAGGCGGTGGCGATCGGCTGGCAGGTCTACGACTTCACCGGCAGCGCGCTCGATCTCGGCCTCGTCGGGCTCACGCAATTCATTCCCGGCTTCGCGCTGTCGCTGGTCGTTGGCCAGATCGCCGACCGCTATGACCGCCGCCGCATCCTGCGCCTCGCCCAAGGGGTGGAGGCGCTCGCCGCCGCGGCGCTGGCGCTGGGCAGCGTCTTCGGCTGGCTCGGCACTGGCGCGCTCTTCGCCGCGGTCTTCGTCATCGGCGCGGCGCGCGCTTGCGAGCTGCCGACCATCCATGCGCTGATGCCGCAGCTGGTGCCGAGCGCGCTCATCCCGCGCGCCGCCGCTGCCTCGGCCTCGTCGAACCAGACCGCGATCATCCTCGGCCCGGCGCTGGGCGGGCTCTGCTACGCTCTGGGGCCGGGCGTCGTCTACGCGCTCTGCGGCGTCGGATTCCTCACCGCGAGCCTGCTGATAGCGCTGATCCGCGTCGAGTTGCCGGCGCCGCGGCAGGAGAAGCTCAGCCTCGCCTCGCTGTTCGGCGGCGTCGCTTTCGTCCGCGGCAACAAGGCGGTGATGGGCGCCATCTCGCTCGACCTCTTTGCCGTGCTGCTCGGCGGCGCCACCGCGCTGCTGCCGATCTATGCGCGCGACATCCTGATGACCGGGCCATGGGGGCTGGGCCTGCTGCGCTCGGCGCCGGCGCTGGGCGCGCTCTCGGCCTCGCTGCTGCTCGCGCGCCGCCCGCTGGCCGGCGGGGTCGGGCGCATCATGTTCGCGTCGATCATCGCCTTCGGCCTCGCCACCTGCGTCTTCGCGGTCTCGACCTCCTTCCCGCTGTCGCTGGCCGCGCTCGCCGTGCTCGGCGCGTCGGATGCGGTGAGCGTCGTCATCCGCTTCTCGCTGGTGCAGATCGAGACCCCCGACGAGATGCGGGGCCGCGTCAGCGCCGTCAATTCGATGTTCATCGGCGCGTCGAATTCGCTGGGCGAGTTCGAATCCGGCGTCACCGCAGCCTGGCTCGGCACGGTGCCCGCGGTGCTGCTGGGCGGCGTCGGCACCATCCTGGTGGCGCTGGTCTGGCTCCGGCTGTTCCCGGATCTTTTCCGCATCGAGCGGCTGGAGCGATCGAGACGCTGAAGTTAGTCCGTGCGGTGCGGCTTTCGCGGTTGCTGCGCAACCGCTGCCGCCGCCGCCGACGAGCGCTGCGGGCTCGCGGCGGGCTCGCGGCGACTACCGCCCGGCGGCGGCGGCGTGCGGGTGATGGTTGCCGGCGACGTATTCCTCGACGATGGCGCCCAGCTCCTCGAGCTGGCCGGCGAAGAAATGATCGGCGCCGGCGATGACGCGATGGTCGATCTGGATGTCGCGCTGATGCATCAGCTTGTGGATGAGCTTCTGCACCGGCTCGAGCGGCACCAGCTGGTCGCGATCGCCCATGATGATCAGGCCCGAGGCGGGGCAGGGGGCGAGAAAGCTGAAATCGAACATGTTGGCGGGCGGCGCCACCGAGATGAAGCCGTCGATCTCCGGCCGCCGCATCAGCAGCTGCATGCCGATCCAGGCGCCGAACGAGAAGCCGCCGATCCAGCAGGCGGTGGCGTTGGGATTGTAGGTTTGCAGCCAGTCGAGCGCCGCGGCGGCGTCGGAAAGCTCGCCCTCGCCGCGATCGAACGTGCCCTGGCTGCGGCCGACGCCGCGAAAATTGAAGCGCAGCGCGGAGAAGCCGCGGCGGACGAAGGCGTGGTAGAGCGTATAGACCACCTTATTGTTCATGGTCCCGCCATGCTGCGGGTGCGGGTGTAAAAGTAGAGCAACCGGCGCTCCGCTCACCTTAGAGTGGTGGTAGCGGCCTTCGAGCCGGCCCTCCGGTCCGTTGATGATGACATCAGGCATCGAGGGCGACCCGCGCAGAGTGAAAAACTGAGTAAATTACTCGGCTATACGTTGTTAAGGCAGGCATTATAAGCTCGCTAAACTTGACTAAATTGGTGGGTCACCGTATATCGCTGGTATCACAGGGCAGCTATCCGGACGCACTTTGCCGGCAGGGCAAGACGACCGGCCCGATGATCGAACCATATATAGCATAGTGGCTCCCATGGTTTTCAAAAACCTGCGCGAAGAGATCAGCACCATCCTCGAACACGACCCTGCGGCGCGCTCAACGCTGGAAGTGGTGCTGTGCTATCCCGGTTTCCATGCGCTGCTGTTCTACCGACTGGCGCATGCGCTGTGGCGGCGGCGCTGGCTGGTGCTGGCGCGGTTCATTTCCTCGCTCGGGCGGATGCTGACCGGCATCGAGATCCATCCCGGAGCCACCATCGGCCGGCGCCTGTTCATCGATCACGGCATGGGCGTGGTGATCGGCGAAACGACGGAGATCGGCGATGACGTCACCCTCTATCAGGGCGTGACGCTGGGCGGCACCAAGCTCCATCGCGGCAAGCGCCATCCCACCCTCGAGGACGGCGTCATCGTCAGCGCCGGCGCCAAGGTGCTGGGCGGCTTCACCGTCGGCAAGGGGGCGCGCATCGGCCCGAACGCCATCGTCCGCACCGAGGTGCCTCCGGGCGCGCGCGTGGTGGCGCCGCGCTCGACCGTGATCACGCGCGAGCACAAGGACGCGAAGCAGGAGATTCCGGTGCAGGAATTCGTGCCCTACGGCACGCCCGGCGACGACATCCCGGACCCGGTGGCGCGCGCGCTCAACGGATTGCTCGACGAGGTGCAGGCGCTGCGTGCGCGGGTCAACGAGCTCGAAGGCGAAGCTCGGGAGCACCGGGCGGAGCCGGTGCTGAAGACCGGCACCGGCGGTGCCGCCTGGGCGCGCGGAGAGAAGGAGTAGCCATGCGGCTCAGCACCAAGGGACGATACGCGGTCATGGCGCTGGTCGACCTCGCCAAGCACAGCAGCGGCGAGCCGATCGCGCTGGCGGAGATCGCCGAGCGGCAGGAGATTTCGCTCTCCTATCTCGAGCAGCTCTTCGCCAAGCTGCGCGTCGCCGGCCTGGTCAAGAGCGTGCGCGGTCCCGGCGGCGGCTATCTGCTCGGCCATGGCGCGGCGGAGACCCGCATCGCCGACATCATCCTCGCCGTCGACGAGCCGATCCGCGCCACGCGCTGCTCGCCCGGCGCGCCGGTCGGCTGCCGCGGCAGCAAGACCCGATGTCTCACCCATGATCTCTGGGAAGAGCTCGGCAACCAGATACATCTCTATCTGAGCTCGGTGTCGCTCGCCGATGTCGTGGAGCAGCGCGTGCTCGGCCGCAGCGGCGCGCTCCATTGCGAGCAGCGCGCTTCGGCGATCGCCGCGCAATAGCCGACGTCGCCACCATGCCGCGCGCCGCCTATCTCGACTGGAATGCGACCGCGCCGTTGCGTCCCGAAGCGGCGGCGGCGATCGCCGAGGCGCTGGCGCGCCCCGGCAATCCCTCCTCGGTGCATCGCTGGGGCCGCGAGGCGCGGCGCGCGCTCGAGGCGGCGCGCGCGCAGGTCGCAGCGCTGGTCGGCGCCACACCCGGCGAGATCGTGTTCACCAGCGGCGGGACCGAGGCGAACCAGCTTGCCTTGCGCGGGCTTGCCGGGCGGCGGCTGCTGGTCTCCGCGCTCGAGCATGACTCGGTGCGCGAGGCGGGCGGCCGGCGCGGCGGTGATCCCGGCAACGCCGCAGGGCGTGGTCGATCTCGCAGCGCTGGAACGGATGCTGGCGCAGGATGCGCGGCCGGCGCTGGTGTCGCTGATGCTCGCCAACAACGAGACCGGCGCGATCCAGCCGGTGGCCGAGGCAGCGCGTCTTGCCCATGCGAGCGGCGCGCTGGTGCATTGCGACGCGATCCAGGCGGCGGGCAAGCTCGCCATCGACCGCGCGGCGCTGGGCGCCGATCTCCTGTCGCTCTCGGCGCACAAGCTCGGCGGCCCGCAAGGCGTCGGCGCGCTGGTCGTCGCCGGCGCGGTGCCGCTGGCGGCGCTGCAGACCGGTGGTGGCCAGGAGCGCGGCCGCCGCGCCGGCACGGAGAACCTGCCGGGCATCGTGGGATTCGCCGCCGCCGCGGCGGCAGCTTCCGCCCGGCTCGATGATTATGCGGCGGTGGCGCTGCTGCGCGACGAGGCGGAGCGGCGCCTGACCGCGATCGCGCCCGAGGCGCCGGTTCATGCCGCCGCGGCGCCGCGGCTTCCTAACACGCTCTCCATCGGCATGCCGGGAGTGGCTGCGTCGACGCAGGTGATGGCGCTCGATCTCGCCGGCGTGATGGTGAGCGCCGGCGCCGCCTGCTCTTCGGGCAAGATCCCCCGCAGCCGGGTGCTGGACGCGATGGCGGTCGGCGGCGCGGCGGCGGAGAGCGCCATTCGCATCAGCCTCGGCTGGAGCAGCACGGCCGCGGATATCGATCAACTGGTGGAGGCCTGGGGCGGGCTCTACGCGCGGACCCGGGCGAACGCGGCATGACCGCGTCGTTCGCCCGCCTGCAGCCCCGGCCCAACGCGGCGCCGATCTATCTCGACTACCAGGCGACGACGCCGGTCGACCGGCGCGTGCTCGAGGAGATGCTGCCCTGGTTCACCGAGAAGTTCGGCAACCCGCATTCGGCGACGCATGCCTATGGCCGCGAAGCCGCGGAAGCGGTGGAGAAGGCTCGCGGCGAGGTCGCCGCGCTGATCGGTGCCGAGCCGCGCGAGATCGTCTTCACCTCGGGCGCGACCGAAGCCAACAACCTCGCGATCAAGGGCGCCGCGCGCTTCCACCGCGCGCTGGGGCGCGATCACATCGTCACCGTGGCGACCGAGCATAAATGCGTGCTCGAAAGCGTCCAGGCGATGGCGCGCGAAGGCTGCCGCGTCAGCGTGCTGCCGGTCGACGCCAAGGGTTTCGTCGATCTCGCGGCGCTGGCCGCGGCGATCGACGAGCGCACCGCCATCGTCTCGGTGATGGCCGCCAACAACGAGATCGGCGTGCTGCAGCCGCTGCAGGAGATCGGCGCGCTCTGCCGCGCGCAGCGGCGCGCTCTTCCACAGCGACGCGGCGCAGGCGGCGGGCAAGGTGCCGCTCGATCTCGACGCGATGGCGATCGACCTGCTGTCGCTCTCGGCGCACAAGATCTATGGGCCCAAGGGCATCGGCGCGCTCTACGTCCGGCGCCGCCCGCGGGCGCGCCTCGTGCCGCTGCTCGATGGCGGCGGGCAGGAGCGGACGCTGCGCTCGGGCACGCTGCCGGCGCCGCTCTGCGTCGGCTTCGGCGCGGCAGCCCGGATCGCGCGCGCCGAGCAGGCGGAGGAAGCGGCGCGGCTGCTGGGCTTGCGCCGGCACTTCCTGCAGGGGATGCGCGCGCGGCTGCCGGACGTGGTGCTCAACGGCGATGGCGAGCGGCGGCTGCCCGGCAACCTCAATCTGAGCTTTCCCGGCGCCCCGGCGCTGGCCTTGATGGCGGCCTGTCCGGGCCTCGCGCTCTCGACCGGCTCGGCCTGCACCGCAGCCGAGGTCGAGCCCTCCTATGTGCTGCGCGCGCTGGGCCTTCCCGAGGCCTTGGCGGGCGCCAGCCTGCGCATCGGCCTTGGCCGCTATACCACTGATGCAGAAGTAGATTTTGCCGTCGACATGCTCGCTGCGGCGGCCCGGCGGGTGGCCGGCGGCGAGAGGGTGACAGCGGCGGCGGGGCGCCCCACATAAGGGGCGCGGGATTTGCCCGGACTGGTCGGGCGGTGTATCTAGCGGGTCAAATCGCGGGAGTGCGGCGATGGCGTTGAGGCAGGCAATGATGGTGACGGAGGCGGCGGCGGGGCGCATCCAGGCGCTGCTGGCGCGGCGCGGCAAGCCGTCGATCGGAATCCGCGTCGGCATCCGCAGCCGCGGCTGCTCCGGCCTCACCTATACGCTCGAATACGCCGACGAGAAGGGCAAGTTCGACGAGGTCGTGCAGGACAAGGGCGTCACCATCCTGATCGATCCCAAGGCGTCGATGTTCATCATCGGCACCGAGATGGATTACGTCGAGGACAAGCTGCAATCGGGATTCACCTTCCGTAATCCCAACGAGAAGGGCCGCTGCGGCTGCGGCGAATCCTTCCACGTCTGATCCCGGATGAAGCTGTTCCAGATCGAGGAGCCTGACGGCACGCCGCTGGAAAGCGACGGCCCCGGCGCCGCCGTGGGCATCGAGCTCTCGGCCGTGGCCGGCGCGGCGGTGGCGGTCTCGGTCGGCGGCAATGCCGAGCTGCTGCCGGGCGCCGATGGCGTGGCGCGCATCGCTGCCTCCGGGCTCGAGGACGCGCAGGCGGTCACGGCGCTCCTGCTGCTGCTGCGCGAGCGCGCTGAGAAGGCGTTGGCGCGGCCGGTGACGCATGCGGTGGTGGCGCTGGCGGCGCCGGGCGAGCGCGCGCGCGCGGCGACCAGTGCCGCGGCGGCGGCGGCGGGGCTGGTACTGCTGCGGCTGGTGGGATCGCGCGAGGCGGCGGCGCGGGCGCCGGGCGCGTTGGCGGCGGATGCGCCGGTGCTGGGTGCGGCGATTCAGGCCGAGGATGATGCGGCGCCGCTGGCGCGCTGAGGGGGAGTGCGATGGCGAAAATGGTATTCATCGAGCGCGACGGAACGCGCCGCGAAGTCGACGCGCCGGTCGGGCTCTCCGTGCTGGAGATCGCGCATAAGCACGGCGTCGACATCGAGGGCGCGTGCGAGGGCTCGCTCGCCTGCTCGACCTGCCATGTCATCGTCGATGCCGAATGGTACGAGATGCTGAAAGAGGCGAGCGAGGACGAGGAGGACATGCTCGATCTCGCTTTCGGCCTGACCCAGACCTCGCGGCTCGGCTGCCAGATCATCATGACCGAGGAGCTCGACGGGCTCACCGTCAAGCTGCCGCAGGCGACGCGCAACCTGATGAACGGGTAGGCTCCTGCCCATGAACTCGCTCGGCCTTAAGAAGTCCGCGCGCGACTGCCGCGTCATCGTCGCCATGTCGGGCGGCGTCGACAGCTCGGTGGCGGCGGCGCTGCTGGTCGAGGAGGGGTTCGAGGTGGTCGGTATCACCTTGCAGCTCTACGACCACGGCCAGGCCAGCGGGCGCAAGGGCGCGTGCTGCGCCGGGCAGGACATCCACGATGCCGCGCGCGTCGCCGAGCGGCTCGGCATCGCGCATTACGTGCTGGATTACGAGAGCCGCTTCCGCCAGAGCGTGATCGAGGACTTCGCCGACGCCTATGCCCGCGGCGAGACGCCGATCCCCTGCGTGCGCTGCAACGAGACCGTGAAGTTCCGCGACCTCCTGGCGACCGCGCGCGACCTCGGCGGCGACGCGCTCGCCACCGGCCATTACGTGCGCCGGATCGACGGCAGCCACGGGCCGGAGCTGCATCGGGCAGCCGATCCGAGCCGCGACCAGAGCTATTTCCTGTTCGCCACGACCCCGGCGCAGCTCGACTTCCTGCGCTTCCCGCTGGGCGGGCTGCAGAAGAGCGCGACGCGCGATCTCGCGCGCCGCTTCGATCTGCCGGTGGCGGAAAAGCCCGACAGCCAGGACATCTGCTTCGTGCCCGACGGCAAGTATGCGGAGCTCGTGGCGAAGCTGCGCCCGGGCGCCGCCGAGCCGGGCGAGGTGGTGGACGAAGCGGGAACCGTGCTCGGCACGCATCCGGGGGTCATCCATTTCACGATCGGCCAGCGCAAGGGGCTCGGCATCGGCGGCGGCGAGGCGCTCTATGTGCTGCGGCTCGAGCCCGAGACGCGCCGCGTCGTGGTCGGCCCCCGCGCCGCGCTCGGCCGGCGCCGCGTGCCGATCACCGGCATCAATTGGCTCGGCCCCGCGCCGCCACCGGCGGGGATCGATGTCGCGGTCAAGCTGCGCTCGGCGCAGCCGCCGCTTCAGGCGCGCCTGACGCTGGACGGCGAGGGAAGGGGCGAGGCGCTGCTGGCGGTGCCCATTTTCGGTGTGGCGGCGGGCCAGGCCTGCGTCGTCTATGACGGGAGCCGCGTGCTGGGCGGCGGCTGGATCACGCGCGAAGCGGCTTAAGCCGCTAGAACGGCACGCCGGTCAGCATGATCTTGAGCACGCCGACCAATCCTCCAAGCAGCAGCAGCAGCGTCGCGACGAAGCCGATGATGAAGCCGGGGCCGCGCGCGGCGGGGTCGCGGGTATAGCCCACGACATAGATCACGCGGCCCAGCACGAAGACCAGGCCGATGATGCCCGACCAGAATTGCGAGAGCTCGAGGCCGAACAGCCAGAGGCTGGGCAGGAACAGGACGAGCTGCTCGATGGTGTTCTGCTGAATGCGGAAATAGCGCTCGAACTCGACGTTGCCGCTGACCGCCGGCGCCTTGAGCCCGGTGCGGCCGCGGGCGCCCATGCAGGCGATCACCGTCCAGAGATAGACCAGCAGCGCGAGGGCGGTGACGAGGGCGGGGTAGGTGTGAAAGCTCATCGCGATGTGCTCCTGTTCGGGCGTGCGCCGTTGCTTGACGCGGCGTTGCGCATTTCTTATACCCCAGGCCGTCCCGCGGCGGGGTAGCTCAGCTGGTTAGAGCAGGGGAATCATAATCCCAAGGTCGGGGGTTCGAGTCCCTCCCCCGCTACCAACGAAATCAAAGACTTACGGTCGAAATTCGGCGCTTGAGACGGCGCCGGATTGTATCGGGCTAACGTTTGGGTGCAACCAGCGCCCTCCGCTATATGTCTCCCGCGGCGGACCAGCCCGAGGAGAGCGTCATGGCCTAGCGCGGGTGTCGGCCCGACTTCACGCGCCGGAGGCGACAATCGGTTCTGGTTCACCACTCAACTTTCGGTAAAAGGTTTCTACGTCAGCTCGGCGCACCTGGGCAGTGCCATAAGTCGCGACAGAAGCGGCGCCGGCCGCAATGCCGAGTGCCAATGCCTTCCTGTCGGACACACCCCGCGCTAGTCCAAGCACCAGGCCGGCGAGAAAGCTGTCGCCAGCACCGACTGCGCTGCACTCTTCGACCTTCACCGTGGGAAGCCGGCTGACGCCGTCGCTTGTCCCAAGGATCGCCCCATCCCGCCCAAGGCTGACGGCGATCATCCGGGCTGCTCCGGAACGAATCAACGAAGCAACCTCCTTCTCCTGTGACTGCGGATCATGCAGTTCACGACCGATCAGGAACTCGAGTTCGCTAAGGCTTAACTTCAGCAGCTCTATCCCATGGCCGATCGCGGCGCGTAGCGCCGAGCCTGAGGTGTCGAGGACGAATTTCTGACCACGCCGCGAAGCGATGGCGGCAGCCTGAGCATAGAAGTCCGCTGGTACGCCGCGTGGCAGACTACCACTCGCGACGAACCACTCGCCCTCTGCTTCCTGCAGGATAATGAGGGCCCTATTCCACTCGTCTTGCTCGACGTTGGGGCCCTCCGGCACGAAACGATATTCGAGGCCGCTCTGGCGATCATGCACGTTCACGCTGATGCGGGTTCGGCCACGGATCGGCAGTGCTTGCCATCGAACGCCGGCTTCATCGAGCAGCTCCTCGACCAGGCGTCCGGT
The DNA here is from genome assembly GCA_963789275.1 of uncultured Alphaproteobacteria bacterium. Classification (GTDB taxonomy): domain Bacteria; phylum Pseudomonadota; class Alphaproteobacteria; order ATCC43930; family CGMCC-115725; genus DAHUYF01. Next base: position 188,034 of record CAWBKF010000019.1, read on the forward strand.
CACACCGCCGGTCATGATCAGCGCCAGCGCATCGCCGCCCAACACATGAACCACGCGGGCGACATTGATGCCTCCCCCACCCGGGTCGAACCGCTCTTCGAACGTCCGGGTCTTGTGTGTGGGCCTTACTGACGCTGCGGTGCAGGCCAGATCCACCGCTGGATTCAGCGTCAACGTGGCGATGCGCGGGCACATTTTAGGGTCGTACCACGAGCTGATTCTCGTGCTCGGTCTGCGCGCGGAGCCAATGCTTGAGGTCTCTCCCGCTCGGCCGACCCTCCAGCCTCCACATGGAACAGGCTCGTTTCGCGATCCCGGGTGCCATCGTGCGTGACCTCCTATCCGGCAATCTTTTCGAGCACGGGGTCGGCCGTCACGGCTTCAGATACGACGACTGCCGGTGGCACTAGGTCGTGGTAAAGCGCGAGATAGCGACGCGCCGATCCCGACCAACCGAAATCCTGAAGTCATCGCCTGTCGCTGTACCTTGCGCCATACCAAGGGCTGCCGGTAGAGCGCGAGCGCCCGGTCGACGCAGCCAAGCAAATCGGCGATATCCACACTCTCGAACGCAAACCCGGTCGCCTCGCCGCAACGGACCGAGCGGTCGGTCGCGTCCGTTACGGTATCGCAGAGCCCGCCCGTACGCCTCACGACAGGCAAGGTGCCGTAGCGCATCGCATAAAGCTGCGTGAGCCCGCATGGCTCGAAGCGGGCGGGATGAAGTAGGATGTCCCCGCCCGCCATGATCCGGTGCGCCAGCGGCTCCTGGTAGCCGATGCGGACCGCGATCCGGCCCGGGTGGTCGCGCGCCGCCAGCTCGAAGCGCTCCTCGATGCCGCGATCGCCGTCCCCGAGCAACGCGCATTGGGCGCCGCTCTCGACGATCCCCGGCAATGCGGCGGCTACCACATCCGCCATCTTCTGTTCCGTGATCCGACTCACAAATGCGACGAGCGCGGCCTCCGAATCCGCTTCGAGACCAAGCTCGTCCTGCAATGCGGTCTTGCATAGCCGCTTGCCGGCGATGTTCCGCGACGTGAAGCTGGCGGGGAGATTGGCATCGATCGCGGGATCCCAAATGCCGTAGTCCACCCCATTGAGGATGCCGATGAGATCTTGCGCGCGATGTTGCAGCAGCCCTTCGAGCCCACAACCATATTCGGCGGTGAGGATCTCCCGCGCATAGGTGGGGCTTACGGTTGTCAGACGATCGCTGTACCGGATGCCGGCCTTGAGGAACGAGATCTTGCCATAGAACTCGAGCCCGTCCGGCGTGAAGCTGTCGGCGGGAAGGCCGAGCTGGGGATAGAGGGCGGCGGGAAACAGCCCCTGATAGGCAAGGTTGTGCATCGTGAGGACTGTCGCAGGCCTTTGGCCGGGGGTGCCGGCCAAGATCGCCGGAAGCAGCCCGGCATGCCAATCGTTGGCATGGACGATGTCGGCCCGCCAATTCGCCACCAGCAGGCCGAGCGAAAGTCGTGCCGCGACATGGTTGAACACGGCGAAGCGCAGCGCATTGTCGGGCCAGTCTTGCCCATTCTCGTCCTGGTACGGGCCGCCGGAACGCCGAAACAGCGACGGGCAGTCGACGAGCCAGAGCGAGAGGGCGGTGTCAGGCATGCGCGCGGAAATCAGCCGCATCGGACCAGCGCCCATGAAGTCTGCGACCTCAAACTCCACCGATTTGTTGGTCGCGGATTCGATGGCTTTCGGATAGCCCGGGAGCAGCAGCTGCATCTCGACGCCGAGCGCGGTCAACGCCTTTGGCAGCGCCGCGCTGACATCCGCGAGGCCGCCGGTCTTGGCGAGAGGATAGATCTCGGAGGATACGAAGAGTACACGCAAGGACGGTCTCCCAAGTCCCTTTCCTTTACGACGCGCGAAGGTGCGGGGTATTCTCTCGGCATGTTCCGCCGATCAGTTGCAGACAGCTTCCGCCGGCCGGCCGTATGAAGCATTGATTCAGATCAAGCGCGCATGCACCAGTCACGAGACGAGCGCGTCGGAACCACGGTCGCGGTTATACGGCTTGATCCAGCGCAAGGCGCTCTTGGTTCCGAAGTCTTATCTTGAAACATGTTTGAAACAAAGCCGAGCGACTATCGGATAGATGGTGCGGTCTTAGCATGACAAATGCGCGTCGGAGTAGTGTGTGGCCGGGAGAGCCCTTTCCGCTCGGTGCGCACTGGACCGGCAAGGGTATGAATTTCGCTCTCTTCTCGGAGAATGCCGAGCGGGTGGAGGTGTGCCTTTTTGATCGGTCCGGGGAAACAGAGATCGACCGCATAGAGCTGCCCGAATACACCAACAGCGTTTGGCATGGCTATCTGCCGGACATCCTTCCGGGACAGCTCTACGGCTATCGCGTCTTCGGACCCTATGCGCCCGAGCGAGGCCACCGGTTCAACCACCACAAGCTGCTGATCGATCCTTATGCCCGAATGCTGTATGGGCGGTTTCAGTGGAACGACGCCGTTTTCGGTTATGACACCGGGAGTCCGGATGCAGATCTGTCATTCGATACGCGCGACAGCGCGCCTTTCGTGCCGAAATGCCGCGTCGTCGACCCGGCCTTCACCTGGGGCGATGACCGACCGCCGCGCCGGCCATGGCACGACACCGTGATCTATGAGCTCCATGTGCGGGGTTTCACCATGCGGCACCCGGAAATCGCCGCGCCGCTGCGCGGCACTTTCGCGGGGCTGGCGAATCCCGCGATCATCGGATACCTCCGGCAAGCTTGGGGTGACCGCCGTCGAACTCATGCCCGTCCAGGCCTTCCTCGAGGAGTTGCCGCTCATCAAGCGCGGACTCCGGAATTTCTGGGGCTATAACCCGATCGCATTCTTCGCGCCCGAACCCCGCTACCTCGCCGAGCAGACTCTGCATGAGGTTAGGACGGCCGTGCATCGCTTGCATGACGCCGGTCTCGAAGTGATTCTGGATGTCGTCTTCAACCACACGGCCGAAGGCGGTCCGCTCGGGCCGACCTTGAGTTTTCGCGGGATCGACAATGCGAGCTATTACCGGCTCGATCTCAAGGATCGGCGACACTACCGCGACTTTACAGGCTGTGGCAACAGCCTCAACCTCCATCACCCTCGCGTCATGCAGCTGGTGATGGACGCGCTGCGCTATTGGGTTGCAGAAATCCATGCGGACGGCTTCCGCTTCGATCTCGCGACGACCCTTGCCCGCGGGGAGGACGAGGTCTTCGACCGGCATTCGGGTTTTCTCGACGCGATCCAACAAGATCCCGTGCTCGCCGAGGTCAAGCTTATCGCCGAGCCGTGGGACCTCGGCGAGCAAGGCTATCGGCTCGGTCAGTTTCCGCCGGGCTGGTCGGAATGGAACGATCGCTACCGCGACGTCGTGCGCCAATTCTGGCGTGGCGAGGAAGGGGTAGCGGCCGAGCTCGCCTCGCGCGTTACTGGGTCGCGCGACATCTTCGAACAACGCGGCAGGCGGCCTTGGGCCAGCGTCAATTACCTCACGGCGCATGATGGCTTCACGCTTGAGGACCTCGTCAGCTACCGCGACAGGCACAATGAGGCGAACGGCGAAGACAACCTCGACGGCCACGCCGAGAACTACAGCGCGAACTATGGTGTCGAAGGCGCGACCGGGGACCCCGGAATACGCAAGCTGCGGCGGCAACAAAAGCGCAACATGTTGGCAACGCTGCTGCTTTCGGTGGGCGTGCCCATGCTCCTTGCCGGCGATGAGGCTGGCCGCAGTCAGCACGGCAACAACAACGCCTATTGTCAGGACAACGAGATCGGTTGGTGCGACTGGACGCTCCTCGACAGCCAGGAGGGGCGCGCGCTTCGGGAATTCGTGCGTGCGCTTATTCGACTGCGCAACGATCACGTGGTTTTCCGGCGGCGCCATTTCTTTCACGGCCGGGTGATCCCTGGCACCGCAATCAAGGACATCGTCTGGCTGACGCCTGAAGGCCGAGAGAACGGCGATGAGGACTGGCATGCCCCCCACGCTCAATTCCTAAGCTATGTCGTGAGCGGGCAAGCCGGCACCCTCCACTATTCGACGTCCGGCGAACTGGAATCGGACGATAGCTTTCTCGTCATCCTCAACGCCGATAGCGACGTGGTCCGTTATTTATTGCCGAGCACGTCGCCCCCAACACCATGGGTACGGCTCGTTGACACCGCGAGCGAGTCCGGCCTCGGTGACGGGGCCTCCTTCGAGGCGGGTTCCGTCTATACGGTCGAGCCGAGATCATTCCTCTTGTTTTGCTCCCGCCTTGGCGGGAGCCCGGTACCATCGGGCCTCGATCCATGAGCATGCCGAGCCTGCTCGATGAGCTCGCAGCCCAGGCCGGTATCGAGCCCTATTACCATGATGTCTGGGGAGCGCGCCATACGCTCTCCATCGAGACAAAGCGCGCCTTTCTCGACGCCATGGGCCTATCGGCGGCGACAGAGGAACAGATTGTGCAGAGCATCGCACGCCTCACGACAAAGGCATGGAGGCGTGCGCTCGAACCGGTGACAGTTCTCGATGAGGGGCCGGATGAACGGGTTACCGGCGTCGTGTTCGAGGCCGAGCGGGCCGGTCCCGCCATCTGGCGAGTGACGGCGGAGGACGGCACGCAATACGAGGGAGATATCTCCCTCGGCGATTTGCCGTTGGCCGAGGCGAAAATGGTGGATGGCCGGCATCTGGAGCGTCGACTGCTCGCTCTGCCGGGATCGCTGCCGCTTGGCTATCATCGCCTCGAAGTCATGGGGGAGGCGCTCCCCGGTGGGCCTGGTGTCGCAACGCTGATCGTGGCGCCACAGCAGGCGTACTTGCCCGAGCAGCTTCGGCGCGGTCCCGGAATTTGGGGGCTCGGTCTGCAGCTTTATGGTCTCCAGGGCCTGGAAAGCTGGGGCCTCGGCGATTTCGGCGATCTCGCCGGCTTCGCTACCGAGGTGGCCAGCCTCGGCGCCGGCGTTCTAGGGCTCAACCCTCTTCATGCGTTGTTCCCGGGCAATCCGGCGCATGCCAGTCCATATTCCCCGTCCAGCCGCTGCTTCCTCAATCCGCTTTATATCGATGTCGAGGCGGTGCCCTGATCTCGTCGAATGCCCAGAAGCGAGCGGCCAGCTCCGCAACGCCGAGCTTCTGGCGTCGCTCGCGGCGCAGCGCAATGCGCCGCTCGTCGACTATGGTGCGGCGGCTTCCGTCAAGCTTCCCATGTTTGAGCGACTTTATTCGGCTTTCCGCGCCAATCATCTCCAACGCGGGACGGCGCGCGCCGAGGCCTTCCGCGAATTTGAGCGCGAGCATGGAGCAGCGCTTGAACGTTACGCGACCTTTGAGGCGCTGGCCGAGCATTTCCGGGCCGACAAGTCGGGGTATTTCCCTTGGCGCGATTGGCCGGCGCCTTACCGTGATCCCCATTCGCCGGAGACGGCGGCATTCGCGCGCGATCATGCGGATCGCGTGACATTTCATGAGTATCTGCAGTGGGAGGCGGACCGTCAGCTCGGCTTGGCCAGAGTCGCATGCGCGCAGAGTGGCATGTCCATCGGGCTTTATCGCGACCTCTCGCTCGGCGTGGATGCCGATGGCGCCGAAGCCTGGGCCGAGCAGAGCGCGATGGCGCGGGGAATTTCCACTGGCGCTCCGCCGGATCCCTTCAACTTGAAGGGCCAGAGCTGGGGCCTGCCGCCGTTCAACCCGCATGCGCTGCGCGACGCCGCCTACCGCCCCTTCATCGAATGTCTCCGCGCCAATATGCGCCACGCCGGGGCGCTTCGTATCGACCACATCATGGGATTCGCCCGGCTCTTCTGGCTGCCGCGAGAGGCCTCTCCCTTGGAGGGCGGCTATGTTCGCTATCCCCTCGACGAGCTTCTTGCGATTACGGCGCTCGAGAGTCGGCGCGCCGGCTGCGTCGTTGTCGGCGAGGATCTCGGCACCGTGCCGGAGGGTCTGCGCGAGCGCCTGAGCGCCAAGCAAATTCTATCGATGCGGCTCCTTTATTTCGAACGTAACGACGTTGGCGGTTTTCGCGCGGCGCAGGCTTACCCGGAACTCGCACATGTCGCCATCGGCACGCATGATTTGCCGACCTTTTCCGGCTATTGGCGCGGACACGACATTGCTGTCCGTGCCGCGCTGCACCTCTTGCCCGCGCCGGACGGAGAATTGATGTTGCGACAGGAACGTGCCCGCGCGCGCGCGGCGCTTCTGGCCCTTCTGCGCGGCAGCGGTCTGCTTTCGACGGCGGAGACGCCGGTCGACGATCCCGACATCCCCATGCCGGACCTTGTCGATGCTGCTTACCGCTTTCTCGCCACCTCGCCTGGACGGCTCCTGATGGTTCGGCTCGAGGATGTGTTCGGCGTCATAGAACAGGTCAATCTGCCTGGTACAGTCGATGAGCATCCAAATTGGCGCAGAAAGCTGCCGATGCCGTGGGAGGACGCTTGCAACGAGTTCGTGGCTGCGCGGCTTTGCCGAGATGCTGTCTCGGCTTCGCCCGCCGAAAGCGTACATCGAAGCCGACAGGCCTTGACCACCGTTTCGCTCATCGCCGACGTGGGTGCGACGAACGCTCGGTTCGCGCTCCTCGGCACGAACGGAGAAATCGAAGGGATCCGAGTGCTGGCCTGCGAGGACTACGCCTCGCTCGCGGACGCAATCGAGGCTTATCTGGGCAGCGAGCCGCCTCTCACCCTTTTGGGAAACCAGCGGTGGGCTCGTACCGATGGGCGATCGCTGGTTCGCGCTCTCCGGCGAGATTGGACACGTCACGATGGCACCGGCGACGGCTCGCGAGAGCATCATGCGGGTCTGAATTTCGAGAAGGGGAACCGTGCCACGGCGAAATCCGCCGGTGAGACGACCGCGAAGATTGAGGCCGAGCCGTGTCCGACATTTGATTTATGTCAATGCCTGGTGAGCGAGAGCGATTAATCTTCATGTCTTCGATGCTCGAGGAGAAATTACCGATGTCGGCGCAAAAATACGTCCGGTGGTTTCGTGAGATTCGGCTCGAGGATGTGCCGCTCGTCGGCGGCAAGAACGCCTCCCTCGGCGAGCTTTATTCCACCCTCGCGTCGGAAGGCGTCAGGGTGCCGAACGGTTTTGCCCTCACCGCACAGGCCTATCGCGATGCCTTGGCCGAGGCTGATGCGGCAAACAAGCTCCACCGGCTCCTCGACGGAATCGACAAGACCGACGTCGAGGCTCTAGCGAAGCGCGCAGATGAGGCACGCCGGATCGTCTATGCCGCAACCGGCGGTGACGAGCTTCGTCGGCAGATCGCCGCGTCCTATCGCGCCTTGGAGGAGCAGTACGGTCGCGACGTCGCCGTCGCCGTCCGCAGCTCCGCGACCGCCGAAGACCTTCCTACCGCCAGCTTTGCCGGACAGCATGAGAGCTTCGTCAACATCCGAGGCGAGAACGATGTGTTCGAGGCCTGCCGGCGCTGTTTCGCCTCGATCTTCACCGACCGAGCGATCGTCTATCGCCTCGATAACGGCTTCGACCATTTCAAGGTTGCACTCTCGGTGGGTGTGATGAAGATGGTCCGCTCCGACCTCGCCGCAAGCGGCGTGATCTTTACGCTCGACACCGAATCGGGCTTCCGCGACGTTGTCTTCATCACCGGTGCCTATGGCCTCGGCGAGAGCATCGTTCAGGGTCGGGCCGACCCGGACGAGTTCTATGTCCACAAACCGACGTTCAAGAAGGGATATCGGGCTATTCTTCGTCGCTCGCTCGGCAAGAAGCAGGTGCGAATGGTCTATGCCCAAGGACATACGGGCGCGACCACTGAGACCGTCGCGACTGCCGATGCCGATCGCGAACATGTTCTGCCTTGACGATGCAGACGTGCTGAGCCTCGCCGACTTCGCCATCAAGGTCGAGGACCATTATACGGGCAAGGCCGGCCGGCCGATGCCGATGGACATCGAATGGGCGAAGGACGGCGAGGATGGCGGGCTCTATATCGTGCAGGCCCGGCCGGAGACCGTTGCTTCGCAACGATCCGCTGAGGCGTTCGAGACATACGCCCTCAAGGGAACCGGTCCGGTGCTCGCCAGTGGCCGCGCCGTGGGCGAGAAAATCGCCGCAGGCGCGGTGCGGGTGGTCGCCGACATCAACGATCTCGCGGCGTTTCGACCGGGAGAGGTCCTGGTCTCGGACACGACGAGCCCCGACTGGGAGCCCGTGATGAAGACCGCCGCCGCGATCGTCACCAACCGCGGCGGCCGCACCTGTCACGCCGCCATCGTCGCCCGCGAACTCGGCGTGCCGGCGGTCGTCGGCGCCGAGGACGCGACGCAGGCGCTCAAGGCGGGGGCCACTGTGACCGTGTCTTGTGCCGAGGGCGAGGTCGGTCGCGTCTACGAGGGGCGGATTCCGTTCGAGACCGCGCGCATTGCCATCGGGACGCTCAAGCGGCCACGCACCGCGATCATGGTGAACCTGGGAAATCCCGATCTCGCCTTCGCAACGGCGATGCTGCCGAACGACGGCGTCGGGCTTGCACGAATGGAGTTCATCATCAGCCAACATATCGGCGTTCACCCCATGGCGTTGGCGCAGCCGGAGAAGGTTACGTCTGCCGAGGACCGGAAAGCGATTGCAAAACTGGTCCGGCGGTACGAACGTCCCGCCGATTTCTTCATCGAGAAGCTGTCGGAGGGTGTCGGCACGATTGCCGCGGCGTTTTATCCGAAGCCGGTGATCGTGCGCCTCTCCGATTTCAAGACCAATGAATACACGAAGCTGATCGGCGGCGCCGCCTTCGAGCCCAAGGAAGAGAACCCGATGCTCGGCTTCCGCGGCGCTTCGCGCTACGCGCATCCTGCCTACGCCGCCGGATTTGCTCTGGAGTGCGCTGCACTGCGACGCGTGCGCGACGTCATGGGGCTCGCCAACCTCTGCGTCATGGTGCCGTTCTGCCGCCGCGTCGAGGAGGGCCGCCGCGTCATCGAGGCGATGGCGGCGAACGGGCTGAAGCAGGGCGAGGGCGGGCTCGAGATCTATGTCATGTGCGAGATCCCGAACAACGTCATCCAGATCGACGCCTTCGCGAAGCTGTTCGACGGGTTTTCCATCGGCTCCAACGACCTGACCCAGCTCACGCTCGGCGTCGACCGGGACTCGGAGATCGTCGCCTTCGACTTCGACGAGCGTGATCCCGGAATGTTGGAGATGTTCCGTCTTGCGGTCGATGGCGCCAAGCGGAATGGCCGCCATGTCGGGATTTGCGGTGAGGCGCCTGCGAACTATCCGGAGATCGCGAGGTTCCTGACCGGCCTCGGAATCGACTCGATCAGCGTCAATCCGGCAAGCCTGATGCGAACCATGACGGTCGTGCGCGAGGCCGAAGAGGGAAGCCCGCGCCGCTCGGAGGGCAGCGTGGCCGCTCAATAATCGCACGGGATCACGGCGATGGCGGCCTCTTTCTCACGCGATCTTCCCGCCGAGCTTGCTCCCTTGGAGGATCTCGCGCTCGATCTTCGTTGGACATGGAGCCACGAGGCGGACGCGCTGTGGAAACGCGTTGACGCCGAGGCCTGGAGACCGGACCCGGAATCCCTGGACGATCCTTCAGAATGCGTCGACGGAGCGACTGAGAGAGCTTTCCGCCGATCGCTCATTCGTCGATCATCTCGAGCGCCTGGCTGCGGCTCGCCGTGCTTATCTCGAGCGGTCCGGCTGGTTTGCTTCGACATACGGCACCGCGGCGCTGACGGGTATTGCCTTTTTCAGCATGGAATTCGGTCTCAGTGATGCATTGCCGCTCTACGCGGGCGGTCTAGGCGTTCTCGCCGGCGATTTCCTCAAGACGGTCAGCGATCTCGGGATTCCCGCCATCGGTATTGGCCTGCTTTTTCAGGAGGGCTATTTCCGACAGACGATCGACGCTGCCGGATGGCAACATGAAGCATATCCCTACAACGAGCCAGCGACGATGCCGATCCGACTGGTTCTCGCGGATGGCGGGCGGTGGCTGCGCATCCCGCTCGAGCTGCCCGGTCGGACCCTGTTCTTACGGGTGTGGCAAGGCTCTGTCGGACGCGCGACGCTCTACCTCCTCGACAGCAACGATCCGCTCAACAGCCCGGTGGATCGAGGTATAACGGGCAAACTCTACGATGGTGGAACGGAGACCCGCCTCTTGCAGGAGATCGTTCTCGGCATCGGAGGGTGGCGGACCATCGAAATGTTGCGGCCGGAGATCGAGATCTGCCACATCAATGAAGGCCACGCGGCATTCCTCGTCCTCGAGCGGGCGCGGCGGCTCGCCCAGCGACTTGGGATTGGCTTTTGGGAAGCCTGGTGGGCCGTGCGGGCAGGGACAGTGTTCACGACGCACACGCCTGTGGCGGCGGGATTCGACCGCTATTCCCAGGAGCTTATTGGAAGATATCTCCGCGTTCTGATGGATTCTTCCAACAAAGCCGGAGCAGCGATAGCCGACATCCTGGCGCTGGGGCGCGCCGATCAGGATCGCACGGATGGCCTGTTCAATATGGCTTATCTCGCCGTTCGAGGTTCGTTGGCGAGCTTCGGCGTCAGCCGGCTGCATGGGCGCGTGAGCCGGCACATTTTCCGGCCATTGTTCCCGCGTTGGCCCGGCAGTCAGGTCCCGATCGATCATGTTACCAACGGCATCCATGTGCCGTCTTGGGATTCGGCTCAGGCCGATCAAATCTGGACTGCCGCTTGCGGTAAGGATCGGTGGCGGGGGATGCCCGATGCGTTGAGTGAGTCCATCGCAGGCTCTGTCGGACGAAGAGCTTTGGGCGATGCGCGGCGATAGTCGGAAGGAATTGGTGCAAAGCGTCCGCGCCCGCCTCATCACGCATCTGAGCAGCCGCGGCCTTTCCGCCGAAACCGTTGGACACGCGTCGGACGTGCTTGATCCGAATATCCTGACGCTCGGTTTTGCCCGTCGGTTCGCGGCCTACAAGCGTCCCAACTTGCTCCTTCGCGATGCCGCGCGGTTCGGCCGTCTTCTCAACGATGATCGCCGCCCGGCACAGATCGTGGTCGCCGGCAAGGCCCACCCGGATGACGCCGAGGGTAAAAGAATGATCCAGGAGTGGATCGCTTTCGCGCAACGTCCGGAGTTCCGCCATCGCGTCGTGTTTCTCGAGGACTACGACATCGCGCTCGCGGAGGAGCTCGTCAAGGGCGTGGACGTGTGGATCAACACGCCCCGGCGTCCCTGGGAAGCCTGCGGCACGAGTGGAATGAAGATTCTTGCCAATGGCGGCCTCAATCTCTCGGAGCTCGACGGCTGGTGGGAAGAGGCATATGCACCAGAGCTCGGCTGGGCCATCGGGGCCGAAGCTCACCATGGGGAACAGGAGCAAGACGCGCTCGACGCAGAGGCGCTCTACGTCGCGCTTGAGCGCCGCGTCGTACCGCAATACTACGATCGCGACGCCGAAGGCGTGCCTCGCGCCTGGGTTGAACGGATACGTCGGAGCATGGCGGTGCTCACCCCCCGGTATTGCAGCACGAGGATGGTCCACGAATACATTACCAAGGCATACCTACCGGGCGCGCAGGCTCTACGCGAGCGTCTCGCTGGGGTTGCCGAATTGGCGAAAAGACTAGCCCATTGGGAGCGTCGCGTCCGACTGGCGTGGGCGAGCCTCCATATCGGGGCGACGGCGGTGGCTCGCGAGAAAGACTCGCTGACCTTCTCGGTGCCCGTCTATCTTGGTGAAATGCCGTCAGACGATGTCCGCGTCGAGATCTATGCGGACCCTCGTGAGGGCGACGTAGCTGAGGTCATCGAGCTTGCCCGAGGCGAGCAGATTGCGGGCGCGGTGAACGGCTATGTCTACACGGGGCGTGCGTCCCCGACGCGTCCATCCGAGCACTTCACCGTTCGGATCGTGCCATATCATTCGGGCGTCCGAGTTCCAACGGAGCTTGCGCTCATTCTTTGGCAAAAGTGAGGGAGCGATCGTCTGGGCGCACAATGCCGGCGGTCCCGACCGGCGATTTCGTCATCAAGCACAACATCGCCTTCAAAGCCGGCAGACAACCTGACCCGAGGGCGCAATGGAGGAAACCATGACGGAGAAGCGCGAACTGGACGTGGTAGGGGTCTCGTATGCGGGGCCGCACTGCGTCGAACCCGACTGCTACGAGATCGTGCTCGAAGTCCAGCCCGCGCCCGGGGCACCCCCGATGCAGATCGCGTTGCGATTTCACTCGGCTGAGGCGACATTCCTTGCGCACATGGTGCAATCAAATCCACCTCATGCTCGCGTTGATGAAGACTTGCTGGATCAGGTCGCCGCTCACGACACATAAGGCATGCCATCTTCGAGACATCCAGGCTGACGCAGAAGAGGTGTCAATCGGCACGCCGAATAACACTTCTGCTGCGGTGGCGAATATATGCCCTCGTCTTGATGGCATCCGGCTTGCCATAGAACTCGCTGCGGCAGGTGCAGCGGCGCTTGGCGTGGAGGTACCCGTAAGCAGCCGAACTGATTGCGTCGGGAAGTGCCGGCCAGATGACGGCGCAAGCTCAAGCCGGCGCACGAACGTACAAATCGCAGCGTGAGACTTCTATGCTCCTACGGGCATCGCGCGTAGCCTTGCCTCAAGCAGCGCGATCTTCGAGGGGCTCCGCCTTATGGGCCAGCGACTTTCAGCAGCGGGCGTCGTCCACGGTGCCAATCAGCCGGCCACGTCGGAAGCGGCCGAGGTCGACGGGCAGCCGGGCGGCTGCGTATTCGCCGGCATGGAGCCTGCCACAGTCGCCTCGGGTCGCCGGTACGGGACTTGCCAAAGGGGGGCTGTCGCCTACTTGGATATGTGCAGCACGCGCCCGGGGCGCCCGGACCCGGCAAGCTGCACCTGCGCAGGCCGCGTTCGAGGGAGCCGAGACAACTGTTTCCGGCGCCCGATAACCTCTCGACTATCCAGCCTCGGCACCTGGGTGCTGTCGCGACCGATGGAGCGTGGGGGTACGTGAAATGAAGTCAAAACCGCGCGATCTTGTCGACGTTCCTGCCTCCACCGGGGGTTGGCGTCCGATGCCGTCACCCTTGTCGTGGGACGCTTCATTGTCGGCCTCGGCGTCGGGGTGGCGGCGGTCGCGGCACCGCTCTATGCCGCCGAGCTGGCGCCGGCAAGCCAGCGCGGGCGTTTCGTTTCCAGCTATCAGCTCGCGATTACCGTGGGCATTTTCCTGGCGTACCTGATGAATGCCCATTTGGTCAGCGCCCAGCTGTCGCAAAGCGATGCCTGGCGTGTGATGCTGGGAGCGGCCGCGGTTCGCGCTATTCTGCGCCGTTGGCTGGGTGTGGGTCTACCGCGCTGTCCCGGAGACCAAGCAACAGTCTCTTGAGCAGATCCAACAAATGTGGATGCAGAAATCCTAGACCGCATTTCTCAGGGACGTTTCAGATCTCGGGACGTTGTTTTGATCTTCAGATCTCAGGTGACGCGATGAACGCAACCAGGAAGCTCCACGATCTCGGCCAGAGCCTTTGGCTCGACAATATTACCCGCGACCTGCTGAACAGCGGCACGCTCGACCGTTATATCGACCAGCTTTCGGTGACCGGGCTTACCTCGAATCCCACGATCTTCGACCATGCCATCAAGAACAGCACGACCTATGACGACGCCATTCGCCGGCAGGCGCGCTCGGCGAGGTCGGAGGAGGATCTGTTCTTTGGCTTGGCGCTGGACGACCTGACCCGGGCCGCCGATCTGTTCCAGCCGGTCTTCGCGCGGACCGACGGCGTCGACGGCTGGGTCTCGCTGGAGGTCTCTCCCTTGCTTGCCCGCGACACGGCCAGCACCCTTGCGGCGGCCAAGGGGCTCCACGAGAGAGGCGGAAAATCCAACCTCTTCATCAAGATTCCCGGCACGAAGGAAGGCCTGCCCGCCATCGAGGAAGCCATATTCGCCGGCGTACCCGTCAACGTGACGCTGCTGTTCTCGCGCGAGCAATATGTGGCGGCGGCCGAAGCCTATTTGCGCGGTGTCGAGCGGCGTATCGAGGCGGGCCTCAATCCGGCGATCGGATCGGTCGCCTCGGTGTTCGTCAGCCGCTGGGACGTCGCCGTCGCGGCGAAGGTGCCAGCGGAGTTGGCGAACCGCCTCGGCATCGCCATCGCGCAGCGTACCTACAAGGCCTATCGCGGACCTGCTGGGCTCGACCCGGTGGCACCGGGCCGCCAATGCCGGCGCCCGGGCTCAGCGCCTGCTGTGGGCCAGCACGGGCACCAAGGATCCGAAGGCCTCGGACATCCTCTACGTGAAGGCGCTCGCCGCGCCCTTCACGGTCGATACCATGCCCGAGGGCACCCTCAAGGCTTTCGCCGATCACGGCGAGGTCGGCGATATCTTGCCCGCAGACGGCGGCGACTGCGAAGCGGTGCTCGCGAGCTTCGCCAAAGCGGGGATCGATGTCGATGCTCTCGCCGATCGGCTCCAGGACGAGGGGGCGGAGTCCTTCGTGAAATCCTGGAACGATCTGATGTCTTGCATCGCATCGAAGAGTGCGGCCATCCGAAAGGCGGGCTGATCGTCGAGGCCGTGGCGTCCGCCGAGGGCAGTCGCCCGTATTCCACGAGGACAAAATCGATGTGCAGTTTGCCGTTGCGTCAGCGCCCCGCCTGGTCCGCCCTGGAGGCCCATCACCAGAAGATGAAGGGGCTGCATCTGAGGCAGCTCTTCGCCGAGGATCCCAAGCGCGGTGAGCGACTGGCGGCGGAGGGCGCCGGGAATCTATCTCGACTATTCGAAGAACCGGGTCACCGACGAGACGCTGAAGCTGCTGCTCGGCCTGGCCGAGGAATCCGGCCTACGGACGCGCATCGACGCCATGTATCGCGGCGACCGCATCAATGTCTCGGAGCAGCGCGCCGTGCTCCATGTGGCGCTGCGCGCGCCGCGCGGCGCTTCGATCGAGGTCGATGGCCGGAACGTGGTTCCCGAGGTCCACGAGGTTCTCGACAAGATGGCGGATTTCGCCAACCGGCTGCGCGGCGGCGGCTGGAAAGGGCATACCGGTAAGCGGATCCGCAACGTCATCAATATCGGCATCGGCGGCTCGGATCTGGGGCCGGTCATGGCCTATGAGGCGCTGAAGCACTACAGCGAGCGGGCCATTACCTTCCGCTTCGTCTCGAATGTCGATGGCAC
The DNA here is from genome assembly GCA_963789275.1 of uncultured Alphaproteobacteria bacterium. Classification (GTDB taxonomy): domain Bacteria; phylum Pseudomonadota; class Alphaproteobacteria; order ATCC43930; family CGMCC-115725; genus DAHUYF01. The sequence continues at coordinate 203,193 of CAWBKF010000019.1, forward strand.
CGATTTCGCCGAGGCGGTTCGCGACCTCGATCCCGCCGAGACGCTGTTTATCGTCTCCTCCAAGACCTTCACCACCTTGGAAACCATGACCAACGCGCATACCGCGCGCGACTGGACGCTGGCCGGACTGAAGGGCGAGAAGGCCGCCATCGCCAAGCATTTCGTCGCGGTCTCGACCAATGCCCAGGAGGTGGCGAAGTTCGGCATCGATACCGCCAATATGTTCGGCTTCTGGGACTGGGTCGGCGGCCGCTATTCCATGGATTCAGCGATCGGGCTTTCGACCATGATCGCGATCGGCCCGGACAATTTCCGCGCCATGCTGGATGGCTTCCACGAGATGGACGAGCATTTCCGCACCGCACCCTTCGAGCGCAACCTGCCGGTGCTGCTCGGCCTGCTCGCCCTCTGGTACAACGATTTCTTCGGCGCCCAGACGGTCGCCGTGCTGCCCTATGAGCAATATCTGAAGCGCTTTCCCGCCTATCTCCAGCAGCTCACCATGGAGAGCAACGGCAAGCATGTCACGCTCGACGGGGCCCGGGTGGATTATGACACCGGCCCCATCTACTGGGGCGAGCCGGGGACCAATGGCCAGCATTCCTTCTATCAGCTGATCCACCAAGGCACCCGCCTCATCCCTTGTGATTTCATCGCCTTCGCTCACGCCCTGAACCCGCTCGGGCGCCATCACGACATCCTGCTGGCCAATGTCTTCGCCCAGACCGAGGCGCTGGCCTTCGGCAAGACCGCCCAGGAGGTCAAGGCGGAGGGTACGCCCGACTGGCTCGTGCCGCACCGGCTCTTCGAGGGCAACCGGCCTTCCAACACCATTCTCCTGGACCAGCTGACTCCGGCCGCGCTCGGCAAGCTCGTCGCGCTCTACGAGCACAGCGTCTTCACCCAGGGCGCGATCTGGCAGATCGATTCCTTCGACCAATGGGGCGTGGAGCTGGGCAAGGTTCTGGCCCAGCGCATCATCCCCCAGCTCGAGGGCGCGGCGGAGCCCAAGCTCGAGCATGACAGTTCCACCAACGCTCTGATCCGCCGCTACCGCAAGCTCAAAGGAACCGCCTGATGTCACGAGGATATACCGACCTGGTTGCGACGCCGCTGAGAATTCGTTGGCCCGCCGACGGCGTCGCGAATTGCTCTGTGACAGGAGGATCGGCTCGTGCAACTCGGAATGATCGGCCTCGGCCGGATGGGAGCCAATATGGTGCGCCGGCTCCTAAAGGGCGGCCACCAATGCGTGGTCTACGATATGTCCGCGAAGGCGGTGGCGGAACTGGTGCAAGAGAAGGCAGTCGGCACGGCTTCGTTGGCCGAGTTCGCCGAAAACCTGAAGAAGCCGCGCGCGGTCTGGCTGATGGTCCCGGCCGGCGCGGTCGACAAGACCATTGCCGATCTGCTGCCGCATCTCGAGCGCGGCGATATCGTGATCGACGGCGGCAATTCCTATTACATCGACGATATTCGCCGGGCTAAGGAACTGGCGCCCAAAGGCATCCATTATGTCGAGGTCGGCACCAGCGGCGGCGTCTGGGGGCTGGAGCGCGGTTATTGCATGATGATCGGCGGCGAGTCCGAGGTGGTGAAGCATCTCGATCCGATCTTCGCCAGCCTGGCCCCCGGCCGCGGCGACATCCCGCGCACTCCGGGACGGGAGCGGGTGGGCGGCACATCCGAGCAGGGCTATCTGCATTGCGGGCCCAGCGGCGCCGGCCATTTCGTCAAGATGGTGCACAACGGCATCGAATATGGCCTGATGGCCGCCTATGCCGAGGGTCTGGCGGTTCTCAAGGCGGCCAACATCGGCAAGAAGGCCGGCGTGGTCGACGCCGAAACCACGCCGCTGCGCGATCCCGAGCACTATCAGTACGATCTCAACCTGCCGGACATCACCGAGGTCTGGCGCCGCGGCAGCGTGATCGCGTCCTGGCTGCTCGATCTCTCGGCGGCGGCCTTGATCCAGGACCCGGAGCTGTCGGATTTCGCGGGCAGGGTGTCCGACTCCGGCGAAGGCCGCTGGACGATCAAGGCCGCGATCGATGAGGGGGTGCCGGCCCATGTGCTGTCCTCGGCCCTCTATGAGCGCTTCAGCTCGCGCGGCGAGGCGGATTTCGCTGACAAGCTGCTCTCGGCCATGCGCTACGAGTTCGGCGGACATCTCGAGAAGCCCGCCAAATCCTAGCGGGCTGCAGCCTGAGCGCGCGGAAGGGAGTTGAGCGGCATGGACAAGGACGATCTCGACCAGCTGGCGATCAACACGATCCGCACCCTCTCGATCGACGCGGTCCAGCAGGCGAAATCCGGGCATCCGGGCACGCCCATGGCGCTGGCGCCCCTCGTTTATACGATCTGGAACCGGGTCATGCGCTTCGACCCCAAGGATCCGATCTGGCCCGACCGCGACCGGTTCGTGCTGTCCAACGGCCATGCCTCGATGCTGCTCTGGTCGGTGCTGTATCTGACGGGCACCGTCGCGGTGAACGCCGATTATGAGCGTCTGGGGCAGCCGTCGGTGACGTTGGACGACATCCGCCACTTCCGGCAACTCGGCAGCAAGGCGCCCGGACATGCGGAATATCACTGGACGTCGGGAGTAGAGACGACCACCGGCCCATTGGGCCAGGGGATCGCCACCAGCGTCGGCATGGCCATCGCGCGCAAGTGGCTGGGCGCGCGGTACAACCGACCGGGCTTCGAGATCTTCGACTACAGCATCTATACGGTGTGCGGCGACGGCTGCCTGATGGAGGGCGTCGGCTCCGAGGCGGCCTCGCTGGCCGGGCATCTCGGCCTCGACGATCTCTGCTGGATCTACGACAACAACCACATCACCATCGAGGGCAACACGCGCATCACCTTCACCGAGGATGTCGCGGCCCGCTTTCTCGCCTATCACTGGAACGTGCTGCGGGTCGGCGATGCCAATGACCTCGAGCGGATCGAGGATGCGCTCGCGGTCTTCCGGAAGACCAAAGGCCGGCCGACCCTGATCATCCTCGACAGCCACATCGGCTATGGCTCGCCGCACAAGGTCGATACGGCGGCCGCCCATGGCGAGCCCTTGGGCGAGGAAGAGGTGAGGCTTACCAAGCGCGCCTATGGCTGGCCGGAGGACGCCAAGTTTCTCGTCCCCGACGGGGTGCGCGAGCATTTCGATGCCGGGGTCGGCCGGCGCGGCGCCGACGCGCGGCGCCGTTGGGAGAAGCTCTTTGCCTCATACCGGGCACAGTTTCCGCAGCTCGCCACCGAGATCGACCAGATGCAGCGCCGCGAGCTGCCCGAGGGATGGGATCGCAATCTGCCGAGCTTCTCCGCCGACCCCAAGGGGATCGCCGGACGCGATGCCTCGGGCGAGGTGCTGAACGTGCTCGCCCAGAACATCCCCTGGTTCCTGGGCGGCTCGGCGGATCTCGCGCCCTCGAACAAGACGACGCTCAAATTCGAGGGTGCCGGCGATTTCGAGGCCGCGACGCCCGGTGGTCGGAATCTGCATTTCGGCATTCGCGAGCACGCCATGGCGGCGATCGTCAACGGCCTGTCGCTGTCGAAGCTGCGGGCCTTCGGTGCGACCTTTTTCATCTTCAGCGATTATGCGCGTCCCGCCATCCGGCTTTCCGCTCTGATGGAGCTGCCGACGATCTTTGTCTTCACCCATGATGCCATGGGCGACGGCGAGGACGGGCCGACCCATCAGCCGGTGGAGCAGCTGATCTCGCTGCGTGCGGTACCCGGCCTGGTCGTGCTGCGCCCTGGTGATGCCAACGAGGTCGTCGAGGCCTATCGCTATATCCTGCAGCTGCGCCATCAGCCGGCGGTGCTCGCGCTGTCGCGCCAGACCTTGCCGACGTTCGATCGCAGAAAATATGCTGCGGCGGCCGGCGTCGCTCGCGGCGCTTACGTCATGGCGGACGCGCCCGGCGGATCGCCCGAGCTTATCGTCATCGCTTCGGGCAGCGAGGTCTCTCTGGCCGTCGACGCGCATGAGACGCTGGTGAGCCAGGGGATCCGCTCCCGCCTGGTCTCCATGCCCTCCTGGGACATCTTCGAGCATCAGCCGCAATCCTATCGCGAGACCGTGCTGCCGCCCAAGGTCACGGCGCGCATCGCGGTGGAGCAGGGATCGGTCCTGGGATGGGAGCGCTATGTCGGCGCCGCCGGCAAAGTCATCGGCATGAAGACCTTCGGCGCTTCCGCGCCGCTCAAGGAGCTGCAGCGAAAGTTCGGCTTCGAGCCTGAGCGGATCGTCGCCGCGGCCAAGGAGCTGCTCGGACGCGGCTGACGATGCGGGCGGCGCGGGGGATGATGATCGGCAGCCGCGCAGCGGCGGTCGAGGTAAAAGAAAGGAGCGAGGCGACGATGACAGGGAAAGAAGATCACCTGACGCAGGCCGGGAGCGCGGCGGACGACGACGCCAGCGCGCAGATGGCACCGCCCTGCGCGGTGGTGATCTTCGGCGCCGCCGGCGATCTGACCAAGCGCCTGGTCGTGCCGGCGCTCTATAACTTGGTCAACGCCAAGCAGCTGTCCGACGGGTTCCGGCTCGTCGGCGTCGATCTCGCAGCGAAGACCACGGAGGAATGGCGCCGCAGCTTGACCGACATGATGAACGAGTTCGTCGAAAAGGGCGACGGCGAGTTTCATGCCGACCACATCGAGCAGGCCGACTGGCGCTGGCTGACCGACCGCATGAGCTATCTCCAGGGTGACCTGAAGGACGCCGGCAGCTACCACAGTCTGAGAGAGCATCTCGCGGGCCTGGACAAGTCGATGGGCACCGCGGGCAATTATCTCTTCTATCTCGCGGTAGCAGACCGCTTCTTCAGTGTCGTGGTCGCGGGCCTCGGAGCGGCGGGACTGACCACAGAAAAGGACGGCCAGTGGCGCCGGGTGGTGATCGAGAAGCCTTTCGGCCACGACCTGCCCACGGCCAAGGCGCTCAATGCCGAGATCCTGAAAACGCTGCAGGAGCATCAGATCTATCGGATCGACCATTTCCTGGGCAAGGAGACCGTCCAGAACATCATGGCGCTGCGCTTCGCCAACGGCCTCTTCGAGCCGATCTGGAATCGCGGCCATATCGACCATGTTCAGATCACGGCGGCGGAAACTGTCGGCGTCGAGCGCCGTGGCAAGTTCTACGAGAGAACCGGCGCACTGCGCGACATGGTGCCCAATCATCTGTTCCAGCTGCTGGCGATGACGGCGATGGAGCCGCCGATCTCCTTCGATGCCGATGCCGTCCGAGCGAAAAAGGCCGAGGTCATCCAGGCCATACACCCGCTGACGTCCACCCAGGCGCTGCAAGACGCCGTGCGCGGCCAATATGATGCCGGTACCGTTCTGGGCAAACCGGTCCGGGCCTATCGCCGCGAGCCCGACGTGGCGCCGGACTCGGTGACCGAGACCTTCATCGCCTGCAAGCTGGAAATCGACAATTGGCGCTGGGCTGGCGTGCCCTTCTATCTGCGCACGGGAAAATATATGAAACGCCACTCGACCGAGATCGCGATCCGCTTCCATCAGGCACCCTATGCGCTTTTCCGCGGCACGAATGTCGAGCGGATGAACCCCAATTGGATGATCCTGCGCGTTCAGCCCGACGAAGGCATCGCGCTCGAATTCGCCGCCAAGCGCCCCGGACCAACCGTGAAACTGAGCACCGTCACCATGGATTTCGCCTACAAGACTTTTTTCAAGATGGCGCCCAACACGGGCTACGAAACGCTGATCTATGACTGCATGATCGGCGACGCAACCCTGTTCCAGCGGGCCGACAATATCGAAGCGGGCTGGCAGGCGGTGCAGCCCATCCTTGATGCCTGGGTGAACAGCCCGCCGAAGGATTTCCCGAATTATGTCGCGGGTGGAAGCGGCCCGGCCGCGGCCGACGCGTTGCTGGCGCGCGATGGACGCGCCTGGCGGACGCTCGACTGAACGATCCTCGCGGAGCTCCCATGACGCAAAAACCGAAGATCTCGCTGTTGCTGGCGGATGTGGACGGAACGCTGGTCACCGAGGACAAGGTGCTGACGAAGCGCGCCCAGGCCGCCGTCCAGCGCCTGCGCGATGCCGGCATCCGTTTCGCCATCACCAGCGGCCGGCCGCCGCGGGGCATGGACATGCTGTTCGATCCGCTGCAACTCGATACCCCGACCGCAGGGTTCAACGGCGGGCTCTTCGTCAAGCGGGATCTATCGATCATCGAACAGAAGACACTGCCCGCCGATGTCGCGGTGAAGGCGATCGAGCTCATTCGCGAGCACGGTCTCGACGCCTGGGTCTATTGCGGCAATGACTGGCTGATCACCAAGGCCGGTGCGCCGCATGTCGCGCGCGAGGCCTGGACGGTCAAGTTCGAGCCGAAGGTGGTGCCGGACTTCAGCGGCATGTTGGGCGATGTGGCCAAGATCGTCGGCGTCAGCGATGACCATGACAAGGTCCAGCGCTGCGAAGCCGACGCGCAGGCCGCTTTCGGCCAGCGCGCCACGGCGAGCCGGTCGCAGCCCTATTACCTCGACATCACCCACAAGGACGCGAACAAGGGGGCGGTGGTGGAGTATCTCTCGCGCCACCTGGAGGTTCCGGCCGAGGAGATCGCCACCATCGGCGACCAGCCGAACGACGTGCTGATGTTCAAGCGATCGGGCTTCAGCATCGCCATGGGCAATGCCTCCGATCAGGTCAAGGCGCAAGCCAGCGCCACGACGGATTCCTACAACGACGAGGGCTTCGCCAAGGCGGTGGAGCGCTTCATTCTCGGCGCATCGGACTGAGGCGATGACATGAGCAAGATGATCGGACGCATCGAGGTATCTTCCGGACCCGCTGTCGCTCGCGCGCGATGTCGCCGAATGGATGACGGCGGCAGCGCTCGCGGCCCCGGCGCGCCTTCCGGGTCTCGCTCTCCGGCGGCTCGACCCCCAAGACGCTCTACGGGCTGCTGGCCTCCGATGAGTTCCGCGGTCGCTTCCCTTGGGGGCGCGTATCCTGGTATTGGGGCGACGAGCGCTTCGTTCCCTACGATCATCCGGAGAGCAACTACCGGATGACCCGCGAGGCGATGCTCGCCAAGGCGCCGGTACCGCGGGAAAACATTCACCCCGTGCCGACCGATGGCACTCCCGACGAGGCCGCCTTGCGCTACGAGCGGACCCTGCAGGCGGCTTACGGCGCGACGGTGCTCGATCCGAAGAAGCCGCTGTTCGACATCACCCTGCTCGGGATCGGGTCCGACGGCCATACCGCCTCGCTGCTGCCGGGCGAGCCGGTGCTCGACGAGCGAAAGCGGTGGGTGGCCGCGGTGTCGCACGGGCGGCCCGAGATCCGCATCACCATGACCTATCCGGTGATCGAGAGCAGCCGGCATGTCGCATTCCTCGTGGCGGGAAAGGACAAGGCGGCGATCTTCGGCGCGATTCGCGCCGGCGGCAGCACTGTACCGGCCGCCCGCGTCAGGCCGGTGGGCGAGCTCATCTGGTTCGTCGATCGGGCGGCTGCCGGGGTCCGGATAGCCGATGAACCGAGAACGCTACGGCGTCACCGAGGACGGCCAGCCGGTGGACGCATATACCCTGGCCAACGGCGCCGGGATGCGGGTGCGCATCCTGACCTTCGGCTGCGTCATCGCCAGCCTGGAGGTGCCCGATCGCGAGGGCAAGCCCGCCAATGTCGTGCTCGGGCTGGACTCGCTCGCGGGCTATATGCACCGCAGCCCGCATTTCGGGGCGATTGCCGGGCGCTTTGCCAACCGCATTGCGCGCGGGCGCTTCGCCATCGACGGGATCGAATACCGGCTCGAGACCAACGCCGCGCCGAACGCGCTGCATGGCGGCCGGCGCGGCTTCGACAAGGTGGTCTGGCAGGCGATCAGCGCCCGCGGCGAGGCACTGGTCTTGCGCTATGTGAGCCCGGACGGCGAGGAAGGCTATCCCGGCAACCTCCTCGTGGAGGTGGCTTACAGCCTGGGCGCGGCCAATGAGCTGCGCATCGACTACGACGCGACGACCGAAAAGCCGACCATCGTGAACCTGACCAACCACAGCTATTTCAATCTCGCGGGCGAGGGGTCGGGAGACGTGCTGGGCCATGTCGTTTCGATCGAGGCCGATCATTTCACGCCCACCGACGCTACCCAGATTCCCACCGGTGAGATCCGGTCCGTCCGCGGGACGCCCTTTGACTTCACTCGGCCGACGCCCATCGGCGAGCGCATCCGGGCGGCGGACGAGCAACTCCTGATCGCCCGTGGCTATGATCACAATTGGGTGTTGCGAACGACGGCCGGCGATGCCGTACGCCCGGCGGCGCGCGCGCTCGAGCCCCGATCGGGCCGCATCCTCGATGTCCTGACCGACGCGCCCGGGCTCCAGTTCTATACCGGCAACAGCTTGAACGGCGCCTTGGTCGGCCCCGCCGGCCGGGCCTATCGGCAGGGCGACGGGTTTTGCTTCGAGACCCAGCAATTCCCCGACGCGCCCAACCAGCCTGGCTTTCCCTCCGCCGTGCTGCGACCAGGGGAGCGCTTTCGCTCGACCACGATCTTCCGCTTCTCCACCGATGCCACATGACCGGTCGAAGGTCGCAAACAATGCGCGCCCGCGCATCCCGGAGCGAGCCATGCCGCCGGTCTTGATCGCGCCCTCGGTTCTGTCGGCGGATTTCACGCGATTGGGCGAAGAGGTGCGCGCCGTCGATGCCGCCGGCGCCGACTGGATACATGTCGATGTGATGGATGGCCGCTTCGTGCCCAACATCACGCTGGGGCCGGTCGTGCTGGAGGCCATCCGTCGCTCGACCGCAAAGCCGCTCAACGTGCATCTGATGATCGTCGAGCCGGAACGTTATCTCGCCACCTTCGCCAAGGCCGGCGCCGACCATCTGCTGGTTCAGGCCGAGCCGGGCTCGACGATCCACCTGCATCGGGTGCTGAGCCAGATCCGTGAGCTCGGCAAGAAGGCGGGCGTGGTGCTCGACCCGGCGAGCCCACCGGAACTCATCGACTATGTCCTGCATCTCTGCGACATCATTCTGGTCATGACGGTCAATCCCGGCTTCGGCGGGCAAGCCTTTCTGCCCGAGATGCTGCCGAAGATCCGGCGCATCCGGGCGATCTGCGCGGAACGCGGCATCGCTCCGGTGATCGAGGTCGACGGCGGTGAGAACATGGCGACGGCGGGAAGGGCGGCCGCGGCGGGCGCCACGGCCATCGTGGCTGGCTCGGCGATCTTCGGTTCGAAGGACTACAAAGGCGCGATTGCAGCCATCCGCGCCAGCGCCGCGGCAGCGGCTGCCGGACCATGAGCGCGGCGACGCCTTCGGCTGAGGCCGACCGCGACGCCCTCAAGCGCGCGGCCGCAGAAGCTGCGGTCGGGCTGGTCCAGGATGGCATGGTCGTCGGGCTCGGCACCGGCACGACGGCGGCCTTCGCCGTCGAGGCGCTCGCCAAGCGCCATCGCCAGGGATTGCGCTTCCTCGGCATTCCCACCTCCGAGCGAACGGGGGCTCATGCGGCGGCGGCGGGCATTCCGCTCACCTCCTTCGCCGAGCATCGGCAGATCGATCTCACCATCGACGGCGCGGACGAGGTGGAGCGCGGCACGCTCAATCTGATCAAGGGTCTGGGCGGCGCCTTGCTGCATGAAAAGATCGTCGCCGCCGCCAGCCGGCGCCTCGCCATCATCGTCGATGGGGAAAAGATGGCAGATCGCTTGGGCACGCATGTACCGGTTCCCGTCGAGGTCGTCACCTTCGGGCTGGAGGCGACCCAGGCTGCCCTCGAGGCGCTCGGCGCCAGCGCGCGGCTGCGGCTCTCGCCGGCAGGCGTCCCCTTTCTCACCGATAGCGGCAATCGCATTCTCGATTGCCGCTTCGACCCGATCGCCGATCCCGCGCGGCTGGAGCAGCGCATCGGAAGCGTCGTCGGGGTGGTCGAAAGCGGTCTCTTCATCGGCCGGGCCGATTGGGTGTTCGTCGCCGATGCCGCCGGCGTCCACCGCCTGCAAAGCGCTCGCGCCCACCGCGGCGGGCCGCCGATCCTGGTGGTCATGGGGGTTTCGGGTGCGGGCAAGACGACGGTGGCCCAGGAGCTTGCGGTGCGGCTCGGCTGGCCTCTCGAGGAGGGCGATAGCCTGCATCCGGAGGCAAATGTCGCCAAGATGCATGCTGGCATCCCGCTGACCGACGCGGATCGCGAGCCCTGGCTCGCGGCCGTAGCAGCCTGGATCGACGGCCGGCGGGCCGCGAAGCTGCCGGGCATCATCACCTGCTCGGCGCTGAAGCGTGCCTATCGAAAGGTCGTCATCGGCGACAGGCCGGAGGTCCGGCTCGTCTATCTTCGCGGCAGCCCGGCTCTCATCGCCGCTCGCCTGGCGCGGCGCCACGGCCATTTCATGCCGCCGAGCCTGCTGCAGAGCCAGCTCGATGCCCTCGAGGAGCCGGGGCCCGAGGAGGATCCCTTGATCGTCGATATCGAACCGCTGCCCGCCCAGATTGCCGAGGCGGTCATTCGGATGCTCGGCTCCTCCGATGTGCTCGACATGAAGGTGGCCGGCGCCCCGCGCTGAGCATCGGAGCGGCGATCGATCGACCGCAGAGTCTTTGGCCAATCGCTGAGTTCTCCTGAGATGAACTGAGCAGCTACGCGATTGGTTGTCGCTGATCGAATTGCAACGGATGCTCGGTTCATCCGAACATCGGGCGAACGGCGCGGGGGCTGGAGCCTCGGGGAACGGTCTGTCGGTCGTAGCATCGACCCGATCCAGCCGACAGATTCAACTTTTCGGAGAAACGGCCGAGAGATGCCGGACATGTTCACCGTCCCAGGAGAGATCGCGGCCGCGTAGTGCAGGCGGAGAGGCGCTGGTATGCGCCGATCAGGTCGACCAGCCCCGTTGATCGTAATTTGCCACGGCGCCTGGCGACGGGCCGGCCTATAGAGACGCTCGCGCGCCGGCCAATCGGCCGCGCATAAGGAGCAAATCATGCAGCCAGTGCATTCCCCTAAGCCTCTTACTCCTATGGCCAATACTGATTCGACCGCACGCAAGCTCGTGGTCGGGCGGGAAATCGTCGTCTCTGGCGATATCGCATCGTGCGAGAGCCTCGTTGTCGAAGGGACTGTGCAGGCCAACGTCGAATGCCAGGATCTTCGCGTTGAGGCGACAGGGTTGTTCAATGGCTCGGCATCCGTGGGAAACGCCGAGATCTTCGGCCGTTTTGAGGGTGAGCTGACCGTCAGCGGGCGGTTGCACGTGCGTGCGAGCGGCAAGATCTCCGCCAAGGTGCGATACCATGAAATCGAAATCGAGCGCGGGGGCCAGATATCGGGCGATCTCCAGGTACAGTCGAGCAAATCGCAAGAAGCCGCGATCGTGGCAGCCCTTCGCGCATGAGTGCATCGGGCGCCTGAGATCCCCAGCGCGGAGCCCTTCGTAAGACCTCGGGAGCCGCATGCGTCCGCGACGCAGGGCCGGTGCCGAGCCATAGCGGGAACACGTCTCGCCTGAGCCCTCGCGGCTTTGCGTGGTCAACGGGAACCATGATCCCGGGGTCGGGGGTTCGAACCCTTCGCCTGCTGGCAACTCCATTTTGCCTTATTTGGCCCGGCCGATCCCACGTGCGGGGCTTTCGTTCGTGGCGACATTACCGCTGTCGGCTGCCCAGGCCGCGCGGTCGCGGCGGCGCGCCCGGCCTTCCGCTCGGCAACAATGGATGGTTGATTTCGACCACCCAGCTTTGATCTCAACAAGAAGGTCGTGCAACTCGCCGAGGGCTATGGCTTCGACTTCGCGCTGGGGATAACCCAGAGGCGCCGGATGGGAGGGCCTATCGGCCGCGCGCGCCCGGGGATTCCAGTCGGCCGGCAACCGCGTCTTCATTGGACCGGTGTTGTTATGCCGCGCGCGTTCCTATATCACGCCGGACGAGCAGGTTCCGCCGACCGCGGCGCCAGCTGCGCGCCGATATGCGATCGAGGAGATGGGCACTATGGCAGAACCGCTTGATGCGACGGCACTCGGCGTTCTCTTCGAGGCGGCGCGGACGCACAACAGATGGCTGCCGCGGCCTGTCTCCGAAGAGACGCTGCGGCGGCTCTATGATGTCCTGAAGATGGGGCCGACTTCCGCCAACAGCAGCCCCGGTCGCTTCGTCTTCGTACGCAGCCCCGAGGCCAAGGAGCGCCTGAAGCCCGCTTTGTCCGCGGCCAATGCCGACAAGACGATGAAGGCCCCGGTCACGGTGATCGTCGCCTATGACGAAGTCTTCTACGACCTGCTGCCGCGGCTCTTCCCGCATGCCGATGCGCGCTCCTGGTTCACCGGCAGCGCGGCGCTGGCGCAGCAGACGGCGTTCCGCAACGGCACGCTGCAGGGCGCCTATCTCATCATGGCGGCGCGGGCGCTGGGGCTCGATGCCGGCCCGATGTCCGGCTTCGACAACGCCAAGGTGGATGAGGCGTTCTTTGCCGGCACGCGCTGGCGATCGAATTTTCTGGTCAATCTCGGCTATGGCGACGTCACCGGCGTGCTGCCGCGCCTGCCGCGCCTGGATTTCGCGGAGGCTTGCCGCATCGCCTAATCTTACTGTGTCACAAGAGGATCGTCTTGCTGCGTGCGCTTCCGCGGATGCAGCACGGGCATCTCGACAAGCGCCTGGCGAGAGCGACGATCATTCGCCGGCGCAGGGTTGCGATCGAATTGGGGATGTGGCGTTCGGGCCTGATCGGCGGCACCTCTGGGTCGGTAACCGACGGGAAGCTCAAGCTTCGGGAACCCCGCGGCGGCACGAGGTGCTGAGGGGGGGATCGTTCCCCGCTCGGAGATCAGGAAGCCGTATGCGGCGATGCAGAGCGTTCCGTGGTGGTGGAAGCCTCGCCATCCTCGCCCTTCATAATGTCCAAGCCCGAGTTCTTGCTTGAGTTCCTGATAGTCGCGCTCGATGCGCCAGCGCAACTTGGCAAGATCGACCAGGCGCTCGAAGGTGATGTCTTGTGGAAGCGTCGAAAGCCAGTACTTGGTCGGCTCTTGCGCGCCCTTGGGCCACTCGATCAGCAACCATTCCTCATCGTGCCGCTGGTCGCGATGGGCGGCGCGCACGCGCACGCGGGCAAAGCGCGAGGACAGCCGCTCGGCGGTACCTTCGCGCCAGCCGATCGTGCGCCAGGCGCGCTTGGGCAAGCCAAGCGCGAGCTCCTTGGCAGAGACCGGGCTGTGCTTGGCGTCGCGGCGGATGCGTGTCGGCCGCCGGCCGCGGCCCGACCATCGCTTCGGCGCCAGCGGCTCCGTGCCGGGCGCCCACATCGTGGTGCTCGACAGGATGCCGGCGACGTAAGGCAGTCCCAGGGCGCTGATGTCCTGGCGCAGGCTCGTGTGGTTGCCATAGCCCGCATCCAGCAGCACCACGCCGCGCGCAATACCAGCCTCGCAAGCCGCGCGAAGCTGCTCGAGCGCGATCTCCGGCTTGGTCTGAAAGACGATCTCCTCTGGAACCCCTGCCTTGTCACGGCGGGCGGCGTCTTGCGCCCACGCTTCCGGCAGATACAGCCGATAGCTCACCGGCAAGCTCGCATGGCGATTGGCGATCGACAGCGATACCACGGCTTGGCAATTGTCTTGCTTGCCGAGCTGGCCGCAATACTGACGCGCCACGCCCACCGAATGCCGGCCCTTCTTCGCAAAGCCGGTATCATCGATGATCCACGCCTCGATCGGACCGTGCCGCTCCATCTCCGGCAACACCATTTCGCGCACCTTGGCCAGCACCCTCTCGTCCGACCAGGGCGCCTGGCCGACAAAATGCAGCAGCGATTGATGCTGCGCCGCCGTCCGATCGGGCGCCGTCACCGCCGCCATCGGTTCCACGCTCTTGCGCTCGCACGGCATCATCAGGCCGACGCAATAGTCCCGCAGAGGACTTGCGCGATCCGCGTGACCGATCACGCTCGCAAGGCCGGCCATGTACCTCGCAAACCGCGCGTCGCTCTCGTCCTTTCCTTGAAGATCCACCTCAGGCTCCCCACCAAAAATGAATCTCACAACCCTATCAGAGGCTTGATACACTCGCTCTGCGGCGTTCTAACTCACCCTTTCTAACTCAGTAAGACTAAGAGCCTGTTTCGGAAATGGGACGGGTCTACGGAGTCGGCCCCTCCGGGTTGGACAAGGATGGGGCGCTGCCGCGTCGCGCGGCCCTGACGATGCTTCCAGCATCGCTTGCGGCCGCGCTCCTACCATCGCCCCATCCATGTCCAACGCAGACCCATCCCATTTCCGAAACAGGCTCTGAGGCTTGGGGCCCGGCCCGGTGGCGGAATAGAGCCACAGCCGCTAAACACCCGAGGACGTCCACGCGGCGGTCCGTCCAGGGCAGAGAGGCCATGTCTCAAGACCAGATCATTCTGACGCTCTCTTGCGTCAATCGCGCCGGCATCGTTGCCGCTGTCTCGGCGTTCCTGTTCGAGAGCCACTATAATATCCTCGAGGCCAGCCAGTTCGACGACACGGCGACCGGCCGGTTCTTCATGCGCGTCGTGGTCAACTCGGTGACGGGTGCGGCCGATCTCGGCACGCTCCGCCGTGATTTCGCGGCCATCGCCGCTTCCTTCGGCATGGATTGGAGCATGCGGGCACGCGCCGACAAGCAGCGCGTGATGCTGCTGGTATCGAAATTCGACCATTGCCTCGCCGATCTGATCTATCGCTGGCGCATCGGCGAGATACCGATGGAGATCGCCGGGGTGATCTCGAACCATCCGCGGCAGACCTATGCGCATCTCGATCTCGACGGCATCCCGTTTCATCATCTGCCGGTCACGCGAGAGACCAGGCTCGAGCAGGAAACGCAGCTCTGGCGGCTGGTCGAGCAGGCCGGGACCGACCTGGTGGTGCTCGCCCGCTATATGCAGGTGCTGTCCGACGGGCTCGCCGCCAAGCTCACCGGCCGCTGCATCAACATCCATCATTCCTTCTTGCCGGGCTTCAAGGGCGCCAAGCCCTATCATCAGGCGTTCGAGCGCGGCGTGAAGCTGATCGGCGCCACCGCCCACTACGTCACCTCCGATCTCGACGAGGGCCCGATCATCGAGCAGGATGTCGAGCGGATTTCCCATCATGCGACGCCGGATGATCTCATCCGCAAGGGCCGCGACATCGAGCGCCGGGTGCTCGCCCGCGCCCTGATCTGGCATCTGCAGGGCCGCGTGCTGCTCAACGGCCGGCGCACGGTCGTCTTCGCGGACTGACGGAAGCGGCGACAGGCGGATCGGCGCCGCCCGGCCGCAACCGCTAAGATGGCGACGGTCAACGCTTCAGGCCCGGCCTCGGCGGCGGGCGGCGGGGGAGACGATCATGGCGATCCGCGGCAGCTCCTTCCGCGTCCTGGGCCTAATGGGCATTCTCGCCGTTGTCGGCGTCTTCACGCTGCCGGTGATCGTGCCCATGATGATGAGCGATCCGCATATGCGTCGCACCGATGTCGGCGCGGCGCCTCCCGACCAGGTCAATCCGACCGGGCGTCCCGACCGGGCGCCGCAGAATGCGCCGCTGACCTCGGCAGAGGTGCGCCAATTGCTGCAGCGGCAGGGCTATCTCGAGGTCTCGGATCTCGCGAAGGGCGAGAATGGCGCCTGGACCGCGCAGGCGCAGAGGGCGTCCGGCGGCCGGCGCTTGACCGTGACGATCGACCGTAACGGCGAGATCAGCGACGAATAGGCGCCGAAAGCGCCTACCTCTGGGAAGGCACGGTGCGCGCGGCGGGGCTGTCAAGGAACCACTGGTTCCCGCCATAATCCGCGCCATTCCGGCCCGACACGCCGAAATGCAGTGTCGAATTGCCGATCTTGGTGGTGAGGCCGCTGTCTTCCGTCGGCTGCCCCTGGAGGTGCGGCCGGACATCGTTGGGATCGGGCACCTGCCCGTTATCGGCCGCCGGCGGCGGGGTGGTCTGCAGCGTCAAGGCGGACGCGACCGGCGACAGGGCGAAAAAGCCGATCACGGCGGCTGAGCGCGACAGGGACAGGCGCATGGGACCCTCACCAAACGAACCGGCGGCAGCATACTCCTTCCGGCCGGGCCGGTCAAAACCCTGCCGGTCCCGCGAGGAGGCGGCCTATGGCCCCATGAGGCACCGCGGCGGCAGAACGCTTCCGCGGGAGCCACCTCTGAATGCCGGTTACTCGAAGGTCACGGAGACCTTGTGCACCGGAATGCCCGTCGCCGCCGCGGGCGGCGCGGGCGGGACCTTCTTGATGCGGCTCGGCGCCACCCCGGCCGCGACCAGCGCGTGGATCACCGCCTCGGCGCGCTGATCGCCCAGAGGAGCGTCAGCCCCGGTGTCGCTGTCGCCATAGCCGGCGACGTCGATCGCCGCGGGAGGCTGCGCGTCGGCGCGCTGGGCGATCAGCGTCACGACCTTCTGCGCCTCCGGCGTCAGGCGCGACGCGGCGGTGCCGAAGATGATGACGAATTCCTGCCGCTCGGCGCGGGCGCCGCCGGCAGAGATCAGCGCCGCCGCCAACAGCGCCGCCGCCAGGATCCGGGCCGATGCGCGCATGACGCCTCCCTCGATAGCGGCCTGCCGGCCGGGTGAGCCAGGAGAATGGCGAAGCGGCGCGGCTCCGTCCAGACCGGAAGCTCCGTGCCCGCCCGCGCCTCAAGGCGTCGCTGCGGCCTGTGGTCCCCTGAGCGCCAGCCGTGGCTCGAGCGGCGCCGGGCTCTGGCTCGGCATCTCCCACGGATTGGCACCGGCGGTATAGAAATCCGCGGCAGGCACGGCGCCGCCCTCGGAAGGCGTGCTGCGCACCGCGACGACGGCGAAGGCGCCGTAGGACGCGCCCAGCACTGCCACGACGAGACCCGCCAGGACCAGCTCGGAGAGACGCCGGCGCAGCGATGGGGGATGCTCCGAGGTCGGCGGGGCATGCGCGCGTGCCAGGGCCGGGTCGGCGCCCACCGTGTCGTTCGGACGTCGCTGGGCAGCCGTCCGCGGCGGGGCAAAAGCCGGCTCGATGCGGGCAACAGTGGCAAGACGAAGATGGCTGGGCATGGCCCTGTCCTTAGTGAATGGCGGCCGGACGGCCTCGATGCCACCCGGTTTACGGGCTAGAAATGGCGCACGTCGCCCCCAATGATAACCACCGCCAAGCGCAACACACCGTTTCGCATTTGCAAACAAACCGTCGCCGGCGAGGGCTCAGACCGGCCGCGGCGGCCGCGTTTCCGGCATGGCGCACCACAGCAGCAAGGTCGCCGCCAGCCCCGTTGCCGCCAAGCCGGCAAAGGCGGCCGGGTCGCCGAAGCGGTCGCCGATCCAGCCCGCCAGGGTCGTGCTGACGGTGGCGCCGATGCCGATGGCGAAGCCTACGACCCCCAGGGACAGGTTGAAATGGCCGGAGCGACCGGCAATGTCGCTGATGACCAGCGGCACCATGACGCCGAACGACGCCGCGGCAATGCCGTCGAAGGTCTGCACCAGCACCACCAGCGTCGGGTTCGTCACCAGCGCGAACAGCACGCCCTTGAGCGGCAGCATGGCAAAGCCGAGCAGCAGGACCAGCCGGCGTCCGCGCGCCTCGGCAAGCCAACCGAGACGCGGCGACAGCAAGGCGACGATGAGCTGTGGCAGCACGATGCAGGCGGCGATCAGCAAGCTCGCCGCGCCGCCGGCGCGCTTGGTTAGCGCGGTGCTCGCCAGCGGCAGCATGGCGGCATTGGCCAAGGTGAAGAGCATGGCGCAGGCGGCAAAGGTGAGCAACCGGCGGTCGGCCAGCACCTTGGCGATGCTCCGCTCCTGGCCGCGGCGTGCCCGCCGCCGCGCGTCGCGGCGCACCGGCGCATCGAGAGTCGACAGCGGCAGCAAGCGCGGCGAGCGCCGGCAGCGTCAGCGCCGCGGTCAGGAAGAACACCGCCTGGTTCGAGACGTAATAGCCGCACGCGCCCATCAGCGCCGCGCCGAGCCCGTTGCCGATCGAGGCGTAACGGGCGTTGCGGCCGACGCGCAGGCCGAACATCGCTTGGCCGGCGACCGCCAGGCTCATGGCGGCGATAGCGGGCCCCAGCGTGCAGCTGGAGAAGCCGTGCAGGATCTCGGCGAGATAAACGAAGAGCGGCGCGGGCCGGAGCGCGAACATCACTGCGCTCGCGGTGAAGGCGAGGATGCTGACGGCGGCGACGATGCTCTTGCGTCGCGCCACGTCAACCACGGCGCCGGCCGGGACCTGGCTCGCCATGGATGTCGCCGTGCCGATGCTGAGGGCAAAGCCGATCGCGCCCTGCGTCCAGCCCTGCGTCGTCAGATAAACGGCGATGAACGGGCCGAAGCCGGTCTGGATGTTGGCGACGAAGAGGTTGAGCCAGTCCAGCCCGCGCTCGGCGGAGCGTGGCACCGCCGGTGCCAGATTGGCTTCATAGGCCTGCTGCACCACGCCCATAATCCGTTCATTTGCTGGTGTCAGGAGAGGTCGACGGTCCCTCGGCCGGCGGCGGGCCCACCATCTGCAGCGGCTGCGCCGGGGGCTTGTATTCGGGCGCGGCCTGGACCTCGGCGCGGTTGAGCGACAGCTCGATCGGCGCGTCATGGTCGTCGGGATTGAAGGTGAGCAATTGCCAGTCGATGGCGATCTTGCGGCTGCCGACGCCGAGGAAGCCGCCGAAATCGATCACCGCGCCGAGCGGCAGACCGTTGCGGTCGACCAGCACGTCAACGACGAGTTCCATATCCGCGCCCTGGGCGTCGCGCACCTTCTTGCCGAGCACGGAAAGGGTGTCCGCGGGCTTGAGCGTCTCGAGATTCTTCGGCGGCGCCGGCTGCGCCGCGGCGGCGGGCGCCGGTGCGGGCTGCGGCGCGGCGGCCGCTGGTGCCGGCGGAGCCGGAGCTGGCGGGGGTGCCGGTTGCGCCGCGGCGGGCGGCGGCACCGCTTGCGCCGCGGCGGGAGGTGCCGGCTGCGGCGCCGCGGGCGGCGCCGTCTGCGCCGCAGCAGATGGTGCCGGCTGTGCCGCAGCGGGTGGCGCTGGCGGCGCCGGAGCGGGGGACGGCGCCGGTGCATCGGCGGCGGCGAGGCAGAGCAGGAGACCGGCGCCCAGCAACGCGCATCCGAACGGATGAAGCGTGGCGCCCGTCATGTCCGACGCGGCGCCGCGAGTTGGCGCATGTACATGCGGCTATAGATACCCTTGCTCCGCAGCAGTTCGGCCGAGGAGCCGTCCTCGACGATCCGGCCGCGCTCGAGCACCAGGATGCGATCGAAGGAATCCAGCGTCGAGAGGCGATGCGCGATGGCGATGACGGTGCGGCCTTTGACCAGTCGCATCAGCGCCTCCTGGATCGATTGCTCGGATTCGCTGTCGAGCGCGGAGGTGGCCTCGTCGAGCAGGATGATCGGCGCGTTGCGCAGGAAGGCGCGCGCGATGGCGAGCCGCTGGCGCTCGCCGCCGGAGAGCTTCAAGCCGCGCTCGCCGATGATGGTGTCGAAGCCCTGCGGCAAGCGTGCGATGAACTCGGTGCAGCGTGCCGCCTCGGCCGCGCGCAGGACATCCTCATCGCTGGCGTCGGGCCGGCTGTAGCGAAGATTCTCGCGCACGGAGCGATGGAAGAGCGATATGTCCTGCTGCACCACCGCGATCGCATGGCGCAAGCTGTGCTGCGTCACCTTGGCGATGTCCTGCTCGTCGATCAGCACCTGGCCGGAATCGGGATCATAAAGCCGTTGCAGCAGCGACAGGATGGTGGATTTGCCCGCGCCCGAGCGCCCGACCAGCCCGACCTTCTGGCCCGACGGGATATGCAGGCCGAAATCCTGCAGCACCCGCTCGCCATTGGGATAGCTGAAGCAGACGCTGCGAAACGCCACGGAGCCGCCGAGGTCGATGAGCGGCTTGGCGTCGGGTGCGTCCTGCATCTCGTGCGGCAGGCCCAGCACCAGAACCGCTTCCTCCAGCTTGGCGAAATGCTGCGTCAGATCGACCATCGCCATGGCGAAATCGCGGGACGCGTGCAGCACGGTGAATCCCAGCGTGGTGGTCAGCACGACATCGCCGGTGGTGATGAGGCCGGCGCGCCACAGGCTCACCGACCAGGCAAGCACGCCGGCCGTCACGGTGAACACCGCCACCGCATGCAGCAGCCGCAGCCGCTCCAGCGAGCGCAGGCTCGCGCGCTGCGCCGACATCTCGCGCTCGATGTCGCGCGACAGCCGCTCCTGCTCGCGCCGCGCGGCGCCGAAGGCGCGCACCAGGCCCATATTGGAGACGACATCGGTGAGATTGCCGGTGACCGCGGCGGCGCGGCCGGCGAAGTGCTGATGCAGATGCCGGCCGCGCGAGGCGAGACGGCCAATGACCAGCCCCAGCGCCAGGATGATGACGAAGAGGACGGCCGTGATCTGCCAGTCGATGACGCCGAGCACGGCGATGCTGCTGACTACGGCGGCGGCCGGCGGAATGGTGTTCCAGGTGAGCGCGCTCTCGATGCTCCAGGCGGCATTGGCCGCGGTGGTGATGCGCGCGGCCAGCGCCCCCGGAAAACGGTCGGCGAAATAGCGCGTGCCGTGGCCGGAGAGATGGTCGAACAGGTCGAGGCGGAGATCGCCGCCGAGGCCGACGAAGGCATATGTGGCGACCCAGCCGGCGAGCCGCCACAGCAGGTTGTCGCCGGCGACCAGGCCGAGCAGGACGGCGACGGCGCCCCAGAGCGCGCTCTCGCTGGGATTTCCCGTGCTCAGCACATCGACCAGCGTCTTGACCGCGTATTGCGAGCCGATGGCGCAGCCGACCGCGCACAGCACCGAGATCAGCACAGTCAGGTGGCTCCACGGCCGCCGCCACACATAATGCAGCAGGAACCGCGTCGGGCCGCGGGATGCATAGCGCGGCAGCCCCCGCGCCGCATCCTCGCCGGCGTCTAGACGGTCGGCCGCTGCGCGCCGCTCGCTCTCTTTCACCAGCGTCCGGGGGCCCCGTCGGCTCATGTCGTCAGCACGATCTCGATCGCGCCCTCGCGGCGCAGGACATGCAATGCCACGTCCTCTTCGCGCCGCTCCAGCAGCAGATCCACGGCGCCGCTGCCGAGCTGCAGGTTCGACAGCCGGAGCGTGTCGAGCCACGGCGGCAGCGTCGGGCGCAGAAAGGAGATGCGCGCCGCGCCGCGATCGAAGGAGATGCCGAGAAGCGCGCCAAGCATGGCGAGGACCGCGCCCGAGGACCAGGCTTGCGGCAGGCAGGCGACGGGATAGGCGGTGGGGCCGGTGCCGGGCCGGCGCGCGAAGCCGCAGAACAGCTCCGGCAGGCGCTTCAACGCGGTGAAGAGCGAGCTGTCGAAGAGCCCGGTGAGCAGCCGCACCAGCGGCTGGCGCAGCCCGTAGCGCGCAAAGCCCATGGCGATGAGGGCGTTGTCGTGCGGCCAGATCGAGCCGTTGTGGTAGGACATCGGGTTGTAGCGCACCTCGCCTTCGGCGAGCGTGCGCACGCCCCATCCGGAAAAGCTCTGCGGCATCATCAAGCCGGCGGCGACGCGCGCGGCCCGCTCCGGCGCGGCGATCCCGCTCATCAGGACCTGACCGGCATTGGAGCTGCGCACGCAGCACGGCCGCTTCTCCCGGTCGAGCGCCATGGCGTAGGTGCCGAGCTCCTCGCGCCAGAACGCCGCCTCGAAGCGCTGCCTGAGCCGCTCGGCCGTGCCGGCGAGCTCCGCCGCCAGCGCGGCGTCGTCGAGCGCGGCGGCGAGGTCCGCGGCGCCGAGATAGGCCGCATAGGCATAGGCCTGCACCTCGGCGAGCGCGATCGGCGCCTCGGCCAGCCGGCCATCGGCGTGAAAGATCGCGTCGCTGCTGTCCTTCCAGCCCTGATTCGCCAGGCCCGTCCGCGACTTCCGGTCATATTCGAGAAAACCGTCGCCGTCGATGTCGCCATGCTCTGCCATCCAGCCGAGCGCCGCCCGGATGCTCGGCCACAGCGAGCGTATGAGATCGAGATCACCGGTCCGCGCGTGATATGCCGCGGCCAGCACCACGAACAGCGGCGTCGCATCGACGCTGCCATAGTAGCAGCGGAACGGCACCTCGCCGAGAAGCGCCATCTCGCCGCGCCGCGTCTCATGCAGGATCTTTCCCGGCTCGGCATCGCTCTGCGGGTCGCTTGCGGTCGCCTGGCGCGCCGCAAGGAAGCGCAGCGTGCCGGCGGCAAGCGACGGGTCCAGCCACAGGCACTCCAGCGCCGTGATCAGCCCGTCGCGGCCGAAGGCGGTGGAGAACCAGGGAATGCCGGCATAGGCGTAAGGACCCTGCGGCGTCTCAGTCACCAGCATGTCGAGATCAGCGCGCGAGCGGCTGAGCAGGTCGTTGAAGGTCTCGTTGCTGCTGTAGAGATCCGCGGCCTGCATCCTGCGGTCGACACGCCGCGCCGTCTGGGTGGCGAGGCTTGCCTCGTACGACAGGTCCTGCGGCAGGCGCTCGCCGCTCTCGCAGCGCGCCGTCAGCTGGATGCGCCGCGTGCCGCCCGGCGGCAGCTCGATGCGCCAGCGCGCTTGCCGCTTTTCCAGCGCGTCGGGCGGCGGGTCGAAGGCAAAGCGCGTCCGCCGCCGCACCTGGTCGAGGCCGAGATAGGCGAGCACCGCGCCGTCGGCGGTCGGCTCGTCGTCGAGCATCCGGCCGCGGCGGCGCCGCACGGTGCCGCGCACCTCGAACAGATCGACAAAATCGGCGTCGAAATGCACCGCCAGCGTGACCGCGGCGGGGGCGTTGCCGAAATTGCGCAGCTCGAGCCGGGTGAACAGCGCATCCTCGCCCAGCAGCGTGCTGCTCAGGATGTGCACGGTATCGCGCGCCAGGCGCAAGCGGCCGCCGGTCATGAGATCGGGATTGGCGAGATCGGCGGCGAGCACGGCATTGTCCTCGCTGACGCTGGAGGACAGCAGCAACGGCCGGACTCCGTCGATGGTCAGGACAAGTTGCGAGACGTGGCGGGTATCCTCGAAGAAGACGCCTTCCGCCGCCGGCCCGGTCGCCTGCGCGTTGCCGAAGGCATCGAGCACGGCGAAGCAATCGTCCTGCTTCAGCACATGCGGGCGATAGGCGGCGAGCGCCTGCGTTGCCGGGATGTAGAAGGGCGAAAGCGGCTCGCCTGCGCCGGCATCCCCTGCCTGCGCGGCCATCGCTGTCACACCACTGCCTTGAGCGGGCGCTCGCGCGCAATCAAGCCGCGATAGACCGTGACATAGTCCTCGGCCATGCGGCGCGCGGTGAAGCGCTGCTCGAAGACGTGGCGCACCCGGGCGCGGTCGAGGCTGGGCAGCCGACGCACGGCCGCGGCGGCCTCGTCCTCGTTGTCGACGATGAAGCCGGTGACGCCGTCCTCGACGACTTCGGGGACGGAGCCGTTGCGGAACGCCACCACCGGCGTGCCGCAGGCCATCGCCTCGATCATCGCGAGGCCGAACGGCTCGCGCCAGGCGATGGGGAAGATGAGCCCGGCCGCATTGCCGAGGAACTCGCTCTTGGCGTCATCGCCGATCTCGCCGATATACTCGACATGCGGCTGGGCGAGCAGCGGCTCGATCCGTTCGGCGAAATACTCGCGGTCGACCTTGTCCACCTTCGCCGCGATCTTGATCCGCATGCCGGCCTTGGCCGCGATGCGAATCGCAGCGTCCGGCGCCTTTTCCGGCGAGATGCGACCGATGAAGGCGAGATATCCCCCGGCGCCGAATCCCGGCACAAGGGCGCGCTCGGGGAGGCCGTGATAGACCGTCGAGACGAAGTTCGCCTCCGGCAGAGGCTCGCGCTGGGAATCGGAGATCGACACCACCGGCACTTCGTTGAAGATCCGGTAGAGCGGCCGCAGTTCCGGCAGGTCGAGCCGGCCATGCAGCGTCGCCACGAACGGGACGCCGATTCGGCTCAACACGGGATAGCCGATGTAGTCGACGTGGATATGGATGATGTCGAAGGCCGCGGCGCGGCGCGCCACCGTCTCGAGCAGGATCATATGCGGCGCGAGATAGTCGCGGATGCCTTCGTCGAGCCGCAGCGCCCGCGGCCAGACCGCCTCGAGCCGCGCGGTTGTGGTGCTGTCGCCGCTGGTGAAAAGCGTGACGTCATGGCCGAGCGCCACCAGCCCGTCGGTGAGATACGAGACGATGCGCTCGGTGCCGCCATAGAGTTTCGGCGGCACCGATTCCGTCAGCGGAGCGACTTGGGCGATTTTCATTGTTCTCCCGTCCGATCGCGGCAAAGGGCGCAGGGCAGCGAGCACCCTCCCTGCCAGAGGGTCTTGCGTCTATGGACGCCAGAAGCCGGGCGGGCGTTCCTTCGCGGCCTGGTGCTGCGGCCAGATGACGCGCTGCGCCAGCGGTTTATCAACCACTCGCCGATCCCGCCGCGTTCAAGGGACGCAATGGTTGCAGGCGCGGCCGCGGCACGAGGTCTTTCATTTATTTATAAATAGCTCACACGGAATTTTCATGATCGATTGCCGTTTCAATAATATATTTTTCACGAATATTGCATTTTCTCGTACTCGATTTTTTATTCAACGCGCGACTACTCTTCTCGGGCATTCATTTCTGATCTGCGGCGAGGTAGCGATGACGACGACTGGCTCCCGGAGCGCGAGCGGCGAGCGGGCTGCTCCCGTTGCCAAGTCAAAATGGACAGCCACGCCGGCCATTCACGGCCGGCGCGGACCGGTGACGCCGCTTGCCGTCAAGATCGTGCTGGTCGTCGTGATGCTCAATCTGCTCGTCGCCGCGATGATGCTGATGAAGCTGCGGGCGCCACATCTGGGGTGAGCCCGGCGCCGGGCGCGGCGCCGACGTGATCGCCCTTCGCCCGTTTTCGTTGCGTCCTGAACAACAGAATCCGACTGTGCACTCATCGACCCGGCGCTGCCTTGCCGCGCTCGCTGCTGTGCTGCGGCGATTGCCGGAATTCCTGTAAGCCTCGCGTAAGCCTATGGGCAAAGCTTGGGCAGCGTTTGCGAGGGACTTGGGCATGATGGCGGGAAGCCGCAGGTTTGTTTATATATTCTTTATATTGCAGCGCAGCATTCTACATGAACAATTGATTATGCTTCGGTGACCTGCGTGATTATTGTCAGACATTGAGATTTCATTGGCCATCAGCAGCATGGGCGCGGCAGTCGGTGAGAGATGCAGGAGTTGCGTCTCTGACGAGCCCTGTGCGGCACGCTGATGGCATCGCGGGAGGTAACTGACCGTGCACGACATGCTCTCCTCACCGGCGTCCCGTGCGCCGCGCGTGCTGTTGCGCCCGACGCAGTTGATCATCGTCGGCGTGCTGGCCGTCGTCGCGATCACGTCGCTGGTTGGCATTCCCATCCTGTGGCGCCACACCAGCGCCCCGCAGGAGGCCGCGGCGCCCGCCGACGCCCCCGGGACCTTCCGCCCGACGGAAGCGCAATGGGCGAGCCTCAAGATCGCGCCCGTGGCTGAGGTCGCTTTCCGTGCTGAGCAGGTGACCGACGGCAAGATCGCCAACAACGACGATACGACGACCCCAGTCTTCTCGCCCTATAGCGGCCGCGTCACCAAGCTCTTCGCCAAGGCGGGGGACCAGGTCGAGCGCGGTGCGCCGCTGATGGTGGTCGCCGCCTCGGAGTTCGTGCAGGGGCAGAACGACCTCATCACCGCGATCGCCGGCCTCAACACGGCGCGCGCGCAGCTCCGGCTGACGACCATCAACGAGAAGCGCCAGCACGACCTGTTCGACGCCAAGGCCGGAGCGCTGAAGGATTGGGAACAGGCCCAGGCCGATCTCGAAACCGCCAAGGCCAATCTCCGCACCGCCGAGATCACGCTCGCCGCGGTGCGCAACCGCCTGCACATCCTGGGCAAGAGCGACGCGGACATCGCCGCGATCGAGAACGCGCAGCAGATGAGCGCCGAGGCGGTGGTCGCGGCGCCGATCGGCGGCACCGTGATCCAACGCCAGATCGGCCTCGGGCAGTATATCAATTCGACCGCCAACGGCGCCTCGACGCCGGTATTCTCGATCGGCAATCTCGCCACCGTGTGGCTCGTTGCCAATGTGCGCGAGGCGGATGCGCCGCTGATGCGGCTGGGCGAGCCGGTCGAGGTGCACGTGCTGGCCTATCCCAGCCGCATATTCAAGGCGAAGCTCGCCTATGTCGCGCCTGCGGTCGATCCCAACACGCACCGCCTGCCGGTGCGCGCCGAGGTCGAGAATGCCGACGGCGCGCTGAAGCCCGAGATGTTCGCGAGCTTCAGCATCATCACGGGTGATGCGCATTCGGCCCCCGGCGTGCCGGAAGGCGCGGTCGTCTATGAGGGCGAGGCGGCCCGCGTCTGGGTGGCGCGCGACGACAAGACGCTGGCGCTCCGGCCGATCCGCGTGGGACGGGTCAGCGGCGGCATGGTCGAGGTCCTCGCGGGATTGCAGCCGGCAGAGAAGATCGTGACCTCCGGCACGCTGTTCATCGACCGCGCCGCCCAGGGCGATTGAGCGGCGGCGGAACCGTGCGAGAGCGATCGATTTGAGAATCGATTTGAGACGAGAGCAAACCCTGAACCAACCGGCGGTCGGAACACCATGAGCGGCATCGTCGCCTTCGCGCTGCGGCAGCGGATCCTGATGGTCGTGCTGCTGGTGCTGATGTTCGGCGCCGGCATCATGACCTTCCTCAAGCTCAACATCGAGGCCTATCCCGACCCGGTGCCGCCGCTGGTCGACATCGTGACGCAAAGCACCGGCCAGTCCGCCGAGGAGATGGAGCGCTACGTCACCATCCCGATCGAGATCCAGATGGCCGGGATTCCGCACATCACCACGGTGCGGACGATCTCGCTGTTCGGCCTTCAGCGACGTCAAGGTGCAGTTCACCTACGACTTCACCTATGAGCAGGCGGAGCAATGGGTGATCAACCGGCTGTCGCAGCTCTCGGCGCTCCCCAACAATGCGCAGCCGCAGATCTCGCCGGCAAGCCCGATCGGCGAGATCTACCGTTATCGCGTCGTCGGGCCGCCCGGCTATTCCGTGATGGATTTGAAGACGATCGAGGACTGGATCCTGGAGCGCCGCTTCAAGGCGGTGCCGGGGGTGATCGACGTCACCGGCTGGGGCGGTAAGACCAAGACCTACAGCGTCACCATCGACCAGAACAAGCTGATCGATTACGGCCTGACCCTGCCGCAGGTGCTGCAGGTGCTCAACAACAGCAACATCAATGTCGGCGGCCAGACGGTGAATTTCGGGCCGCAGGCGGCGGTGGTGCGCGGCGTCGGCCTCGATCCATTCCATGGACGACATCCGCAACACCATGCTGACCTCGACCAACGGCTCGCCGGTGCTGCTCGGCGACATCGCCACGGTGAGCGTCGGCAACCAGCCGCGGCTCGGCATCGCCGGCCAGGACGATGACGACGACATCGTCCAGGGGATCGTGCTGATGCGCCGCGGCGCAGCAAAGCACGCCGACGATCGAGCGCGTCGAGGCCGAGGTGGACAAGATCAACACCACCGGCATCCTGCCGCCCGGCGTGCGCATCGAGCAGATCTACGACCGCAGCGACCTGATCGCGGTCACGACGCGCACCGTGCTGCACAACATGGCGTTCGGCATGGTGCTGATCTTCCTGCTGCAGTGGCTATTCCTGGGCAATCTGCGCAGCGCCCTCATCGTCGCCACGACCATACCCTTCGCGCTGTTCTTCGCCATCCTGATCATGGTGCTGCGCGGCGAATCCGCCAATCTGCTGTCGGTGGGCGCGATCGATTTCGGCCTCGTCGTCGACGCCACCGTCATCATGGTCGAGAACATCTTCCGGCACTTGTCGCAAACGCCGGCCGAGCGCTTCTCCCGTTCCGAGTTGCTGCACCGCGTGCGCCCCAATGTCGGCTTGCGCGGCAAATTCGCCGTCATCGCCAATTCCGCGACCGAGGTCAGTCAGTCGATCTTCTTTTCGGCCGCGATCATCATCGCGGGTTTCGTGCCGCTGTTCACGCTCTCCGGCATCGAGGGCCACATCTTCGGTCCGATGGCGCGGACCTACGCCTATGCCATCGCCGGCGGCCTGATCGCC
>CAWBKF010000020.1:0-38987 GCA_963789275.1 uncultured Alphaproteobacteria bacterium
ACTAGTCTAGGCGCCGAACACCGTACAACGCGTGCGGTGGTCGGTAAAGCCGCCATATATGCGGGCAACTGTGCCCTCGCGCGAGTTGCTCAGCGCCCCACCTCAGACGTGGACAGGGTGGCAGCCGCATCGGCCTCGCTCAGGACCTGCAGCAAGTACTGGCCATATCCGCTCTTCGCCAGCTCATGCGCCGCGCCGCGCATCGCCGAGGCGCTGATATAGCCTCGCCGAAAGGCAATTTCCTCCGGACAGCAAATCTTGAGTCCTTGCCGCAGGGCCAGACTTTGGACGAAATTGGCGGCGGCGAGCAGAGAATCCTGCGTACCGGTGTCGAACCAGGCGAAGCCGCGGCCAAGGCGGCGAACCTGGAGTTCGCCCCGGTCGAGATACCACCGATTGACGTCGGTTATTTCGAGCTCGCCACGTTCCGACGGGCGCAGCGAGGAGGCGATGTCAACCACGCGATGGTCGTAAAAATAGAGCCCGGTGACGGCCCAATTCGACCGCGGCACGGTCGGCTTCTCCACGATGCTCGTCGCTCTTCCGACAGCGTCAAACTCGACCACGCCATAACGCTCTGGATCCGCTACGGCGTGGGCAAAGACTGTGGCGCCGGTTTGACGGCGGGCGGCGTCCGCCAGCTGCGTCCCGAGCCCGTCGCCATAGAAGATATTGTCTCCGAGGACGAGGCAGCAGCTCTCACCGGCGAGAAAGCTCTCGGCAACGAGAAAGGCGTCGGCGAGGCCGCGCGGGGTCTCCTGTACCGCATGCTGCAGATTGACGCCCCATTGCCGCCCGTCTCCGAGCAGGCGTACGAAGGCATCGTGATCGTCGGGAGTGGTGATGACCAGGATGTCCCGGATGCCCGCCAGCAGCAGTAGCGATAGCGGATAGTAGACCATCGGTTTGTCGTAGATCGGCATCAACTGCTTGCTGCACGAGCGCGTCATCGGATAGAGCCGAGTGCCGGCTCCGCCCGCGAGCACAATGCCGCGCCTCTTTCCGTCACTCGGCGCCAGCAAGCGGCGTGCGGCGGAGGAACTGGCGGGGCGCAGCGTATGCGTCGCATATGTAGACATCGGCGTTCCTGTCCACAGTGGATCTATTGGCTGTGCAATGAGCTCGCCAATCTCTCATCGTATCTTTGCGGTATGACGCGTCGCCGTCCAGGATTTGCATAGCGCGGCAGGTTGGGGACGACAAAAGCAGAGCAGCGCGCCAGTCCCATAGAGGCGCTCCGCGGACCAGCGCAGAGCGCACACCGCACAGACACTGTGCGGTATCTGTGTCCCGCCTGGCCGTGGCTGTCGCGGGCGGGGCCAGTCATCGATTGTCCCACGACGTGCGCCTTGCCGTGACCGAGGTTGACAGCTTTCAGTGGCGCTCCTTAGCGTTGGATCGGCACGATGCTTCGGCGCGACGGTCGCCGACCGGCATCGGGTTCGATACGTCGCCGCGTTATTGGGTGGGTCGCGTTTGGACCGCGCGTACCCTCGTGCCCGGCGCCGATTCGGAAAATCGAACGCGAAGGTGGCCACCATGGAAGTGATCGAAACCACGATCCCTGAGGTCAAGTTGATCCGACCGCCTCGGCACGGCGATGACCGAGGTTATTTTTCCGAAGTATATAGCCGCCGGGCCTGGTCTCAGCTGGGGCTCGATCTCGAATTCATTCAGGACAACCAATCGCTCTCCCGTCAGCCCGGCATCGTCAGAGGTTTGCATTTTCAGGTGCCGCCCTTTGCGCAGACGAAGCTGATGCGCGTCGTGCGCGGCAAGATTCTGGACGTCGCGGTCGACATCCGCCGCGGCTCTCCCACGTTCGGCCGTTTCGTGGCGGCGGTGCTGAGCGCCGACCAGTGGAATCAAATGTTGATACCCAAGGGCTTCGCACATGGTTTCTGCACACTCGAGCCAGATACCGAAGTGCTCTATAAAGTCGACACATTCTACGAGCCGACCCACGACCGCGGCCTGCTGTGGAGTGATCCCGAACTCGGCATAAAGTGGCCGGTCGACAACGACCGGGCGACCCTGTCGGAGCGCGATCGCCGTCACCCGCGGCTCAGCGAGCTACCGCCCTATTTCTTCTACTCCGACGACAAGAGCGGTGCGGCGATACAGCCCCGCTGGAACCACCATCCGGCGGAGCATGCAGCGATGGCGGCCGGTTCAGCGGGGCCGATGCGTTAGGCCTTGTCACCGCGCTAGGGGTGGCGGGCCGCTGCGAGGAGTTGGTAGGCCTGCTTGCCGACCGCGGAAGAATTCCGCGCGCGCTGGCCGGTGTCGCGAGCTCCCCGCCATGGCACTCGTCCACCAGGATCACCGCCGGATGCGACAACGGCCGTAAAAAGCTTGGCTTTCCTGCGATTGCGCTTGCAACGATCGTGGCCGGTAATTTGTACTATAACACTGGAGGCGATCATTGCAGTTCATCCAGAAGAGGCTGGAGAGGCGGGGAGCTGAATGAGTATGGCTTTCGCTCGGGGCGTAGCAAGCGATCTTGATTCGGCTGGGCGACGCCGATTGTGGCTCGTAGAGCTGGTCCTAGCAGGGGGGGCGCCTCGGAGTCCCACCGATGCATTGGAGCTGGCCGCTTGTCTCGATCGCTTTATCAGTGTTGGTCTCGCTTATGGCGAGAGTGCACCGCGCTCGTCGGCATCCCGCGCGGCGCCCCAGTGGGCGCCTTCTGTCGACCCGGCGGGGGGAGGTCGGGCGCCAAATGAACCGCAGCCTCGCCCGCGCACCGGTGCCCCGCCGATTGCATCGGGAGTGCACGAGCGCGTCGCAAGCGTGCCCGAAAGCGGCGCCGCCGATGGCACGATTGTGGAGCGCTCTCAGCGGTCCGTCGGCCAGGCCCAGATCAGCCGACTGAGCTTGGCACGACAACAGTCGCAGGCTCGGCCGAACGGCAGATCAGTGCCGGCCAAAAGCCATCTCAGTCGCGAGGAAGAGCTTGCCCTCGAGCAGCAGTTCCTGCGCCAGCGCGCGGCGGCCCCATCCACGATCGACGACGTCATCCGCTTTTTGCGACAGCGGGGCGATTCTGTGATCACCCATGAAGGCGGCTATCTGGTGAACGAGCGCCTCGTCCTCACCAGGGACCAGTTGATCGCCCGGGCTAATCGTTACCGCAAGCATATGGGGGCGCCGCTCTTCGCCATCGGCAATGGCTGCGTTTCATCGCCAGACACAGCGCCGCAATCGCTTATGATGACGGCTGACCCGCGCTGTTGCCGCGGTTGATCAGCCGACAGAGCCATCATTGCCCCCGAATTTCGCAGCAAACGCAGAGCGGGACTGCCGGCCGCCCTTCAAGCCTGACGCCAAGCTCTGATGCGCACCGATGAAATCCAAGTGATCGTCTGCAAATTCCGCGCCCGAGCCGCGGTGACGCGATTTACACTCGGTGGAAGTGGTGATGGCCGTGAATTGCTGCTCGCGCGGTGTTTTTGCAGCGCCGATCCGGGTCGAATGACCTTTACATGCGTTTTGGGCACGGTGTACGGTTTGTCAGTCCCTACATCGATCTAGCCAGAATTTTATCCGGCATTGAATTTCCGGGCCGACGGTCACTACGCCGGATTCTCTGTGGGGAAATTCACGCCATTCGAATCAGGGGAGTAGTGGCTATGCCGGATACCATCGCGTTGGAGCCGATTCAGGCGCACGAGATCGACAGTGATCTGGAGCGAAGCCTGACCCACGAGTGGGACGCTCAGATCATGACCTACCCGAACGAGCGCTTCCCCTTCAACGAGTGGATCCGCGACCGGATCCGGAAAATGGGCTATCAGGTCGAGGATCTCAGTTACTTCCACGAGGTCGTGCCGCAAGCCGAGACGTACCGCGTCACCAAGCAGTTGTGCGCCGATACCAACCTGCCGGAGTTCCGGCGGCTGCTGAATCGCTTCGTGCGGGAGGTCGTGGTGCCGAAAGGCAAGCTGCGCCAGCCGGTGGCGGTGCAGCGCTTCATGAACGTCCGTATCATGCTGCCGACCACGCCGGAGCTTTATTTCCCCTTCCATACCGGCCTGCTGTACGGCCACGGCGTGGCCTCGCGCAGCCTGTGGCTGCCGTTCGTCGACGTAACGGCGGAGGAGGACCGGACTCGCTCGATGCAGATCATCCCGATCAAGAAGTCGCGCGAGCTGGTCAAATACGCCATCGAGCACCGCCTCAAGATGCACGAAATGACCGAGCTCTGGGGCAAGCACGCGCATCAGATCAAGGCCGGGCCGGGCAGCTGCTGCCTCTTCAGCCAGGAGCACATCCACGGCTCGGGCATGCCCAACGCGACGGGCAAGACGCGGATCAGCATGGATTTCCGGATTGCCGAAGCGATTTACGGCGACCTGCTCGGCCGCAAGATTCCGGCGGGATACTTCCACCTTATTCCGGATACCGAGGAAGAGGAGGAGCGTCTGGCACAGTTGCCGCCGCGCGACCCGCAGTTCAAGAACGGCAAGCACAATATCTTCTACGTCGCGAACAATAGCACGGCGACTTACGCCATTCCGGTGCACCTGCAGCGCTATATGCTCTTCGATTACATCGGCAAGAAAGGGCTCACCTGCGACTACGAGTTGTTCGATCTGGAAGACATGCTGCATTGTCCGACGCTGTTGAACCTGATCGAGGAGCGCAACGCCAATACGGTCATGTACAGCATCTTCGCGCTGCCCGAGGACGAGGCGGACCGTAACCATCTGCTCGAGACAGCGGTGAAGCGTGGCAACATCATCCATTTCGTGAACGAGGACCTGCAGCTGGTCACCGAAGACGATCTCATGACGATCCGGCGATATCTCGAGTTCTCGAAGTATGGCCGTTCGATCCTGCCCATTGGGTTGCCGCTCTCCGACACGACCAAGACGTACTTCAACAAGTGGTCGGAGTCGCTCGCTAAGTATCACGCGCGCGGCTGAACTGACGTCCATCAGAACGCCCCGGCGCGCGCAGCGGCCTTGCGGCTCCGGGGCATCTTTGCCAGCCCGGCTTGCGCGCTCGAATCAGTCGCGCTGCAAGGTGCAGCGAGAGGAACTAGCGAATGACCGTGGATCCGTTGCAGAGCAAGCCCCGCCGCAGGATGGGCGATTGCCAAGTGGGCGCCGCGCCGCGTCGGCTGGTGGCTTCGGCGCCCGTTACGGCAATGATGCCACCCGGCAAACCCTACGCGGTCCCGGTGCGCGATCTGCCGGCCAGAGGGGGATGGCTCGTGGAGGGCGGCTATCGAGTTTTCGAGATCATCGTCGCGCTGACCGGGTTGATCCTGTCGCTACCGTTGCTGCTGATCCTGACGGCGGTGATCCGCTGGGACACGCCCGGACCGGCGGTGTTCTTTCAACCACGCACCAAGCGCTCGGCCATCGTGCGTGGGCGCGATCTCGAAGGACGCGGCGATGTGCGTGCACCGCCGGGCGGGTACGATCCGGATGCCCTTTATCACGTGCCCGCTGCTTTCGCCTTTCCCAAGTTCCGCACCATGTATGTCGACGCGCGGCAGCGCTTTCCCGCGCTTTACGATTACCGCTTTCCGGGAGGGGAGTTCCGCAAGCAATACAGTCATCCCCGCGATGATCCGCGCATCACCCCGGCGGGACGGATCCTGCGTAAGCTCTCTGTCGATGAGCTGCCGAACCTGTGGTCGGTTCTCGTCGGGAAAATGCGTCTCGTCGGCCCCCGACCGGAAATTCTCGAAGTCCTGCAGCACTACACGGCCGAGGAAATGTATAAGTTCGCGTGCAAGCCGGGCATTACCGGTCTTGCCCAGGTCAACGGGCGCGCGCTGCTGAACTGGGGCGACACGATCGCTTGGGACCTGCAGTACCTCCATACGCGGAGCGTCAAGCTGGATCTGAAAATCCTGCTCCTCACTCTGAAGGCGGTAATTCTGCGGCGTGGCGCGTTCTGAATTGCCGCCAATCTACTCGCTAGTCATCGCCGATGCCGCTCGGCGAGGGAGCGCTGTCGCGGTGGTGCTGCGCTCTCGACCCCGCCATGCGCTGGGCGCCGTGACCGAGACCGAGTTCGCGCGAGCGGCATTGCCAGTACCGTGCTGATCACGGCCATCATCGTCAGTGCCGAGAACGCATTTGCCGAGATCACTCGGTGGTCGAGCAGAACCGTCAAGACGACAAGCTCCATCAGCCCCTTGGTCTGCACCAAGGCGCCCAGACCGAAGGCGTCTCGCCAGCTTTCGCCGGTCAGCCGCGCCGCCACGGCCGTGCCGCCCAACTTGCTCAGCACCGCAAGCCCGGTGGTCGCCAGCGTCATCGCGAAAAAGCTGAACGACCCGAGGTCAACCGACGTACGCAGGCCTGTCATGGTGAAGAAGAACGGCATCAGGATCCCGAGGGTGAACACCTGCAAGCGGTCGAGAATGAGCTGGCGCATTTGGCGCGGCATCACGCTTCCGGCTACGAAGGCGCCAAAGATGTAGTGCAGTCCGAGCGCCTGGGTCACCATCGCCGAGCCGAGTGCCACGGCGCAAACCGCGGCCAAACCGCGCTCGTTCATGCGCCCACTGGTGCAGCAATGGCCGCACGATGAAGATCATCGCGGCGAGATAGACTGGCGTACCGCAGATGCTCGCTAGCATGCCGGGGCTCCCG
Source organism: uncultured Alphaproteobacteria bacterium (assembly GCA_963789275.1). GTDB lineage: Bacteria > Pseudomonadota > Alphaproteobacteria > ATCC43930 > CGMCC-115725 > DAHUYF01. The sequence goes on from CAWBKF010000020.1 coordinate 6,615, forward strand.
GCAGACTTGCCGGCGAGCACCGTCATCAGCCCGCCGAGCAGCAGCCACAGCGCGGCGTCGTTCACCGCGGCGACACCCAGCGCGAGATCGCCGATCCGCCGTCCGAGCAGGTCCATCTCACCCAGGATCGCGCCCAGCACCGGCAGCGCCGTGACCCCAACGCAGATGCCGATGGCGGCGGCAAAGCCGTAGGGGTCGACGCCCTGGCCGATTTCGCCGGGCAGCTCAGACGCGATCCACAGGCCCCCAAGAAAGCCGGCTCCGGTGGGCACTGCAACGCTGGCTGTCGCAATGATGACAAACCCGCGGCCACGCCCGAGATGGCCGCCGGGTTCGAAATGGAGGCCGGTGATATACCCGAACAAGAGCACGGCGATCGCCGCGATCCCGGAGAACGGCGTCAGCGTCGCCGGATTGAACAGCAAGCCGTGCAACTCCGGCGCCAGACGGCCGAACAGGCTCGGACCTAGCGCAATGCCGACGAGGATCTGTACGCAGACCAGTGGCACCGCCTGCCGCAGTCCCAGGAATCGCCAGAGCGCGACAGAAAGCACCAGGATCACCAGTCCTTGTGTCAGGAAAACCAGCTCCGGAGCCATTGACACCTGCTCGACACCTGATCTCAGTAATGTTTGATTTCAGGTATCGCGCCCAGGACCTCCACCTGGAGCGCACCGTACAGATCTTGTGTCGTGCGGATCCGTGGATCGAGGGACTCCGAGAGCAGCGCCCAGCCGACGGCTGCGATCAGGGCGATTGCAAAGCTCAGCGAAGCATAGAGCCACTTCAACGGTTTGCCTGGATAGAGCGAGGGTTGCGCCTGTGAGACGATGCGGATTTCGGCGACGTTTGCGGCCTCCTTGACGCGGGCCTCGTCGTATTGCTTGGCCAGAAAGTCGTAGCTCTCCTCGGCAAGCCGCTGGGCGAGGGTGATCTGGTTCAATCGGGCCTCTGCCTGTGGGTAGGCCCCCAGCTCACGCCGCAAGCTTGCGATCTGCAGTTTCGTCTTCTCGACATCCGCCTGCTGGGTGGCGACCTTCGGATTGATATCGAAGTAGGTGTGCTGGAGGCCGGCAAGCATCGCCTGGGATTTCGCCAGAGAGGTCTCCAGATCGGCCAAAACTTTCAACTTTTCGTCGTATTCCTGCTTGATGTCGAACGTCCCGCCCGAGTTCTTGTAGGCGAGGGTCGCAGCCCGTGCCTGCTCGAGCGCTTCGCGGCTTTGATCGAGTTGAGTGCCGATGAATTCGCGCGTGCGCGCCAATTCGCGCCGATGGGCGTCGGAACTTTGCGCCAGGAAGATCTCGGCCGCGGCGTTGGCGACGGCGGCCGCTCGCGTCGGAGAGCTCGAACGATAGGTAATATCGAATACGTAGGTGTCTTTTCGCCCGGCCACCACAAGATTTTCTTGGACGTCCTCGACCGCGAGATCGAAGGGGGAGGCCGCTATGTCGTGTCCGTAGCGGAGGTAGTTTTTCGCGCTCTGCAGGAGGTCCCTCGCCTCGGTCCCGATCTCGTCCCTGATTTGCTCCCAGCGGCTCGCGTACTGCTTCGTTTCGGGCACGTCCAACTTGAGCGCCTTGACGATCTGCACCGCGACGCTGTGGCTCTTGATCAGCTCCATGTAGGTCTTGCTCGGAGCGTCGATCGGGGCGGTTAGGTTTACCGGCAGATCGAGCAGCTGGTCCCTGTCGCCGCCGCCACCGCGATTGAACTTGAATTCCTGAATCGGGCGCACCAGCACCAGGGCAGCGGACTCGTACTGCTGGGGCAGAAGGTAGCTAGTCGCAAGACCGGCGCCGGCCGCGATGATTGGCAAGAAAATCAGGAGCCATTTGCGGGCGACCAGGATCCGCCAGAAGCGGTAGTACTCCATATGTGCACTCCATCGCCGCCATCGATCGGCCGCGGCGGCCCGGCGACCGCGGACCGATCCAGTCGTCTCGGACCTTTCTCAATAAGCATCTTCCTCTCGAGGGAGGCAGGGCAATGGCGAATTTCAGGGGAGCGAGCCGCTTGCAGTGGAAAGCCGCTCAACCGAGGCTCGACTCGCTGGTCACAGCTCGATCAGGATCGGAGGAGCACGGAGAATCACACTGCGGCGGTGCACACATGATAGTTCGCGATCCTACTGACGACTGTGCAGTCACTGACGATATCGTCCTTTCAGTGATCATCGCGACGTACAACGCCCGCGATCTTCTCGCCGATTGCCTGCGGTCCATTGAGCGGAATCCGCCGGGCGAGCGCTATGAGGTCATCATCGTAGACGATGCGTCCAAGGACGATACGTTCGACATGGTCCGCCGATGCTTTCCCGAGGTGCGTCTGCTGCGCAACGAGGTCAATCGGCACTATGCCTTTTCGAACAATCGTGCCGTAGCCTGCTCTCGCGGAAAATACCTGCTGCTGTTGAACAATGACACGATCGTATTGGCGGAGGCGATCGACAGGATGCTGGCTTTCCTGCGCGAGCACCCGCACGTCGGTGCCGTCGGGTGCAAGCTGCTGAATGAAGATCGGTCCGTTCAGCACTCGGTCAAGTCTCTACCGAACGTGGGATCAGCTTTCTTCGGAGCACGATCGATCATCACCCGACTGTTTCCGGGCAACCCCATTTCGCGGCAGCATCTGCTGCATTTGGGACGCGACATGACGACGCCGTTCCCCGCCGGCTACGTGTCGAGCGCCGCGGTCATGCTCCCGCGTCATGTCATGGACAAGGTCGGCGAGCTCGATCGGCGCCTCTCCTACCACGTCGACGCGGATTATTGTAAGCGGCTCGCCGATGTCGGCTATCCCTCCTATTACCTGCCGTCGGCGACGATCATTCATCTCGATCACAAAGGCGGCACGATGATCAGCCTCCGCCGCAGGTTCCGCTCGTTGGTCGAATTCCACCTCGGCAGCTACATCTACTACCGAAAGCATGGTGCCAGATCACCATGGGTTCCCATGCACCTCATCGTCATACTCGGCCTTTCGGCTCGCTTTCTGCTGTCCGTCTCAGCCCAGGCTTGCACGGAGCTGGTCGGGGTCGCGCGAAGTCGCGTGAGCCGCCATCCACGCCTGGCCCAAGCGCTTGGCGACAGCCCGAGCCGAGAGTAGCGACGGGGCCGGCGGCAGCATCGGGTAAGCCGATTTCCACAGCAGCAGCAGTCGGCAACTCGAGCAAAACCGGGTTCCACGTCGCGGCGAGGCCGGCGCTGCTGTCGAGGAATACTGCGGAGCCCCTCGCGGTGTCCGTGGCTCGGCTCGCCCTGTAGGCCGGCGAGCGTCTCTGCCTCGAATCTATATCCCGGCGCGATCAGCGCGATGAAGCTCCCGGTTGCCCGACAGGGCGTGGCGGGGCCGCTGCCTCCGCTCGCGGTTCCCCGAGCTGGGCTGATGGACGAAGAGCTCGTGAATAGGCACCAGGCGCAGCGGCACCGTCGCGGCGCGCAAGGCGGCCAGATATCTGCGCGCCGCCGTCCCGAGGCCGCTGGCAATGCCGACAGGGGCGCAGAAATTGACGCCGGAAAGACCCGCGCCGCACAGCGCGGTGTCGGCCGCCATGGTGTCGTCCGTTGCAGTCACCCGCAGACCTCTATGTCGGACTGTGGCGCGTGATTCCGCTCCGGGCAGGTCCATGCCGCTCAGCGGCGGATTGCCCTCCCGGCGGCGGCATGGATCGAGCGGTTGAGGACCACGCCCAGAATGTTAGTGGGGCTGAGATAGTCTATGGCCTGGCGGACGTCGTCGGCGCGGGTCTCGCCTTCTTCGACCACCAGCAGCGCGCAATCGGCAAAACGCGCAAACGCCATGGCGTCATCATGGGCGAGTACCGGAGGCAAGTCGAACAGGACGATCCGATCGTGATAGCGGTGTTTGAGCTCCCCGACCAGACGGCCCATTTTGGGGGAGGAGAGCAATTCCGCCGAATTGATGACCGGCGAGCCGGCGGGAATAAGGACAAAGCGATCGATGCCTGGATTGATCAGGATGTCGGCCACCGGCACGTCCTCGAGCAGGTGATCCACCATCCCCTGCCGTTGGGTAAATCCCAGCATCCGACGGAGGGAAGGATTGACCAGGTCGAGTTCCACCAGCAGGACCGTGTAGGAATAGCTGCGTGCGATGCTGATGCCGAGATTGAGGGCGGTCAGCGTGCTGCCTGATCCGCCGGACGGGCTGGTGATGGCCACCGTGTTCCATCCGCTTTCCTGCAGCCGCGTGATCACTTGGCTGCGCAGAAAGTTGTAGGCCCTATAGGCATCGCGCGGCGCATTGGTCCCGATCACAAGGTTGGAAGCCAGTCGGCCCGGCTCCGGCGTGAATTGCTGAGTCTGAACGTAACTCACCCAGGGCTGGAGCGCTGCGATCGGCACGGTTGACTTCGCTCCCGAAACCTCCCGGCCCGGCGCGCGGTCGACCGGATACGGAGTTCGCCGGAACTTTGCTGGACGGTCCACATTGTCCTCCCGGGCTGAGCCCCTATCTGGTCCGCAACTTGCCTGTCGTCAGCTTCCCGCGAATCCGTGTGCCTGGTCGGCCGGCGCGATCATGGACGTGCGCTTCCATCCACTGTAGCCGGCTTTGCCCCATGGGCATGAACTGTGCCCGTGCCAGCGCGACTGCGGCGGCTTCAGGAGCGAATGTTCGTGATCCACTGCCTGCGCGATGCCGCCGCCACAGGGTCGGGCGCTACCCGCCAACTGTGTCGCGCGCACTTGAGATCTCATCCTATTGAAGCTTGGGTTTCGAACGCAAGGTAGGCGAGGTCCTGGCGGTGGTCGTTGGATCGGGTCGCTGGCTTGGAGGATCCTTGGAAGATCAAGGTGACTCCAGAATCGGGTCAAGCGACCTCAGCTCTTCGAAAGCCTCTTCCAGCTCGCCTGCGCCGATGTATCGTTGAAACCCGCTGGACGCAGCGACCTCGGGCCCGCCTGAATAACGAATTCCTGCTGATTCGAGCTTTGGGAGCACAGCGCTCGCATACGTTGACAAGATACTCGTTCATATCGGTACCGTAGACGCGCGTCTCGGTGGCGTTCCAATACCGGAGTACCCGACCGCAGCCGCATCCGCAGGGCTGGGCAAGCGCGGGGCGCGGCGCGGGCAGCGAAGCACGCTCGAAGCGCTGGCCCATCGGACTAGCAAATAGGATCCTGGGCGCTGTCGCCGGCCGGCCGGCCGATCTCGACCGAGGGAAAGCGCACCGTGACGACGAGCGTGTCGCCGATGGCTGTCCAGGAATGCAGCATATCGGGCCCGTAGACGACGTAGTCGCCCTCTTTCTCCAGCATGACCTGCTGCGTCGCCGTACCGATGTGGAAGCTCAGGCGCAGAGCGCCGCGGATCAGAATGGCGACAGTGGTGCCATGCCCATGGGCCCAGGGGACAGCACGCCGGTCGCCGTCCGGATGGACGCCCCATTTGATCTCGACCTCGGTCTGGTGCCGAAGCCCGAGCTCCGGCGGCACGAACTGGCCGACGAACCAGCCCGAGCCGCGCACCTGGTCGAGCTTGGCATTGCCGATATGAAAGGGCGCCTGCTCTGCCATGATCACCTCGTCGCGGACCAGAGCGTCAGTATATCGTGCACGACGACCGCGTCGGAAAAGGTTGCGTCGTCAATGGCAACAGTCTCAGAGTTGGAAGGCTGCGTCACGTCAGGACCGTCGCGCGAACCCTCTATGGTAACTCTTTGAATGGCCGAAGATCTCACCGTAGCCGCCCTCCCTGGCACCAACGGCATTGCTCCGGCGCCACCTTCGCTCTCGCGCAAAGGCCGGATCACCATGCCGAGGGACCTGACTGTCGGCTACGACGCCAAGTTCCTGTCGCCGAGTATGAAATTCGGTTCGCGATCCGGACAGGGCATTCACGCGCGGCAGCTCCTCAAGGAAATGGTGGAGCGCTGCCCGGAGGCTCAGTTTAGATTGTATGCGCTTGACAACGAGACTCGATTTCGAGTTCGCGCCCAACTGTGAAGCCGTCAGATTGCCGCGCTATGCCCGTAACTCGTTCCTGCGCAATCTGGTCGCCTACCCGATCGAACTGGAACGGCATCCGATCGACCTGCTTCTTTCCTTCTCGACGCTGCCGATCCACGCGCCCTGCCGGACGGTCCTGCTGCTGGCCGATGTGTTCTGGTTGGCGTGCCCAGGCTGGCTCCCGCCCCACTTGGCGATACCCAGGACGATCGCGCTCAGAAATTCGGTCCGCCGCGCCGACCGGATCGTCACGACAACCGAATTCTCCCAGCGCGAGATCGTGCGCTTGCTGGACGTGCCCAGCGAAAAGATCGCCGTGGTGCCGCATGGCGTGCGCGCCGAATTCTCCGTAGGGCGATCGGAGGGTGAGATTTTGGAAGTGCGCCAGCGGCACGGCATCGGCCGGCACTACATCCTCTCCCTCAACGACATTCACCCGCGCAAGAACCTCGAGGGCCTAGTCGAGGCGTTCGATCGCTTGAAGTCGCGCAGCAGGCTGCCCCATCAGCTCGTCATTGCCGGCCGCACCCTCTGGCCCTATCCGGAGTTCCACCGCCGCGTCGCGAACAGCCGCTTTTCGGACGACATCAGGGTTCTGGGTTATGTCCCGGCCGAGCACGTTCGGCCGCTCTATCAAGGCGCCGACCTATTCATATACCCGTCCTTCTACGAAGGGTGGGGCCTGCAGGTGCATGAAGCGATGATGGCCGGAGTTCCGGTGGCGGTCGCCGAGAAAACCGCCATGGCGGAAATCGCGGGCGCCGCCGCCGATACCTTCGATCCGCACAATGTCGATAACATGAGCCTCAGCATGGAGCGGCTTCTTTCGGACTCGGCGCTGCGCGACCGGCTGGTGGCGAGAGGCCGCGAACGGGTGAAGCGGTACTCGTGGGGCGCGGCGGCAGACGCGATGCTCGCCGTGTGCGCCGGCCTCTCTGCAGATCGAGCGAGCTAGGAGAAACTCAGATGCGTCTCCGGCGACTGACGGCGCTCCTGGTACCGGCACTTCTCCTGGTCTCGACTGTCCAAATGGCGCGCGGCGAAGATGCCGCCGCACCGGCCGAACCCCAGTACCTCATGTTCCAGATCTTCACGGCGGGTCCCGGCTTCACCACCGAGTCCGGTAAGCAGGTCATTTCGAAGCTGCCGCCGAGCGGCTTTCTGGACGGCGAGGCTAGGCAAATCGTCGAGGCCATCGGAGTCCATGGCGACGGCCGCCATCGACTAGGAGTTGTCGTCGGGCCACTCGCGCTGGACTACACTGACGCTCAGCTCCGCACGCTGGTTGAACGGACCTTTGCGCTCGCCGCGAAATACAACATAGCGGTCGGTCTGCACATCGATGATTCCAAATTCTGGATGAACCGCCGCGACTTGTGGGGCAATCCTGCCAATGTCGAATGGCTGGACTGGAAGGGAACGCCGAACACCGGCCAGTATCTGAACTGGGGCCAGCCCTGGAAAGCGGCGCCCCAGGCTTGCTTCAACAGTCCGCAGATGCTCAAGGAGGCGCGGCGGGTGGCTGGTGACGTGATCGGCCCGGCCATCGCCGAGCAGCTCCAGAAGTTGCGCGCTACCGGGCAAGAGGCGCTCTTTGCCGGCGTCATCGTCGGTTGGGAGACCGCGATCGGCCGGGATTTTCAGACGCACCAGGATCTCGGCTACTGTGCGCTCACGAATCTCGGCTTCAGTGAGAAATCCCCGCCGCCCGATCCCGACAGCGCGCTCGAGTTGGTGATCCGCAGCTGGATCGGAACCTGGGCGAGGAGCCTGGCCGGTGCCGGCGTGCCGCGCGACAGGATCTACTCGCACATTGCTTTCATCTCGCGACAACAGTTCCAGAAGCAGGGATCTGCCGGCCGGACCTATTCACAGACCGTCCTGCACACACCGCCTACGGTTGCCTTCGGCGAGGACTATCGGCCGGGCTTCAGCACCTATGTCGACGCCGCCACTCTCGGCGACATCTATGCCGCGCTCGAGGCCCATGGCAATCCGCCCTGCGCTTTCGCGGAAGGCGCCAACATCGATATTCAACCGGGATATGCCCGGGTCCCGCGCCAGAGCATGGAGACCTACCTCGCGCACAGGTTCAATCATGGCGCGACGATCACGAACCTGTTCGGCTGGGATATCGGCGATCATGACAATCCGTTTCGACGAGCGGCCGAGAGCGGCGAGGCGATCGCCGCCTACCGGAAGTTCCTGAGTGGCGTCCGCCTCGAAGAGGGGGCGTCGCCGCAGGCCACGCCTGGCGACATGTCCGCCTTGGAAAGGCGCGTGCGGGCGCTCCCCGAACGGCTCGCCAAGTTTCACGAGGCTGGCGGCGACGTCGTCCGGATCCAGCCCGACGTCAAGGAGCTCGACGGATATGTCAAGGAAGGGCGCCTCGACGAGATAAGAAAGGAACTCGATTTCATCGAGGCGGCAATCGACGCCAAGCTCGGTCCCGAGCTCGATCCTCCGTGACCGCGCCGGCCTCACAACGCGTCTCGTCGACCTGTAGGAGCGCCGCCGAAACCGAGCTGCCGAGGGAAGATGTGAGAGAGATGCGTCAGAAGCCGTGGCGCCAGCTGGCCTTCATGCTTGGTGAGGCCGCGCTGTGGCTCGTCTCCGGCGGCGTTCTCTACGTGCTCATCTCGCATGTGTCGGGACCGGCATTGCTCGGCACCTACGCACTCGCCCTTGCGTGGCTGACCTTGTTCCAGGGGGTAAGCAGCTTCGGGATTCCTGAATTCATCCTGCGCGAAGTGGGGGCCTCAGGCCGCGGTGCCGCCAAGCAGGTGGTTCATGCGCTGTTGCTGGGATTGGTCAGCGGGCTCATCGCCCTCTGTTTCATGTTCGCTGCGGTTCGGATGCTGCGCTACTCGACCGACCTCGTGGACGTCATCACCGTTGCGAGCCTGGCCTTGATTCCCGCATTCCTTAATACCGCCTGCCGTTCGGTTTTCCTGGCTCTGCGCGAGATGCATTGCGCCTTCCTTGCGGCCCTGGTCGAAACCACGATCGTGATGTCCAGCAGCCTTTGCCTGCTGTTTTCGGGTTATGGGGCCATCCCGCTGATGGTTGCCGTTGTCGGCGCCAAATCGGTCTCGGCAGTCATGTCTGTCGCGCTGCTCTACTATCGGGTATTCCCGGAACGACAGTCGTTAGAGCTCAACGTGCTGATGCGAACGGCGAAAACGATCTTCATCTTCGGTATCGGGAACATGCTCGGCATTCTGACGGTCCGCATCAACACGATCGTGGTGTCGGTTTGGGCCGACATAGCCACCGTGGGCCATTTCGCAGCGGCGACGAAGGTTATGGAGATCGGCTTGATGATGCCGTATCTCTTTGCGCAGCTCCTTATCAGCAGGATTGCCTATAGCTTCAACAAGCAAGGCCGCCGCGATCCCAATTGCTTCGATGCTTGGTACCAGGTCCTGTTCGCGCTGGTGATGCCCACCTGCGTCGGCGGCTGGGTATTCGCCAGACCGATCCTCGAGACGCTGTTTGGCGCAAGCTTCGGCAACGCTTCCTGGGTGCTCAGGATTTTGATGATCTACCTGTTGATCGAGTTAGCCGATTCGGTAATGAGCGCCGTCCTGAAGGCCGCGCACCGGCAGCGCGGTGACGTCAACTGCTTGGCGTTCAACCCGCTGGCGAACATCGCCCTCAACCTGACGCTGATGCCGGTCCTGGGAACAGTGGGGGCTGCGCTCGGACGGGTAGGCGGCGCGAGCGTTTCGGCAACTCTGCGCCACCTCCTGATCGCCCGCAAACTGACCGGGTTGAACTGGCTTCGCATCGCCCTGAAACCGGCGGTCGTCAGCCTGGGGGTGGGTGCGGCCTGCTACCTCCTGCCGGATGTGGAGCGCTCGCTCTGGCCATTGTTCCTCTACGGCGTCGTAAGCGTCGTTCTGCTGTACGCTTCATCCAGCTTTTCCTTCTCGGCGATCAAGGACATGATGAGCTTCCCGGCGGTCCCTGAGACCGCTGTGGCGAACCCCGCGCGGCGCGCGGCCGATCGCACTACCAATGACGACAGCGACGCGGGAGCCGCCCCGTCTGCGCCGAGCGCCCGAGAGGCGCCCGCGCCCAGTCACAGTGCAGGACGCAAGGCTTATGCTCGGCGCTACTGAATCCCCTTTGACCTGCGGCTTTTTGCTACGGTAGCCTGATCTGAAGCAGCAGCAAGTTCTTCACCGAGTTGACGTGCCGGAAGCTCGCCGCAGACGCCTTCCATCAGTGCGGGGTGGTAGCATGCCTTTGGTCAAGTCGGTCAAGCAATACGCCATGGTGGCTGCCGGAAGTCTGGGCCTCACGGGCGGGCGGGCGCCATCTGGGCCCATCCAGGCACAGATCGGCATTAGCGATCCCTGCAATCACAAATGCGTCTTCTGCTGGGACCATCCGCCCGACGAGCGCGCGAGCGCTGCCACAGCGGAGCGTTTCGGCTTGGACAGGCCAGGGGTGATGCCTCTGGAGAAGTTCAAAGGCGTGGTCGACGATCTGCACAGTATGGGCACCCGTCGCATCGATCTCATCGGGCGTGGCGAGCCACTGCTCAACCCCTCTGCCCTGCAGATGGTCCGCTACGCCAAGGATCGCGGCATGTATCTCGTGCTGTGCACCAACGCGTCGCGTCTCTTCGAACCAATTGCCAAGGCGCTGGTCGAGGCGAAGGTCGATCGCGTTAACGTGTCGCTCAACGCCGGAACGCCCGAAACGTACCCGCACATTCACGTCACAGAGCGCCCCGAGGACTATCTCAAGGTCAAGAAGAATCTGCGCTTTCTGTCGGATTGCAAGATCGCGGGAGGGAGCGAGCTCCCTTTGATCACGCTCTCCTTCGTCATCTCGTCGCGGAACTACTTCGAAATTGCCCAGATGATCGAGGTCGCCCATCAAGTCGGCGCCCAGGAAGCCCAGTTCGTCCACACCGTGGTGCATGAGGGAACGCCCGACCTGGCCTTGAGCGAGGCGCAGTACCAGGAACTCCTCGCCTCGCTGCCGGCCGCGCGCAAGAAGGCTTCGGCCTTCGGGATTCGCAACAACCTCCAGACCTTCGGCGCCACGGTGCCTGCCCACATGGCAAGCGAGGTGGTGGGGCCGCCGGTCGTTCCTTGCTATGTCGGCTGGTACTTCACGGTGATCCTGGGGAATGGTTCCGTGATGCCCTGCTGTCAATGCGCGGCGCCGGTCGGCAAGGTGACGGAGGCGCGTCGGCTCGCCGATGTGTGGGCCTCGCGCGAGTATCAGGAATTCCGGACCGCGGCGCGGCTGCTTCCGGAGAAAAGCGATCGGCTCAGCGCGTGCGAATGCGAGAATTGCCAGCTGCGGCCGCGCAACCTCGCCATTCACAACCTCCTTCATCCGCTGAATCAGATCGAAGCGGGTGACGAAGTCAGGTTCTATTCGAGGGGCTTGCTGGGGCGGCTACAGGGCAAACGCGTGATTTCCTAGGCGGCGCGGGTTGGTGCGGCTCGCCGGCGCCTCGGCGGGAATGATAGGCAGCCTGCTGGAGCGGGTAGATAGATGCGCGTCTTAGCCCATGTTCACGCCTTCAACGATGCGGCCGTTATCGAGAATCTGCTCGAGGGATTGCGGCGACAGACGCGCCAGCCGGACGCCATCGTCCTCGTCGACAATGCGTCCACGGACGGCACACTCGACCGGCAATTCCCGCCGAACGTCACGGTGGTCCGGAATTCGGAAAATACGGGGTCGTGCGGCGGCGTTCATATCGGTCTCGCCTACGGCCTGGACCACGGCTTCGACTGGACCTGGGTGTTCGACGCCGACAGCGTGCCGGAGCCCGATGCGCTCGCCAATCTGCTGGACTTCTACGAAGGGCTGACGCCGGCGGAGCAGGAACGCGTGTGCTTCCTTGCCAGCAACATGAAGACCGCGACCGGCGTGCCTAAGGACCGGCCGATGGTCTTCACGGATACCGGCATCGACTTCGTCCCGTTCGATCCGACGGCACCAGCGATCAAGCTCGATTTCTTCATTTGGAGCGGCTTGCTCTTCCGCATGACTGCGGTGGCGGAGATCGGGCTGCCGTCGCGGGACTATGTCATCGATTTTGGCGAACTCGAGTACGGTTATCGTGCCCGGGCGCTCGGCTTCGAGAGCCATTTGGTCAACAGCGCCGTGGTCAATCAGGATGTCGGCCGTCCCCCTGGGGTCCTGGGCCACGCGGTCCGCTTCGGACCTCTGACACTGCGATGGTTCGAGTTTTCGCCGATACGCTGCTACTACCGGGTGCGCAACCTCATATATTTTTGGGTGTACGAGTGCCGCCCGCGGCGATGGCGCTGGATTGTCCGCAGCATTCGCAGCGGTCTGTTTTTCCCCAGGAACTTCGTGTTCCGGCCGGTCAGCCACCGCCGCCATCTGATGGCCTGCCTGCGCGGGTTTTGGGACGGGCTGACCATGCATATGGAACGTCGATACTGACAAAAAAACAGGCCTGCTCCGTATCGGGCTGGCGGGACGGGGCGCGGTGTTTTCCTTGCTTTCCACCATCGAGGGGCCGGCAGGATGAGACAGGGAGGTCATATGAGCAACGGGTTCCACAATCCGCTCCCCGGTGTGCCGCTCGTCGAATCTCCGTTCTTCAGCGACATTTTTGCCGAAATGGAACTCGACGAGCCGACCATGGAAGTCGCCGCGCAACTGCAGCGCCAGGGCTGGGCCGTCATCGATTTTCCGGATCCCGAAATAGACGTGCTTGCCGAACGCATCAAGCAGTCCCTCCATTCCCGATACGATTGGGACTATTGGCGGCGCGAGGGGTGGCGGAACAACGACGGCTTGCGCATTCAGGACGGCTACAAGTTCAACGCCGATGTCCAGCGGATCGCCGCCAATCCACGGATCATCGCGCTCCTCTCCACCCTTTACGGTCGGCGCGCTTGGCCGTTTCAGACACTGAACTTCCCCGTCGGTACCCAGCAGCATCTTCACACTGACTCGGTCCATTTCAGCTCCGCGCCAGAGCGTTTCATGTGCGGCGTCTGGGTCGCGCTCGAGGATGTCGGTCCGACGCAGGGACCGCTCATGTACATTTCCGGCAGCCACAAATGGCCGATCTATGTCAACGAGCACATCGGCTATTGTCGAGCGGGCCAGGCGGACGCGCCGAGCCAGCGGCCGTTCGAGCAGTTGTGGGAGGAACTCGTGCGCGTCAACCGCCTCGAGCCCACCCATTTCCACGCAAGGAAAGGGCAGGCACTCATCTGGACGGCGAACCTGCTACATGGCGGCTCGCGCCAGACCGATGTGCGCCTGACCCGCTGGTCCCAGGTCACGCATTACTATTTCGACGGCTGCAGCTACTACTCGCCGATAGAGAGCGACCCGTTCTACGGCCGCATCTTCTACCGCCGTCCGCAGGACATCGGCACCGGCGCGATCGTGCCTAACATGTATGCCGGCGCCCCGGTTCCGTCATCGTTCATCTGGCTGATGACCGTCGCGTCGATCTCGAAACGGCGCCTCTGGAACGAGGTGTGGCGCAAATTCACCGCGCGCGCCCCCCGCTGACGGCGATGCGACCACTGTCAGCCATCGCCGGCAGATTGAGACAGATCCCCGCATACAACCACAGCAGCATGAGAACCTGGTATTCATCGAAGGGATCCATCACCCCGTTCACCGCCACGCCGAGAAAGACGACCAGCATTGCGTTTGCGGTGTATCTGATCAGCGGCTCGGTCGCCAGACGCGACTGCCGCCAAGCCACGCGCGCGGCCGCGCCGAAGAATGCGATGAACAGCCCCATGCCGATGACCCCAATCTCCGAGGTCATGCTGAGGAACATGTTGTTGATCGGCTCGAGATAGAACTGTGTGTTCATATCGTTCCGATCATAGGTGACGTTGGTGTAGTTGGGCATCTGCTCGGGCGCGTTGTTCAGGCCCACGCCGAGCAGCGGTCGGTCGAGAATCATCTTCAGGGCGACCTCGCTCTGGAGTGCGCGGACGGACATCGAGGAGTCGCGAACGGTGAACTGCTTATAAAGCCAAGGACTGGCGGCCGCGAGCGCGCCCAGGCCGACCAGCACGATGAGCGCCAGTTCGGCGCCTTTCAACAGACGGTCTCGCGCCATGATGCAGAGCGCGACGACCAACTGGACAAGGGTCACGATGTAGAAGACCCGCGTGAAGGTGAGCATCAGGGCAAGCAACGCAAAGGCGGTCAGGGCTGCGAACGCGGCCCGCATGCGACACAGCGCGTTCGGGACGCAAAGAAACAGCGCGAACGGAATGAGCATCATGCAAAGCCGCGTTGTCCCGTTCGGAGATCCCAACGTCCCGAACGCCCGCACCAGCGGGGAAAAGCCCTCGGCGGACCGGTTCACGGTCAGATATTGGCTGATCTGCGACAGGTCCTGATGCGTGTCGCCGAAGGTGAGCGGCGTGAGGTAACCGGTCTCGAACCGCACGGCGGTCACCGCCGCCTGGGTCGCCAGCATGATCACCGCGACGATCGCGAGCGTCCGCAGCGAGCTCTTGGAATCCAGGCAATTGACGGCGAAGAGGTACACGAGGAAAAACTTGATTTGCCGCGTCAGGTCGACGGCCCCGAGATAGGCGGACCGCGCGCCGGCCAGGGACAACAGGCATATGATGAGATATCCGACCGCCAGCCAGGAGACGGACGGAAACCGTAGCGGCTTTCTGTGGAACAGATAATCGTTGATCCAGATGACGAAGAGGACCACCAGGACCAGGTCGGTCGCGGTGATTTCGAAAGTGAGCGTTGTGATGATGTAGTGGATGTCCAACCGGCTGGTGACGGCAAGACCATCATTGAGGTTCTTGCTAATGAGGAACTGCAAGGACAAAAGAAAGATCGCGAGCCAGTACGCGCGGAAATTCTTCAGGACCAATGGCGGCAGCAGCAGCAGCAAACCGACCGGCAACAGCGCTATGTAAGTCGTCTTCGTGGAATACAATGCAAGCGGGATCACGACCCCGATGGCGCAGCCGAGGCAAAGCGTGACCAGGAGTCCGCCTGGTGTAGCGGCCGCAGCCGAGCTTTCGACCGAGATCCGAGGCAAGCTTTTCATCGGCCGGTCTCTTCCTCCTTGCGTCTGATCAATCACGGCTTGGCATCGGCTCAGTATATCGCCTTCACCCGAAGACGGAGCGATCGATTTGATTGCTTGTCCTCGGACAGCTCGCTCGCGCTGGCAAACCGCCCAACCTCTATTGCCCCGCGATCCGACGGGGGCGCCGGATAATCGGATGGCAGAGGGACGCTTGCGGAGCGACACTGTGCGCAGTCGCGACTGCCGACGTACCTCGCGCGCTGTCGGTGGGCGATGCGCGTGCACAGTCGTTTCGGCGCCATCGCCCTACGCACCGTGGGGCGGACGTCTCTTGCGTTCGGCGCCGTTGATAAGCATGCATCGGACGAGCACTGAGGCCGTGGCGGCACCGCCACTACTCGACCCGTCGAGACGCGTGGAGACATGTGGTGAGCGTTCCTCTTGGAACGTGAATTGCGGCCGGAGCCTGCGGCGACGCGGGCGTCGGCCTTTGGTGGGAGGACGCGCGTGGTGGACCATTCAGCCGCGTTTCGGCCAGCTCTGTACCCGATCGAGCAAGCGCCTGAGCGCGAAGCCGCGGCGACGACGCCCAATGCGCCGCTCGTGTCGATCGAAGCACCGGTGCACTACACCCAGACGCTGCAGTTCATGCCCAAGCGCCGCCGGCTGGCGCGCAATTTGGTGATCGAAGCCGGAGCGCGGAGCGGCGTATCCTGGGCATACAAGCATTGCATCGACAGTCGCCTTCCATCGTGTGGAAGTTCGGAAAACTTGTCAAAGGCTGCGCGGCAGCAGGAAGATCGGGACGATCGATGGTCGTCGTCGACCACCGACTGTGTGTGGATGGCGCAAAGACGGGAGTACCTTTATGGCCGAAGATCTCACTGTCATCGTCGCCAACCTCGGACAGGTAGACTATCTCCGCCCGTGCCTAAAATCGCTCTTCGAGACGGCCGCCGACATCTCGCTGCGGGTGATCGTCGGTTTCAATTTCGAGGGCGAGAGCGACACTCCGCGCGCCGTCGCTGCGGAATTTCCCCAGGTCGAGCAGCTGCGGGCGCAGGCCAGGCTGGGATATTGCCGCGCCTACAACGAGCTGATGGCGCGCAGCACCGGCCGCTACGTGTTGCTGCTGGACGACGATACGATCCTGCGTTCCGGAACGATCGCCGGCTTGGTTCGATTCATGGATGCGCACCCCGAGGTCGGCATCGCCGGATGTCGGACCACCAACCCCGACGGCAGTTATCAAAAGTCTACGGCATTGATGTACAGCTTGAAGACCGAGGTGACCAACGTCTTGCGCCCTGCGGCCTTCTGGCGCGACGGCATCGACGAGTCCGTCACCACATGGCGAACGGCGGGCTGGCTGAACGGCCATTTTCTCATGGTGCGCGCGGCAGTCGTGAACAAGGTGGGCGGGCTCGACGAGCGCTTCTATACGCTCCAGTGTGAGGCCGACTGGTGCCTGCGCATCTACCGCGCCGGCTGGAAGGTCGCTTACGTGCCGGATTTCGAGGTCATGCATGCCGGCGGGGCGGTCGTGGGGCCACGAGCAAGTCGCATGAAAAGCTTCCGGCTCCTCATGCGAGGTCATATCAACCGCTACTATTTCATCCGCAAGCATTATGGTAACGTCGCGCTCCACGTGTTTCGCATCCTGATGAGCCTTGGCGCGACAATACGTCTGGCGCACTATGTCGGCGTGTGGCTCGCGAGACCGAGCCGCCGAGGAGAAGCCGGGCCGCGGATCGAGGTCTTCTGGAAGATTATGCTGCTCGGCGGGGCGGCCCGTCCCGATAGCCTGCCGGCCGAGCTGCAGCGCGAGAATGCCGAGTCCACCTTGTTCCGGCTGGAACCGCTCGAGGTGAAACCGGCGAGGGTCCCGATCTGATCCTCGCGTGATCGCGCCGCGCCGTTTTGTCCGTCAGCCGTGATTCTGTAGGTCGGCTGCGCATCTCGAGCGCATGCGTAGAGGCATTGTCCAGTTCAAAGACTGGCGCCCCGATAGGCTGGTCTTGGTGCGTGTCGAGATCGATCGCGCGAATGCTCAAGCCATAACATGAGGGTGCTTGGAGTGACTGCACAGTCCGGCAGACGTCACAGACACAGTCGGGTGCTTCTTGTCGCCCGCCTATAGCCACCCCGGCGTGGGGTATCGCCTGCATGCACGTACCCGCCGACTAAAAAAAGGCGAGGAGGGAAGTGCCTCTCGGGTCCCGGAAGGAAACCGTGATGCTCCCGTCCTCGAACCTCGATTGACTCCATTGTGTTCGCATCCATACCGTGTACCTGTGATGTGGTCCCGGTGCAGCACATCGGACACGGCAAGGGCATCGCACGCGGCTGTTCGGGAAATTTGCCGCGCACAAGTACCGGGGGGAACTGTGCGCATGGTATTCGTTGCCATCGTCCGCCGGGTGAAGCTCACCCATTGCCGACCACCGAGTGGGCCATTGCTCCCTTGCCTCTCTCCCCAATCGCGAAGACTTCCAAGGCGGGGTCGTGCTTAGGAGATGGCGGAACAGCGGGCCGTGTTAGGCCCGGAGCATGCGGAGACCAATTATGAAAGTTGCGATCCTCGGCGCGAGCGGACAAGTCGGCAGAGGCTCTGTTGGCTACGCGCTGGCCGCCCGGCGTGGAGATCATCCCCCTGGGCCGGCGCGACGTAGATCTCGGGTCGGGACAGCGGATCGTCAGCGACTGCGAAGCTTGTGCTCCCGACGTCATCGTGAATGCCGCCGCCTATACCGCCGTCGATCGCGCAGAGTCGGAGCCGGCCAGGGCCTTTGCCGTCAATGCCGAGGGACCGGGCTATGTCGCCATGGCGGCGGAACGGCTTCAGGCAGCGATCATCCATCTCTCGACCGACTACGTCTTCGACGGCCGCTCGCGTGAGCCCTACCGGGAGGATTCCCCAGTCCACCCTCTGAATGTCTACGGCGCCAGCAAACTGCTCGGCGAGGAGCGCGTTCGTACGGAGACGGATCGCCATATCATCTTGCGCACCTCCTGGGTGTTCAGTGCGGAGGGGCAGAACTTCGTCAAGACCATGGTGCGTCTAGGGCGCGAGCGTTCGGTCCTGCGCGTTGTCGATGACCAGGTCGGATGCCCCACGGCAGCGAGCGAGATCGCCCGCGCGATCCGGCTGCTCGTCGCTGGGATAGGGCAGGGGACATCGTTATGGGGGACATTTCACTTGTGCTGCCCGGGCCCCGCCACTTGGTATGAGTTCGCCAACGCGATCTTCGAGGCGTCGGTCGCGGCGGGCGCGAGGAGGCCCGTCGTTCGGCCCATCGCCACGGCGGAGTATCCGACGCCCGCGGTGCGTCCGGCCTACTCGGTGCTCGATTGCCGGTTGATCGAGAAATATGCCGCGATCCGATTGAGGCACTGGCGGGAGCTGCTGCCGCGCATCGTTTTCGAGTGCCACCAGACGCTGCTGGGTGCGAGCGGCGCACCGAGCGGCAGCGCGTGAGATCTGTCGTTCAAGCCTCAGTGAGCGCGAGGAAGTCGCGGCCAGTCCGGCAACCGCCGCGCTGATCTCAACTTATTAGTTTTTAATTCCATGAAAACGCCACTCTTAATAAACTCAGAATTGAACAGCAGCAAAAAAATGACTTGCTCTCTCGGCCGCGGCCGTCGCATTGTTTACCGGGGCATGCGGCGACGGACCTTCGAACCTTGACCGCGATCGAGGGGGAGGCCTGCTCAATTGGACAATTTGGAACTCCGGCTCTGCGACGACCTCGACGAGGCGGGCCGCCGACGGTTGTGGATCGTTCAAGTCGTGATGGCGCGCCTCATGGAAGACAACCCTGCTCTGGCGCTCGAGTTGGCTTTCCGCTTCGAACAATTCATCCAGAGGGGCGGATTCGATGCGTCGGCACGGCCGGAGCCGCAACCGCCGCGTGAGCCGGTGCCCACCCCGCCGGTCGTGGCGGCGCCCGTTGCTCCGGCGAAGGAGCGAGCGTCCACCGGCTCCGCGCGGGCGGCTCGATTGCGGGTCCCGTTGCTGCCGAGCGAAACCAGAGCGGCATTCGCGGCGGTCGCCGCGACGGGCGTGGACAATCGCGAGCTCGCCAGACGGTTTCAGCTGACCGTGCGTCAGGCGCACGCTATCCGATTGAGCATGGCCCGCCAGAGACCCGAGGTGAGGCCGCAAGGGAATGCCGGGGCCAACCGATCTGGGGGAGCGGGGATGCCGCGAAATGGCGCGGCCGGCCTGGAGCTCGAGGGGAGCTCCTTGCAGCAGCGCAGCGAGCAGGGCGCGGCGACGATCGAAGAGGTCATCCACTTTCTCCGGCAGCGCGGCGACGACGTGGTCAAGCGCGAGGGAAACTTCCTCGTCAACGGGCGGCTGCTGATGAATGCGGATCAACTGATCGCGCGCGCCAACCAGCAGCGCCACCGCATGGGCGCCACGCCGTTTGAAGTCGATCGGTCGGCGAGATTGCTGGCCGCGGGCTGAGCTCCCGCCCTGGCCGTTCGTGGTGCCCCATGACCGAGCTGCTTATCGGCCCGAAAGCGACGCACCGCATCTGGCCGCCGAACCTGTGCGGGTGGTTGTGGCCGCGATAACGCTTGTCGACATGGATGCGGCATTCTCCGGCGAGACGCCCTAACCTTACTGGAAGGACATCGACGACGGAGAGAACACCGGCAGGACCAATCTCTTCACTGCGCTTTTATGGCACACCGAAACCCGCTGGCCCATCGTGAAGCGAAGAATCATCCGGACCAGCGGTTGACCGAATTCCTGCTCCATTGAGCGGCTCAGATCGTTTCAGGAACATTCAGCGGCCGCTCAAGGACTTAAAGCCCGTCCGACGCCATCTTCCAGTTATCGCAGGGGCTGCGGCGTGAAAGGACGAATCATGGACGACCTCGACGATCTGCTCTTCGGCTCATCACCAGCGGCAATCCGAAATCGAACGAGTATCTGAAGCGCTACCTGCGGCTTTATCCGCGGCACCGCGAGGAGATCATCGAGTTCACGGCGACCTGGCGCGCCCTCTCGATCGTTAAAAAGGTGCTGCCGCCGCCCCCGCCGGATCCCGTGCTCGACCGCCAGATCCTGCGGCGCGCGCAGGCGCGGCTTTGCGTCCTGCTGCGCCAACGCGCCAACGAACGCGTGTTCTGACCGAAGGATTTCCCACCAACACCCCATTCATCGAGGTAGTCATGGAAACAGCAAAGATCGACGGCACCCCGCTCACCGTCTCGAGAGTGACGCTCGGCACCTGGGCGATCGGCGGCTGGATGTGGGGCGGGACCGACGAGAACGCGTCGATCGCCACCATCCAAGCGGCGGTCGAGCAGGGGATCACTATGATCGACACCGCCCCGGCCTATGGCTTCGGCCGGTCGGAGGAGATCGTCGGGGAGGCGCTGGAAGCGTCGCGGCTGCGCTCGAAAGTGTCGATCGCCACCAAGGTCGGATTGGAATGGCAGGGCGGGAAGGTGTCACGCAACGCCAGCCGCCAGCGCATCTTCAAGGAAATCCAGGACTCGCTGCGCCGCTTGCGCACCGACCATATCGACCTCTACCAGGTGCACTGGCCCGATCCCGCGGTGGCGATCGAGGAGACGGCCGACGCGATGCGCACCCTCCTGGATCTCGGCAAGATCCGCGCGATCGGCGTCAGTAATTTTTCGATCGAGCAGATGGAGCGCTTCCGCAAGGTGGCGCCGCTGCACAGCCTGCAGCCACCCTATAATCTCTTCGAGCGCGATATCGAAACGGAAATCCTGGGATATTGCCGCGCCCATGGCATCGCGGTGCTGGGCTACGGCGCGCTCTGCCGCGGCTTGCTCAGCGGCAAGATGCAGCCGGCGACGCGCTTCGACGGCGACGATCTGCGCCAGACCGATCCCAAATTCCAGCCGCCGCGCTATGCCCAATATCTCG
Organism: uncultured Alphaproteobacteria bacterium; assembly: GCA_963789275.1. Lineage (GTDB taxonomy): Bacteria > Pseudomonadota > Alphaproteobacteria > ATCC43930 > CGMCC-115725 > DAHUYF01. The sequence continues at coordinate 27,544 of CAWBKF010000020.1, forward strand.
CCGCGGTGGAACGCCTCGACCAGTTCGCGCGCCAGCGCTATGGCAAGCGCGTCATCCACCTCGCGGTGCGCTGGATGCTCGATCAGGGTGCCACCACCGCGCTCTGGGGCGCGCGGCGCGCTGATCAGCTGGCGCCGGTCAACGATGTCATGGGCTGGTCGCTCGACGAGGCCGCGCGCCGAGAGATCGACGGCATCCTGCGCGAGACCGTCACCGACCCCGTCGGGCCCGAGTTCATGGCGCCGCCGGTGCGCACCACCGCGCAGCTTTCCGCGTCGGCGTGATCGGGCGCCGCGGTTGGAGAAAAGATGGACCACGGAGGCACGGGGGACACGGAGAAGACGAACCTGTGGAAATATTGCTGTCGCCCCGGCGAAAGCCGGGGCCCAGGAGCAACCGCGTCGCGTATTCGACGCGCGCTTCCTGGCGCTACTCGGTGCCGCCTTTGGCGGAGGCGGCGAACGAGCTCGCACAGGCGTTTTGCGGCCCGAGGCCGGTGTCGACCAGAGGCAGCAGGGCGGCGGGCGGGAACACCACGCCGAGGCCGACGGCAGCGGCGACGCGGGCGACGAGCGCACCCGCCTCGACATGGAAGCTCGGCTTGGCGAAGCTCCCCTTGACATGGACCGGCGAGCGCAGCGAGACGATGGTGAGTTTCTTGTTCGAGGGCGTCACCGTGAGGTCAAGCGCCTCGGACGCGAAGTTGATATTTCCCTTGGCGGTGATGATCGTGTCGGCAGTGTCGACCAGCAGGGTCGACGGCGTCATCAGCCCGTTCTTGATGTCGAAGCGGGAGATGACGCAATTGATCGGCACCGGCTTGTCGCCGCTGACATAGACGCCGAGTACGCCGAGAACGTCGATGGGGGCGAGCTGCTGCAGCAGGTCGCTGATTTCACCGTTCTCCATGAACAACCCGGCTTCACCGTTCATCCGTCCGAGAAAATCGCTGATCGACGTGCCATTGGTGTCGATCTTCGCGAAGCCACCGGCGATGCCGGCGGTGCGCTTCAGCGCCTCCGGCATGGTCGGGCCGCCGAGCAGCTTGTGCAGATCGACATGGCGGATGTCGATGCCGGCCTGCAGATGCGGCGGACCCTGCTTGGTGAAGGGCGTGTAATGCAGGTTGAGATCGACGTCGCCGTCGGCCAGGTGGAAGCGCAGCGGCGCCACCGTGAGCGCGCCCTTGGTGAGGCGCAGACCGAGGTTCACGCGCTCCAGCGGAATCCCACCGATCGACTTGATCCGCGTCGCGTCGAAGGTGAGGTCGGCATCGATGCCGGGGAATTTCTTCACCTCGATCTGCGTCGCCGGAAGCACGCGGCCCGGGGCGGCGGTGGATGTCGTCGGCGCCGAGCGCTGCGCCGGCGTGCCGCCATAGACGCCTTTGAAATCCGCGAGGTCGATATAGCTCGAGGTGAGCTGCGCCTTGAGCTGCGGCACCGTGGGCGTGGTGTCGATGGCGATGCCGCCTTCGAGGTCGCTTTTGCCGAGCTTTATCGTCAGCGCGTCGATCGCCCATGTGCCATTGCCGCCGCGCAGATTTGCCGTCGCCCGGAAATCCGGCAGCTCCGGCATCGGCACGCCGAGCAGCGTCGCCAGCTGGTCGAGCTTGGCGCCGCTCAGCGACAGCCGCAGATCCGCGCCGGCGACGTCAAGCGGCTCTTGCAAGGTGCCATCGGCGGCAAGCCGTATCTGATCGAGCGCGCCGTCGATGTTAACGGGATAGGGCTTCGTCGTGTCGCGCAGCTGGTTGAGCGGGCCGACCGTGCCGCTGAACCGCATGGGCTGATGTTGAAAGGTACCGGCGGCGGCAATCGTCACCGGCTTCGTCGGATCGGGCGCGGTAACCTCGAGCGTCGCCAGTCCCAGTGCGGTGACGGCGCCGGTCCCGCCATTGCGGTAGGTGAGGTCGCTGTGGTGCAGCACCAGATGCTGCAGATCCGGGAATTGATGGCGGTTCTGCGGCGCCGCGTGCTTCAGCATGAGGTCCCAGTTGCGCTCGCCGCTGCTCGAGGTCTCGAGCAGCAGCTCGGCCTCGTCGAGCGCAACCTGCGGGACCTTCAGCGTTCCCCAGAGGAGCGTGCCGGGGAAGAAATCCACTTCGATCCGCGCCGCGGAGAACATCTCCGGCGCGCTTCCCCAGCCGGCATTGGCGACATGGACGTTCTCGGCGACGAGCCGCGTTGGCGAGCCCCACTGAATTGTCAGCGGCCCGGCAATGCGGATCTGGCGGCCGATCACGCTGCTCACGGGGTGCTCGAGCGCCCAGGCGATGACGGGGCCGCTGCCGAGCCACAGCGCGGCGCCGCCGCCGGCGACAATGATCACGACTGCGGCGACTGCCCAGCCGGCGATTTTGCGTCCGCGCATCTGTTTTGACCCCAAAGCCCGCACCGCGTGCGGTCACTTCGAGCAACACACCCGCCTTTGGGCGAGTTCCACGCCGGCGCACGGTCACTGCGCCAGCCGCGCCAGATGCGGCCACAACCCCGCGACGCCGACGATGATGAGATAGAGCGCGACGATGTAGTTCAGCAGGCGCGGAATGAGCAGAATGAGCAGGCCGGCAATGAGCGCGACCAGCGGCTGCAGCACCAGCAGATTGACGGTGACCATGCGGTGTCTCTCCTGGATGAGGCGAGCCGTGTCGCGGCGCGCGGGAAGGTCAGGGCTATGAACGTCCTGCGCACCGTGATCTCCCGTGAAGCGGCGCCCTAATCGCCGGTGATGGCGTGGCCGAGGACGGCGCCGCCGATCACGCCGCCGGCCGTCGCCGCCGCCTTGCCCGATCCCTCGCCGAACTGGCTCCCGGCATAGCCGCCGGCGCCGGCGCCGACCAGCGTGCCGCAGCCGCCCAGCATGACAACCAGACCGAGGAGCGCCATGACTTTCATCGCATCACCCTGTGTTGGGATGTGTCCCCGCCGCGCTCTTTCTTGAGCAACACCATGTCCGGCGGCGGGTTCCTGGACGGAACCATCACCGCCGCCCCCGCGAAAGCCGCGGAGTAGGCGCCGGCCCGACCCGAGTTGCAGCGGCGCGCCGCATCGCCTCTAATTCGCTGCGGGCTTAGCGCGACGCACGGGGAGGAACAGCATGCAGCTCGGTTTCATCGGCCTCGGCACCATGGGTGCCAGCATGGCGGCGAACCTGCAGAAGGCAGGTCATCGCCTGGTGGTCAACGATCTCCGCCGCGCCGCGGCGGCCTCGCATCTCGCCGCGGGCGCGGTTTGGGCGGAGACGCCGCGGCAGGTGGCCGAGGCGGCGGAGGTCGTCTTCACCTCCCTGCCGGGACCGCCGGAGGTCGAGGCGGTGGCGCTCGGGCGCGACGGACTGCTCGGCGCCATGCGCGACGGCGGCGCCTATTTCGATCTCTCGACCAATTCGCCGAGCGTGGTGCGCCGCCTCCATGCGGCCTTCGCCGAGCGTGGCGTGCACATGCTCGACGCGCCGGTGAGCGGCGGGCCGCGCGGCGCCAGGACCGGCGAGCTCGCCCTCTGGGTCGGCGGCGAGCGCGCCGTCTTCGACCGCTTGAAGCCGGTGCTCGACGCGATGGGCGATCAGGCCCGTCATGTCGGCCCGATCGGTGCCGGCAGCGTCGCGAAGCTGGTGCATAATTGTGCCGGCTACGCCATCCAATGCGCGCTGGCCGAGGTGTTCACGCTGGGCGTCAAGGGCGGCGTCGAGCCGCTGGCGCTGTTCGAGGCGGTGCGGCAGGGCGCGGTCGGCCGGCGTCGCACCTTCGACGGGCTGGTCGATCAGTTCCTGCGCGGCGTCTACGACCCGCCGGCTTTCGCGCTGCGCCTCGCGCATAAGGATGTGACGCTCGCCACCGCGCTCGGGCGCGAGCTGGCAGTGCCGATGCGCTTGGCCAACCTCACGCTCGAGGAGATGACCGAGGCGATGAACCGCGGCTGGGCCGAGCGCGATTCGCGCGTCGCCATGCTGCTGCAGCAGGAGCGCGCCGGCGTCGAGATCAAGGTCGATGAAGGCCGCTTGGCCGCTGCGGTCAAGGCGAACGCGCGCTAGCAGCGGCGAACTCGCGCCAGCGCGTTCGTCCGCGGCGGCGTCAGCGCCCCCGCGAGCGCTCTTGCGCTCGTCGGGAGCGCAGCAAGCGCGGGAGCCGCACCGTGCGGGCTAGCCGTGGGGCGCGCGGGCTCTCGCGGTTGCAAGGGCAACCGCTGGCGCCCGCCGGCGACGACGCTAGGGCGTCGCGCCTAGGCAGCGCGGATCTTGTCGAGGAAGTCCCTGACCTGGCCGCGCAGCTGCTCGGCCTGGCGGGCGAGCGCGTCGGCGGCGGACTTGACGCCGGCGGCCGCGGTGCCGGTCTCGTCGGTGCCGGCGGCGACGCCGGCGATGTTCTCGGAGACGTCCTTGGTGCCGCGCGCCGCCTGCTGCGTGTTGCGGGTGATCTCCTGCGTCGCCGCGCCCTGCTCCTCGACCGCCGAGGCGATCGAGGTCGCCACCGTGCTGACCTCGCCGATGGTGCCGCCGATGCGCTTGATCGCGTCCACCGCGTCCTTGGTGACGTTCTGCACGGCGACGATCTGCGCCGAGATCTCCTCGGTCGCCTTGGCCGTCTGGTTGGCGAGCGATTTCACTTCCGAGGCGACGACGGCGAAGCCCTTGCCGGCCTCGCCGGCGCGCGCCGCCTCGATCGTGGCGTTGAGCGCCAGCAGATTGGTCTGGCTGGCGATGTCGCTGATCAGCTTCACCACCTCGCCGATACGGGCGGCGGTCTCCGCCAGCCCCTGGACGGTGCCGTCGGTCTGGCGTGTCTCCTCGACGGCGCGGCCGGCGACGCTGGCCGCGCGCGTCACCTGGCGGCTGATCTCGGAGATTGAGGCGCTGAGCTCCTCCGACGCCGCCGCGACGGTCTCGACATTGGTCGAGGCCTCTTCCGAGGCGCCGCTCGCCGCCTTGACCTGCCGGCTGCTCTGCTCCGCGGTCTTGGCGAGGCGCTCGGCGGTGGCGCGCATCTGCTCCGAGGCGCCGCCCAGCGAATCCAGCGCGTCGCGCACCTGGCCCTCAAAGCCGGCGATATGCGCCTCGGTCGCCTGCTGGCGCGCCTCGGCCTGGGCGCGGCGGCCGCGCTGCTCCTCCTCGATGCCGAGCTTCTCGACGGCGTTCTGCTTGAACGTCGCGAGCGCGCCGGCCAGCGCGCCGATCTCGTCGTGCCGGGTGGCGAAGGCGACCTCGGCGGTGAGATCGCCGCCGGCGACCTTCAGCATGGCGTCGCGGATCGTGTGCAGCGGTTGGATGACGCGGCGGCCGACCAGCATCGTGACGGCGAGCGCCAGCGCGATCGCGCCGATCAGCAACGTCAGCTGCACGCCGAGATCGACCGCCGCCGCGCTGCGCTGCGCTGCGGCGTACTCCCGGGCGGAGTCGAGCGCCACTTCCGCCACCTTCAGCAGGGTTCCGAGATGCGCGATGGTGTAGGGCGCCCATTGGTCGGTGGTCATCTCCGGTTTCTCGCCCGCCTGCAACGCCTTCAGCAGCCGCTCGCGGGTGTCGGTGTAGTCCGCGCCGAAATAGGTTTTCGCGGTGGCGTCTATCGTCTCGCGCAGCTTGGGCGGCGTCGATGGGCCATATTCCATGGCTTCGATCGCGGCCCACAGGGCCTCGGCACCGCCGTTCGAGGCGGTCAGTTTCTGCCATCCGTCCGGCGGCAATTTTCCGGCGGTCAAGCTGTTCGCCAGCACCAGCGCGCTGTTGCCTGCCATGTCCCGCAATGCCCAGGCGAGTTGCTTCACCTCCATCATCTCGTCGATGAAGGCGTCGTCGTGCTTGATGCTGGCGGTGAGCCGGGTCGATATCTTGTCCAGCGTCTGCAGCAGCCCCGTGACCGCGGCCTGGTATTCGCCCGCCAGTTGCCCGCGCCGCTCCGGTTTGGGCTTCGGCAGGGCGTCCCAGGCCTCGGCCTGCAGCGTGCTCACGGTCTTGATCGACTGTTCCAGGCCGGGCAGCAGGGTCTCGCGCTCGGCAAAGTTGATCGTCCCGAGCAGCTCGACGGCGGAGCGCAAGGCGGGCATCTCGATCTCGTGCATCGCTTGGATCCGCTGCCGCCCGTCGGCATCGAGGGTGCCTTCGGCATTCAGCCCGCGCACCGTCTCCGCGCGATCGACGCGCAGATTGTGCAGCGCCTTGAAGGCGTAGCCGGAAGCCTCGGCGGCCTCGGCGATGCGGCGCGCGACCGCCAGCCGCTGCCATGAGCCCCAGGCGGTGAGCGCGAGCATGAGCACGGTCACGGCCGCGGTGATCGCGATGACCGATCTGAGCAGGGCGTTTGCGGATAGCCGATCCAGCATGGGGATCCCCCGATTTTCTGACTGCAGCCTGCCCGTGGCTGGTAAAGGATTGGTTGTCGCGGCCGCTTTTTCGGCCGTTCCGGGGCTCCCCGGCCTGCGGAACCGCGCGATCACCCTGAATCGGGGAGTAAAATCAAGCTGCTGGCACGCCGCGCGCGCGATGCCGCTCGCGCCGGGATCGGGAGCGCCGGCGATGGAGGCGTGACAGGGTGGGGAGCGCCCGTAATATAGGCGGGCCGAATAAAGGGGAGGGCAGCGCCATGAGCGTGTTGGAAGGTCCCCGTCGCGAGATGCGGCGGATCCTCTATGAGGGCAGCAACGGCCGCCTGGTGCAGGAAGGCCAGCTCGCCGAGGAGATGTTCTTCGGCATCGACTATCTCGTCGCCGATCTCGCACGGCTGATCACGCTCGAGCCCGGCGACATCGTGCTCACCGGCACGCCGGCGAATTCGCGCCCGATGCAGCCCGGCGACCTCATCGAGGTGCAGGGCAATCGCATATGCGCCTATGAGGGGTTCACCACGGAGACACGGAGGTCACGGAGAAAAAAGAAGAAGAGGTGTTTGGCGCGCGAAGCGCGCCATTCTTCGCTTCTCCGTGACCTCCGTGTCTCCGTGGTAAATCCTTCTAATCGAGGGGCTGGACGCCATCTGCGATTGCCCTGCATCGAGGTGGAGATCACCGGCATCGGCCGGCTCGCCAATCGCGTTGTCGAGGCGCCAGCGCCGCGCGCCAGGATCGGCCATCAGCCGACCGACAGCGACAATGTCCGCAAGACCGCGCTCGGCAATGACGAGCGGCTGCCGCCGCAGCTGCGCCAGCGCTGAGACGGGAATAGAGGTCACGCATGGGTGAGTTTGGCATCGGCCAGCCGTTGAGCCGCTTCGAGGACAAGCGCCTCTTGCGCGGCGCCGGCCGCTACGTCGACGACGTCAACCTGCCGCATCAGGCTTACGCCTACATCCTGCGCTCGCCGCATGCCAATGCGCGGATCGGCGGCGTCGACCTCGCCGCGGCGAAAGCGGCGCCGGGGGTGCTCGACATCTTCACCGAGGCCGATCTCGCCGCCGACGGGCTCGGCACCAACGAGCCGACCATCGCGAGGAAGCGCCCCGACGGCTCGCCGATGTTCTGGCGCGCGCATCCGGGCCTGGCGCGCGGCGTCGTGCGCTATGTCGGCGATCCCGTGGCGATGGTGGTGGCGGAGAGCCTCGCCGAGGCCAAGGACGCCGCCGAGTTGATCGAGGTGGACTACGAGCCGCTGCCCTCGATCACCGCCACCGACGAGGCGCTGCTGCCGGGCAGCGCCGCCGCCTGGCCCGACTGCCCCGACAACATCTCGCATGTCTTCGAGGTCGGCGACCGAGCCGCGGCCGATGCCGGTTTCGCGCGCGCGGCGCATGTGGTGCGCCGGCGCTATGTCATCACCCGCGTCCATGCCCAGTTCATGGAGCCGCGCGGCGCGCTTGGCTTCTACGACACCCGCGACGAGCGCTTCACGCTCTACGCCGATGTGCAATATCCCCACCGCGTGCGCGAGATGCTCGCCAACCGCATCTTCAAGGTGCCGATGCACCAGGTGCGCGTCGTCGCCGGCGATATCGGCGGCGCCTTCGGCATCAAGGGCTGGCAATATGTCGAGCACCGCCTGGTGCTGTTCGCGTCGCGCCGCCTTGGCCGCCCGGTCAAATGGCGCTGCGAGCGCAGCGAGGTGATCCTCGCCGACGAGCATGGCCGCGACGTCGTCGCCGATGCCGAGCTGGCGCTCGACCGGCAAGGCCGGTTCCTCGGCCTCAAGGTGCGGACGATCTCCAACATCGGGGCCTATCTCTCGGCCGAGCGCAACATGCTGGCCACATTCACCAGCCTGCCGGCGGTGGTCGGCGTCTACGCCATTCCGGCGGCGCATGTGCAGATGACGGCGGCGGTCACCAACACCAACCCGACCGCGCCCTATCGCGGCGCCGGGCGGCCGGAGGCGATCTACATCATCGAGCGGCTGATCGACGACGCCGCGCGCGAGCTGGGCCTCGACCGGCTGGAGCTTAGGCGGCTCAACATCATTCCGGCCGCGGCGATGCCCTACAAGACCGTGCTCGGCTTCAACTACGATTGCGGCGAATTCGCCAGGAACATGGCGCGCGCGCTGGAGCTCGGCGACGTCGCCGGCTTCGCCGGGCGCCGCGAGGCATCGGCGAAGCGCGGCAGGCTGCGCGGCCTCGGCATCGCCAACGCCATCGAGCGCGCCGCCAGTCCCGGCATGGAGTTCGCCGAGATCCGTTTCGACAGCAGCGGCCGCGCCACCTTGCTGATGGGCACCAAGAATCAGGGGCAGGGGCACGAGACCGCTTTCCGCCAGATCGCCAATGAGAAGCTCGGGCTTGCGCCCGAGGACATGCGCTATGTCGATGGCGACACCGATATTGTCGCCTTCGGCATGGGCACCATGGGCTCGCGCTCGACCGTCATCGGCGGCACCGCGCTCAGCATCGCCGCCGACAAGGTTATCGCCAAGGCGAAGAAGATCGCGGCCCATCTGCTCGAGGTGAGCGAGGGCGGGGCTCGCCTTCGGCGAGGGCCGCTTCACCGTGCCCGGCACCGATCACGCGATCCCGATCCGCGAGGTGGCGCGCGCCGCCTTCGTGCCGGCGAAGCTGCCGCGCGGGCTGGAGCCGGGCCTCTTCGAGACCGGCAGCTTCTCGCCAGCGCAGGACACGTTTCCCAATGGCTGCCATGTCTGCGAGGTCGAGATCGACCCCGAGACCGGCGCCGTCAGCCTCGAGCGCTACAGCGTCGTCGATGATGTCGGCGTCGTCGTCAACCCGAAGACGCTCAAGGGGCAGATCCATGGCGGCGTCGCGCAAGGGCTGGGCCAGGTGCTGATGGAGCAGGTGGTCTTTGACCGGGAATCGGGCGCTGCTCACCGCCTCCTTCATGGACTACGCCATGCCGCGCGCCAACGACATCTGCATGATGGAGGTCGAGAGCAGCCCGGTGCCGACCAAGCTCAACCCGCTCGGCGTCAAGGGCGGCGGCGAGGCCGGCACGGTGGGGGCCTTGCCCGCGGTGATGAACGCGATCCTCGACGCCCTGGCGCCGGCCGGCGTCACCGCCCTCGACATGCCCGCCAGCCCACTCCGCGTCTGGCAGGCGCTGGAGGCGGCGAGACGGGATCCTGCATAAGCGCGTTCGTCTACATCCTGCGCTGCGCCGACGGCTCCTATTATGTCGGCAGCACGCGCGCCTCGCTGGACGAGCGCTTCGCGCAGCACGAGGCCGGCACATTCGATGGCTATACCGCGCGCCGCCGGCCACTGCGCTTGGTCTTCGCGCAGGAGTTCCAGCGCATCACCGATGCCATTGCCGCGGAGCGGCAGCTCAAGGGTTGGCGGCGCGAGAAGAAGGAGGCGCTGATCCGCGGCGATTGGGACGCGCTGCCGGCGCTGGCAGCGGGATGGAAGAAGCCGAACTAGCTCTCGCTGGACCGGCTCAGTGCGTCCTTCGACTGCTCGTTCCGCTCGCGCTCAGGATGAGGCATTTTTCTTTGTGCCATCAATAACTTTATGCAATCAACAACATTCCTCATCCTGAGCTGGCGCGCGCAGCGCGCCTGTCGAAGGACGCACCGGCGTCGATGCAGCCGATATTTGTGCTAGGGTGGGAAGAGGTGCCGAACCGAGTTAAGGGAAGCACCTCATGAGCATCCTCGGCACCGCCGTGCTGCGGCCGGCATCGTCGAGCGCCAGTGATGAACTCCGCTTCACGCTCGAGCGCCAGCGCGAGGCCTTCCTGCGGGCGGGTCCGCCGCCGCTGGCCGAGCGGCTCGCCGATCTCGCCCGGCTCAAAGCCGCGATCCGCGACAAGGCCGAGGCGCTCGCCCAGGTGATCTCCGCCGATTTCGGCAACCGCTCGCGCCACGAGACGCTCATCGCCGAGATCTTCACCAGCCTCGCCGGCATCCGCCACGCCTCGGCGCATCTGGCGCGCTGGATGCGGCCGAAGCGCGTCTCGGTCGGCTTGGAGCTGCGGCCCGGGCGCGCGCGCATCCTCTATCAGCCGCTGGGCGTCGTCGGCATCATCAGCCCCTGGAACTATCCCTTCCAGCTCGCGATCATGCCGCTGATCGCCGCGCTCGCCGCCGGCAACCGCATCATGGTGAAGCCCTCGGAGCTGACGCCGCGCACCGCGGATTTCATCGCCGAGTTGCTCGCCGGCCTCTTCCCCAGCGAGCAGGTCGCGACCGTGCTCGGCGGGCCCGATATCGGCGCCGCCTTCGCGCGGCTGCCCTTCGATCATCTCTTCTACACCGGCTCGACAGCGGTCGGCCGCCTCGTCATGCAGGCAGCGGCGGAGAATTTGACGCCGGTGACGCTGGAACTCGGCGGGAAGTCGCCGTGCATCCTCGGCGAAGATGCGGTGCTCAAAGGCGCGGTCGCGAGCATCGTCGGCGGCAAGCTGTTGAATGCCGGCGAGACCTTCATCGCGCCGGATTACGTGCTGGTACCGAGGGCAACGCGAGGCGTTCATCGCGCTGGCCGACAGGCGGTGCGGAAATTCTATCCCAGGCTCGCCGCCAATCCCGACTACACCAGCATCGTCAACGATCGCCAGTATCGGCGGATGCGCACTATATCGACGAAGCCAAGGCCGGCGGCACCCGAATCATCGGGATCAATCCGGCTGCGGAGGCGCTGTCGCCAGCCGCAAGCTGGCGCCCACCCTGGTGATCGATCCCGCCGAGGAGCTAGCGATGATGCGCGAGGAGATCTTCGGCCCGGTGCTGCCGAACAAAAACTATCGCCAGCTCGACGAGGCGATCGACTACGTCAATCGCCGGCCGCGGCCGCTGGCGCTTTATTATTTCGGCAAGGATGCGGCCAAACGGGACGGGGTGTGCCGCGAACCATCTCGGGCGACGTCTCGGTCAACGAGACGCTGATGCATGTCGGCGTCGAGAAGTTGCCCTTCGGCGGCATCGGTGCGTCCGGCCTCGGGGCCTATCACGGTGAGTTCGGCTTCCAGACATTCTCGCACCGCAAAGGCGTCTTCCTGCAAAGCCGGCTGAACGGCGCCTGGATGCTGCGTCCCCCCTTCGGCCGCCTCACCGCCCTCATGCTGAAGTTCCTGATG
>CAWBKF010000021.1:0-148916 GCA_963789275.1 uncultured Alphaproteobacteria bacterium
AGAACGAGGCGCCGGCTTTGAAGCGCGTCAGCGCGTGGCCGCGACATGCCATGACAGCTTCGATACGATCTCGGGCATCAGTATGTTGCAGGACGGCGAGCTGCCGATCCCATTCCTCGGTGAGTTCGGCGAGCGCCTGCGAGCGCCAGGCTTGATCCGGAACTGTCCCTGCCGGGGTCCGTTCCCTCGGGGTCCGAAGGCTACCCAACCTAACAAGAACCGCCAGACATCGCTCTGATGAATGCGACAAGCATCGGTCGGTCGTGCTCGATCCCGCGCGCGCGCCTGCGGTGCTCCAGTCGAATCGGATCGCGTTGTTCGACGCACTCGTTAGCCCGCCAACGTTGAACGAGCGGCTGCAGCGCGCCAAGCACCGACGAGCGTGCGACGATCTGTCCCAAAGCCCTCTGTCGGTCGCTTCCGTCGTGCTTCCGCGCCGACGAGCTAGCCTCTGGGCGCCTGCTAAGTCATTGAAAATTGGCGGACCCGACACAATTCGAACGTGCGACCTCTGCCTTCGGAGGGCAGCGCTCTATCCAGCTGAGCTACGGGTCCCCAAGGCGCGGACCTTAAGACAAACACCCCGCTCCCCGCAAGGCACGCCCGCGGCCGCCCGGCAGTCGCCGCCGCCCTGCGGCCGGAAGTTGCACCCCTCGACGCACAAGCTTACTCGGCGTTAAGCATCAGTCGGTATAAAATCGGCCCTGCTGCATCGCTCCTGGTTGAAGTGCCGCCCGATGTCCCTGGTTCCGCGCCTTGCCCTTGCCGCCCTGCTGCTCGGCCTGCCGCTGCCGCTGGCCGCCGCCTCGGGCGACCATGGCGGCAATGCCTGGAGCCGCGTCGCGGCGCCGCTGCCGGGGCCCGCGCGGGTGATCGGCGGCGCCGCGCATGGCTGCATCGCCGGCGCCCAGGAGCTGCCGCCGGACGGGCCGGGCTACGAGGCGATCCGGCTCTCGCGCCACCGCAATTTCGGCCATCCCGATCTCATCGCCTTCGTCGAGCGGCTCGGCCGCCATGCCCAGGCGGCGGGGCTGCCGGTGTTCTATATCGGCGACATGGCGCAGCCGCGCGGCGGCCCGCTGCCCTTCGGCCATGCCAGCCATCAGACCGGCATCGATGTCGATGTCTGGTTCACGCTTGCGCCCAAGCCCTATCTGCCGCCGGCGCAGCGCGAGGAGGTCGACCTGCCCTCGATGCTGCTGGCCAATTACCACGAGATCGACCCGCAGCGCTTCGGCGACAAGCAGGTCGAGTTGCTGCGCCTCGCCGCCAGCGACCCCGCGGTCGAGCGCATCTTCGTCAATGCCGTGATCAAAGAGGCGCTCTGCCGCCGCATGATCGGCACCGCGCCCAGCGAGCGCGCCTGGCTCGAGCGCATCCGCCCCTGGTACGGGCATGACGAGCATTTCCACGTGCGGCTGCGCTGCCCCGCAGGCTCGCCCGATTGCGAGGAGCAGCATCCGGTACCGGAAGGCGATGGCTGCGGTGCCGAGCTCGCCTCGTGGCTGCGCCACCTGCCGCCGCCGCCGCCGGAGAATGCGTCCAGGCGCAGCCCCGTGCTGCCCGCCGCCTGCCACGCCGTGCTCGACGCCCGCTAAGAAAAAAGATCAGGGCCTGAGGCGGCCTCGCCTCAGCTCTTGAGGCTCGCCCAGAACAGCACCGCGGCAAAGCCGACAAAGGCCACGACGACCAATAGAAGATAAGCTTCTTCACCTGATGTCATGAGCGTTCTCCCCGGGATGGACTCGCCAGGGTTGAGATCGCGCGATCGCGGGGTTTCCGCGTTGATCTGGATCAAGGCGCGCCCTCAGGGCGCCGCCGCCTGCCGCCGCAGCTCTGCCATCTGCCCGCCGACGCCGCCGGCGAACAGCACGTCGCTCGCCCGCCGGTCCGCGCCCGAGGGCAGCGGCGCCGTGTGGTCGCCGATCCAGCTCTCGACGTCGCGCCACACCAGCGGCCCCTCGAGATCGCGCAGCAGCATGTGATAGCCGGCATCGTACCAGGCGATGCGCCGCGTGCGCCGGTCGGAGAACGGCAGGGCCTCGATGAAGCGCTCGGTCGGCTCGCGCGGCACCAGCTCGTCGCGGTCGCCATAAAGCATCAGCATCGGCGTCGTCACCAGCGGCGCCGAGGCCAGCGCCGCGTCCATGAGGTCGACCAGCCCCTTCACCGCCGCGACCCGCGTCTCCTTGATCACCAGGGGATCGCGCCCCAGCGCGCGCAGCATCGCGATATTGTCCGACGGCATGATGTTGAGGCCGCGCCCGGTCAGCGTCATGTCGGGAAAGAAGGCATCGCCGGTCCACAGCGCCGCGCGCTCGAACACGTTCATCGTCGCCCGGCCCCACACCGCCGGCGCGGCCAGGATGATGCCGTCGCACTCCGGTCGCGTCGCGCCCGTGCTGCCGCTCGCCGCCGCCGCCACCACCGCGCCGCCCATGCTCTCGCCCAGGCAATAGAGCGGCGTCTTGGGATAGCGCGCCTTGAGCAGCCGGGTCGCGGTGGCGAGGTCATCGGCCAAGAGCCGCGTACCCGGCCAGCGCCCGCGCAGCGGCGCGTCGCCGAAGCCCCGCTGGTCATAGGCATAAGTCGCGATGCCGTCCTTGGCCCAGACGACCGCCGGCGCGGCAAAGGCGTTGGAGTAATCGTTGAAGCCGTGCAGCGCCAGGATCACCGCCCGCGGTTTCCCGTCCGGCAGCCAGGCGCGCAGCGGCAGCCGCGCCCCGTCGCCGGCGATCATCACCGCCTCGGCGAGCGTCGGCGCGGCCGGCGGCCCGGCCGGCGCCGCGGCATCGCCGGGCGTCGCCAGCGCTACGAGATGCCCGGCGCCCTGGCCGGCGCAACCGGCGAGCAGCAGCGCGAGGAGCAGGGCAATGCGGCGCATCACGGCACTTTGCCTTTGCTGCGCGTCAAGCGCAAGAACACCTCTTCGAGGTCGGTCTCCTCGGTGGCGAGATCGCGGATGGTGAGGCCGGCCTGGCGGATCGCCGCCAGCACCGGATCGAGCCGCGTGCGGCTCGGCCCATAGCGATAGACCAGCCGGTCGGGCGCGATCAGCGTGATGCCGAGCGCGGCCAGCGCCGGCGGCAGGCTCGCCACCGGCTCGACCAGCGCGATGGTCAACGTCTTGTCGTCGACCTGCTGCACCAGCGCCGCGGTGGTGTCGCAGGCGATCAGCCGGCCGTGATTGATGATGGCGATGCGGTCGCACAGCTCCTCGGCCTCGTCGAGGTAATGCGTGGTCAGCAGGATGGTGGTGCCGGCGGCGTTCATCGCCTGCACCAGCGTCCAGAGCTGGCGGCGCAGCTCGACATCGACGCCGGCGGTGGGCTCGTCCAGCACCAGCACCGGCGGCGAGTGCACCATCGCCTTCGCCACCATCAGGCGCCGCCGCATGCCGCCCGACAGCGTGCGGGCATAGGCATCGGCCTTGTCGGCCAGGCCGAGCAGGCCCAGGATCTCGGCGGTGCGCCGCTCGGCGCGCGGCACGCCGTACATGCCGGCCTGCACTTCCAGCATCTCGCGCGGCGTGAAGAAGGCGTCGATGTTGAGCTCCTGCGGCACGACGCCGATCGCGGCGCGCGCATGGCGCGGATCGGCGTCGATGTCGATGCCCCAGACCGAGGCCCGGCCGGCGCTCTTCACCACCAGCCCGGCGAGGATGTTGATCAGCGTCGACTTGCCGGCGCCATTGGGGCCGAGCAGGCCGAAGATCGAGCCGCGCGGGATGGCGAGGTCGATCGCCTCCAGCGCCGTCTTCGCCTTCATCCGCCCGGCGCCGCGATAGGTCTTGGTGAGGCCGCGCAGCTCCACCGCATAGGCGGGCAGGCCCGGCACCGCGGGCGGCGGCGCGGCATCGGCGATCGGCTTCAGCGTGGCGAGCGTTGTCATTGATTGTCCCACGGCAATCCGTATCATCCGCGCGTCGGCCGGGTCAACCTGCCGGCTGCAGGCCGCCGTCGCTCGCGACGCCCGCACTCTGGTCCTGCGGCCCGGCGCTTCCCATATCACCGGGGATCAAGCACCATGAACCCTTTCGAAATCATTGAGGTGGACGGTCCCGTGGCGGCATGCAACGGCGGCGGCGGCCCGCTCGGCCATCCCCGCGTCTACCTCAATCTCGGCAGCGCCGGCAAAGTCGAATGCCCCTATTGCTCGCGGCTCTTCGTCGCGCGCGGCACCGCGGCCGAGCACGGCTCCCTGCCGCGCACCCCCGGCGCGCCCCCGCCGTGAGCGTGGCGCCGCGGCATGTCTATCTCATCGACGGCTCCGGCTACATCTTCCGGGCATATCACGCGCTGCCGCCGCTGACGCGCGCCGACGGCACGCCGGTCGGCGCCGTGCTGGGCTATTGCAACATCCTCTTCAAGCTGCTGCAGGAGACCGACGCCGATCATCTGGCGGTGGTGTTCGACAGCGCAAAGACTACCTTCCGCAATCGAATTTACGACCAATACAAAGCGAATCGCGATGAGCCGCCACCCGATCTCGTGCCGCAATTCCGGCTCGTGCGCGAGGCGACCGACGCCTTCAACGTCGCGCGCATCGAGCGGCCGGATTACGAGGCCGACGATCTCATCGCCGCCTATGCCCGCGCCGCGGCGGCGGCGGGCGCGGTGGTGACCATCGTCTCCTCGGACAAGGACCTGATGCAGCTCGTCGGCGACAAGATCGGCATGCTCGATCCGATCAAGCAGAAGCCGATCGGCGCCGCCGAGGTGCGCGAGAAATTCGGCGTCGGCCCCGACCAGGTGGTCGACGTCCAGGCGCTGTGCGGCGACAGCGTCGACAACGTGCCGGGGGTGCCCGGCATCGGCGTCAAGACCGCGGCCGAGCTGATCAACGCCTATGGCGATCTGGAAAACCTCCTGGCGCATGCGGCCGAGATCAAGCAGCCCAAGCGCCGCCAGTCGCTGCTCGATTTCGCCGAGCAGGCACGGCTCTCAAAGCGCCTGGTGCAGCTCGACGCCGATGCGCCCATGACGCTGCCGCTGGACGCGCTGGCGGTGCAGCAGCCCGACCGCGACAAGCTCGGCGCGTTCCTGCGCGACAACGGCTTCAAGAACCTGCTGGCGCGCGTCGAGACCAGGTTCGCCAAGGGCAACGGCGCCGCCGCGGCAGAGAGCGCGCCCGCGGCGGCGCCCCCGCCGGTGGCCGCGATGGCGCCTGCGCCGTCGCCGGATCTGGCGCAGGTCGAGCGCCGCTACGCGCTGGTGCAGGAGATCGCCGAGCTCGACGCCTGGATCGCCGCCGCCACCGCCAAGGGCGTCGTCGCCATCGGCACCACGACCACCGCGCTCAACCCCGCCCATGCCGAGCTCATCGGCGTCTCGCTGGCGCTGGAGCCGGGCGAGGCGTGCTACATCCCGCTGGCGCACCGCGCCAACGGCACCGGCGAGCTCGACCTCGCAGCAGCGGCGCCGGCCGCGCCGCCGAAGCAGATCCCGCTCGATCTCGCGCTCCGGCATCTGAAGCCGCTGCTCGAGGATGACGGCGTGCTCAAGATCGGCCAGAACATCAAAGACGATGTCGAGCTGCTTGCCGGCTACGGCATCGCGGTGGCGCCGGTCGACGACACCATGCTGATCTCCTTCGTGCTCGAGGGCGGCCTGCACGGCCACGGTCTCGACGAGCTCGCGGAGCTGCATTTCGGCCACGCCACCATCAAGTACAAGGAAGTCGCCGGCAGCGGCAAGGGCCATATCGGCTTCGCTGCCGTGCCGCTGGACAAGGCGCGCGACTATGCCGCCGAAGATGCCGACATCACCTTGCGCTTGCATCGCCTGCTGAAGCCGCGGCTGCTGGCCGAGCACCGGCTTACCTTCTACGAGACCATCGAGCGGCCGCTGGTACGCGTGGTCGCGGCGATGGAGCATGCCGGCATCCGCGTCGACCGCGCCGAGCTCAACCGCCTGTCGCAGGATTTCGCCCTCAGGCTGGCCGAGCTCGAGCAGGAGATCTTCAAGCTCGCCGGCCACCCCTTCAACATCGGCTCGCCCAAGCAGCTCGGCGAGGTGCTGTTCGACGAGCTCGCGCTCGGCGGCGGGCGCAAGAACAAGACCGGCGCCTATGGCACCGATGCCGGCGTGCTGGAGCAGCTCGCGCTGACCCACGATTTGCCGGCGCGGGTGCTCGACTGGCGCCAGCTCGCCAAGCTCAAAAGCACCTATGCCGATGCGCTGGTCGCGGAGATCCATCCCAAGACCGGCCGCGTCCACACCTGCTTCTCGCTGACCGGCGCGATCACCGGCCGGCTGTCCTCGACCGAGCCCAACCTGCAGAACATCCCGATCCGCACCGAGGAGGGCCGCAAGATCCGCCGCGCCTTCATCGCCGAGCCCGGCCATGTCCTGCTCTCCGCCGATTACAGCCAGATCGAGCTGCGGCTCGCCGCCCATATGGCCGATGTCGGCCCGCTTAAGGAGGCTTTCCGCACCGGCGCGGACATCCACGCGCTCACCGCCAGCGAGGTCTTCGGCGTGCCGATGGCGGAGATGACCGGCGAGATCCGGCGGCGCGCCAAGGCGATCAATTTCGGCATCCTCTACGGCATGAGCGCCTTCGGCCTGGCGCAGCGCATCCAGGTGCCGCAGGCCGAGGCGGCGGAGTTCATCAAAGCCTATTTCGCCCGCTTCCCCGGCATCCGCGCCTATATGGAGCGCGCCAAGGCGGAGTGCCGCGAGAAGGGCTATGTCGAGACCCTGTTCGGCCGGCGCTGCCATCTGCCCGGCATCAAGGATGGCAACCCGGCGCGGCGCGGCTATGCCGAGCGCGAGGCGATCAACGCGCCGCTCCAGGGCACCGCCGCCGACATCATCAAGCGCGCCATGGCGCGCATCCCGGCGGCGCTGGCCAAGGCGCAGCTCCAGGCGCGCATGCTGCTGCAGGTCCATGACGAGCTGGTCTTCGAGGCGCCCGAGAGCGAGGCCGAGCGCACCGCCCTCGTGGTGAAGCAGGTGATGGAGCACGCCTGCGCCCCGGTGCTCGAGCTCTCGGTGCCGCTCATCGTCGAGACCGGCATGGCGGCCAACTGGGAAGAGGCGCATTGAGCGCCGTGCTGCGGCGCCGCGCTAATTGATGAACCCGACCAGCCCGGCGATCAGCCCGAACCCCGCGGTCAGCGCCATCACCCCTCCGACGATCCAGGCATAGGCGCCTTTGAGCCGCCACGCTTCAGGCAGCGCCTTCAGCGCCAAGAGATAGAGGAAGCCCAGCACGATCGGCAGCAGGAGCGCGTTCAGCACCTGCACGCCGATGCTGAGCTGGACCAGATTGACCCCGGAGGTGACCAGCACCGCCGCCGCCGCCAGGCAGAGGCCGAATATGCCGTAGAACCACGGCGCCTCCATCGGGTGATGCTCGAGCGAGCGATTGAAGCCCGCCACCTCGCCGACGCCCCAGGCGGCGGTGAGCGAGACGACGATGGCGGCGACCAGCGCCGCGCCGCTCATGCCGGCAGCGAAGACGATGCGGCCCAGCGTCGATCCCAGGAAGGGCGTCAGCGCGTCGGAGATCTGCTGCACCGTGTCGAGCGCGGCGTCGGGCCGGGCGCGGCCGATGGTGGCGGCGGTGGCGACCAGCACCGCCGCCATGATCACCTGCGTCAGCAGCGCGCCCACCGCCGTCTCGGCGCGCGCGATCGGCAGATGTGCCGGCCCCAGCCCTTTTTCCACCACCGCCGATTGCTGATAGAAGATCATCCACGGCATGATCACCGCGCCGATATTGGCGGTGACGAGATAGAGATAGCCGCGATCGCCGAGCGGCATCTGCGTCAGCCCCTGCAGCACTTGCGCCGGGTCGGGATGGGCCGCCCAGGCGACGCCCGACAAAGGCGAGCTCGAACAACCCCAGCGCCACCGCCACGCCCTCGACCGAACGATAGGAGCCGGTGAGCACGACCAGGATGATGGCGCCGGCGGCGAGGCTGACGCTGATCGAGGCGGGCACGCCG
Source organism: uncultured Alphaproteobacteria bacterium (assembly GCA_963789275.1). Lineage (GTDB taxonomy): Bacteria > Pseudomonadota > Alphaproteobacteria > ATCC43930 > CGMCC-115725 > DAHUYF01. The sequence goes on from CAWBKF010000021.1 coordinate 7,955, forward strand.
AACAGCAGCCCCACCCCCGCCAGTCCCGACAGCTCCGTGATCAGCGCGCCGAGGCAGGCGACCGCCAGCGTCGAGACCGAGAGCCAGGCCCAGCCGCGGCCGAAATGCCGCGCGATCAGCTCGCCATGGCCCTGTCCGGTGACGACGCCGAGCCGCACCGTCAGCTCCTGCACGATATAGAGGATCGGCACCAGCAGCAGCTGCATCAGCAGCAGCCGGTAGCCCCATTGCGCGCCGCTTTGCGCCGCCGTGATGATGCTGCCGGCATCGGTATCCGCCAGCATGACGATAAGCCCCGGCCCGAGTGCCGCGAACCAGGCAAGCTTGCGGAGCGGCGAGCGGCGAAGCGCAAGATCGGACAAGGGGGATGGCCTTAAATTAAGAACGACTCGCAATTGCTAGCAAGAATGCCGGCCGCCGTCCACTTGTTCATAGGGAGGGGGAATGTGGGCGCTATCGCGCACTCTTCCGCGCTGGTTGATGCACGCATCGGAAAAACACTGCAGCTCCCGTTACTTATGCCGCCGTCCCCGCGAAAGCGGGGACCCAGGAAGCGCGCCGCTCAATGCATTTGAGGGTCCTGGATGCCCGCTTTCGCGGGCAAAGCGATTGTTGAGGAATGCGCTGCCGTGAGATATGTGAATCAACTAGCGCTTTCGCGGAGGGCTCCGGCAGCGGCGTCGCCGTGATCGCGAAATGCTCCGCCTGCGCTATCCGGTCCGGGCGGGCGCGCAGCACTACCTGCCGATTGAGTGTTGCCATGGCGCGCTCCTAGAGCCCCCTCAGAAACTCGATCAGCAGCGCGTTCACCGCGTCCGGCGCCTCCTGCTGCACCCAGTGCCCGGCGCCGTCGATCAGCACCGAGCGCCGGAGCCCCGGCAGCACTCGCTTCATATCTTCCAGCCCGACGCTCATCCCGGGCATGCGGATGACGCCGTCGCGCGCGCCGGCAACGAACAGCGAGGGCTGGCGGATCGGCGCGCCGGCAAAGGGCGCCATCAGCTCCCAATTGCGCTGCAGGTTGCGGTACCAGTTGAAGCCGCCGCGAAAGCCGCTGGCGCTGAACGCCGCGACATATTCCGCGAGATCTTCGGCGCTGAGCCAGGGCAGCGGCATCTCGGTGTCGAAGCCGGTGTCAAGCAGGCCCTTGCCCGGCGGCACGAAGGCGTGCCACGCCTTGCCGGGCGGCAGGCTGCCCGAGGCGGAGTAATAGACCTGCCGCAGCGACCGCGTCACGTCGCGCTCGAACTCGGCCTCGGCGATGCCGGGCTGCTGGAAATACATCATGTAGATGGTTTCCATGCCGGCGCGCTTGAACGCCTCGATGGCGCTGATCTTGCCGCGCGGCCGGTAGGGCACGCTCAGCCCTGCCACGGCGCGGAAGCGGTCGGGCCGCATCAGCGCCGAATGCCAGGCCGCGGGCGCCCCCCAATCGTGGCCGATGATCACCGCGTCGCTCAGCTCGAGCGCATCGAGCAGGCCCACCATGTCGCCGACGATGTGAAGCTGGGTATAGGCCTCGATCGGCTCCGGCCGGTCGCTGGCGCCATACCCGCGCATGTCCGGCACCAGCACGCGAAAGCCCGCGGCGGCGAGCGCGGGGATCTGGTGGCGCCAGGAATACCAGGTCTCGGGCCAGCCATGGCACAGCACCACGGCCGGCCCGGCGCCGGCCTCCGCGACATGGAGGCGGATGCCGTTGGTCTCGATGCTGCGGTGCTCGATGCCGGGAAGCGCCATGGCGGTCTCTCCTGGTGAGGCTTGCATCTTCAGGGATCGCGGCCGGTGCGGCAAGACGCCAGAGCAGAGCAAAGGGTCGGGCCTCGGCCTCAGCATGGTCTTCGGCTTCATCAGGCAGTCGGGCGGCCATGTCGCCGTCTACAGCGAGCCCGGCGCCGGCACCACGTTCCGCCTCTATCTTCCGCGCGTCGCGGCGTCGGTGGCGTCGGTGGCGGATGCGCCGGCGGCGGTTTTCGGCGGCAGCGAGACGGTGCTGGTCGTCGAGGACAACGCCGCCATGCGGCGCGTGGTGATCCGCCAGCTCAGCGAGCTCGGCTACCGCGCGCTCGAGGCCGAGGCGGTGGCGGCGGCGCTCGACATCCTAGTGGATCGAATTGAACGCTTGGTGACCGCGCTTGACGGCGGCGATGATGGTATCGGCGTCCTTGGTCCAGGTGAACGGTTTCGGTGTCTTATTGTGTTCGGCGAGGTAGCGATTGATGGCTGCCTGGAGGTCGACGAGGCTCTTGAAGACGCCGCGCCTGAGGCGACGCTTGGTGAGGGTGGCGAAGAAGCCCTCGACGGCATTGAGCCAGGAGGCCGAGGTCGGGGTGAAGTGGAAGACGAACCGCGGATGGCGGCCCAGCCACTCCATGACCTTCGGGTGCTTGTGAGCGGCGTAGTTGTCGAGGATGACATGGACGATCTTTCCCGCGGGCAGTTCGGCTTCGATCCGGTTGAGGAAGCGGATGAACTCCTGATGGCGATGGCGCTGCATGCATTGCCCGATCACCGAGCCATCGAGCACATTGAGCGCCGCGAACAGGGTGGTCGTGCCGTTCCGCTTGTAGTCATGGGTCATCGTCCCGCAACGACCCTTTTTGAGCGGCAGGCCCGGTTGAGTGCGGTCGAGCGCCTGGATCTGCGATTTCTCGTCGAAGGACAACACCACCGCATGGGCCGGTGGATCGACGTAGAGCCCGACCACATCCCGCAATTTCTCGGCGAAATGCTTGTCGTTGGACAGCTTGAACTGCCGAATGCGGTGTGGCTGGAGGCCATGTTTGCGCCAGATCCGCTGCACCGAGGAGACGCTGACGCGGATCACTTTGGCCATGGCCGCCGCCGTCCAGTGCGTCACCTCGCCCGGCGGCGGCTCCAGCGTCTCGGATACGATGCGCATCACGAGCCCGTCGGCCAGCGGCGGGATGCGCGACGGGCGCGTCTTGTCGCGCAGCAGCCCGTCCACGCCTTCGGTCGCGAACCGCTCCTGCCAGCGCCGGACGCAGGTCTTGGCGACCCCGGCCTCCCGCATGATCTCCGCTGCGCATTTGCCGTCTGCCGTCAGCAGGACGATCCGGCTGCGCCAGACGTGCTTCTGGGGGCTGTTCCGATCCGCCGCGATCGCCTCGAGACGAGCCCGCTCCGCAGAATTCAAGTCGATCGTGGTCCTGATGGTCATCGCCCAGACTCGCACGACCGCAAGCCACCGGGAATCCACAATCCGACTCCTGCGTCAGATTTTATCCACTAGAGAACGAGAAGATCGATCTGCTGTTCACCGATGTCGTCATGCCCGGCGGCGCCAACGGCTTCGATCTCGCGCGCTCCGCCCGTGCGCGCTGGCCGGCGCTCAAGATCGTCCTCACCTCGGGTTTCCCGGCGGCGGGTTTGGAGCGCAACGATGCCGCCATCCCGGGCCTGCTGCTGCTCAGCAAGCCCTACCGCAAGAACGAGCTGGCGCGGCTGCTGCGCGAGGCGCTGGGCAGCGGCGTCGCGGCCGGCTGAGCCGCCGGCTTAGCCACGGGCTTACGCCGCCACGTAGATTCCCGCCGCCTTGACCTCGCTGCCGACATAGGGCTCGAATTTCTTGAAATTCGCCTCGAAGCGCTTGGTCAGCTCGCGCGCGGTCTCGTCATAGGCGGTCTTGTCGGACCAGGTGCTGCGCGCATTCAGCACCTCGGCCGGCACGTCGCCGCAGCGCTCCGGCACGAAGAGGCCGAAATAGGGCTCCTGCTTCACCGGCGCGTCCTTGAGCGTGCCGGCCAGCGCGGCGCGCACCAGCGCGCGGGTGTGCTGGATCTTCATCCGGCTGCCGACGCCATAGGCGCCGCCGGACCAGCCGGTATTGACCAGCCAGCACTGCGCCTTATGCTCCCGGATGCGCTCGCCCAGCATCTTGGCATAGACCGAGGGATGGCGCGGCATGAAGGGCGCGCCGAAGCAGGTGGAGAATGTCGCTTGCGGCGCATTGCCGAGGCCCTTCTCGGTGCCGGCGACCCGGGCGGTATAGCCCGAGAGGAAATGGTACATCGCCTGGTCCGGCGTCAGCCGCGCGATCGGCGGCAGCACGCCGAAGGCATCGGCCGTCAGCATGATGACATTGTCAGGATGCGGCGCGACGCCGGTGGCGCTGACATTGGGGATGAAGTCGAGCGGATAGCAGGCGCGCGTGTTCTCGGTCAGGCTGCCATCGCCGAGATCGGGGATGCGCGTCGCGGGATCGAGGACGACATTCTCCAGCACCGTGCCGAAGCGATGCACGGTGGCGTAGATCTCGGGCTCGGCCTCGGCGGACAGGTTGATCACCTTGGCGTAGCAGCCGCCCTCGAAATTGAACAGTCCCTTATGGCTCCAGCCATGCTCGTCATCGCCGATCAGCGTGCGCGCGCCGTCGGCCGAGAGCGTCGTCTTGCCGGTGCCGCTGAGGCCGAAGAAGATGGCGCTGTCGCCCTTGGCGCCGACATTGGCCGAGCAATGCATCGGCAGCACGTCGCGCGCCGGCAGCAGGAAGTTGAGATAGCCGAACACCGACTTCTTGATCTCGCCCGCATATTCCGTGCCGCCGATCAGCACCAGGCGGCGGGCGAAATTGACGAAGATGAACGTGTCGGAATTGGTGCCGTCGAGCTCCTGCTGGGCGAAGAAATGCGGCGCGTGCAGGATGGTGAAATCGGGCGCGAAATCATGCAGCGCCTCGCTGCGCGGCCGGATGAACATGTTGCGCACGAACATGCTGTGCCAGGCGCTGTCGGAGACGATGCGCACCTTGAGCCGGTAGTCGGGATCGGCGCCGCCATAGAGGTCCTGGACGAAGAGCTCGCGGTTCTGGAAATAGGCGGCGAGCCGCCGGTACATGCTCTCGAACTTCTCCTCGCCGACCGGCTTGTTGATGTCGCCCCACCAGATATCGGCTTTGCTCGAGGCCTCCTCGACGATGTACTTGTCCTTGGGCGTGCGGCCGGTGAAGGCGCCGGTGCGCGCCACGAAGGCGCCGCCGGCGGCGACCAGACCTTCATGCCGGCGTATGGCATGCTCGTAAAGCACCGGAACCGAAAGGTTCCAATGCGCTGCGGCGAGGTTGCGCAATCCGTGCTTCTCGAGCCCGAAGCTGCTCGCCATTCCCGTCACCCGATGCGCTGCGTCTTGCACGGCTGTAACCTCCTCGCTTACATTTTCTGCGCCCTTTCAAGGGCTTGACGGCAAGCTCGAGACGCCGGGCAGGCAGCGTCGCGGGATACCCCCAAGGGCCGGGCGGCCAATCCGCAACTGAACGCCGACCATCCCTGGTTCGTTCCCGCGGCGGTGACGCTGTTAACCCTGTCCCCTCGCCGATTTGGCGAGTTGCACGAATTCGCCCCGTACCCCCTCCGCATCGCCTACCGGCGCGCGGAAGTCAAGCCTCGCCACGCAACCTGCGCGTCGAAGGTCGGCGCCCTCGGGATCGACCCCGGTGAGCCGCCAGCCCTCGCCGGCGAGCCCGAGCAGGCGCTGGGCACAGAGATTAACGGTCGCGACATGGTCGGCGTTCATATGCGCCAGGATATCCGCCTCCGCCGCGGCCAGCGCCGGGGCCGCCGGCGAGAGCAGCGCGGAAGATTCGATCCAGTCGATCCGGCCGAATCCCGCGACCAGATGCGCCCGCGCCACCGCCATGCGGTAAAGCCGGAAATCGGCGAAGCCGGCATAGCGCTCGGCCGAGGGGTGGCGCCGCACGAAGCGCGCCAGCAACAGAGGATCGGCCACTTCGGCCACCTCGCCCATGACGGTGACGCGCGGGCCGGTGAGCGGATCGTCGCGCCCGGCGGTGCCGTCGATCAGCAGCGAGGCGCGGGGATCGCGCTTCAGGTTCTTGGCATGCTCGGCGAGGTCGGAGAGCAGCAGCAGCGGGCTCGCGTCCGGCGCCAGCGCCACCAGCGTCAGCGAGGCGTAAGGCCAGCCTTCTAGCGCCGTCGCCAGGCTGGCGCGGTCGGCGGCCCGCAGCAGCCGGCGTGCGGTAGCGGCGGGGGCGGGGGTAGGGGCGTCGCTCATAGCATCAAGTCTAACACCAATTCCCCAATTCCTGCCGCCGACCGGATTCCAAGAAGGGTCGAAGCATCTCGACACCCCTCAAGGTCGCGCCAATACAAAACGCATAAAGGGATCGTTGGACCGGGGCGACGAGACATGCCGGGGCGCGCTTTTTCAGAAAACCATCTCCGGTCGCTCGACGGGCACGACATCGAGCTTGACCACGATCCCCTCGTTGTCGCTGCGGACCACGACGAATTCAAGGGTCTCGCCGGCGTCGAGATTCAGCTCCTGATGCGGCACGTAGGGGGCGAAGTAGACGAAATCGCCGGGACCCACTTCCGCGGCAAATTCCAGCCGCTCGCCCCAGCGGATCTCGCTGCGTCCTTTCACGACATAGACCCCTACCTCGTGACGGCCATGGTGATGCGCCCCGGTCTTCGCCCCCGGCGGCAGCGTGACCGCGCCGATCCAGGTTTCCTTTCCGCCCGTGCCGGCGAAATCGAATGCGGTCGCGCGCCCGGTTCCCGAGGGGCGCCGCATGGCCGTAGCGAGCGCCTGACCTCGCACCACCCTCACGCCATCGGCTCGCCACTTGGTCGTTTCCGTCATCATCCACCCCGTCGGCTCTCAGATCAGCAAGCGCCGCAGCCTATTCCGCCGCGGCCCGCACCGGTGCCGCGCTGCGCTCACCGCCGGGGAAGAGCAGCGCGGCCGCGAGCGTGCCCAGCGCGATCGCGGCGAGCACGCCGAACAGCGGCACGAATCCCCCCGCCTTGGGCTGCAGATAGGCCACCAGCGGGATCGCCGGCAGGCTCGCGCCGAAGGAGACGACATAGCGCAGCGCATAGACCCGTGAGCGCCAGCTCTCCGGCGTATAGCGCGCCACCATCGCGTCGTTGATCGGGATGATGCCGAAGATCACGAACATCATCGCCACCGCGACCAGCAGCATCGACCAGTCCGTCAGCACTCCCGCCAGCGCCAGCAGCGGCGCTTGCAGCAACGCCAGCGCCAGGAACACGCCGCGCAGCGAGCGCCGGTCGATGAGCTGGCCGACGACGAGCTGCGCCATGGCGGCGATGATATAGACCGCCGAGATCAGTGTGCCGATGCCGGTGGTGGTGTGCACCAGCGCTGTCAGCCGCTCGTCGAAGATCTTCGGCAGCGCGTTGGTGACCGCGGCGAAGATCACGCCGCTGCACGCCGTCGCCACCGCGAGCACCGCGAAGACACGGCGCGCGAGCGCGTCCGGCACATGGCGCGGGCCGGTGCGGCGCGGCTGCGCCGCCGTGGCTTCCGTGCGCGGCACCAGCAGGGCGAACGCGATGCCGGCGGCGATGGTGAAGCCTCCCGGCGCGAAGAAGGCGGCGCGCCAGCTCAGGTGATCGGCGAACCAGCCGGCGATGAAGGCGGCGCAGGCGAGGCCGAGATTGCCCCAGACGCCGTTCCAGCCGAGCATGCGCCCGAGCCGGGCCTGGTCCCGCACCAGCATGGCAATGCCGACCGGGTGATAGATCGAGGCGAAGATGCCGATCAGCGTCAGCCCGCCGACGATCTGCCAGCGCGTATCGGCGAAGCCGGTGAGCACCAGCGCCGCGCCGAGGCCGAGGAAGAAGACGATCATCATGTTGCGCCGCCCCCAGCGGTCGCCGAGCCAGCCCGCCGGCAGCGAGCCGCCGCCGAAGGCGATGAAGCCGCCCAGCGACAGCGGCAGCATCGCCTGATACGAGAGGCCGAACTGCGCCGCCATCACCAGCACCGCGGTGGCGTAGATCAGCATCGCCAGGTGGTCGAGGAAATGGCCGAGATTGAGGAAGGCAACGATCAGACGGGACTTGTCCATGGCTCCGGCTCCCAGCGATGCCCAAAGCATAATCCTGGCGATTTTAGCCCGCCTGCGCTAGTATGCCATTATATATCGCGAAACGGACACTTCCGCATGGCCCGCCGCAGCACCGACCCCGAGGACTACCAGGACGTGCCGCGGCCGATCGCCGCCATGGCCAAGGACTTCCCCGACGGCAACCGTGTCGCGCCCCACCGCCATCGCCGGGCGCAGCTGGTCTTCGCCACAAGCGGGGTGATGGTGGTGTGGACGCGCCAGGGCACCTGGGTGGTGCCGCCCAACCGCGCCGCCTGGATGCCGGCCGAGACCGAGCATTCCATCCGCAGCCGGGGCGACGTGGCGATGCGGACGCTTTATATCCGGGCCGATGTCGCGACGGCGCTGCCGCGGCAATGCTGCGTCATCGCCGTCTCGCCGCTGCTGCGCGAGCTCATTCTGCGCGCGGTCGAGCTGCCGCTGCTCTATGACGAGGCAGGGCCCGACGGCCGGGTCATGGCGCTGGTGCTCGACGAGATCCGCGCGCTCCCGGTGCTGCCGCTGCATCTGCCCTGGCCCGAGGACGGGCGCTTGCGCCGGCTCTGCGCCGCGATCCAAGTCGGATCCCGCCAGCGAGCGGACGCTCGAGCAATGGGCCGAGCCGGCGTCGGCGCCTCGAGCCGCACGCTGGCGCGGCTCTTCCGCAAGGAGACCGGCATGAGCTTCGGCGCCTGGCGCCAGCAGGTGCGGCTGGTCGACGCGCTGGGCCGGCTCGCCACCGGCCAGAAAGTGACCGCGGTGGCGCTCGATCTGGGCTATCAGAGCCCCAGCGCCTTCACCAGCATGTTCCGCCGCGCGCTGGGCCGGGCGCCGACGCGCTATTTCGTGGAAAGCTGAGGCTTTGGTGCTATACACCCTCTCTGCCACAGCTTTTCACCGCGTTGCCTTAAAGCCGCCATACCCGAAGGCGAGCGTGGCGGGCCCGAATTTGCGGAAAAGGTGAGCTGCCGTGCCCAACAACATCGCGCTTGTCGACGACGACAAGAACATCCTGACCTCGGTGGCGATCGCGCTCGAGGCCGAGGGCTTCCAGGTGCGCACATATTCCGACGGCGCCGAGGCGCTGCGCGGGCTCGCCCAGCATCCGGCCGACCTTGCCATCCTCGACATCAAGATGCCGCGCATGGACGGCATGGAGCTCTTGGGGCAGCTGCGCAAGCAGGGTGCCATGCCGGTGATCTTCCTCACCTCCAAGGACGACGAGGTCGACGAGGTGCTGGGCCTGCGCATGGGCGCCGACGACTACATCAAGAAGCCGTTCTCGCAGCGCCTGCTGGTCGAGCGCATCCGCGCCCTGTTGCGCCGCGGCGAGCTGGCGCGCGGCGGCGGCGAGAGCGAGCCGGTGATCCAGCGCGGCGAGCTGCTGCTCGATCCCGCGCGCCATCAATGCAGCTGGCAAGGCACCAATGTCGATCTGACGGTGACCGAGTTCCTGATCCTGAAATCGCTGGCGCTGCGCCCCGGCCACGTCAAGAGCCGCGATCAGCTCATGGACGGCGCCTATGGCGAGCACATCTATGTCGATGACCGCACCATCGACAGCCACATCAAGCGCCTGCGCAAGAAGTTCAAGGCGGTCGATGGCACCTTCGGCCAGATCGAGACGCTCTATGGCGTCGGCTATCGCTACCGCGACCGCTGAGCCTGCCGGGCGGGCCGCCGCGGCCGCGCCGCCGCCGACGGTACGGCCGCGCCGCCGCCGGCGCCTCTCGCCGCTCACCCGCCGCATCCTTGCCGTCAACGTCCTGGCGCTGGGCCTCCTCGGCCTCGGCCTGCTCTATCTTGGCGAATACCAGCAGAGCCTGGTGGACGCGCAACTCGACGCGCTCAGGACCCAAGGCCAGGTCTTCGCTGCGGCGCTGGGCGAGGGCGCGGTGATCGACAGTCTCGGCGAGGGCCAGCAGCTGCTGCCGGCGCTGGGGCGCCAGATGATGCAGCGCCTGGCCGAGCCGACGCATACGCGCGCGCGGCTCTTCGGCGAGGACGGCCAGCTCATCGCCGACAGCCGCGTGCTGATCGGCCCCGGCGGCATGGTGCAGATCAACGAGCTGCCGCCGCCCGACGATGCCGGCCCGCTGCAGCGCCTCGCCGCCGCGCTCTACGACTGGGTGGTGACGCGGCTCCCCGGCCACCGCCGCTATCCCGCCTATCGCGAGGCCGCGGCGCAGAACGCCGCCGATTACCAGGAGGTGCAGAAGGCGCTGGCCGGCGACATCGCGTCCGCGGTGCGCAGCGAGCGCGCCGGCGGCAGCCTGCTGATGCTGAGCGTCGCCGTGCCGGTGCAGCGCTATCGCCAGGTGCTGGGCGCGGTGCTGCTCTCCACCGACAGCACCGAGATCGACCAGGCGGTGCGCGGCGTGCGCTTCGAGATCCTCAAGGTCTTCCTCATCGCGCTGGGCGTCACCGTGCTGCTGTCGATCTATCTCGCCGGCACCATCGGGCGGCCGATCCGGCGGCTCGCCGCCGCCGCCGAGCGCGTGCGCCGCGGCCATGGCCGCCAGGTGCTGATCCCCGACTTCACCAAGCGCGGCGACGAGATCGGCGATCTCTCCGGCGCCTTCCGCGAGATGACCGGCGCGCTCTGGGCGCGCATGGACGCGATCGAGCATTTCGCCGCCGATGTCGCGCATGAGATCAAGAACCCGCTGACCTCGCTCAGAAGCGCGGTCGAAACTGCGGCGCGCGTCGACGATCCCCAGAAGCAGCGCAAGCTGCTCGCCGTCGTGCTCGAGGACGTGCAGCGCCTCGACCGGCTGATCACCGACATCTCCGACGCCTCGCGGCTCGATGCCGAGCTCTCCCGCGTCGAGCTCGAGCCGGTGCTGATCGGCCGCATGCTCGAGACGCTGGTCGACGTTCACCAGCAGACGTCGGATGAGCGCGCGCCGCGCCTGATGCTGTCGCTGCCGGGACCGGCCGGCACGGCGGCGGGCGATCTCGCCGTGCTCGGCATCGAAGGCAGGCTGGTGCAGGTGTTCCGCAACCTCATCGCCAATGCCCTCTCCTTCAGCCCGCCCGGCGGCGTGCTCCACATCGCCGCGCTGCGCCAGGGCGAGTGGGTGGTCATCACCATCGAGGATGAGGGCCCGGGCATTCCCGAAGGCAAGCTCGAGGCGATCTTCGAGCGCTTCTACAGCGAGCGCCCGGCCGGCGAGAAGTTCGGCACGCATTCCGGCCTCGGGCTCTCGATCTCCAAGCAGATCGTCGAGGCGCATCGCGGCACCATCATTGCCGAGAACCGGCACGGCGCCGACGGCGCCATCATCGGCGCGCGCTTCACCGTGCGCCTGCCACCGAGTTAGCGCGGGCTCCGCGCCGACCGCGACGCGCCGCATTGCAGTGCAATAAGGCATTTTGGCAGTAACCATGACCCAGCTAGGGGTTGCTAGTATATGGCATCTAGTAGGCTATAGATTGATATTGGAGTGCTTAAAATTAACCCACTAATGCCCGAGCATTGACATTGCGCCGCGGGCGGCGCACCTAAACCGGCCATGATCCGTGTCCACGCCACTTCGGTCGCCCTCGACGGCGGCGGCGTCCTCTTGCGAGGCCCGTCGGGCAGCGGCAAGTCCGATCTGGCGCTGCGCCTCATCGACCAGGGCGCGCGTCTCGTGGCCGACGACCAGACCGAGCTCGAGCGCGTCGGCGGCGTGCTGGAGATGCGTGCGCCCGCAACCATCGCCGGCCGCATCGAGGTGCGCGGCCTCGGCATCATCCGCGTGCCGGCGGTGGCGACCGCGCCGCTGCGCCTCGTCGTCGACCTCGTCGCGCCCGAGAGCATCGAGCGGCTGCCCGAGCCGCAATTCTGCACCCTGCTCGGGATGAGCCTGCCGCTGTTGCTGCTGGCGCCGTTTGCGGCCTCGGCAACGGCGAAGCTTCGGTTGGCGCTGCGCGCCTATGCGCCCGGCGCGCTGTTCGCCGCATCATGAGTGACCCTGCCGCGCCCGCCGCGCTTGCGCCGAAGCGTGCGCCGACGCGGCCCTCCGCGCGCGCGCGCCTGCTGGTGGTCACCGGCATGTCCGGCGCCGGCCGCTCGACCGCGCTCAAGGCGCTGGAGGATATGGGCTATGAGGCGGTGGACAATCTGCCGCTGTCGCTGCTGCCGGACCTGCTGCGCGCGCCGGCGCAGCGGCCGCCGCTGGCGCTCGGCGTCGACGTGCGGACGCGCGATTTCGGCGTGGGATCGCTGCTCGCGGCGCTCGACCGGCTGGTCGCCGAGCATGGCATCGAGCTCAGGATCGTCTTCCTCGATTGCGAGGACGACCGGCTGGTGCGCCGCTACACCGAGACGCGCCGGCGCCACCCGCTCGCCGGCGACCGGCCGGTGATGGACGGGATCGCGCTGGAGCGCCGCCGCGTCTCCCCCTTGCGCGACCGCGCCGACCTCGTTATCGATACCACCGCCCTCAGCCCGGGGGATCTGAAACGGCTGCTTCATGGGCATTTCGCGCTCGATGCCGCGCCCGGCATCACCATCTTCGTAACCTCCTTCTCCTATCGCCATGGCGTGCCGCGCGATGCGGATCTGGTGCTCGATGTGCGCTTCCTGCGCAACCCGCATTATGTCCCGGCGCTCAAGCCGCTCACCGGCCGCGACGCCGCCATCGGCGCGTTCATCGAGGCCGATGCTGATTTCGCGCCGTTCTTCGAGCGGCTCTGCGCCTGGCTCGAGCCGCTGCTGCCGCGCTACGAGAGCGAGGGCAAGAGCTATCTCACCATCGCCATCGGCTGCACCGGCGGCCGCCATCGCTCGGTCTATGTGGCCGAACGCCTGGCGGGCTGGCTCAGCCGGCAGGGCCGGCCCGTCGGCATCGGCCACCGCGACCTCGACCAATCGGCGACGATGGTCGCGGCTGCCGCGGTCGAGGCGGAGAGCCCGATAAAGGACATCCAATGATCGGAATGGTACTCGTCACTCATGGCCGGCTGGCCGCCGAGTTCGTCGCGGCGCTGGAGCATGTCGTGGGGCCGCAGCGCAACATCGCCGCCGTCTGCATCGGCCCCGATGACGACATGGAGAAGCGGCGCGCGGACATCCTGCGCTGCGTCGGCGAGGTCGATGCCGGCGAGGGTGTCGTGCTGCTCACCGACATGTTCGGCGGCACGCCCTCCAACCTCGCCATCTCCGTCATGGACAAGGCCAAGATCGAGGTCATCGCCGGCATCAACCTGCCGATGCTGATCAAGCTGGCGAGCCTCAGGCAGAGCGAAACCCTGGCCAATGCCGTGCGCGGCGCGCAGGAGGCGGGCCGCAAATACATCAACGTCGCCTCGCAGCTCCTCGCCGACGTCCGGGGATGAGCGCGGAGGACGGTAGCGCGGCGGGCGCCGACGGCGCCGACCCGATCCGCCAAACCGTCACCATCTGCAACAAGCGCGGCCTTCATGCCCGCGCCGCGGCGCGCTTTGTCAAGCTCGCCTACACCTTCGATGCCGAGATCACGGTGGCGAAGAACGGCGCCGCCGTCTCCGGCCGCTCGATCATGGGGTTGATGATGCTTGCAGCCGGTCCCGGCACCGCCATCGAGCTGCGCGCCACCGGCCCCGAGGCCGAGCGTGCGATCGCGGCGCTGGCCGAGCTGATCTGCGGCGGCTTCGATGAGGAATGACGGTTTCGCCGGCGACAAGCCCAGGGGCGAGCGCGTGCTGCACGGGCTAGCCGTCTCGCCGGGCATCGCCATCGGCCCCGCCGTCATCAGCGACGACCGCGAGATCGCTGTGCCCGAGTACCGCGTCGCCGCCGACGGGATAGACGAGGAGCGCGAGCGCTTCGCCACCGCGCTCGCGGCGTCGCTGAAGCAGCTGAAGAAACTCAAGGGCAAGGCGGCGGGGCTGCCGGCATCGGCGGCGGAGGAGATGGGATATCTCCTCGACGCGCATATCGCCATGCTGACCAATTCACGCCTGGTGCGCGGTGTCCAGCGCCGCATCTCCGAGGAGCGCATCAACGCCGAGCGCGCGGTGCAGATGGAGATCGGCGAGATCGGCGACAGCTTTGCCGCCATGGGCGACGCCTATCTTGCGGCGCGCGGCGAGGACATCCGCGTGGTCGGCGCGCGGCTCATCCGCAACCTCACCAAGACGCCCTATACCGCCTTGCAGCACGTCGCCGATGGCAGCGTCATCCTCGCCGAGGAGCTGACCCCGGCCGACACCGCGCTGATGGATCCGCGCCGCATCGCGGGCTTCGCCGCGGTGCTGGGCGGGCGCGAAGGTCACACCGCGATCATGGCGCGCGCGCTCGAGCTGCCGGCGGTGCTCGGCGTCGCCGGGCTGCTGACGCAGATCGAGTCCGGCGACACCGTGATCGTCGACGGCACCGCCGGCGCCGTCGTCGTCAATCCCCGGCGCGAGACGATCCAGCGCTACGAGGCGCAGCAGGAGACGCTGGAGCGCGAGGAGCGCCTGCTCGCGCGGCTTCGGCGCCTGCCGGCGGTGACGCGCGATTCCGTCGAGATCACGCTGCAGGCCAATCTCGAGCTGCCGCGCGAGCTCGACCAGGCGCTGGCCGCCGGCGCGCAGGGGCTGGGGCTGGTGCGCAGCGAGTTCCTCTACATGAACCGCGAGGATCTGCCCGACGAGGACGAGCAGTTCGAGGCCTATCGCGGGCTGGTGCGCGGCATGGCCGGTCGTCCGGTCACCATCCGCACGCTCGATGTCGGCGGCGACAAGCTCGCCGCGCCGCTCACCGAGACCGGCGGCGGCGAAGGCACCAACCCGGCGCTGGGCTTGCGCGCCATCCGCCTGTCGCTCAGGGACCGCCGGCTCCTCGACACCCAGCTCGGCGCCATGCTGCGCGCCGGCGCCGAGGGGCCGGTGCGCATCCTGCTGCCGATGATCTGCTCCGTCGCCGAGATCCGCGCGGTGCGCGACGCGCTGGGGCAGGTGGCGCGGCGGCTGAAGCGCCGCGGCATCAAGATCGGCGATCCGCCGCCGCCGCTCGGCGTCATGATCGAGATTCCCGGCGCTGCGCTCGCCGCCGACGCGCTCGCCGCCGAAAGCGATTTCTTCGCCATCGGCACCAACGACCTCATCCAATACACCCTCGCCATCGATCGCACCGATGAGCAGGTGGCGCATCTCTACAACCCGCTGCACCCCGCGGTGCTGCGCCTCATCCAGTTCGCCGTCGAAGCGGCGCTGCGCGCGCGGATCGGCGTGAGTTTGTGCGGCGAGATGGCGGGCGATCCGCGCTACACCGCGCTGCTGCTCGGCCTCGGCATCCGCGACCTCTCGATGGCGCCGGGCAACATCGGCCGCGTCAAGCAGCGCGTGCGCGGGCTCGACCTCGTCGCCGCCAGCCGGCGCGCCCATGCCATCATGGATCAGCTCGACGACGCCCGGATCGCGGCGCTCCTCGACGATTTCAACGCGCTCGCCTGAGCGCCGCGCTCGGGCGTTTCTTGTATCGTGGCAATACAACCCACTGGTGGGACGCCGCCCACGCACTGTTTACTGTCCCGCGCCTGCCCATGCGCGGGTAGTCGGCCGCGGCCTTCTTGCGCGATCTTGCGAAGGCGCGATCTTAACTTCAGCGCCCTTGCCGCCGCCGGAAAGCGCTGCTATATGCGGGCGCTGCATTTCTTCTGGTTTCCAGGGAGCATCAAGGATGCCGCCGCCGCCGACTACAAGGTCGCCGATATCGCGCTTGCCGGCTGGGGCCGGCGCGAGATCGCCATCGCCGAGACCGAGATGCCGGGGCTGATGGCGCTGCGCACGGAGTTCGGCCGGGCGCAGCCGCTGAAGGGCGCGCGCATCGTCGGCTGCCTGCACATGACCATCCAGACGGCGGTGCTGATCGAGACGCTGATGGCGCTCGGCGCCAGCGTGCGCTGGAGCTCCTGCAACATCTTCTCGACCCAGGATCACGCCGCCGCCGCCATCGCCGCGCGCGGCGTCCCGGTCTTCGCCTGGAAGGGCGAGACCGAAGAGGAATACGAGTGGTGCATCGAGCAGACCATCCGCGGCCCCGGCGGCTGGCTCCCCAACATGGTGCTCGATGACGGCGGCGACGCCACCAAGCTGCTGCACGACAAGTATCCCGACCTGCTGAAGGACGTGCGCGGCATCTCCGAGGAGACCACCACCGGCGTCCACCGGCTCTACGAGATGATGAAGGCCGGCAAGCTCAAGGTTCCCGCGATCAACGTCAACGACAGCGTCACCAAGTCGAAATTCGACAATCTCTACGGCGTGCGCGAGAGCCTCGTCGACGGCATCAAGCGCGCCACCGACGTGATGCTCGCCGGCAAGATCGCCGTCGTCGCCGGCTACGGCGATGTCGGCAAGGGCTCGGCGGCGAGCCTGCGCGGCCAGGGCGCGCGCGTCATGGTGACCGAGATCGATCCGATCTGCGCGCTGCAGGCGGCGATGGAAGGCTACCAGGTCGTCACCATGGACGAGGCCGCGGCCCAGGGCGACATCTTCGTCACCGCCACCGGCAACATCGACGTCATCACGCTCGACCACATGCGGCAGATGAAGGACCGCGCGATCGTCTGCAACATCGGCCATTTCGACAGCGAGATCCAGATCGCGGCGCTCAGGAACTTCGGCTGGGAAGAAGTGAAGCCGCAGGTCGACGAGGTCGTCTTCCCCGACGGCAAGCGGCTCATCGTCCTGGCCAAGGGACGGCTGGTCAATCTCGGCTGCGCCACCGGCCATCCCAGCTTCGTGATGAGCGCCTCCTTCACCAACCAGGTGCTGGCGCAGATCGAGCTGTTCGCCAACCGCGGCAAATACGAGAACAAGGTCTACGTGCTGCCCAAGCATCTCGACGAGAAGGTAGCGGCGCTGCATCTCGCCAAGCTCGGGGTCCATCTCACCAAATTGACGCCCGAGCAGGCGGCCTATATCGGCGCCGGCGAGGGCGGTCCTTACAAGCCAGAACATTACCGTTACTAGGCAGGCGTCTTTTTCGCCTGCTAAATTCTCGGGATCGCGTCATAATCGGCGCGTCGGCGGGCCTTGCGGGGGTCGTCGCTCGTGGGGAAATGTTTGGTAGGTCAAGAGGTTACGCAGTGCGGCTGATGGCCTGGCTCGGCCTCGCCGGGACAACTGCGCTGTCGCCGGCGACCGCCTTTGCCGCTTCCCGGGACGGCGTCGCCGAGCCGTTGATCGGGCTTGGCGTCAGCGCTCTCGTCGTCGTCCTGGTCGCGGGCGTCCTGCTGTTTCGCGCGCGCCGCGCGGCGCAGGCGCTCGCCGCCGAGCGCGACCGCCTCGCGCAGTCGCTGGGCGCGACCGAGGCGGCGCTCGGCATTCTGCCGGTGGCGTTGTGGCGCGCCCGCGCCGGCGAGGCGGAGGGCAGCCTCGCCGTGGGCGCGGTCAAGGCGCTGGGCGACCTGCCGGCGCCGCGCCTCGCCGATATCCTGGCGCGCCTCGAGCGCCAGGACGCGGCCGCGCTCGAGGCCGCGCTGCAGCGGCTCAGCGCGGACGGCACCGCCTTCCAGCAGAGCCTGCGCTTCGCCGACGGCCGCACCCAGCTCGACGCGGTCGGCCGCCGCATCCTCGACGGCGATGTCGTGGCCTTCCTCGACGGCACCAGCCGGCTCGCCGCGGCCTCCGAGCGCGGCGCGCTGCAGCAGGAGCGCGACCGGCTGCGCGCCATGCTCGACGCGCTGCCGCTGCCGGTCTGGCGCCGCGACGTCGACCTCAAGCTGGTCGAGTGCAACCACGCCTATGCCGCGGCGCTCGACGCGCCGGCGCCCAAGGTGCTGAGCGAGAGCCGCGAGATCGCCGCCGGCGTCATCGGCGACAACGGCCGCGCGCTTGCCGCGCGCGCGCGGAGCTCCGGCGTCGCGCAATCGGAGAGCCACCACATCGTCGTCGGCGGCTCGCGCCGCCTCGTCGAGTTCACCGAGGCGCCGCTCGACGGCGGCGGCGAGCTGCTCGGCTACGCGCAGGACTATACCGATCTCGAGAACATCCAGGCCGAGCTCGCGCGCCACATCGCCGCCCATGCCGACGTGCTGGAGAACGTCGCCGTCGCCATTGCCATCTACGGGCCCGACATGCGGCTCACCTTCCACAACACCTCTTTCGCCAATCTCTGGCGGCTCGAGGAGGACTGGCTCGTCACCGAGCCGACGCTCGAGGAGGTGCTGGAGCGGCTGCGCGAGCGCCGGCGCATCCCCGAGCATGCCGATTTCCGCGCCTTCAAGCGCCAGCAGCTCGCCATGTTCACCTCGCTGATCGAGCCGCAGGAGGAATTGCTGCACCTGCCGGACGAGCGCACCTTGCGCCTCGTCATCTCGCCGCATCCCTTCGGCGGCCTCGCCTTCGTCTATGAGGAGGTGACCGACAAGCTCGCGCTCGAGCGCTCCTACAACACCATGATCGAGGTGCAGCGCGAGACGCTGGACAATCTCTACGAGGCGGTCGCCGTCTATGGCAGCGACGGCAGGCTCAAGCTGTCGAACCCGGCCTATGCGCAGATGTGGCAGCTGTCGCCCGCCGACCTCCAGGGCGAACCGCATGTCAGCGAGATCATCGACAAGCAGCGGCCCTTCTACGACGATGGCGGCGACTGGCCGGCGATGAAGCGGCGCATCATCGCGCGCCTGACCGCGCATACCGCCGAGAGCACGCGGCTCGCCCGGCGCGACGGCTCGATGCTGCAGGCGGTGACGGTGCCGCTGCCCGACGGCAACATCCTGCTGAGCTATCTCGACGTCACGGATTCGACGCGGGTCGAGCATGCGCTGCGCGAGCGCAACGAGGCGCTGGAGACCGCGGGCCGGCTCAAGAGCGAGTTCATCGCCAACGTCTCCTACGAGCTGCGCACGCCGCTCAACGCCATCATCGGCTTCGCCGAGATCCTGACCAACCAGTATTTCGGCGAGCTCAGCCCGCGCCAGCTCGACTACAGCCGCGGCATCCTCGACAGCTCGCACCGGCTGCTGTCGCTGATCAACGACATCCTCGATCTCGCCACCATCGAGGCCGGCTACATGACGCTCGAGACCCAGGAGGTCGACATCCACACGCTGATGTCGAGCGTGCTGTCGCTGACCCGCGAGCGCGCGAGGAAGCAGAGCCTCAAGCTCGAATTCGACTGCCCGACCGATATCGGCGCGCTGGTGGCCGATGAACGCCGATTGAAGCAGGCGCTCTTCAACCTGATCTCCAACGCGCTCAAATTCACGCCCCCCGGCGGCACCGTGACGCTCGCCGCCCGGCGCACCGCCGACCGCGTCGCGCTGATCGTCGCCGATACCGGGGTCGGCGTGCCGCGCGAGGACCAGGCGCGCATCTTCGAGAAGTTCGAGCGCGGCAGCCCCAATGCGCGCCAATCCGGCCCCGGCCTCGGCCTGTCGCTGGTCAAGAGCTTCATCGAGCTCCATGGCGGCACCGTCGAGATGGATTCGCGCCCCGGCACCGGCACCACCGTCACCTGCTATCTCAACGCCGCGCCGCTTTCCGCACCCGCGGCCGAGCCCGAGCCCGCGGCGCGGCGCTCGGCCGGGGATTGAGCGGAAAGCCTAGCTCGCTTGCGCCGGCGCTGCCGGCGCCTGGTCGAAAAAGCCGGTCACCACGGCGAGGCGGTCGCCCGCGACCACGCGCCATATCGGTGCCCTTGACCAGCGCCGGGCCGGTCTCCGGCGCCAGCTCCCAGCAGAAGCGCAGCCGGTCGTGATGCGCATCGACGTCGCTGGTGCGGCGGAAGCGATGGCCGGGAAAGCGCTGCTGCACGCCTTCGACCATAGTGTCGATGCCGGAGCGGCCGTCGCCTTGCATCACCGGGTCGAGATAGCTGGCGCCCTCGGTCCAGATCCGGGCGATGAGCGCGCGCCGGCGCCCGGCATCGGTCTCGTTCCACATCGCGATATAGCCGTCGACGAGGTTGGTCAGGTCAGTCATGTCGCACTCCTTCGGGACGGCATCCCGCGGCGGCGCTCCCGGCCGCTCGCGTTGCCGGGCGCATGATCGCGCGCGCCGGCGACCGCTGTCGATTACCTCCGGCGTAATGGGCGCAGCGCTCCGCGCTATGCCGCGCTGCTACAGCAGCTGCAGGAAGATCAGGATGAGGCCGATCACTGACACCGCCCAGGCCAGCGTGCGCAGCCAAGGGCATGCCGCCGATGTAGAGGATCGCCTGCACCAGCCTTGCCCAGAAGAACAACTCCGCGCCCAGCGCCGTCATGCCATTGGTGCGGTTGGCGAGCTGCGCGATGAGCACCAGCGCGATGAAGAGCGGCAGGTTCTCCAGCATGTTGCGGTGCGCGCGCTGCGCCCGCCCCGCCCAGCCGGTCATCTCCGGCAGCCCCTCGCGATTGCCGGCAAGCGTCGCCAGACCGAGCTGGCCGCTGGAGCCCATTGCCGCGACGAGCACCTGCACGAAGGTCAGTGCGACCGACCACAGCAGCATCTTCAGCTCAACCGTCATCACCGCGTCTCCCCAGATATGTTTCTTCGCCGCGGAACGATAGCATGGCGCGGCCGGCGCCGTCTCGGCGCGGCGGCGCGTGCCCGCCGGAGAAATTCCCGCTACCGCCGCTGCTCGAATACCTCTTTGGCGACCAGCGCCGAGGTCATGGCATTGGGCCAGCCGCCATAGAAGGCGAGATGGGTGATGAGCTCGACGATCTCGTCCTTGGTCACGCCATTGTCGAGCGCGCGCTCGAGATGGCCGCGCAGCTGCTCGCTGCGATTGAGGGCGACGAGCGCCGCGACGGTGATCAAGCTGCGATCGCGCTTGCCGAGGCCCGGGCGCTCCCAGACATCGCCGAACAGCACCGTCTCGGTGAGCTCGATCAGCTTCGGGGCGACGGTGCGGACCTTGTCGCGGGCGGTCGATGCCGGTTGTTGCGGGGCCATCGTGTCTGCTCCTCCTTGCGTTGCGTGATGGATGCCGGTCTACCGCCCCGGCACGCCCTTGGTCGTCGAGTATTCGAAATGCAGCGCCTCGCCGGGATGGACCAGCGGAAAGATCGCATGCGCCGCCTGCGCCGCCTCGGCAAAGCCGGAAAGGATGAGCTTGAGCTTGCCGGGATATGCCGCAATGTCGCCGATGGCGAAGATGCCGGGCAGCGAGCTCTGGCTGGTGGCGGGGTCGATCGCGACGTGGTGGCGCTCCAGCGCCAGGCCCCAATCGGCGATCGGGCCGAGATTCATCGAGAGGCCGAAGAAGGCCAGCAGCGCATCGGCCGGCAGCCGCCGCGTGTTGCCGTCGAGATCGGCGACGATCACCGCGTCCAGCGCGCCGCCGCTACCATCGAGCGCATGCAGCTGATAGGGGATGACGAGCTCGATCCTGCCCGCGCGCGCCAGCTGCTCGAGCCTCGCCGCGCTCTCGGGCGCTGCGCGGAACTTGGCGCGGCGATGCACCACCATCACTTCTTTCGCGACCTCCGCCAGCGACAGCGCCCAATCGACGGCGCTGTCGCCGCCGCCGGCGATGACCACGCGCTTGCCGCGAAAATCGTCCCGCCGCTTCACCAGGTAGAAGACGCTGCTGCCCTCGAAGGCCTCGATCCCCGGCAGCGGCGGCCGGTTGGGGCCGAAGGCGCCGACGCCGGCGGCGATGATCACCGCGCGCGCCTCGATGATCGTCCCGAGCGAGGTCTCGAGGCGGAAGCCGCCTTGCGGCAGCGGCGCCAGCCGCTCGACCTGCTGCGCCAGGTGATAGACCGGATGGAACGGCGCCGCCTGCTCGGCGAGGCAGTCGATCAGCGCCGCCGCATCGATGCGGGGATGGCCGGGGATGTCAAAGATCGGCTTTTCCGGATAGAGCGCGGCGCATTGCCCGCCCAGCAGGTCGAGCGCGTCGATGACATGGCAGCGCATCTTCAGCATGCCGCATTCGAACACGGCGAAGAGCCCGACCGGCCCCGCGCCGATGATCGCCACATCGCCCCGCTGCACCTCGCCCGCCATCGCCTCTCCCTTCGGTCGCAATCGGCGCTACCATGGCGGCGGCGCTGGCGGGGCGCAATTGCCATCTGCTAAGTCCATCACGGTACAAGATCGAGGGAGGCGGCGATGCTCGAGGTTGCGGTCGTGGGGCTCGGCTGGTGGGGCAGGACCATCACCGCGACGCTGGCGGAAAGCACGAAGCTCAGGGTGCGCCGCGCCGTCGATCCCGATCCCAAGGCGCGGGACTGGGCTGCGGCGCGCGGCATCGCGGTCTCGGCCGATCTCGCCGGGGCACTCGATCGATCCCGCCGTCAACGGCGTCGTGCTGGCGACGCCGCACACGCTGCATACCAGCAGATCGCCGCCGCGGCCGCGGCGGGGAGGCACGTCTTCTGCGAGAAGCCGCTGGCCTTGACGCGCCGCGATGTCGAGGCCTCGGTGCGCCTCTGCAACGCCGCCGGCGTGGTGCTCGCGGTCGGCCATGAGCGCCGCTTCGAGCCGCCGATGCTGGAGGTGAAGCGGCTCGCCGAGAGCGGCGCGCTGGGCACGCTGCTGCAGATCGAGGCGGCGTTCAGCCAGGACAAGTTCCTGAGCCTGCCGCCGGCCAATTGGCGGCTCAGCGCCACCGAGGCGCCGGCGGGGCCGATGACCGCCACCGGCATCCATCAGCTCGACCTCGCCGTGGCCTTGCTCGGCCCCGCCGAGCGCGCCTTCGCCAGCGTGCGCCGCCTCGGCAGCGATCTCGCCAATGGCGACACGCTGGGCGCGCTGGTGACGTTCCGCGGCGGCGCCAACCTGCTGCTCTCGGCGATCCTGGCGACGCCCTTTGCCGGGCGCTTTGCCGTCTATGGCAATCAGGGCTGGGCCGAGGTGCGCGACAAGGCGCATCCCGAGGCGCCGGAAGGCTGGGTGCTCACCACCTGCCGCCGCGGCGGCGCGCCGGTGATCAACGATTATCCCGCGGCGCCGGCGGTGCGCGCCAATCTCGAGGCCTTTGCCGATGCCGCCGAGGGCCGCGCGCCCTATCCCGTGCCGCAATCCCAGATGATCGCCACCATCGCCGCGCTCGAGGCGATCTTCCGCTCCGCCGCCAGCGGCGCGGTCGAGCCGGTCGCGGCCACGTCATGAGCGCGCGCGCCGCGCGCCGCCCGGCGCCCGCCGTCTGGGAGGAGACCTTCAAAGGCGCGGTGTTGGCGTCGGAATACGATGCCGAGGCCTCGATGAACTCGCATATCTATGTCTCGCGCTTCGATCAAGCGACCTGGTTCCTGCTCCATGCCGTGGGGGTCACGCCGTCAGGCATGAAGCGGCAGCGCCGCCGCGTCGCTATCATCCGCGAGAGCTATCAGTTCCTGCGCGAGCTGCGCGGCGGCGAGCTGGTCACGGTGCGCAGCGGCTTCCTCGCCGTCGGCGTCAAGTACCTCCGCTTCCTGCACCAGATGCATGACCGCGCCACCGACCGGCTGGTCGCGACCTGCGACTGCACCGCGGTCTTCGCCAGCTTGCGCTCGGGCAAGAGCGTGCCGTTGCCGCCGGCGCTGAAGCGCCGCGCCGGCGCGCATCTCGTCACCGCCGCGCGCCCCAAGCGCACACCGCCGCGTCGGCGATTGCTGCGCTAACCGCCGACGCGCGCCCTGTCAGGCGGCAGGGCAATCGCAAGTGCCGTCCGGCCGTTGCGAGGGAAGGATTGACCACGGAGGTCGATCCGCTTCGCGGCTCGACCTCCGTGGTGAACCCCCTATGCCCACATGCGTCAGGCGGCGGGCGCCGGCAGCGCCGAGAGCAGCGCGGCGCCCTTGGGCGAGCCCAGACCGGTGCAGGCGTCCCACCCCGCGACGGCGGAGAAGTCGCCGTTATTGCCTTGCGTGATGTCGTTGAGCGCGGTGGGGCTCTTATAGATCAGCGGATTGATGTAGCCGACCGCGGCGCCCTTGGTGGCGTTGATGCGCGCGATCAGCCCGGCCCAGAGCGGCGCCACCGCGCTGGTGCCGCCGATCACGGTGTCGCTGCCGTCGACCCGGACGGCATAGCCGGTGTCGGGGTCGGCGTCGCCCGCGACATCGGGCACGCCGCGCTGCTTCAGCGGCTCGTCGCCGCCGGCGCTCAGCGTGACGTCGAGCCCGTTCTGCCAGGCGGGAAGCGGAAAGACGCTGCTGATCCCGCCGCCGCTGGCGCCGCCACTGGCGCCGTCATTCCACACCGTTTCGCTGGCGATGCTGCCGCCCGCGGCGCGCAGGCTGGTGCCGCCGCAAGCGAGCGCATAAGGGCTCGATGCCGGGAAGTCGACATTGTCGGTGCCGCCGCTGACGCCGTCGCTCGAGCCGTTGTCGCCCGAAGCGACGCAGACGGTGATCCCCATCGCCGCGGCGGCCTGGAAGGCCTGGTCGAGCGCGTTCATCGCCTGCGCCGTCCATGACGATTCCGGCCCGCCCCAGCTGATCGAGATCACCGACGGCCGGTTGGTCGTGTCGTGGATCGCCGTGGTCACCGCGTCATGGAAGCCGGCATCGGTGTTCGGCGCGAAATAGACCGCGATCTTGGCGGCCGGCGCGACCGCGCCGGCGACTTCGATGTCGAGCATCACCTCGCCATCGGGGCCGTTGGGATCGCCGCTCGGCTGGTTGCGTCCGTGATCCACCGAAACCGCGGCGACCGCCGGCGGCGGCACCTTGAGCGACTGGAAATAGGTTGCGAGATCGGCCGGGCGGTAGCCGCCGCCGAGCTCGATGATCCCAATGCATTCGCCCTTGCCGTTCCCGCCGGGAAAGCCATAGAGCGAGGCGATGTCGAGCGGCGTATAGGATGTCGGCGCCGTCCCGGAGCGCGGCTTGCCGGGACGCCTTGCCGTGCGGACCCCTGGTGCGGAAATGCGGCCGCGCCTGCGGCCGGTTGTCGAGGCCGAGCACGGCTTCGACGATGCCCTGCAGCTCATCGGGGAGCTGGATGCCGCCGACCCGGCCGCGATAGGAGCCCTCCGGCGATTCGAAGTGCTGCAGGTCGACGCCGAAGGCGGCGTTGAACTGGGCAACCGTGCCCGAGAGCACGATGGTGCGCCGCGCCGCATCCTCCTGCACGACCGTCAGGCCGTGCGCGCCGGCGAATTTCCGGACCGCGGCGAGATCGGCGGGAGCGGCGCCGAATTGCCGGGCGAAATCCTCGCGCTTGAGATGGCCGGCCCGTCGGTCCGTCGCCAGCTTGCCGACCCTCTCCTTCAAGGCGTTGCCGGCCTGGCGCCGGATGACGACGCTGACCTCCAATCGCTCCGCCGCATCGGCCTTGCCGATCGACTGCGCGTCTCGCAAAGGGGCTCGCTCACTGCCTTTCAGCTTCTGTCTTGCCATGGCTCGGTGCTCCTCCTCAGATGACGACGGGTGCGGTTCGCTTGCCGGGCGGCGGAGGTGCGACACATTCTCGCGACGCCGCCAGTGCCGATGGTGCGAGCCGTTGCGAAGCCTCTGATGTGCGACGGGCATGTCTGCCGGCGTGCCAGGGCGGCCCGATCCGATGCGGCGGGAGGTCGAACGGTCTTGAAGCTCGGACTTCGCGCTCGCGCTTCGCGGCGCGTGGCGCCGCTCGCCGGTCGATTCCGCAGCGAGCATTTTGCCGCAAGGGCGCACCGTCCGGTTGTGACTTCTCTCACACGAGAGCGCGCTCACATCGATGTCACATGGCGATCGACGACCGCCCGAGATTGAAGGCGCGCCGAACATGTCCGCGTCGGCGCGGCGCATCTGCGCGCAACGGCGGTTGCGGCGGCGCGCCGTAACGAGCTAGCAATGGCACGCGCGAGCATGCCCGACTGGATCGAGGAAGATGCGCAGCTTCAACGTCGTCGTCCTGGTGATCATCCTTGGCCTTCGCCTCTGCGCCGGCGCGACAGCACAGACGGTCGAGGAGCTGCTGAAGCGCGGCGATTACGCGGCGGCGGTGCCGGCATTGCTCAAGCTCGCGCAAGCCGGCAACGTCGAGGCCCAAAGAATTTTGGGCGGCATCTATCTCGCGAAGGTCTCGCCGCCGAATTACCTCGAAGGCATCAAATGGACGAGGAAGGCGGCCGAAGGCGGCGATGCCGCGGCGCAGTACAATCTCGGCCTCGCCTATTTGCGGGGTGTGGGTGTGACCGCCGACGCGAAGGAAGCAGCAGGCTGGGTCGACAAAGCGGCCCGACAAGGGAACGCCGCGGCAGAAGATTGTGTCGGCGTTATGTACTACATGGGCCTGGGCGTCGATGTCGATCAACTCACCGCGTGGCAGTGGCTGCTGGCGGCGGCGAAGCAAGGGCTCCCCCTGGGTGAAGTCGACTTGGGAGCGGCCTACGTCGAGGGTATCAAGGGAAAGGAAGATGACCCGAGGGCGTTGGCGCTGTTCAAGGAACTCGGCGGAGAGCAGGCGGCAACGAAGCTCCGCCAATCAGGGCAGCACCGTGAATTCAAGTTGACGGGACCCGAGGCGGCGTTGCCATGGTTTAAAAAGGCAGCGGAGCAGGGATACTCGGCGGCTCGCCTGAATCTTGCCGACTTGTATCTTCGAGGCAGCGGCATCACCCAGGATTATGCCGCTGCCGTGAGGTGGCTCACGCTCCTGGCGGCGCCGGCGGAGGCCAACAAAGAGATGTCGCTTGATGTCGGAACCCTGCTTGCGCTCATGAACCTTGCGGCCCTCTACAAATACGGATGGGGGGTCGACAAGGACGAGCAGAAGGCCGCAGCGCTTCGTCAACGGGCCGAGGCCGGCGGCGTTGCCAATATCCGCGGCATAAAGCAGCTTGGCGCGTTCCTGTGGGATCCGAATTGCGGCGATCTCTGCATGGGGACATTTGCCGTCGGTCCGGGCGATTTTGTGCAGTACTACGTGCGACCGAAGGCAAATTGAAGACATCAGCGGGGGACGGTCCGCCTATCCCGGCGCCGGTTGCAGGGGCTTGCCCGAACGGGATACAAGGGGCGCCGTGGATGCCGTTCGCGACGTGCTCGTCGACTTGCCGGATGAGGCCGCCACCGCCGGCCTTGCCGCGCGGCTGGCGCGGCGCGCCCGGCCGGGCGACGTGATCGGGCTCCAGGGTCCCTTGGGCAGCGGCAAGACCAGCTTCGCCCGCGCCTTCATCCGCGCGCTGGGCGGCACCGATCAGGAAGTCCCGAGCCCGACCTTCACCCTGGTCGAGATCTATGCCTTCGCCGGCAAGCCGCCGGTATGGCATTTCGACCTCTACCGCCTCCGCGCGCCGGAAGAGGCCTGGGAGCTCGGCATCGAGGAAGCCTGGGCCGAAGGCGTCAGCCTGATCGAATGGCCGGAGCGCCTGGGCCGGTTGCTGCCCGAGGAGCATCTGCTGCTGGCGCTGGCCGAGGGCAAAGATGCCGGCGCGAGGATCGCGCGGCTTACCGCCACCCCGGGCTGGGCCGCCAGGCTCGACGGCATCGCCGATGGCTGAGCGCGCCGAGCGCATCGCCGGATTTCTCGCCGCCGCCGGCTGGGGCGAAGCGGCGCGCCGCCGGCTCGCCGGCGACGCCTCCTTCCGCCGCTACGAGCGGCTCGAGGCGCCGCCCTTCCGCGCGGTCCTGATGGACGCGCCGCCGCCGCAGGAGGATGTGCGGCCGTTCCTGGCGGTCGCGCGGCTGTTGCGCGGGCTGGGATTCAGCGCGCCGGGCATCCTCGCCGAGGACGTCGCCGCGGGTTTGCTGCTGCTCGAGGATTTCGGCGACGCCACCTATACGCGGCTCCTGGCGCAGGGCGCGGCGGAGGAGCCGCTTTACGCGCTCGCCGTCGATCTCCTGATCGCGCTCCATCGCGGCTTCGATCCCAGAGCGGCGGCCGACTGTGCCGCCTTACGACGATCAGCGCCTGCTGACCGAGGCGGCGCTGCTCGTCGACTGGTATCTGCCGGCGATCTCCGGCAAGCCCACCGAGCCGCGCCTGCGCGAGGAATATCTCGATCTCTGGCGCGGGCTGCTGCCGCGGGCGCGCGCCGTGCCGGCGAGCCTGGTGCTGCGCGACTATCACGTCGACAACCTGATGCTGCTCGAGGGCCGCACCGGGCTTGCCGCCTGCGGGCTCCTCGATTTCCAGGACGCGGTGATCGGCCCCGTCACCTACGACCTCGTCTCGCTGCTCGAGGATGCGCGCCGCGACGTGCCGACGGCGCTGGCGGACAGCATGCGCGCCCGTTATCTCGCGGGCTTTCCCGACCTCGACCCCGCCGCGTTCGCCGCCTCCTATGCCGTGCTCGGCGCGCAGCGCAACTGCAAGATCGTCGGCATCTTCACGCGGCTCTCGGTCCGCGACGGCAAGCCCGGCTATCTCGCCTTCATCCCGCGCGTCTGGCGCCTCATCGAGCAGGATCTCGGCCATCCCGCGCTGGCGCCGGTGGCATCCTGGCTCGAGCGATATCTGCCGCCGGAGCTGCGCCGCGCTCCGGCGGGGGCGTCCGCCGCATGAGCCTCGCGCCCAAATCCGGCATGGTGCTGGCCGCCGGGCTCGGCCTGCGCCTCAGGCCGATCACCGACCGCTTGCCCAAGCCGCTGGTGACGCTCGGCGGCCGCACGCTGCTCGATCACGCCATCGACCGTCTCGAGACCGTCGGCGTCGAGCGCGTCATCGTCAACGCGCATTACAAGGCCGAGATGATCGAGCAGCATCTCGCGGCGCGGCTTAGCCCGGCGATCACGCTGTTGCGCGAGGAAGCGCTGCTCGAGACCGGCGGCGGCGTGCTCGCGGCGCTGCCGCTGCTCGACGACATCTTCTTCGCCGTCAATGCCGACATCTACTGGCTCGACGGCAAGATCCCGGCGCTGGCGCGGCTGGCGCGCGCCTTCGATGACGCGCGCCATGACGCGCTGCTGCTGGTGCAGCGCACGACCTCGGCGGTGGGCTATGACGGGCCCGGCGATTTCATCGTCGACCCCCTGGGCGGCGTGCGCCGGCGCGGCGAGCGCGAGATCGCGCCGCATCTCTTCGCCGGCGTGCAATTGCTGTCGAAGCGGCTCTTCGCCGGCTGCGCGCCGGGCAAGTTCTCGCTCAACCCGCTCTACGACCGCGCCATCGCCGCGGGCCGCCTCGCCGCCATCATCCATGACGGCGAGTGGTACCACATCGGCACGCCACAAGGCCTGGCGCTGGCCGAAGAACGCCTCGCCACCCACCGCACGGAGCGGTAGATGGCGGTTTGATGCGTTGCTGGCTTACCCCCCTCCCTGACCCTCCCCCTCAAGGGGGGAGGGAATGGGAACTGAAGCTCCACCGCATTCCCCCTCCCCCCTTGAGGGGGAGGGAGGGGTGGGGGGTAATCGCGCCACCCGTGCCGTCTCGGCCTGAGCGCCATGCCCCTCTTCACCATCGCTTCCGATCTCCCCTTCCTCGACGCGCTCGTCGCCGGTCTCGTCGCCGAGAGCGGCGGCGATCCCTTGGCGCTGGCGCAGGCGACCATCCTGCTGCCGACGCGGCGCGCGGCGCGCTCGCTCGCCGAGGCCTTCCTGCGCGCGAGCGCCGGCCGCGCGCTGCTGCTGCCGCGCCTCGTGCCGGTCGGCGACGTCGATGCCGAGGAATTGGCGCTCGGCGGCGATGACGGCGATGCGGCGGGAAGTGTCGACATTCCGCCCGCGGTGCCGGAGCTGCAGCGCGTGCTGGCGCTGACCAGGCTCGTGCTCGCCTGGGGCCGCGCGCGCGGCAGCGGGCCGCTCGCCCCCGGCCAGGCGGCGCCGCTGGCTGCGGCGCTGGCGCGCTTTCTCGACGAGGTCGAGACCGAAGGCAGCGATTTCGCGCTTCTCGCCGAGCTAGTGCCGGCGCATTTCGCCGAGCATTGGCAGCAGGTGCTGGACTTCCTCGCCATCCTCACCGCGCATTGGCCGGCGCATCTCGCCGAGCTCGGCGGGCTCGATCCGGCCGAGCGCCGCAATCAGCTGCTGCGCGCCCAGGCCGAGAGCTGGCGCCGGAAGCCGCCGCCGGGCCGCATCATCGCCGCCGGCCTCACCGGCGGCGTCGCGGCGGTGGCCGAGCTCCTCGCGGTGGTGGCGCTGCTGCCGCAGGGCGCCGTCGTGCTGCCCGGCCTCGACCGCGGCATCGCGGATTGGGACGCGGTCGCCGCCGACCCCGCGCATCCGCAGCATCTGCTGGGGCGGCTGCTGCGGCGGCTCGAGGCCGAAGCGGCAACGGTGCGCGATTGGCCCGCGCCAGGCCTCACCCCCGGCCCCGCCTCGCGCCGGCGCCTCATCGCCGAGGCGTTGCGGCCGGCGGCGGAAAGCCATCACTGGCGCGGACTGGCCGGCATCGGGCCCGACGCGCTGGCGGGCTGACGCGGCTCGATTGCGCCGGGCCCCAGGAAGAGGCGACGGTGATCGCGCTGCTGCTGCGCGAGGCGCTGCAGGTTCCGGAAAAGACCGCGGCGCTGGTGACGCCCGATCGCGGCCTGGCGCGGCGCGTCGCCGCCGAGCTGAAGCGCTGGGGGATCGAGATCGACGACAGCGCCGGCGCGCCGCTCGACAAGACGCCGCCCGGCCTCTTCCTGCGCCTGCTGCTCGACCTCGCCGCCGAGGAATCTGGCGCCGCTGCCGCTGCTGGCGGCGCTGAAGCATCCGCTCGCCGCCGGCGGCAGCGCCCCCGAGGCATTCCGCGCGCTGGTGCGCCGGCTCGAGATCGCGGTGCTGCGCGGGCCGCGTCCGGCGCCGGGTTTTGCCGGGCTCAGCGCCGTGCTGCCGCCGTCGCGCGATCTCGCGGCGCTCGTTTCGGTGCTCGAAGCGGCGCTGGCGCCGCTGCTGCAGGTGCTGGCGGCGCCGGAGATCGCGCTCGCCGATCTCGTCGCCGCGCATATCGCCGCCGCCGAAGCGCTGGCGGCAAGCGACGGCGAGAATGGCGCCGAGCGGCTGTGGCGCGGCGAGGCGGGCGAGGCGGCGGCGACATTCCTGGCGGAACTGCTCGCCGGTGCTGCGACCCTGCCGCCGCTCGCCGGGCGCGACTATCCCGCGCTGTTCGCGGCGCTGATCGCGGGGCCGGTGGTGCGGCCGCGTTATGGCCGGCATCCCAGGCTCGCCATCTGGGGCTTGCTCGAGGCGCGCCTGCAGCAGGCCGATCTCGTCATCCTCGGCGGCCTCAACGAGGGCGTCTGGCCGCCCGCCGCCGAGAGCGATCCCTGGCTGTCGCGGCCGATGCGCCAGGCCTTCGGCCTGCCGCCGCCCGAGCGCCGCATCGGCGCCGCGGCGCATGATTTCGTCCAGGCGCTCGGCGCCCCGGAGGTGGTGATGACGCGCGCCAGCCGCGTCGAGGGCGCGCCCACCGTGCCGTCGCGCTGGCTGTTGCGCCTCGACACCGTCATGCGCGCGACCGGTCTTGAGTGGAAGCCGCTGCCGTCCGGCGGCCCGCTCGCTTGGCAGGCGCTGCTCGACCAGCCCGAGCGCCGCATCGTGCTGGCGCCGCCGGAGCCGCGCCCGCCGCTGGCGGCGCGGCCGCGCCGGCTCTCGGTGACGCAGATCGAGACCTGGATGCGCGATCCCTACGCCATCTACGCTCGGAAGATCCTGCGCCTCGCGGCGCTCGAGCCGCTCGATGCCGATCCCGGCGCGGCCGAGCGCGGCGAGGCGATCCATGCCGCGCTCGACCGCTTTCTGCGCGACTGTCCCGCGGTTTTGCCCGCCGATGCCGAGGTGCGCCTGCTGGCGCGCGGCGTCGAGGCGTTCGGCGCGGCGCTGGAGCGGCCGGGGGTGCGCGCTTTCTGGTGGCCGCGCTTCGAGCGCATCGCCCGCTGGTTCATCGCCGAGGAGCATGAGCGCCGCCGCCATGTCGCGCTGATCCGCAGCGAGCTCGCGGGCCGGCTCGATCTGGCGCTGCCCGGCGGCGTCTTCACGCTCACCGCCAAGGCCGACCGCATCGACCGGCGCGCAACGGGCGGGCTGGTGCTGATCGATTACAAGACGGGAAGCGTGCCGCAGCGGGAGGAGGTGGCGCACGGCTTTTCGCCGCAGCTGCCGCTCGAGGCGGCGATCGCCGAAGCCGGCGGCTTCGACGGCGTCGCCGCCGAAGCCGTGGCGGCGCTCGAATATTGGCAGCTCTCCGGCGGCGACCCGCCGGGCAAGGCGACGGCGCTGGGCAAGACGGGCGCGGAGCTCCGCGCCTTGATCGATGACGCGCTGGCGGGGC
Source organism: uncultured Alphaproteobacteria bacterium (assembly GCA_963789275.1). Classification (GTDB taxonomy): domain Bacteria; phylum Pseudomonadota; class Alphaproteobacteria; order ATCC43930; family CGMCC-115725; genus DAHUYF01. The sequence goes on from CAWBKF010000021.1 coordinate 39,828, forward strand.
TGTCGCGCCTCGTCATCGGCTTCGACGATCCCCGCACGCCCTACCGCGCCGTGCCGCGGCCGGAGCGGGCGCCACGCTATTCCGACTATGCCCATCTGGCGCGGGTCAAGGAATGGTCGATCCTCGGCGAGGACGGCGAATGACCGCCCCCGATCCGGGCCTGGGCCAGCAGCAGGCGGCCGATGTCGCCGCCTCGGTCTGGGTCGCCGCCTCGGCTGGTACCGGCAAGACCAAGGTGCTCACCGACCGCGTTCTGGCGCTGATGCTGGCGGGCGCGCCGCCGTCCCGCATCCTCTGCCTCACCTTCACCAAGGCCGCCGCCGCCGAGATGGCGAACCGCCTCAACGACCGCTTGAGCGCCTGGACGGTGCGCGGCGAGGGCGAGCTGGCGCAGGAGCTGCTGGCGCTCACCGGCGCGCTGCCCGACGCGGCGCTGCTGCGGCGCGCGCGCCAGCTCTTCGCCCATGTGCTCGATGCGCCCGGCGGCATGCGCATCGAGACCATCCACGCCTTCTGCCAGTCGCTGCTGCGCCGCTTCCCGATCGAGGCCGGCGTCGCACCGCATTTCGCGGTGATGGACGAGCGCAGCGCCGCCGAGGCGCTGGCGGCGGCACGCGAGGTAGTGCTGGCGGGGTCGCGCGCGGGCGGCGATGCCGCGCTCGCCGCGGCGCTGGCCGAAGTGACGCGGCACATCCCCGAGCGCAGCTTCGACGCGCTGATGGGCGAGATTGCGCTCGAGCGCGCGCGGCTTGCCCGCGCGCTGGCCGCGGGCGGCGAAAGCTTCGCCGACGAACTTGCGCGTGTGCTCGACGTCAACCCCGATCTCGGCGAGGACGCGATCGTAACCGGCGCCTGCGCCGACAGCGAATTCGACGGTGCGGCGCTGAAGCGCGCCGCGGCGGCGCTGCAGCAGAGCGCGGCGGTCACCGACCAGCGCACCGGGCAGCGCATCGCCGATTGGCTTGCCGCTTCGGTGGCCGAGCGCGCGCTCACCATCGACGACTACCTCCTGGCCTTCTTCACCCAGGAAGACACGCCGCGCGCCGTGCTGATGACCCGGAAGCTTGCCGCCCATCTGCCGCAATGTGCCGACGCGCTCGAAGTCGAATCTGAGCGCCTGGCGCAGCTCATGGCGGCGCGCGGCGCCGCGGCGCTCCATGCCGCCACCGTGGCGCTGGTGCGGCTGGGCGACGCGCTGCTCGCCGCCTATGAGCGCCACAAATCGGCGCGCGCGCTGCTCGATTACGACGACCTCGTGCTCAAGACGCGCGATCTGCTGCAGCGTCCGGGGGTTGCGCCCTGGGTGCTGTTCAAGCTCGATGGCGGGCTCGATCACATCCTCATCGACGAGGCGCAGGACACCAATCCCGAGCAGTGGGAAGTGGTGCAGGCGCTGGCCGACGAGTTCTTCAGCGGCGAGGGCGCGCGCGCCGAGCGCCGCACCATCTTCGCCGTCGGCGATGCCAAGCAGTCGATCTACAGCTTCCAGCGCGCCGATCCCCGGGAATTCCTGCGCCTGCGCGAGTATTTCGCTGCGCGCGTCGCCGCCGCGCGCCAGCGCTGGCTGAGCGTCGATCTCGACATCTCCTTCCGCTCGACCGACGCGGTGCTTGCCGCGGTCGATGCGGTCTTCGCCCGCGCCGAGGCGAGCGACGGCGTGGCGCTCGACGGCGCGCCGATCCATCACCTGCCGTTCCGCTGGGGTCACGCCGGGCTGGTCGAGCTCTGGCCGCCGGTCGAGCCCGACCGCGCGCCCGAGCCTGCGCCCTGGGAGCTGCCGCTCGAGCAGCGCCGGCAGCGCGCGCCGCAGGCATTGTTGGCGCAGGCCATCGCCGCCGAGATTAGGGGCTGGCTCGATCGCGGCGAGCGGCTCGCCGCGCGCGACCGGCCGGTGCAGGCGGGCGATGTCATGGTGCTGGTGCGCCGGCGCGGCGCCTTCATGACCGAGCTGGTGCGCGCCTTGAAGCAGGTCGAGGTCGCCGTCGCCGGCGTCGACCGCATGCTGCTCACCGATCAGCTCGCGGTGCAGGACATGATGGCGCTGGGGCAGTTCCTGTTGCTGCCCGAGGATGATCTGACGCTCGCCACCGTGCTGAAAGGCCCGCTCTTCGGCTTCGACGAGGGGCTGCTTTACGATCTGGCATTCCCGCGCGAGCGCTCGCTGTGGCAGGAGCTGCGCCGGCGCCAAGGCGAGCACCTCGCCTTCGCCGCCGCCGCCCAGCGCCTCGGCGCGCTGCTGGCGCGCGCCGATTTCGCGCCGCCTTACGAGCTCTTCGCCGAGGTGCTGGGCGCGCTGGGCGGGCGGCGTGCGGCGCTGGCGCGGCTCGGTCCCGAGGCGCAGGACCCGCTCGACGAGTTCCTGTCGCTGGCGCTCGCCTACGAGCGCATGCATGGGCCGTCGCTGCAGGGCTTTCTCCATTGGCTCGCTACCGGCGAGACCGAGGTGAAGCGCGACCTCGAGCAGCGCGGGCGCAACGAAGTGCGGGTGCTGACCGTGCATGGCGCCAAGGGGCTGCAGGCGCCGATCGTCTTCCTGCCCGACACGCTGCAGGTGCCGCAACAGCCGCTGAAGCTGCTCTGGACCGAGCGCGGCCTGCCGCTGTGGCGGGCGCATGCCGGCTGTGCCGCGCCGGCATTCCAGGCGGCGCTCGGCGAGGCGCAACGGCGCCGCGAGGCCGAATATCGCCGCCTGCTCTATGTCGCGCTGACCCGCGCCGAGGACCGTCTCTACATCTGCGGCTGGCGCAACAAGCAGAAGCCGGCCGAGCAATGCTGGTACCACCTCGTCGAGCGCGGCATCGCCGGCGCGCCGGGCGCCGAAGCGATCGACCTCGCCCCCGGCGGTGGACTCTGGCAAGGCCAGGGCTGGCGGCTCGCCACGCCGCAGCGCGCGACCCCCGACCGGCGCGAGCGCCTGCCCGTGCTCGCCGACCGCGCGCCCTCGCTGCCCGCCTGGGCGCTGGCGCCGCCGCCGCCGGAGCCGAGCCCGCCGCGGCCGCTCGCGCCGTCGCGGCCGGGCGCCGCCGACCCGGCGGCGCGCTCGCCGCTCGGCGCCGAGGAGGGGACGGGGCTGCTGCGCGGCCGGCTGGTGCATCGCCTGCTACAGAGCCTGCCCGACCTGCCGCCGCCATCGCGTGCTGCGGCGGCGCGGCGCTTCCTGGCGCTGCCGGTGCATGGCCTCTCGCCGGCGCAGCAGGAGGCACTCGCGGCGGAGACGCTGGCGGTGCTGGCTCACCCCGATTTCGCGCCGCTCTTCGCCGCGGGCTCGCAGGCCGAAGTGCCGGTGGTGGCGCTCCTCGGCGGCAAGGCGCTCAGCGGCCAGATCGACCGGCTGCTGGTGCGCGGCGACCGGGTGATGATCGTCGACTACAAGACGCTGCGCCCGCCGCCCCGCGCCGAGGCGGATATCCCCGGGGCCTATCTCGACCAGCTCGCGGCCTATCGCGCGGCGCTGGCGGCGATCTATCCCGGCCGCGCCATAAGCTGCGCCCTCCTCTGGACCGAAGGCCCCCGCCTGATGCCGGTAAGCCCCGCGCTGCTCGATCGCCATGCGCCCTGAGCGACGCAAAGCGAAGCACAGAAGCACACATGCCCCTCTCCGCCCCTTGGGGGCGGAGAGGTTGGGTGAGGTGGGGGTGCTTCGATCTCGACGATCAAGGCGGCGAGCCGGAGAAACTGTCAGACATGTCTCCGGTCTAACGCTGCACAATATGTATCGGGCATGTATCCGGCCCGGACCGCATATGAAATGCACCACGGAGACACGGAGGCCACGGAGAAAAGTGCTAGTGGAGAAATGAAATCATCACTGCCGCCCCCGCGAAGGCGGGGGCCCAGGAGCAACCGCACGTCGGTCGCTCGCTCTGGTTCCCCGCTTTCGCGGGGAAAGCGAGAAACGATGATTCGATCGCGTCGGTGCGTTCCGGGCGCGCAATTCTTTCCTTCTCCGTGACCTCCGTGTCTCCGTGGTGCCACTTTCGATCGGCGTGCCGACGCAGATGCGATAGCCCTGCCTCAAGGGGGGAGGGGCTATGAAGGGCTATGAAGACCGTGGACGAGTGAGCCCGCACCGCGCAGGCCGCCCCCTACCTTGGTGTCAGCGCCACCGCGGCTTCCGTGGTCAGCAGCAGGAAGGTGAAGGTCTCCTGCAGGTAGAGTTTGACCGCAGTGTCGGTGTGGCTGGCATAGCCGATGGAGACGTCCTGGCCGAGATGGAGCGCGAAATCGCCGCCGCGCGTCGAGAGCACGAAGGCGCCGGCGATCGCCGGCGCCCAGATGATCTCCTCGCTCACCAGCAGCTTCAGGTGCTTCAGCACGGGATAGCCGTGATCGCCGGCGGCGTCGATCGCGGTATAGGCGTCGGCGCCCAGCACCACCGCATAGGGCCCGTTGACCCCGGCGAGGCGCAATTGCGTCACCGCCTGGGCGATGGCGCCGGGATATTGCCGCACATCGGCCGGCAGCGCCGTCACCGGATTGCTGGTGCCCTGCCGGATGCCCTGGATGCCGGCCGCGGCATAGCCGTCGAACACCGCGCGGTCCTCGGCGAACGCCACCCGCCGCGCCGCGTCTTTGAGCGGCTGCCAGTCGGAATCCTCGGCGCCGCGCTCGACATCGTCGATCTGCTGGCGATTGAGCTCGAAGGGCACCCGCAGCTCGACCAGCGCCTTGACCTCGCGCTGGCGCGCGGCGATGCCGTCGCCGGGAGCCTCGATGCTGCGCTGATGGCCGGTGCCGATGGCGGCGAGCGCGCTGCCGCCAGGCCCCGCCACATCCACCACGCGGCGCGCGGCGAGGTAGCGCTTCAGCGTGCGCGATGCTTCCTCTTCGATCTGGGCCCACGCCGCCTCGGAGATCGGGGCAAGCTCGCGGTGCAGATTGTTCATGGCTTGGGTTCTCCTTTGAGCGAGCCGATGCCGAGGGAGCCGTCATGCGGCGACGGCGCGGCGGCCGCAACCACCGGCGCGGCGGCGGGTGCCGCGGCGGCGGGCGCGTCCGGCGGCAGGGTGTCGAGGAACGTCGCGGCGGGCGCGAAGAACAGGCCGCCGGTGACGGCGCGGCTGAAATCGAGCAGGCGGTCGTAATTGCCCGGCGGGCGGCCGACGAACATGTTGGTCAGCATCTGCTCGATCACCCGCGGCGAGCGGGCATAGCCCATGAAATATGTGCCGAATTCGCCCTGCCCGGCCTGGCCGAAGGGCATGTTGTCGCGCAGGATCTTCATCTCCTGGCCGTCCTCGACGATCGTCGTAAGCGCGCTGTGCGCCGAGGTCGGCTTCACCGCCTCGTCGAGCTCGATGTCGGCGAGCTTGGTGCGGCCGATGATGCGCTCCTGCGCCTCGGTCGACAGCGCGTTCCACGCCGCCATGTCGTGGAGGTATTTCTGCACGATGGCGTAGCTGCCGCCGGCGAAGGCGGCATCCTCCTCGCCGACCAGCGCGGCCTCGATCGAACTCCCGGCCGGTCGGGTTCTCCGTGCCGTCGACGAAGCCCAGGAGGTCGCGGTCGTCGAAATAGCGGAAGCCATGAACCTCGTCGGCGGGCGCGACATCATCGCCGAGCCGCGCCATGATCTGCGTCGCCAGCTCAAAGCAGAGATCCATGCGCTTGGCGCGAATATGGAAGAGCAGGTCGCCCGGCGTCGCGACGGCATGGCGCCCCCCGGCGCGGATCTCGCGGAACGGATGCAGCTCCGCCGGCCGCGGCGGCCCGATGATCCGGTCCCACGCCTCGGAGCCGATCCCCATCACGCAGGAAAGCTGGCCCTCGACGTCGCGGAATCCGACGGCGCGGATCAGCGCCGCGAGATCGCCGCAGAACGACCGCGCCGCGGCGGCGCTCTCGCTGCCGGGTTTCACCGTCACAACCAGGAAGATCGCGGCGCGCGTCAGCGGCGTGACCACCGCCTGCGGCTCCGCGCCGCGGCCGCGCTCATCGCAGGCCGACGGACATGACATCAGGACCGTGAGATCGCGGCATCCCCCTGTATCCCCTGGTTTCTCGAGCCGGTCGGTTGCGGCTGATTATGAGTGCCGCGGCGTGCGAGTCAAAACCAAAGCGCGGCCAGGATCCTGACAACTCGGCCGGGAAGAAAAGGGGGGATGGCGCGGCAGGCGTCAAGACCTGCGGCTGGCCGGTCAGCTCTGCGCCGCGGATCGAGGCGGCGCCTTGACGCTCGTTTCCGCCATCCCCTAATGTCTCACCCGCGTCCGCTGCAGGAGAGGCTCATGAGCATTCCGACCAAGGTCACCAATTCCTCCTTCGACGCCGACGTGCTGCGCGCGCCGGGGCCGGTGCTCGTCGATTTCTGGGCGGAGTGGTGCGGGCCCTGCAAGATGATCGCGCCGTTTCTCGAGCAGCTTGCCGGCGACATGCAGGGCAAGGTGACCGTCGCCAAGATCAATATCGACGAGAATCCCCAGACGCCGATGAAATACGGCGTGCGCGGCATCCCGACGCTGATCCTGTTCAAGAACGGCCAGGTGGCGGCGACCAAGATCGGCGCGCTGCAGAAAAGCAAGCTCGTCGAATGGGTCGAATCCGTCCTCTGACGCCCCTAGCTTATGTCTTTCTCCCTTCCTCTACGCCCAGCGGCGCATACGCGCGCACTACTTAAGCGTGTATAATCCTAATAGTTTATCAACCGCTTTCGATTAATCTCCGCCTTATCTTTCCGCGGAGGCAGTGGGATGCGCCGGGGGCGCCCCCCGCGCTACCGGCCGCCGCCGCAAGGGGACAGCCGATGGCGAAGATCCTGGTGATCGACGATGACGTCATCGTGCGCGAGACCATCGCACAGATCCTCGAGGAGCGCGGCCACCAGGTGCTGAGCGCCGAGGACGGCAAGCGCGGCGTGGCGGCTTTCCGCACCGGGCGCCCCGATCTCGTGATCACCGACATCATCATGCCGGAGCAGGAAGGCATCCAGACCATCACCCAGATCCGCGGCCTTGCGCCCGACGCGAAGATCATCGCCATCTCAGGCGGCGGCCGCATCGGCAACACCGACTTCCTCAAGATCGCCCGTCATCTCGGCGCCAACGACGTCATCGCCAAGCCCTTCGATCCCGACGACCTCGTGAGCCGCGTCGACCGCTGCCTCAACGCGCGCTGAGCGCCGGACTCCGCCCGTGGCCAAGCGCGGCATGGTCTATCGGCTGCGGCGTGGCCTCGCCGATCTGCTGGCGCCGGAGAGACAGGAGCCGCTGTCGCTGGTCACGCCCATCGGTTCCGCCGCCCCCCCGGCATCGCCCGTGTTCGAGGACCAGCTCAAGGCGATGCTGCAGCAATCCGGCCACAGGGCACTGCTGTCGGGCCGGGTCAACTTCATCGGCCTCCAGAAGGTCAAGGAGCGATACGGCAGCGGCTGGGAGCGCATCGCCGACCGCGCCGAGCGCATGGCGCGCACCATCATCGAGCGCCATCTCGTCTCGGGCGACATTTATACCGGCATCAACGGCCTGACCTTCGTCATTGTCTTCGCAACCCTGACGCCGGAGCGGGCCAAGGTGAAATGCCTGGCGATCGCCGATGCGATTACCAAGGCACTCCTCGGCGAGCAGGGCGGCGACCTGCTCGAGATCAAAACGGCAGTGACGCGCGTCGACGGCACGCTCGGTCTCGAAAGCATCTCCTTCACGGATCAGCTCTGCGCCTCGCTCGAGGGCGCGGAGGAGCTGCAATTCACCGAGGCGCCAGCGCGAGCGCCGCGGCCCGCGTTGCCCGCGGCGCCGCCGCCAGCGGGCAAGGCGCCGCCGCCCGCGTTGCCTGCGCCGCCGCCGGCGGGCAAGGCGCCACGGCCGCCCCGCCTGGACCCGCTCGCCAATCTCCGCTTTCTCTATCGGCCGATCTGGGACCGGCCGCGCAACGTCGTCTCCGGCTATCTTTGCGCGGCCCAAGTGCTGTCCACGGACGGATCGACCGTGCTCGGCGACGCCGAGGCGCTGATCGAGGGCGATGTCGATGACCGCGCGCGGCTCGACGAGAGGATCCGCGAGCGCGCGCTACGCGACCTTGCCGCCTTGTTCCACGAGGGCCGCAAGCTGCTGGTGACGCTGCCCGTGCATTTCGAGACGCTCTCCGCCGTCGGCCGCCGGCGCGACTACCTCGCGGCGATCGACCGCGAGCTGGTCGACGGCGCTGCGAAATATCTGATGATCGAAATCGCCGGCGTGCCCGCCGGCGTGCCGCCAGCGCGGCTGGTCGAGGCTCACGGCTGCGCTGCGCGGCCAATGCCGCGGCGTCCTGCTGAGCCTGCCGGTCGACACCCCCGATCTCACCAGCGTCAAGGGCAGCGGCGCCACGGCGGTCGGCTGCGACGTCTCGGGCGCTGCCGCCTCCGAGGCCGTGCTGATGCAGCAGATGAACCGCTTCTGCCGCGCCGCCGACAAGGCGGGATTCCCGAGCTACGTGCATGGCGCGAGGTCTCTGAGCCGCGTGGTCACCGCGCTCGGCGCCGGCTTCAACTATATCGACGGCAGCGCGGTGGCCAGCCCGATCGACCACCCGCGCGGGATCGTCGATTTCCGCCTCGATGACATTTATCGCGCCTACCTGAAGGGCTGAGCGCCGTCAGGGGAGACAACGCTCGACCCGGGCCACGAGATCGTCGGGGTCGAACGGCTTGGCGGCGACGTCCCAGACGCCCAATTGGCGCGCGATGTCGAGGAAATCGTGGCGGCCGAGCCGCGCCCCGCCGGAGATGGCGATGATCCGCACCTCCGGCCGCTCGCGCCGCAGCTCCTGGATCGTCTGGAAGCCCTCCTTCACGGGCATGACGATGTCGGTGATGACGAGGTCGGGTCGCGTCTGTCGGAAAGCGGCAATCCCCTGCACGCCGTTCTCGGCGAGGACGACCTCGTAGCCGCGCTCTTCCAGGATTTCCCTCAAGCTGGCGCGCACGCCGCTATCGTCGTCGATGACCAGGATGCGCCGGGTCATTGGGCGAGCGCCGCGGCTTCGAGCTGCCGCGTCTCCTCCTCGCCCGAGAGCGCCGGCAGATAGACGTCGAAGCGCGTGCCTTCGCCGGGGCGGCTTTCCACCGTGATCCGGCCGCCATGCTGGGCGATGATGCCATGCACCACGGAAAGGCCGAGGCCGGTGCCTTCGCCGACATGCTTGGTGGTGAAGAACGGCTCGAAGATGCGCTGGCGGGTGGCTTCGTCCATGCCGCAGCCGGTATCGGCGACCGAGACGTGCACCGCCGTTCCCGCCGCTGCGGGCCCGCCCTCGAGCAGCGCGCCCGGCGCGGTGTCGAGCGTGACGGTGATCCGGCCGATCTTGTCGCCGATCGCCTGGGCGGCATTGACCATGAGGTTGATCATGATCTGATGGAGCTGCCCCGGATCGGCCGAGACCAGCGGCACCTCGGCGATCGCCTCGTCGATGCGCAGCGTCGCCGGCAGGCTCGCGCTCAGCATGCGCAGCGAATTCCGCAACAGCGCGGTGACATCGACGGCTTGGCGCGTCGGCGCGTCCTTGCGGCTGAAAGCGAGGATCTGGCGCACCAGGTCGCGTGCCCGCTCGCCCGCCTTGAGGATCATGACGAGGTTGGCATGCTCGCGGCTGCCTTCCGGCAGGCGCCTCATCGTCAGCTTCCCCAGCGCCAGGACCGGCACCAGCGTGTTGTTGAGGTCGTGCGCGACGCCGCCCGCGAGCGTGCCCAGCGCCTCGAGCCGCTGGGAATGCTGCAACTGGGCTTCCAGCGCCCGCCGCTGCTCTTCCATCTCGGTGGCGGCCGTGACATCGCGCACCGTGCCGAGAATGCCGAGGACCGACCCGTCCTCGCCGCGGATCGGTCCGGCCTCGCGCATGAGGTGGCGGCACGCGCCGTCGGGCCGGACGATCCTGAAGGTGAAGCTGTCCCCGAGACTGCCGCCGCGCGTGCGCTCGCGCGCCGCGACGAAGCTCGCGCGATCCTCTGGATGCACCAGGCTCAGCACGCCGTCGAAGGTGGGGACGAAGCTCTCCCTGTCGACGCCATGGAGACGATAGAGATTGTCCGACCAGACCAGCTTGCCGGAGACATCGCTCTCGAAACTGCCGATCTCGGCGACTTCCTGAGCGCGGGCGAGATGGTGCTCGCTCTGACGCAGCCGTGCCTCGCTGTCGCGCAATGCGGCTTCGGTGCGCCGACGCTCGGTGACGTCGGTCGCCACGATCAGCGCCGCGCTGCGGCCCTGGAAGCTCAGTTGATGGGCGATGACCTCCGCCAGGATGATCGAGCCGTCGGCTTTGCGGTGGCGGGCGAAGCCCGGCTGCGCTCTCGCTTGTGGCGCCGCTTCCGGGTCCGTCGGCGCGCGAAGCTGGTCGATCGTCATCGCCAGGAACTGCTCGCGGGCATAGCCGTAATGCGCCACCGCCGCATCGTTCACTTCGAGAAACCGCAGCGTCTTGAAATCATAGACCATCATCGGCAACGGGTTGCTCTCGAACAGCAGTCGGGCGCTCGCCTCGCGCTGCTTGAGCTCGGTGATGTCGACGCGGACGCCGATGAAGCTGCCGTCGCTGGTGCGGCGATCCATGGCGCGGATCCACTCGCCGGTGGCAAGCCGTTCCTCGAAGGCGCGGCCGGGGTTCCGCCATTGCTCGATCCGGTCCTTGATCCAGGTCTCGAGATCGGCATCGCCCAAGGCGAACTGGCCCTGCTCGGCGCTTTGGCGGAGGACATCTTCGAAGCGGGCGCCCGGATGCAGCAAGTCGGTGCTGGCGGCATAGAGCGAGCGATAGCGGTTGTTGCAGAGGACGAAGCAGCCCGCCGCGTCGTAGAGCACGAAGCCTTCGGGAAAGGCCTCGATGGCGTCCCACAGTCGGGCTTCGCTCTGGCGCAACCGGTCGGCCTCGCGCGCGGCCTGCAGCGCCATGTGGGCGTCCGCCACAAGCCCGACAAGCGCGAGCGCGACAATGAGCACCGCCACGACGGCGATGGCGATGACCAGCGGTCCGGACCGAACGATGGCGCCGGCGACGACGATCCGCGGATCGGGCTCGAGCGTCACGCCGGCCATGCCGACGAAATGCAGCCCGCAAATGCCCGCGACCAGCAGCGCCGCGCCGAGCACGCGCCGACGCAGCGACTGCGCCGGCCAAATCAGGCGGATCGCCACGGCGCAGAACGCGATCCCCGCGGCGAGCGACGCCAGCACGAAGCCGACATCCCAATGGATGGAAGCGGGCAGGCGCAGTGCCGCCATGCCGGTATAGTGCATCGCGCCTACGGCGGCGCCGAGGATGCCGCCGCCGAGCAGCGGCGCGTCATGGCGCAGGGCGACGGTTATGCCCAGCCAGGCCATTGCCACGGCGACGGCGAACGAAAGCGCGGTGAGCCCGATATCGTAGCCGAGCGGCAAGCCGGGATTATAAGCGAGCCTCGGCGAGGAAATGCGTCGCCCATACCCCGGCCCCGAAGATCGCCGCGCCCGCCCTCACCCAGGCGCCCCGCCGCTCGGCCAACGATTGCTGCGCGCGACCGAGCAGGTCGACCGCCGCGTAGCAGGAGAGAATGCAGATGATGGCGGCGAGCGCGACGAGCCGGAGGTCGTGCTGTCCGACGACGCATGTGTAAAGACGCAGCATCACGCCTCCACGGCTGCGGTTTCGCGGCGCTCTTCCGCCGCGGCGGCGGGCACGCCGCTATCGTCGTCGATGACCGGGATGCGCCGGCTCATTGGGCGAGCGCCGCAGCTTCGAGCTGCCGCGTCTCCTCCTCGCCCGAGAGCGCCGGCAGATAGACGTCGAAGCGCGTGCCTTCGCCGGGGCGGCTTTCCACCGAGATCCGGCCGCCATGCTGGGCGATGATGCCATGCACCACCGAGAGGCCGAGGCCGGTGCCTTCGCCGACCTGCTTGGTGGTGAAGAACGGCTCGAAGATGCGCTGGCGGGTGGGCTCGTCCATGCCGCAGCCGGTATCGGCGACCGAGACGTGCACCGCCGTTCCCGCCGCTGCGGGCCCGCCCTCGAGCAGCGCGCCCGGCGCGGTGTCGAGCGTGACGGTGATCCGGCCGATCTTGTCGCCGATCGCCTGGGCGGCATTGACCATGAGGTTGATCATGATCTGATGGAGCTGTCCCGGATCGGCCGAGACCAGCGGTACCTCGGCGATCGCCTCGTCGATGCGCAGCGTCGCCGGCAGGCTCGCGCTCAGCATGCGCAGCGAATCCCGCAGCAGCGCGGCGACGTCGACGGCTTGGCGCGTCGGCGCGTCCTTGCGGCTGAAGGCGAGGATTTGGCGCACCAGGTCGCGTGCCCGCTCGCCCGCCTTGAGGATCATGACGAGGTTGGCGTGCTCGCGGCTGCCTTCCGGCAGGCGCTTCATCGTCAGCTTCCCCAGCGCCAGGACCGGCACCAGCGTGTTGTTGAGGTCGTGCGCGATGCCGCCGGCGAGCGTGCCCAGCGCCTCGACCTTCTGCGCGTGCAGGAGCTGGCGCTCGAGATCGCGCTCGCGCGCCTCGGCGCCGCGCCGCTCGGTCACGTCGTGGAAGGTGACGCCCAGCTGGCTCGGCCGGCCGGCCTCGTCGAGCAGAGGCTCGACCTCGGTGTAGATCACCCGCAGCCCGCCCTCGGGGCGGATGATGCGGTATTCCTGCGGCGGCCGCCGCTCGCCCCGGAGCAGCGCCTGCTGGTTCCCGACGAGTACGGCGCGGTCCTCCTCATGGACGAGCTTGAGGAACGCCTCGAACGTCGGCGGCGTGGTGCCGCGCTCGAGGCCGAGGATATGATAAAGCTCGTCCGACCATTCGCTGACGCCCGACTTGACGTCGTGCAGCACGCTGCCGGTTCGCGAGATGCGCTGGGCCAGCGCCAGATGCCGCTGGCTGCGGCGCAGTTGCTCTTCGGCGGCGCGCAGCTCCGTCACGTCGCGCAGCGCGACGACCACCTGGCTCGGCGGACCCTCATCCTCGCTCAGCGGCGCGACGTCGAGCTGGATCACCCGCATCTCGCCGTCCGGGCGCCGCAGCCGGTATTGCATCGGCGGCGGCTGCTCGCCCCGCTCCAGGGCGGCCTTGACCGCGACGAGGCGCGCGCGGTCTTCCTCGGGGAGCAGCGCGAGAACGCTTTCGATCGTTTCCGGCTGCGCGCCGCGCTTCAGCCCGCAGATGTTGTAGAGTTCGTCCGACCATTCCTCAGTGCGGCGGGAGATATCGTAGAGCACGCTGCCGGTCCGCGAGACCCGTTGCGCCATCGCCAGGTGCTGCTGGCTGCGGCGCAGCTGCGCCTCGCTCTCGCGCAGCCGGGCGGCCTCGCGCAGCTGCGAATAGAGCAGCTTCTGCTTGAGCTGATGCTGCCGCTCCTCGGCCGCGCGCAAGTCGGTGACGTCCATGATCGTCGAGAACAGCCGCTGCGGCGCGCCGGTCTCGTCCATGATGAGCTCTGCGTCGCGGCGCAGGATGCGGATATCGCCGTCGGGCCGGACGATGCGGTGCTCCAGCGGCGGCGGCTTGAGGGCGCCGGGCGGCGGCGACATCGCTTCGCGTACCTTCTCGCGGTCGTCCGGATGGATCAGGGCGAGCATGTTCGCCCGGCTCGGCACGAAGCTGGCGGGATCGACGCCCAGGATGCGGTAGGTCTCGTCGCTGCACCGGGCCTCGTCGGAGCCGACATCGCGCTCGATGCTGCCCATGCGGGCGATCTGCTGCGCGCGCAACAGGTGCTGCTGGCTGCGCCACAACTGCCGCTCGCTCTTCGCGAGCTCGGAGGCGGTATGGTCGAGCGCGCTCGCCACCCGGTTCACCTCGCGCACCGTCGAGCGCACTGCCGGCATCGGCTCGTTGCGGGCGAGCGCGTGGGCGGCGCGCGCCAGCCGCTGCATCGCCGCCGCGAGCTGGCTGCCGATGAGCGCCGCCACGCCCAGCACCAGCAGCAGCAGGGCGACCGCCGAGCACACCGAAGCGCCACATCGTCTGGTAAAGCGGCCCGTCGACGATGGCGGTGGGAATGCCGACCACCACCGTCCATCCCGACAGCGCCGAGCGCGCCACCCCCATATAGACCGGAACGCCCAGGCGATGGTTGGCGCGCAGGAAGCCGCCGTCGCTGTGCTTCGCCAGCAGTTCGAGGACTTCCGGGCTCGTCTGCTGGCCGAGCAGCGGCGCGTCGGTCGTCGGGCTTGGCGACGATGGTCCCATCGCCATCGATAGCGGAGACCGCCCATTCCGCCGGCAGGTGCTGCGCGCGCAGCAGCGCGTTCAACGTGCGCGTCGGAAACGTCATCGCCAGCATGCGCTTGACGCCGCCTACGACAGGATCGGCTGATAGATCGTGAATTGCGGCTGCGGATCGATCATGCCGGTGAAGCGGCCGGAGATGCGCGGCTGGCCCGTGGCGAGCGCCTGCGCGGATTCGGTGCGTTCCGGTCGTCGCGGCAGCTCGGTACCGAGCGGCAGCTTGGTGTTGAAGATCTGGTGCCCGTCGGCGTCGGCAAGCAGGATCCAGCCGCCATTCTCCGCGCCGAGCGCGGCGCAAACGTCATAGAAATCGCTCATTCTCGGCGGGATCGTGCGGGAACCGTCGCGCCAGCACGCGCATGGTGGTCAGGTGCTCGCGAAACTGCTGGTCGATCGTCGCTGAGATGACGCGCGCGGTGCCGACGAGTTGGGCCTCATCGGCGGCGCGCTCGCCGGCGGCGAGCCGCAGCATGGAATAGAAGCCGAGCGCGGCCAGCGGCACCACGCAAGCCACCACCAGCGCGATCACATGCGCGCGAAAGCTGAGCTGCCAGCGCCCCTCGGCTCGGTCGGCCTCCGGCACCGGTCGGATCGCCGCCGTGGCGAGACTGCGCATCGCGAGCTCCTGGGCAAAAGCCGGGCTCCGCGGCTCGTTCCTGGCGGCGACCATGGTCTGGCACGCCAGCGACGTTACCGGGTGTTGGTAAAGATAGAATTTAAACCAAGGGTTGCGGGTCGTTCTCGGCCGAGCACGCGACCCGCGAGGTAGAGCGAGCCGCAGATCAGCACGCGGCCCGGCGATGCCTGGCCGGCGGCCCGCGCGACGGCCGCGGCGATGTCGGCGGCGGGTTCGGCGGCGATGCCCAGGTCCCGCGCCGCGGCCGCCGCGGCCTCGGCCGGCAGCGCGCCCGCCTCGCCGGGGATGGCGACGGCGGCGAGCGAGGCGGCGAACGGCGCCAGCGGCGCGAGGAAGGCGCGCGCGTCATGGCTTGCCAGCATGCCGAAGACGAGATGCAGCGGCTTCTCGCGCCAGGCCCGCGCCATCGCCGCCAGCGCCACGCCGCCGCCCGCATTATGCCCGCCATCGAGCCAGAGCTCCGAGCCCGGCGGCAGCAGCGCCGCGAGCCGGCCCCGGCTCAGCCGTTGCAGCCGCGCCGGCCATGCGACGGCCTCGAGCCCGCGCGCCAGCGCCGCCGATGCGATCGCCAGCCCCTCGAGCCGGTCGAGGCAGGCGAGCGCGGTGCCGGCATTCTCGATCTGGTGCGGCCCGATCAGCCCCGGTTTCGGCAGATCGAGCAGCGGCCAGCGCCGCCCTTCATAGCGCAGCCCCTCCGGCGTCGCCGTCGCCCGCCAGTCGCTGCCGGCGGCAAAGAGCGTCGCGCCCAGCGCTTCAGCCCGCGCCGCCAGCACCGCGTGCGCCGCTGGCGGCTGCGGCGCCAGCACCGCCGGCCGGCCCGGCTTGAAGATGCCGGCCTTCTCGCCGGCGATCGCCGCCACGGTCTCGCCGAGGAAATGCTGATGGTCCAGCGAGATCGGCGTGACCGCGGCGACCGCCGGCCGCTCGATCACGTTGGTCGCGTCGAAGCGGCCGCCGAGCCCGGTCTCGAGCAGCAGGATGTCGGCGGGATGGCGCGCGAAGGCGAGGAAGGCGGCGGCGGTGGTGATCTCGAAATAGGTGATGGGCGCGCCGCGGTTTGCGTGCTCGCATTCTTCCAGCAGCGCCGCGAGCTCGGCATCGTCGATGAGCGCGCCGGCCAGCCGGATGCGCTCGTTGAAGCGGATGAGGTGCGGCTTGGTGAAGGCGTGGACGCTCAATCCCGCGGCTTCGAGGCAGGCGCGCAGGAAGGCGATGGTCGAGCCCTTGCCGTTGGTGCCGGCGACATGGATCACCGGCGGCAGCCGACGCTGCGGCTCGCCCAGCGCCGCCAGCAGCCGCAACACGCGGTCGAGCGACAGGTCGATGAGCTTCGGATGCAGCCGCAGCAGCCGCTGCAGGATGGGGTCAATGCTCATGCCGGGCTCGCTGGAATTTCCGCTGGATCGACGCGGCACGTCCTTCGACTGCTCGCTGCGCTCGCGCTCAGGATGAGGCAATTTTCTTGGTGCCATCAACAATCTACCTCATCCTGAGCTGGCGCGCGCAGCGCGCCTGTCGAAGGACGCACCGGCGTTCCTGCAGCGCAAACACGCGCTAACTCCTCAGCGGCACCACCTGCGCCGGCGGCTCCGGGCGGCGCAGCAATCCCAGCAGCCGCGCCAGCGTCTCGCGCAGGTCGCGGCGCGGCACCACCATGTCGACCATGCCATGCTCGAGCAGGTATTCGGCGCGCTGGAAGCCTTCCGGCAGCTTCTCGCGGATCGTCTCCTCGATGACCCGCGCGCCGGCGAAGCCGATGACCGCGCCGGGCTCGGCCAGCGTGATGTCGCCCAGCATGGCGAAGGAGGCGGAGACGCCGCCGGTGGTGGGGTCGGTCAGCAGCACGAGATAGGGCAGCCCCTTCTCCTTCACCATCTCGACCGCGAGCGTGGTGCGCGACATCTGCATCAGCGACAGGATGCCTTCCTGCATGCGGGCGCCGCCCGAGGCCGGCACCACCAGCAGCGCCGCCTCCTGCAGCACCGCGAGCCGCGCCGCGGCAAGCAGCCCTTCGCCGACCGCCACCCCCATCGAGCCGCCCATGAACTCGAAGTCGAAGGCAGCGATCACCGTCGGCAGGCCGCCCAACGGTGCCATGCGCCACCACCAGCGCGTCGCGCTGCCCGCCGCTCTTGGCCTGCGCCTCCTTGAGCCGCTCGGTATAGCGCCGGCGGTCGCGGAATTTCAGCGGGTCGACCACCGCCTTGGGCAGCTCGATCGAGGTGTAGCGGCCGTCATCGAACAGCATCTGGAGCCGCCGCTCCGGCGCCAGCCGCAAATGATGGCCGCAGCTGCCGCAGACGAAGAGGCTCGCCTCGAGGTCGCGGTGGAACAGCATCTGGCCGCAATTCGGGCATTTGTGCCAGAGATTGTCCGGCACGTCCTTCTTGGCGACGACGGCGCGGATCTTGGGCAGGACGAAATTGGTGAGCCAGCTCATCGCCGCCTCACGCTCTCGACGCGCCGCGCGCCGCGCACGCCGTCCGCCAGCGCGCGCACGCGGCCGAGCACGGCGGCGGCAAGGCCGGCGCGCGCTCTGCCCGCGGCATCGAGATGGGCGGCCACCTCGTCGACCAGCGCCGTGCCGACCACCGCGGCGTCGGCGATGCGCGCCACCGCTTGCGCCTGCTCCGGCGTGCGGATGCCGAAGCCCACCGCCACCGGCAGGCTCGACTGGCGCCGGATCCGCGCCACGGCGGCGGCGATCCCTTGCGCATCCGCGGTCTTGGTGCCGGTGACGCCGGCGATCGAGACGTAATAGACGAAGCCCGCGCTGTGCTTCAGCACCGCCGGCAGGCGCCGGTCGTCGGTGGTCGGCGTCGCCAGACGGATGAAGTCGATGCCCGCGGCCAGCGCCGGCAGGCAGAGCTCGTCATCATGCTCCGGCGGCAGGTCGACGACGATGAGCCCGTCGACCCCGGCCGAGCGGGCGTCGGCGAGGAAGCGCTCGACGCCATAGATGAAGATCGGGTTGTAATAGCCCATCAGCACGATCGGGGTGGTGTCGTCCCCGGCACGGAAACGCGCGCACGATCGCCAGCGTCCGGGCAAGCGTCATGCCGGCGTTGAGCGCGCGCAGCCCCGCCGCCTGGATCGACGGCCCGTCGGCCATGGGATCGGAGAACGGCATGCCGATCTCGATGAGGTCGGCGCCCGCCGCCGGCAGCTCCGCCAGCAGCCGCGCGAAGGTCTCGGCATCGGGGTCGCCGCAGGTGAGATAGGGGATGAGCGCGGCGCGGCCCGCTGCCTTGAGCTCGGCGAAGCGGCGCGCGATGCGGCTGCTCACAGCGCCATCCCCAGCGCCTTGGCGACGCTGTCGATGTCCTTGTCGCCGCGGCCGGAGAGATTGACGACCATCAGGTTGTCCTTCGGCAGGCGCGGCGCGATCTCTGCCGCATGCGCCAGCGCATGCGCCGATTCCAGCGCCGGGATGATGCCTTCGAGCCGCGTGCAGCGCTGGAAGGCGGCAAGCGCCGCCTGGTCGGTGACGGCGACATACTCGACCCGCTTCTGGTCGTGGAGCCAGGCATGCTCCGGGCCGATGCCGGGATAGTCGAGCCCGGCCGAGATCGAATGCGCGTCGATGATCTGGCCGTCGGCGGTCTGCAGCAGATAGGTCTTGTTGCCGTGCAGCACCCCCGGCGAGCCGCCGGTGAGCGAGGCCGCATGCTTGCCGGTCTCGAGGCCGAGCCCCGCCGCCTCGACGCCGATGAGGCGCACGCCGGGGTCATCGAGGAACGGATGGAAGAGGCCCATGGCGTTGGAGCCGCCGCCGATGCAGGCGACCAGCGTGTCGGGCAGCCTTCCTTCGGCCTGCAGCATCTGCGCGCGCACCTCATCGCCGATGACGCATTGGAAGTCGCGCACCATGGCGGGGTAGGGGTGGGGGCCGGCCACCGTGCCGATGATGTAGAAGGTGTCCTCGACATTGGCGACCCAGTCGCGCAGCGCGTCGTTGAGCGCGTCCTTCAGCGTGGCGGTGCCGGAATGCACCGGCCGCACCTCGGCGCCCAGCAGCTTCATGCGGAAGACGTTGGGCTTCTGCCGCTCGATGTCGGTGGCACCCATATAGACGACGCAAGGCATGTCGAAGAGGGCGCAGACCGTGGCGGTGGCGACGCCGTGCTGGCCGGCGCCGGTCTCGGCGATGATGCGGCGCTTGCCCATGCGGCGCGCCAGCAGGATCTGCCCCATGGTGTTGTTGATCTTGTGCGCGCCGGTATGGTTCAGATCCTCGCGCTTCAGATAGATCTTGGCGCCGCCGCACTGCCGCGTCAGCCGCTCGGCGAAGAACAGCGGGCTCGGCCGGCCGACATAATGCTCGAGATAATAGGCGAGCTCGGCGGCAAAGCTGGGATCGGCCTTGGCCGCCTCATAGGCGCGCTCCAGCTCCAGCACCAGCGGCATCAGCGTCTCCGCGACATAGCGGCCGCCATAGGCGCCGAACCGGCCCCGCTCGTCGGGGCCGCCGCGATAGGTGTTGGGAGACGCCATATACCCTGACTTTCCGCCGGTTGCCGCAAGGAGCGGTCTTTTACCCCAGAAGGCGCCGGTCACTCAAATGGCGGCCGGGGCCGCAAGCCTTGGCGACGGAGGGGGGCGGACTTATCATCACTTCCGAGCCGCTCCTCGGCCGCCGCCTGCGTCATCGGCGCAGCGCGAATTTTTTGCCAATGGGGTACACCAATGGCGTACCTTTTAGAGGCTGACCCAGCCGGGCGGCGGCTCCTTGCCGGGATGGACGGCGCCGCAGGCCCGGCAGCGCCTGGCCGCGGGATCGGCGTAGAAGGCGGCGAAGATCGGCGGCAAATCGGTTACGATATTGCTCACCGCGAGCTCGACGCGGTGCACCAGCGCGCCGCACTCGAAGCAGAACCATTCGAATGCGTCGAGCTCGTCCGGGCGCCGCGCACCCTCGACCACCAGGCCGAGCGAGCCCGGCACCGGCCGTTGCGGCGAGTGCCGCGTATGCGGCGGGATCAGCAGCACCTCGCCCTCGCGGATCGGCGCGTCGAGGATGCGGCCCGCTTCGGCGATCTTCAGCACCATGTCGCCTTTGAGCTGATAGAAGAACTCCTCGACGGGATCGTCGTGGAAGTCGACGCGCTGATTGGGGCCGCCGACCACCTGCACCACCATGCCGCTATTCTCGAACACCAGCTTGTTGCTCACCGGCGGCTTGAGCAGCGCGGCATTGTCGGCAAGCCAGCGCTGGAAATTGAACGGCGCGAACGGCATCTCGACCTCCTTCTCCGACAACGAAAACTAGACCACGGCGCAGAGCTTGCCCCGAACGCAGGTTGAGACGCGGCTTTTTCGCGTCGCGCCTCGCCAAAAAATCGATATTCAAGCAGAATCTATATGATATGGTTCCGCAAAATATAAGTGGGCAGGGGGAGGTCGATCGTGCAACGCGGGCGTGGCGCGGTGGAGGTGGCGGGCGCAAGTGGGGCGTCGGCAGGGCCGCGCACGCGTTGCCTCGGCGCTGGTCGAGAAGCTGCGCGCCGATATCGTCGGCGGCGCCTTCGCGCCGGGTGAGAAGCTGAAACTGGGCGAGCTCAGCCTGCGCTATGCCAGCGGCATCAACCCGTTGCGCGAGGCGCTGGCGCGGCTCGCCGCCACCGGTCTGGTGGTGCTCGAGGATCAGAAGGGCTTCCGCGTCGCGCCGGTCTCGCGCGAGGATCTGCTCGACCTTACGCGTGTGCGCCAGCGCATCGAGGGCTGGGCGCTCAGCGAGGCGATCGCCAAGGGCGATGTCGAGTGGGAGGCTCGCATCGTGTCGGCCCATCATCGCCTGGCTCGGGTGAGCAAGACCGCAGCCGGCGACCCCAAGGCGCTCGACGCTGCCTGGGAGGTTCTGCACCAGGAATTCCATTGGACGCTGGTCTCCGCCTGCGGCTCGCCCTGGCTGCTGCATTTCCGTAGCGTGCTGGCGGAGCAGACCAGCCGTTACCGGCGGCTCTCGGTGACTTATGCCGCGGCGCCGCGCGATATCGTCGTCGAGCATACGCGGCTGATGGAAGCGGTGCTGGCGCGCGACGCCGAGCGCGCCTGTGCGCTCGTCGACGCGCATTTCGCGCGCACCACCGCCATCGTGCTCGAAGGTTACGACCGCCTCGCCAAGGCCGGGGCGGAGCAACAGGGAGAATGATCATGGCACAATCCGTGCGGCAAGCGGCGGCGGGCGCCGCAGAGACCGTCACCCACGACGCGCTGGTCGCGCGCGCCGTCGGCGCTCGCGCCGCGCTTCGCCGAGCGCGTCGGCGAGGCCGACCGGCTGCGCCGCGTGCCCGATGCCAATGTCGCGGAGCTGCGCCAGGCCGGGCTCTTCAAGGTGCTGCAGGCGCGCCGTTATGGCGGCCATCAGGCCTCGCTGCGCACGCATATCGACGTCGTCGCCGAGATCGCGCGCGGCTGCACCTCGACCGCCTGGTGCGTCGGCGTCATCCACGCGCATAGCTGGCTGATGGGGCTGTTCCCCGAAGCGGCGCAGCAGGACACCTATGGCAGCGACCCCGAGACGCTGATCTCGGCGGTGATCGCGCCGCGCGGCAAGGCGCGCGCGGTTGCCGGCGGCTACACGCTGAGCGGCTTCTGGCCGTTCGGCTCGGGCTCGCAGCATGCCGGCTGGCTGTTCCTCGGCGCCGCGGTCGAGAACGAGGCCGGCGAGACCATCGACGAGGCCGATCTGCTGGTGCCGGTCGCCGACATCACCATCAAGGATGATTGGAACGTCACGGGCCTGCGCGGCACCGGCAGCTGCAGCATCGTCGCCAAGGATGTGTTCGTGCCGGCGCATCGCTACCTGTCGCTGCGCGCCGCGATCGGCGGCAGCGCGCCGGGCCCGGTGCTGCATGAGGGCTGGCTCTACCGCTCGGCGGTGGTGCCGGTGCTGACGCTCGCCATCGCGCCTGCGGCGCTCGGCGCGGCGCAGCTCGCCTTCGATACCTTCACCAAGAAGCTCCCCGGCCGCGAGGTCGCCTATACCCAGCGCGAGCAGCAGATCGCGATGCCGGTAACGCATCTCCAAGTCGCCGAGGCCGCGACCAAGATCGATGTGGCGCGCCTGCTGCTCTATCGCTGCGCCGACGAGATCCAGGATGCTGCCGAGCGCGGCGCCGAGATGGAGTTCATGAAGCGCGCGCGGGTGCGCATGGATTGCGCCCATGCGGTGCGCCAATGCCTCGAGGCGGTCGAGACGCTCTATCTCGCCTCGGGCGGCTCCGGCATCGCCGAGGCCAATCCGACGCAGCGCGCCTGGCGCGACGTCCACGCCATCAACATGCACGGGCTGCTCAACCTGCAGACCAATCAGGAGATGTACGGCCGCATCCTGCTGGGACAGACGCCGAACACGCCGCTGATCTGAGCGGCGCCGATCACCACCATCGACAACAACGCTAAGGGGAGGAAAGCGACATGAAGGAAACATCGTCACGAGAAATCGCGCGCGCGCTTGTCGGCGCCAGCCGGCGCAGCGTGCTGCGCGGGCTTGCCGCCGGCATGGGCGCGGTCGCCGCGCCGGCCATCCTTAGCTCGAAGGCGCGTGCCGCCGGACGGGCGATCAAGCTCGGATTCGTCAGCCCCGAGACCGGACCGATCGCCGCCTTCGGCGAGGCCGACGAGTTCGTGCTGACGGGATTGCGGGACGTGCTCGCCACCGGCGTCACCATCAACGGCGTGCAGCATCCCGTCACCATCGTGAAAAAGGACAGCCAGTCCAATCCCAACCGCGCCGCCGAGGTGACGGCCGAGCTGATCAATTCCGACAAGGTCGACATCGTGCTCGGCTCCAGCACCTCGGACACCACCGTGCCGGTGGCCGATCAGTGCGAGCTCAACGCCGTGCCCTGCATCTGCACGGACACGCCCTGGCAGGCCTGGTTCTTCGGCCGCAAGGGCGATCCTGCGAAAGGCTTCGAGTGGACCAGCCATTTCTTCTGGGGGGTCGAGGCGATCACCGCCGTCTTCACCAATCTCTGGCTGTCGCTCGACACCAACAAGAAGGTGGGGGCGCTGTGGTCGAACGATCCCGACGGCGCCGCGCTCAGCGACGCCGCGCACGGCTTTCCGCCGGCGGTCAAGGCGCGGGGATTCACGCTGGTCGATACCGGCTTCTATCCTACGATGAGCGACGACTTCTCGGCGCAGATCAACGCCTTCAAGGAGGCCAAGGTCGACATCGTCACCGGCGTCTTCGTGCCGCCTGCCTTCGCCACCTTCTGGACCCAGGCGGCGCAGCAGGGCTTCCGGCCGAAGATCGCGACGCCGGCCAAGGCGTTGCTCTTCCCCACGGCGGTCGAGGCGCTGGGGGATCGCGGCGTCGGCCTCTCCACCGAGGTGTGGTGGTCGCCGCATCATCCCTTCAAATCCGGGCTCACCGGCCAGACGGCGCAGCAATTCTGCGACGCCTATACCAAGTCGACCGGGCGGCAATGGACGCAGCCGATCGGCTTCAAGCACGCGGTCATCGAGGTCGCGCTCGATGCGCTCCGCCGCACCAAGAAAGTCGACGATCCCGCCTCGATCCAGGCGGCGATCCGCGAGACCGATTACGCCTCGATCGTCGGACCCGTCAATTTCAAGAAGGGCCCGGTGCCCGGTGTCGCCACCACGCCGCTGGTCGGCGGCCAGTGGAAGCACGGCACCAAGAACAAATACGACCTCAACATCGTCAATAACCAGACGGCGGATTTCATCCCGCTGGACAGCAAATTCGAGCCGATACCGTCTTGATCGCATCGCTCTGCCGGCGGCGGGACACGCGTCCCGCCGCCGTATTTCCGGGGCTGCCGTGACGCCGCCGCTGCTCGAGATCGTCGCGGTGAGCAAACGGTACGGCGCCTTGACCGTGGCCGACCAGCTCAGCCTCGCGGTCGGCGCCGGCGAGGCGCTGGGGGTGATCGGCCCCAACGGCGCCGGCAAGACCACCATGTTCAACCTG
Organism: uncultured Alphaproteobacteria bacterium; assembly: GCA_963789275.1. Taxonomy (GTDB): domain Bacteria; phylum Pseudomonadota; class Alphaproteobacteria; order ATCC43930; family CGMCC-115725; genus DAHUYF01. The sequence goes on from CAWBKF010000021.1 coordinate 63,571, forward strand.
ATCACCGGCGATGTGCGGCCGGATGCCGGCGCCATCCGCTTCGACGGCGGCGACGTCTCGCGGCTCGCGCCACATCTGCGCTGCCGCAGGGGCATCGGCCGCTCCTATCAGATCCCGCATCCCTTCGCCAAGATGACGGTGTTCGAGAATCTGCTGGTTGCCGCGATCTATGGCGGGCGGCGCGCCGAGCGCGAGAGCTGGCAGCGCTGCGGCGAGATGCTCGACCTCACCGGCCTTGCCGACAAGGCGAATGTGGCGGCGGGCACGCTGACGCTGCTCGAGCGCAAGCGCCTCGAGCTCGCCCGCGCGCTTGCCACCGCGCCGCGCCTGCTGCTGCTCGACGAGATCGGCGGCGGCCTCACCGAGCACGAGACGCATGCGTTGGTCGACACCATCCGCGCTATCCGCGCCGGCGGCACCGCCATCGTCTGGATCGAGCACATCGTCCATGCGCTGCTCTCGGTGGTCGACCGGCTGGTGGTGATCAATTTCGGCCGCACGCTGGCCGAAGGCGAGCCGCACGCCGTCATGGCCGATCCGCGCGTGCGCGAGGTCTATATGGGCATCCCCACCGCATGAGCCTGTTGGAGACACGCGGTTTGAGCGCCTTCTACGGCGATTTCCAGGCGCTGTTCGGCATCGATTTCGCCGTCGCCGCTGGCGAGACGGTGGCGATCATCGGCGCCAACGGCGCCGGCAAGACGACCTTCCTCAAATCGGTGATCGGCCTCATCGCCGGCGCGGGCGGCGAGGTCGTGTTCGAAGGCAAGCCGATCCGCGGCCGGCCGGCGCATGAGAATGTGTGCGCCGGCATCAGCCTGGTGCCCGAGGGCCGCAAGCTCTTCCCGAGCCTCAGCGTCGAAGAGAACCTGCGCATGGGGGCCTATTCCGGCCGCCCCGGCAGCTGGAGCCTGAAGCGCGTCTACGAGCTCTTTCCGATCCTGGCGGAAAAGCGCCAGGCGCCGGCCACCTCGCTTTCCGGCGGGCAGCAGCAGATGGTGGCGATCGGCCGCGCTCTGATGTCCAATCCGCGGCTCATGCTGTGCGACGAGCTCAGCCTCGGCCTCGCGCCGGCGGTGATCAAGGACATCTATGCGCGGCTCGCCGAGATCGCCGCCGAGGGCGCCACCCTGGTGATCGTCGAGCAGGACATCAACCAGGCCTTGGCCGCTTCCGACCGCTTCTACTGCTTCCAGGAAGGCCGCGTCTCGCTCACCGGCCCCGCCGACGGCTTCGACCGCGCGGCCGTCACCGCCGCCTATTTCGGCGTGTAGAATGGGAGCCTTTGCACAGCGCCGCTATAGCCCCTCCCCCCTTGAGGCAGGGTTATTGCATGTGCCGCCGCGCCACCGTGATAAATCACCATCCTCGTCTTCCCCGCGAAAGCGGGGATCCAGGGCAAGCGACGTGCGCTTGCTCCTGGGCCCCCGCCTTCGCGGGGGCAGCGGTGATGATTCCATCACAATGGCACATGCAATTGCCCTGCTCCTTGGGGAGAAGAGGCGACCTGCGCATATCGGTCGGGACATCCCCTGACATGGCTTGGCTCTCCGTCCTCATCCAGGGCACCTTGCTCGGCGGGCTCTATGCGCTCTTCGCCATCGGCCTCTCGCTCACCTTCGGCATCATGCGGCTGGTCAATATCGGCCATGGCGACCTCATCGTGCTCGCCGCCTTCGTCGCCCTCATCGTCGTGCAGGTGCTGGGAGTTCATCCGCTGGCAAGCCTCGTCATCGTCATCCCGGTGATGGCGGCGTTGGGCTATCTGCTGCAGCGCGGCGTGCTCAACCGCACGCTCGGCGAGAGCATCCTGCCGCCGCTGCTGGTCACGTTCGGCATGTCGGTGATCATCGAGAACGTGCTGCTGCAGCTCTTCGGTGCCGACACGCGCCGCCTTCATGTCGGCGCACTCGAGACCGACAGCCTGGTGCTGCCTGGCGGCATCGCCATCGGGGTATTTCCGCTGCTGATCTTCGCCGTCGCGGTCGCGGTCATCGCGGCGCTGCAGCTGCTGTTCTTCCGCACCTCGCTCGGCCGCGCCTTCCGCGCCACCTCCGACGACGCCGCGACCGCGACGCTGATGGGCGCCGACAACCGCCATCTCTACGCGCTCGCCATGGCGATCGCGCTGGCCGTGACCGGCATCGCCGGCGTCTTCCTCGCCATCCGCAGCAATTTCGACCCGTCGATCGGGCCCGGCCGGCTGATCTTCGCCTTCGAGGCGGTGATCATCGGCGGCCTCGGCAGCCTCTGGGGCACGCTGGCCGGCGCCATCATCCTCGGCATCGCCCAGTCGGTCGGCGCGGCGCTGAAGCCGGAATGGCAGATCCTCGCCGGCGACATCACCTTCCTGATCATCCTGGTGCTGCGGCCCAACGGCCTCTTCCAGCGTACGCGGGATTGAGATGACCGGCGCCGTCTTCCGCGTCGAGCGCGGCACCGCCGCGAGCCGCATCTTCGGCGTCGTCGCGCTCGCTCTCGTCGCGCTGCTGGCGAGCCTGCCGCTCTGGGCCGACACCGGCGTGACGCGGCTCGCCGGCGAGATGGCCTATTACCTCGCTCTGGCGCAGCTCTGGAACCTGCTTGCGGGCTACGCCGGGCTGGTCTCGGTCGGCCAGCAGGCCTATATCGGCCTCGGCGGCTATGCGCTCTTCGTGCTCTGCGGCTCGCTCGGCGTGCCGCCGCTGCTGGCGATCCCGCTTGCCGGCGCGGTGGCGGCGGCGCTGTCGCTGCCGATCGCGCTCATCGTCTTCCGCCTGCGCGGCGCGCAATTCGCCGTCGGCACTTGGGTGGTGGCCGAGGTCTGCCAGCTCATCATCGCCCAGGTGCCGTCGCTCGGCAGCGGCTCCGGCCAGAGCCTCACCGCGTCGGTGGTGCGCGCCATCGCCGCCTCGCGGCCGCTGCGCGAGACGATCTTCTACGAATGCTCGCTGGCAGCGGGGCTGCTGGTGCTGGCGCTGGTCTATGCGCTGCTGCGCTCGCGGCTGGGATTGGCGTTGACCGCGATCCGCGACAGCGAGCCCGCGTCCCGCAGCGTCGGCGTCGACACCTTCCGCACCAAGCTCCTGACCTATGTCGTCGTCGCGTTCTGCACCGGCGCGCTCGGCGGGCTCATCTTCCTGCAAAAGCTGCGCATCTCGCCCGAGAGCGGCTTCTCGCTGCAGGACTGGACGGTGGTCGCGATCTTCATGGTGGTGATCGGCGGCATCGGGACCATCGAGGGTCCGATCGTCGGCCTCATCGTCTATTTCGCACTGCGCCAGCTGCTGGCCGATTACGGTAGCTGGTATCTCATCATCATGGGCTTGGTCGCCGTGTTCTTCATGCTCTACGCGCGCGATGGCATCTGGGGCTGGATCTCCGGCCGCTTCCACCTGCAGCTCTTTCCGGTGCGGCGGCACCTCTCGCGCATGGTGAAGCGCGCGGAGTAGGCGCGGCTCAGATCGTCGCCGTCGCGCCGCAGCGCCACGATGCGCTCGGCGCTGAAGCCGCACTCCCCCAGGATCGCCTCCGTATCCGCGCCCAGCGCGGGCGCCGGTTTCAGCGGCAGGGTTTCGCCGGCAAGTTCGAAGGGCGACGCCACCATGCGGAAATCCCTGCGCGCGGGATGTGGCACCGACGCGATCCGGCCGCGCTCGCGCGCGAACTCGCTGTCGAGCGCCGCGGCAAGCCCGTTCACCGGCGCCGCCGGCACCGTGCCGGCAAAGCGCTGGAGCCACTCCGCGGTGGTTCGCTGGCCGAGCGCCGCATCCAGCACCTCGGTGAGATCCGCGCGATGCGCCAGCCGGTCGGCGAAGCGGCGGAAGCGCGGATCGTCGGCCAGCTCCGGCCGCTCGATCGCCTGCGCCAGCGCCGGCCAGAACTTCTCCTTGTTGCACATCAGGAAGATATAGCCGTCCCGGGTGCGGTAGAGCTGGCACGGGTTCAGCGAGGGATGGCCGGAGCGCGGCTCCCGCTTCTGCTCATGGCCTTCGTTCAGATACCAGCTGCGCGAGATAGGTCAGGTTCTGCAGCGCGCTGTCATAGAGGCTGACATCGATGTCGCGGCCTTCGCCGCTGGCGCGCGCGGCGATGATGCCGGCGAGGAGGCCGAGCCCGGCGAAGAGCCCGGTCATGTAGTCGACCACCGACAGCCCCATGCGCGCCGGCGGCCCGTCGGGCTCGCCGGTGAGCGCGAGGTATCCGGCCTCCGCCTGCATGAGATAGTCGTAGCCCGGCCAGGCAGCGCGCGAGCCGCTGCGGCCATAGGCCGAGAGATGCGCGCAGACGATGCGCGGATTGGCCGGCTTCAGCGCCGCGTAAGTGAGGCCGAGCTTTTCGGGGAGGTCGCCGCGGAGATTGTCGAGCACGCCGTCGGCATCGCGCGCCAGCGCCGCCAGCACCTCGCGCGCCGCCGGCTGCTTCAGGTCGAGGGTCAGGCTGCGCTTGTTGCGGTTGAAGCTCTGGAAGAAATGGCTGTCATTGTCGCCGAGCAGGAACGGGCCGACGCGCCGCGCCATGTCGCCGCCATCGCGCGGGGTTCTCGATCTTGATCACCTCGGCGCCGAGATCGGCGAGCTGCATCGTGCCGATAGGGGCCGGCGCCATATTGCTCGACCGCGATGATGCGCATTCCTTGGAGCGGCAGCATCAGACCGGGTTCCGCTCGATGAGCTGGCGGGCGATGATGAGGCGCTGCATCTCGTTGGTGCCCTCGCCGATGACCAGGAGCGGCGCGTCGCGGTAGAGCCGCTCGACGGTGAACTCCTTGGAATAGCCGTAGCCGCCATGGATGCGCATGGATTCGAGGCTGCAGGTCACCGCCGCTTCGGTAGCGAACAGCTTCGCCATGCCCGCTTCCATGTCGCAGCGCTCGCCCTGGTCATAGATGCGCGCGGCATCCTCGACCAGGAGCCGCGCCGCCCGCACCTGCGTCGCCATCTCGCCGAGCTTCAGCGCGATCGCCTGGTGCTGGCAGATCGGCTTGCCGAAGGTCTTGCGGATCTGGCTGTAGGAAACCGCCTCGTTGAGCGCGGCCTGCGCCACGCCGACGCCGCGCGCCGCGACGTTGATGCGGCCGAGCTCGAGCCCGCCCAGCGCGTGCTGCAGGCCGCGGCCTTCGCTGCCGCCGATCAGCCGGTCGGCCGGAATGCGGTAGTCGCTGAACACCAGCTCGGCGGAATCGATGCCCTTGTAGCCGAGCTTCTCGAGCTTGCGGCTGACGGCAAAGCCCGGGCCTTTTTCGGCGAGGAACAGGCTCATGCCGCGGTGGCGCGGGCTGGCGTTGGGCGCGGTCTTGACCAGCAGCGCGAAGCACTGGCCGTAAATGCCGTTCGAGATCCAGGTCTTGGTGCCGTTGACGACATAATGATCGCCGTCGCGCCGCGCCGTGGTGCGGATCGCCTGCAGGTCGGTGCCGCAATCGGGCTCGGTCAGCGCGAGGCCGCCGCGGATCTCGCCGGCGGCAAAGCGCGGCAGGAACCGCGTCTTCTGCGCCTCGGTGCCGAAGCGCTGCACCGCCGCGGCCATGATCAGGTGCGAGTTGAAGATGCCGCTCAGCGACATCCAAACCGTCGACACCAGCTCGACGATCTTGGCATAGGTCGTGGTCGAGAGGCCGAGCCCGCCATGCTCGGCGGCAATCGTCGCGCCGAACAGGCACAGCTCCTTCATCTGCTCGACGATCGCCTCGGGATAGGTGTCGTCATGCTCGAGCTTGTGGACGTAAGGCTTCACCTCGCGCTCGAGAAAGCGCCGGACGCTGTCGAGGATCAGCGCCTCTTGCTCGTCGGACGCCGCGCGCGGCGCGGCGAGATCGGTTTTCATGAAGCGCCTCCCAAGGCATCGGCGACGCGGCGCAGGTCGGGCGCAACGTCGATCGCGAGGATAAGCTCGGCGATCCCCGCCGCGCGCGCCGACGCCGAGGCGCCGCGCATGTTGTCCTCGAATTTGGCGAGGATGTCGGCGGAAGCGAGCGGCCGCGTGGCACAGCCGCGATTCTCGTGCTCCCGTTGCCTCAGGATGCGCCCGTCCTTGGCGGTGACCACCAGCTCGCCCGAATAATAGGCGGGGAAGCCCGAGCGTGGATCGACCTCGTAGCGGACGCGCTCGGCGAGCGCCAGCGTCTCGCCATCGGCGATCGCTTGCGGTGTCAGCTCCGCCAGCGTGAAGCGGCCGCGCCGCAGCGCGCTGGCGACGACATAGGGAATGGAGAATTGCGCGTCATAGGCATTGGCCGGCCGGCGCTTCGCCTGGGCCGGCTCGCACACCGTCTTCACCACCTCTTGCGGCACCAGCGCGCGGATCTCGCCGATGTCGAAGGGTTCGATCTGCCGCCCGAGCGCGATCGCGGCGTCGGCGCAGGCATGGGTGAAATGGCAGGCAGGGAAGGGCTTCACCGCGACGTTCATGAGTTCCCACGTCTCGCCCAATGCCGCCGTGGCGAGGCAGAGATCCGTTGCCGCGAAGCGCTGCTGCAGGTGGCTGGCATAGAGGCCGAAGCGGCCTTCATAAGCGCGGCGCGCGCCGACGAAATCCCGCTTGCGCCAGCGCCGCCGCGGTGATCCCCGCCACTGCCGCCCAGCCCGGATGGAGCCGCTTGTTCCAGGCGCCGTCCTCGAGGAATTCCAGCGAGCCCGCGGCCGTCGACAGCGCGATGCCCTGCGCCGTGGCGAGCTGCGCCGCGTCGAGCCGCATCAGCCTGCCCGCCGCAAGCGCGCAGCCGAACGCGCCCACCAGCCCAGTGGGATGGAATCCCACCTGATGGAAGCCGCCCTTGGCGACGGCGCCCAGCCGCGCCACCGCCTCGACGCCGCCGATATAGGCGGCGAGCGCTTGCGCGCCCGAGGCGTGCTCGCGCGCCGCCACCGCCAGCATCGTCGGAAGCAGGCTGGCGCTGGGATGGACGACGCCGCCGAGATGGGTGTCGTCGAAATCGAGCCCGTGCACCAGCACGCCGTTGACCAGCGCCGCGTCGCGGAACGGCAGCCGCTCGGCAAAGCCGATCACCGCCGCGTCGCCCGCGCCGCCGAGGGCGGCCATCGCCGCGAGGCTGCGCTCGGCAAACTCGAAGCGTCGCGAAGCGAAGGCGATGCCGACGGCGTCGAGCATCAGGTATTTCGCCCGTTCGACGATCTGTGCCGGGATGTCGTCGAGCGTCAGCCCCGCCATGAAGCCCGCCAGCGTCTCGGCGATGGTCGGCGCCGCCGCGCGCATCTCCGGCCGCGCGGCGATATCCAGTGACGGCGATGATTGCGCCATGGCGCCCTCCCACTTGTACGGACAAGTCTGGACGCCGATGCCGGCGCCGTCAAGCGTCGGTCAGCGGCGCCGGCGCAAGGTGATGGAATAGCTGAAGCGCTCGGCCGGATGCAGGTTGAAGGCGATCTCGGCGAGCTCGCCCGTCGCGACACGATAGGCGCGGCGCAGCTCGACCACGGCGCTGCCGGGCTCGATACCGAGGCCGGGCGCGACCTCCGCCGGTGCCGCGGCGACGCGCAGCGTCTGCTCGATCTCGGTCACCCTCTCGCCATACATCTCCTCGATCAGCGCGTAGATCGGCCCGGCGCGCTTGCCGACCAGCTCGCCGACCCCGGCATAGGCGGCATTGACATAGACCTCGGTCCAGCAGAAGGGCAGCGCCTCGCCGGGCGCATAGCGAAAGCCTTCGACCTTGAGCCAGCGGCTGCCGGCGAGCTCGCCGAGCCGCGCCGCCAACGCTATGTCGGCGATCAGCATATGCCGCGTCTCCGGCCGGTAGCGGGTCGCTTCCGCATATTGCACCAGCTCCTCGATCGAGCCCACCGAATGCACATAGAGCGGCGGCGCGCCTTCCTTGCGCACCACGGTGCTGCCGGCACCCTGGCGCGACGCCACCAGCCCGTCCTCGCGCAGCTGGCGCAACGCCTCGCGCACGGTGTGGCGGCTGACGCCGAAGCGCTCGCACAGCTCCTCCTCGGAGGGGAGCCGCGCGCCGATCGCGAGCCGTCCGGCGGCGATCTCCCGGCGCAGCGCGTCCACCACCTTGCGATAGAGCGGGCCGTCGCCGCCGCGGTCCAGCGCGATGATCGCCGCTTTCCTCGCCACCTTGCCTCCCGCGCGCTTGACGACTTGCCCCGACCGAGGCTAGCGTAGTTGTCCGGACAAGTCACGGGCGCAGTTCCGCGCCGACCTCAATCACCACGGGAGCGGGCCATGGTCGCGAGCGCCAAGCAGGTCGGGCCTTCCCGGTACCGCGAGAGCTACGGCCGCTATTACGAGGATTTCGTTGTCGGCGACGTCTACGAGCACCGGCCGGGGCGCACCATCAGCGAAGCCGACAACACCTGGTTCACGCTGCTGACGATGAACCAGCATCCGCTGCATTTCGACGCCGCCTATGCCGCGAAATCGGAATTCGGCCGGCCGGTGGTCAACAGCTGCCTGACGCTCTCGATCGTCGCCGGCATGAGCGTCAGCGATGTCAGCCAGAAGGCGATCGGCAATCTCGGCTGGAACGACATCCGCCTCGTCGCGCCAGTCTTCGTCGGCGACACGATCTACGCGGAATCCGAGGTCATCGCCAAGCGCCAATCCGAGAAACGGCCGACGCAAGGCGTCGTCACGGTGCGCACCACCGGGCGCAAGGCCGACGGCACCGTGTTCATGACCTATGAGCGCACGGTGCTGGTGCCCAAGCGCGGCCACGGCGTCGACGACCGCGCCGATTATTGACGCCCTGCGAGCGCGCTTGCGCTCGTCGGGGGCGGCGCCAGCGGTTGCACAGCAACCGCGAAAGCCGCGCCGTGCGGACTGGTATCGACGCGGCGGGCACGGAAAGAAACAGCGGGCACAAGCCCGCAGGGGAGAGGAGACGAGATGAAGGTGATCAACGCCGGCGCGCGGCTCGACAGGCTGCCGATCGCGCCGTTCCACTATCGCGTGCTCGGGCTGATCGGCGCCGGCATGTTCCTCGATGCCTTCGAGATCTATCTCCAGGGCGCGGTGCTGGCGACGCTGGTGGCGAGCCAATGGTCGACCCCGGCGCTCAACGCCAATTTCATCTCGGTGACCTTCGCCGGCATGGTGCTCGGCGCCTGGCTCGCCGGCATTCTCGGCGACCGCTTCGGCAGGCGCTATTCCTACCAGGCCAATCTGCTGGTGTTCGGCATCGCCTCGCTCGCCGGCGCGCTGGCGCCGTCGATGGGCTGGCTGATCGCCTGCCGCTTCGTCATGGGCCTCGGCCTCGGTGCCGAGATCGTCGTCGGCTACGTCACCCTCGCCGAATTCGTGCCGCCGAAAAGCCGCGGCCGCTGGGGCACGGCGCTCGCCGTCATCACCAATTCCGCGCTGTTCGTCTCGGCGCTGGTGGGGCGCCTCGTCATTCCCAATTGGGGTTGGCGCTGGATGTTCGTCATCGTCGGCGTCGGCGCGCTGATTGTCTGGTATCTGCGCAAGAAGATGCCGGAATCGCCGCGCTGGCTCGAGGCCAAGGGGCATGGCGAAGAGGCCGAGCGCGTGCTCGGCGCGATCGAGCGCGAGGTCGCCGCCGGCCGGCCCCTGCCGCCGGCGCCGGTCGAGGCGGTGCCGCTGCTGCACCGCCCGTCGCTCGCGACGCTGCTGTCGCGCGGCCTCATCCTGCGCACGCTCACCGGCAGCCTGCTTCTGATCGCGCTCAACACCGCGATCTACGGCTTCATCGCCTTCCTGCCGACCTTCATGGTGAAGCAGGGCATGAGCATCGTCACCTCGCTCAACTACACCACGATCATGTCGCTGGGCGGGCCGGTCGGCGCGCTGATCGGCATGTGGCTCGGCGACCGCGCCGGGCGCAAGCCCTGCATCGTCGCCGGCTCCGTCCTCGCCATCCTCTTCGGCGCGCTTTATCCCACCATCAGCGATCCCGCGCTGCTCACCTTGGTCGGCTTCCTGCTCGTGGCCTCGGTCTATGTGCTCGTCGCCATCGCCTGGGGGCTTTACGTGCCGGAGCTGTTCCCGACCGAGGTGCGCATGCGCGGCGCCGGCTTCTGCAACACCGCCGGCCGGCTGATGACCATCCTGACGCCGCAGCTCGTCGTGCCGCTCTTCGCTGCTTTCGGTGTCGCCGGCGTCATCGCGCTCGCGAGCGCGCTGCTCGCCATCGAGGCGGCGCTGGTCGCCTGGCTCGGCATCGAGACCAAGGCGAAGCCGCTCGAGGCGCTGGTGCCGCAGGCCGACGGCACCGTCACGACGCTCGCGCGCCCGGCCGACGCGGTGCGCTGAGGCGAGGGCAGGGCGGCAATGAAGCTCGAGCGGCTGCGCGTCGTCGATCTCTCCGTCGTTTCCTTCCCGGCCCCTATCTGACGCTGGCGCTCGCGGATCACGGCGCCGAGGTGATCAAGGTCGAGCCGCCGGGCGAGGGCGATCCCGGGCGCGCCATCGGGCAAAGCGACGGCGACACCTCGGTCTTCTTCCGCACGCTGAACCGCGGCAAGAAGAGCATCGTCCTCGACCTCAAATCGCCGGCGGGGCAGACGGTGCTGCGCGCCCTCTGCCGCACCGCCGACGTCTTCGTCGAGAGCAACCGCCCCGGCGTCATGCGCCGGCTCGGTGCGGATTACGCGACGCTGGCGGCGCTCAACCCGCGCCTGGTCTATTGCTCGATCTCCGCCTTCGGGCAGACCGGCCCTTATCGCGACCGTCCGGCGCATGATCTCGCGGTGGAGGCGCTGGCGGGATCGGTCGGCATCACGCTGGGCGCGGACGGCGCGCCGGCGATCCCCGGCATCGCCGCCGCCGACATGCTCAGCGCGCTGCAGGGCCTCTCCGCCGTGCTGATGGCGCTCTACCGCCGCGAGCAGACCGGACGCGGCGACTACATCGACCTCGCCATGCACGACGCCGCGCTCGGCGCCTGCCCCAACCAGCTCGGCCCGGTCTTCGCCGAGCGCCGCGCCCCGGTGCCGCAAGAGGAGCGCACGCTCGGCGGCGCGGCTTTCTACCGCCTCTACCGTACTCTGGACGGCCGCCACATCGCGCTCGGCGGCCAGGAGATGAAATTCGTGCGCACGCTGCTCGACGCGCTGGGACGGCCCGATCTGGTGCCGCTTTGCGCGCGCGGCCCTGGCCTCCATCAGCGTCCGGTGATCGACTTCCTCGAGAGCGTCTTCGCCGAGCGCAGCCAGTCGGAGTGGATCGAATGGTTCCGCGGCCGCGATGTCTGCTTCGCGCCGGTGAAGACGCTGCTCGAGGCCGTCGATGACGAACAGGCGCGCGCCCGCGGCATGGTGATCACCGATGCGGCGGGGCGCGAGCATCTGGCGCCGGTGATCAAGTTCCGCGACGAGCCGGCGCAGCCGCGGCTTGCTGCGCCAGCGCTCGGCGAGCACACGGCGGAGATCGTCGCCGCGTTGAACGAGGAGTGAAGCGCGGCGTCCCCCTCAGAGCTCCCTTGCCCGTGCCAGGAACGCGCCGATCTTCTCGGGGTCCTTGATGCCCGGCGCGCGCTCGACGCCGGAGGAGACGTCGACGGCGGTGGCGTGGGTGATGCGCACGGCCGCGGCGAGGTTCTCCGGGCTGAGGCCGCCCGACAGCATCCACGGCACCGGCCAGCGCCTGCCGCCGAGCAGCTCCCAGTCGAACACCAGGCCGTTGCCGCCGGGCACCACCGCGTCCTTGGGCGGCTTGGCGTCGAACAGCAGCAGGTCGGCGACGCCGTAATAGAGCTTCGCCTGGTCAAGATCGGCTTCGGCCGCGACCGGAATCGCCTTCATCACCGGCTTGCCGAAGCGCCGTTTCGCCCAGAGCACGCGTTCCGGGCTCTCGCGCCCGTGGAATTGCAGGAGGTCGAGCCGGGCGCCGGCCAGCGCCGCGTCCAGGCTCTCATCATCGGCATCGACGAAGAGCCCGACCTTGGTCACCCCCGCCGGCACCATCGCCGCCAGCGCGCCCGCAAGCGCCGGGGTGATGTTGCGCCGGCTCGGCGGATAGAAGACGAAACCGACATAGTGCGCGCCGTTGCGCACCGCCGCGGCGACGCCCTCGGCGGTGGAGAGGCCGCAGATCTTGGCGGCGATGCTCACCGCGCCGCCGCCAGCATGGCGCGGGCCGCGGCGGCGGGGTCGGGCGCGCCGGTGATCGGCCGGCCGATGACCAGGAAATCGGCGCCGGCGGCGAGTGTCTCGCGCGGTCCCATGACGCGTTTCTGGTCGCCCGGGGAGAGCCCCATCAGGCGGATGCCGGGCACCACCAGCAGGAAATTCGGGCCGCAGGCCTCGCGCAGCATCGCCGCCTCGAGCGGCGAGCAGACGACGCCGTCGAGGCCGCAGTCGCGGGCCAGCAGCGCGAGGCGCCGCACCTGCTCGGCAGCGGGGCCGCGCTGGCCCACCGCGTCGAGATCGCCGTCATCGAGGCTGGTGAGCACCGTCACCCCCAGCAGCTTGAGCCGCTGCCGGTCGGGCACCGACTGCGCCGCCGCCTCGGCCGCGGCGCGCAGCATCGCCTTGCCGCCGCTGCAATGCACCGTCAGCAGCAGCGGCCGGAGCGAGGCCGCGGCGCGCACCGCGCCGGCCACGGTGTTGGGGATGTCGTGCAGCTTGAGGTCGAGGAAGAGCGGCGCTCTCCCGGCGACCTCGCGCACCCCGGCGGGCCCGTGCGCGGTGAAGAATTCGAGGCCGAGCTTGATGTTGACCACGTTGCGCACCGCCTGGGCGAGATTCCGCGCCTGGGCGAGGTCGGTGGTGTCGATGGCGCAGAAGATCGGGTTCTTTTGCATCGTCTTCCCGGGTCAGAGCGTCGAATGAGCGCTCGAATTCTCGACATGATCGAGTGCGAGCCTGGCGGCGGCGAGATCCTCCAGCGCGGTGCCGACCGATTTGAACAGCGTGATCTGGTCGTGATAGCGTCGTCCGGCGCGGCTGCCGCGCGCGAGCTCGAAGAGATCGCCGGCGATGTCGCCCTCGCTCAGCACGCCGGACGCCAGCGGCTGCACGATGTCGCCGGCCTCGGCGAGCGCGCCGGCGCGGGTGTCGACGAAGATCCGCGCGCGGCGGATGCAATCGTCATCCGCCTCGCGCATCTCCGGCCGGAAGCCGCCGACGAGATCGAGATGGACGCCGAGCGGCAGCCAGTGGCCGGCGATCAGCGGCGCCTCGCTCAGCGTCGCGCAGCAGACGATATGCGCGCCGCGTACGGCATTGGCGAGGTCGGAGGTCGGCGCCACCCTGAGCGTGCGCCGCGTCAGGCGCTGCGCCAGCTTTGCCGCCTTCTGCGGGTTGCGGCCCCAGACCAGCACGTTGACGATGGGACGTACGCTGGCATGCGCCTCGATCAGATGGGAGGCAAGCGCGCCGGTGCCGACCATCAGCAGCCGCTCGCAATCCGGCCGCGCCAGATAGCTGGCGGCGAGCGCCGAGGCGGCCGCGGTGCGCCTGAGCGTCAGCGCCGCCCCGTCCATCAGCGCCAGCGTCCTGCCGGTCCGGCCGTCGAGCAGCAGATAGGTCCCGGCCATCGAGGGTTCCTGGTGAGCGGTGTTGTCCGGGAACACCGTCAGCAGCTTGACGCCGATCTGGCGGCCCGCCTGCCAGGCCGGCATCAGCAGCAAGGTGCCGTCTGCGCCGCCCGGCACCGGGATGGTGAGATGCTGGCGCGGCGGCATCTCGGCCCCGGCGCGGAACATCTGCCTGAGCGCCTCGACCAGCGACGGCGGGTCGAGGGCGGCCACCACTTCCGAATAACCCAGAATGCGCATGCCGCCGGAAGTAGCTGTGCCGGCGGCGCGAGTCAATCGCGCCCGCCGCCGGCTGCCGTCAGCGCCTCGGCGCGTTTGGGCGGGGTCGGCTCCTTGGCCGCGAGCTCGCGCTCCAGCGCCTCGATGCGGCGCTGGCGCCGTCGCGCCTCGCGCCGCCAATGCCGGCCGTTGACCCAGGCGACCAGCTCGCCGCCGAGAAAACCCAGCGCCAGCGCGCCCAGCACCAGGATATAGAGCGGCATGTCGACATCCGGCAGCGGCCAGAGCCCCACCCTCACCGTATCGAGATTGGCGATCGCGAACAGGATGGCGATGATCGCGACCGGCAGCGTCACCAGCCAGTGGACGAGCTTCACATCCCCTCGTTGAGCCGCTCGCGCAGCTGCTTGCCGGTCTTGAAGAAGGGGATGTGCTTCTGCTCGACATGCACGCTGTCGCCGGTGCGCGGGTTGCGGCCCTGCCTGGCGTCGCGGCGCTTCACCGAGAAAGCGCCGAATCCCCTGAGCTCGACCCGGTCGCCGCGCGACAGCGCCGCGGCGATCTCGTCGAAGATGGCAGTGACGATCCGCTCGACATCGCGCTGATAGAGGTGCGGATTGCGTTCGGCCAGGCGCTGAATGAGCTCGGACTTGGTCATAGCCACGCTCTCGCCCTCGACTTTGCGGGATCAATCCCGAAGCGTGCCAAACCCTTGAGCCAGCGTCAAGAAATGACGGAGAAGCTGCCGGACGGCCTTTCGGCCGCGTTATCAGTCGTCAGTCGTCAGTTCTCAGTGGAGGCCACCGGTTACTGACGACTGACAACTGACAACTGACAACTTTATCGACGGCTGCGAGCGGGCAGCCGCCCCCCTCACTCCTCGTCCTCGTCCTTATCCTTGTCCTTCTCGGTGCGCCGCGACAGGGCCGCGCCGAGAATGTCGCCGAGGCTCGCGCCCGAATCCGACGAGCCGTATTCGGCCATCGCCTTCTTCTCTTCCTCGACCTCGCGCGCCTTGATCGACAGCGAGAGCTTGCGCGTGGCGCGGTCGAGCGCGGTGATCTTGGCGTCGACCTTCTCGCCGACGGCGAAGCGGTCGGGCCGCTGCTCGGCGCGGTCGCGCGACAGCTCCGCCTTGCGGATGAAGCCGGGCAGCCCGTCGCCCACCGTCACCTCGATGCCGCCATCGGATACCGCCGTCACCGTGGTGGTGACGACGTCGCCCTTCTTGAGGCTCGCAAGATTCGATTCGAAGGGATCGCTGGCGAGCTGCTTGATGCCGAGGCTGATGCGCTCCTTCTCGACATCGACGTCGAGCACGCGCACCTTGACCATGTCGCCCTTGTTGTAGTCCTTGATCGCCTCTTCGCCGGGCTTGTTCCAGTCGAGGTCGGAGAGATGCACCATGCCGTCGATCTCGCCGGGCAATCCGACGAAGAGGCCGAACTCGGTGATGTTCTTGACCTCGCCCTCGAGCTCGGTGCCGACCGGATACTTCTCGACGAAGTTCTCCCACGGATTGGCCAGGCACTGCTTGAGGCCGAGCGAGATGCGCCGCTTCTGCGGATCGACATCGAGCACCATCACCTCGACCTCCTGGCTGGTCGAGACGATCTTGCCGGGATGCACGTTCTTCTTGGTCCAGCTCATTTCCGAGACATGGACGAGGCCCTCGACGCCGGGCTCGAGTTCGACGAAGGCGCCGTAATCGGTGATGTTGGTGACGCGGCCCTTGAAGCGCGCGGCGGCGGGATATTTGAGCTCGACGCCTTCCCAGGGATCGGCCTCGAGCTGCTTCATGCCGAGCGAGATGCGCTGCGTCTCCGGATTGAAGCGGATGACCTGCACCTTGACCGTCTGGCCGATATGCAGCGCCTCGGAGGGATGGTTGATGCGCCGCCAGGCGATGTCGGTGACGTGCAGCAGACCGTCGACGCCGCCGAGATCGACGAAGGCGCCGTAATCGGTGATGTTCTTCACCACGCCGGTGAGGATCTGGCCTTCCTTGAGGCTGGCCACCAGCTCCGAGCGCGCCTCGGCGCGGCTCTCCTCGAGCACGGCGCGGCGCGAGACCACGATGTTGCCGCGCGAGCGGTCCATCTTAAGAATCTGGAAGGGCTGCGGGCTGCCCAGCAGCGGGGTGATGTCGCGCACCGGACGGATATCGACCTGGCTGCCCGGCAGGAAGGCGACGGCGCCGTTGAGGTCGACGGTGAAGCCGCCCTTGACCCGGCCGAAGATGACGCCGGTCACGCGCTCATTGGCCTGGAAGCTCTTCTCGAGCTGGGTCCAGGCCTCCTCGCGCCGCGCCTTCTCGCGCGAGAGCTGCGCCTCGCCGTTCTTGTCCTCCATGCGCTCGAGATAGACCTCGACGGTATCGCCGGGCTTGATCTCGACGGGATGGCCGGGCGTGGCGAATTCCTTGAGCGGCACGCGCCCTTCGGATTTCAGCCCGACATCGATCAGCGCCGTGTCGTTCTCGACGGCGATGACGATGCCTTTGATGACGGTGCCTTCAAGCCCGGAAGCGCTTCCGAGCGATTGGTCGAGCAGCGCGGCGAAGCTTTCCTTGCCGGCCTCGGTTTTGGTTCTGGTAGCGACGGCCATTGCCTCTCCCACGCTTCCCTGGCTCTGCCGCCGCGCCGCCGGGAAGCGAGCGGAACGCGTCAGGCCGCCGACAAGGGAGGGGCGCGGCGGCTTATGCCCCTGATCCTGCCGGGCGGGGAAAGCGCCTTCCTATCCCTCTGCCAGGGGCCGGGCGGCACGCTTCCGGTCGATGAAATCGAGCGCCGCGGCGAAGGCGGCGTCGGCATCGAGCGCGGTCGTGTCGAGAACGAAGGCATCGTCGGCCGGCACCAAGGGAGCCGCCCGACGTTGGCTGTCGCGCGCGTCACGATCCTTCATGTCCTGCAGGACGGCTTCGTATATAGCGGTCTCGCCGCGTTCCCGCAACTCCCGGGCGCGGCGCGCGGCGCGCGCCTCCAGGCTGGCGGTGACGAAGAGCTTGGCCGTGGCCTCGGGGCAGATCACCGTGCCGATGTCGCGCCCGTCCAGCACCGCCCCCGCCTCGCCCCCCGGCGGGCGGCGGGCGAAGTCGCGCTGGAAGGCGAGCAGCGCCTGGCGCACCGCCGGAAGCGCCGCCACCACCGAGGCCGCCCGCGCCACCCGCTCCTCGCGCAGCCGGGGATCCCTGAGGTCGCCGGCATGGACCGCCCGGGCCGCGGCCGCGGCGACGGCAGCGTCGGCGGGGTCGCCGCCGGCCTCCAGCGCGCGCAGCGCCACGGCACGGTAGAGCCCGCCGGTATCGAGATGCGCCAGCCCGAAATGCGCCGCCAGCCGCCGCGCCAGCGTGCCCTTGCCCGAGGCCGCCGGGCCGTCGATGGCGATGATCATGGGCTCGCGGGCGCGATCGCGGCGCCGAGCCGGTTCATCGCCGCGACGAAGCCGGGAAAGCTGGTGTTGATGGTGTCGCCGTCATCGATGCTGACCGGCCGGCGCGCCGCCATGCCGAGCACCAGGAAGGCCATGGCGATGCGGTGGTCGAGCCGCGTCGCGATGGCGCCGCCGCCCGACGGCGGGCCGCCCTGCCCCTCGACGGTGAGCGTGTCGCCGTCGACCCGCACCGTCACGCCGCAGGCGGTGAGCCCGTGGGCGATGGCGCCGAGCCGGTCGCTCTCCTTGACCCGCAGCTCGCCCAGCCCGTGCATCACGGTGCGGCCGCGGGCGAAGGCGGCGGCCACGGCCAGGATCGGATATTCGTCGATCATGCGCGGCGCCCGCTCGGCCGGCACCTCGACGCCGCTGAGCGGCCCGGCGCGCACCGTCAGATCGGCCACCGGCTCGCCGGCGGCGACCCGCGCATTGCCGAAGCCGATCGCCGCGCCCATCTCCCGCAGCGTGTCGTAAAGACCGGTGCGCAGCGGGTTGACGCCGACCCCCTCGATCACCACTTGGGAGCCCGGCAGCAGCAGTGCCGCTACCGCCGGGAACGCGGCCGAGGAGGGATCGCCGGGCACGGCGAGATCGGCAGCCCGGAGCTCCGGCTGGCCCGTGAGGGTGATGCGGCGGGCGCCATCCGGCTCTTCGCCGGTGCTGACCGCGGCGCCGAAA
The DNA here is from genome assembly GCA_963789275.1 of uncultured Alphaproteobacteria bacterium. Classification (GTDB taxonomy): domain Bacteria; phylum Pseudomonadota; class Alphaproteobacteria; order ATCC43930; family CGMCC-115725; genus DAHUYF01. Next base: position 81,344 of record CAWBKF010000021.1, read on the forward strand.
TGCCGGAGCATGCGCTCGCTGTGGTCGCGCGTCGGCTGCGGCTCGATCACGCTGGTTTCGCCCGGCGCGTTCAATCCGGCGAGCAGGACCGCGGATTTCACCTGGGCCGAGGCAACGGGGAGGCGGTAGGTAATGGGCAGCGGCGAGGTGGCGCCGATGATCGCAAGCGGCATGCGGCCGCCCTGGCGGGCGATGATGCGCGCGCCGATGTGCTCGAGCGGCGCCGTCACCCGCGCCATCGGCCGGCGCCGGAGCGAGGCGTCGCCGGTGAAAAAGGTGGTGATGGGATGGCTTGCCACCAGCCCCATGAGGAGGCGGGCGCCGGTGCCGGAATTGCCGAGATCGAGGGTGTCCTGCGGCTCGGCGAGCCCGCCGAGCCCGATGCCGTCGATCACCCAGATGCCGTCGCCGGTGCGCTCGATGCCGGCGCCCAGCGCGGCCATGGCGGCGGCGGTACGCAGCACGTCGTCCCCTTCGAGCAAGCCGCTGACCCGCGTGCGGCCGATGGCGAGCGCGCCCAGGATGAGCGCGCGGTGCGACACCGATTTGTCGCCGGGCGCGCTGAGCCGGCCGCTCAGCGCCGCGGCGGTTCCCGAAATGAGGGGCGTCACGAGGCTCTCGTCAGTTGCGCCGCAAGCTGTAGCACAGGCCGGCGGCGGCACAAATGGGCAGGCGCCCGGTCGTGACATCTCGGGCAGTCGATGATTTTGCTTTTGACAGCGGTGGCCCGATCATGGCAATTGGCCGGCCACCGCGCGAGAACGGAGGCGGTCCATGGTTAAGCCGGAATGGGGAATGAAGCGCATCTGCCCGAGTTGCGGCACGCGCTACTACGATCTGCATCGCGAGCCCATCCTATGCCCGAAATGCGGCGCGGCTTACGATCCCGAGACCTTGTCGAAGACGCGGCGGACCAAGGCGGTGGCCGTGGCCGAAGTGCCGGTCGAGCCGTTGGCCGATGAGGAGATCGACACCGAGATCGTCGCGGAGGAGACCGAGGCGGAAGAGGTCGCCGAGGAGATCCCGGTCGAAGGTGCCGAGGAGGTCGAGGGCGAGGAGGAAGAGGAGGAAGAGGTCATCGAGGACGCGTCCGAGCTCGGCGAGGACGAGGACGACATGGCCGAGGTGATCGAGAACGTCGAGGACGAGGAAGAGCGCTGAGGCGTGCGGTTTCCGCTTGCAGGCGGGTGCTGCCGGTCGCTACTTTCCCGCTCCCATGCTGCCCGGCTTGGCGCTAAGCTAGCTACGCAGCAGCCTTTGGGGTCATAGCTCAGTTGGGAGAGCGCCGCAATGGCATTGCGGAGGTCGGCGGTTCGAACCCGCCTGGCTCCACCAGTTCGCACAAGGGCCTAGCCGGCGACGGCTAGGCCCTTGGCATGTCGGCGCCGGGTTACTGCGGCCGGCCGTAGGTGGCGGTGATCTTCGCCTTGGCGAGCGTGTGGAAATGCACATTGTAGCCGATGAACGCCGCCGAGGTGTTGGCATCGGCGTCGATATGATCGATGTCGAGCGCATAGACCGTGAAGGTGTAGTGATGCGGCTTGTCGCCCTTGGGCGGGCAGGGGCCGCCCCAGCCGGGGCCGCCGAAATCAGTGCGGCCCTGGATCGCGCCGGCGGGCGTGAGGTTGGCTTTGAGATCGCCGGCATTCTTCGGCAGGCTGGTGACGCTAGGGGGGATGTTGAACACCACCCAATGCCACCAGCCGCTGCCGGTCGGCGCGTCGGGATCGTAGACGGTGACGGCGAAGCTCTTGGTAGCGGCCGGGGCGCCCTTCCAGGTGAGCGCCGGCGAGATGTTCTTGCCGGTGCAGGTGAAGGTGTTGAACACCTGCTCCATGCCGATGGTGCCGTGATCCTTGACGTCGGGGCTGCTCAAGCTGAGCGCGCTCGCCGTCCCGCTGACGCAGAGGCTGAGCCCCAGCCCTGCGGCGATGGCCGCCATTTTCCAAATCATGCTTTCCCTCCCGAGTGGCGTCGCTGGGGTGGCCGGCGGCTTGACAGGGCACCGCCGGGGTCCCCAGTGCCCGGAGCATAAGTGCGCCGGCGAACCAACGTCAACCGGCGGCATGCACAATGACCGGATTTTTCGGCGGATTTCCGGGCTTTTCCGGGGTCTTGAGGAACGCCTTGCCGCACCCCACATATTTTCCGGCGATGCCGTGGGGATCGCCAAGGTCACATAGGGCGCCTTCAGGGGCCCGCTGGACTCGCTCGCCGGAGGAGGTCAGATGTCGCGTCTCTCGCTGTTCAATTCGCCGCTGCTGCTGGGTTTCGATCATTTCGAGCGCGCCCTCGACCGCGTCAACAAGGCCGCCGCCGACGGCTATCCGCCCTACAATGTCGAGCAGACCGGCGAGAACAGCCTGCGCATCACCCTTGCGGTCGCCGGCTTCGCCATGGCCGACCTCACGGTGCAGGTCGAGGACAACCAGCTCGTGGTGCGCGGCCGCCAGGTCGATGACAAGGACCGCGTCTATCTCCATCGCGGCATCGCCGCGCGGCAGTTCCAGCGCTCCTTCGTGCTGGCCGAGGGCATCGAGGTAGCCGGCGCCTCGCTCGACAACGGGCTGTTGAGCATCGACCTGATCCGCCGCGTCATCGAGCAGAAGGTGCGCACGGTGGAGATCCGCAACACGGGCAAGCCGATGCGCCCGACGGTCGAGCAGGCTGCGCAGAAAGATCGCGCCTGACCATTCGAAGCCGAAAGCGTCCGGGGGAGGAACAGGCACAGGACGGCGCGACCCGAAGAGGGGCGCCGCGAAAGGTGACACCATGATGAACCAGATCGAGAAGCTCAGACAGATCACGCCCAAGGAATTCGCCGTGTTCGGCATGCAGGACATGGCCTACATCAAGCGCGTCGCCGGCAGCGACGGCGTCGTGGGATTTGCCGTCCATGCCGCCGACGGGACCCAGGTGGCGCTGCTGCCCGACCGTGAGGTCGCGTTCGCCACCGTCCGCCAGCACGAGCTGGAGCCGCTGAGCGTCCACTAGGCGCACTTCCGGGTAAGCGATTTCAGGGGCGGATCCCAAGCGGGTCCGCCCCTGCTGCTGTCCGCCGACCCCTGCATGTAGTCGGGTTCCCCGAACGTCCCGCGCCCGACTCGGGGAAGTCCACCAGATCTTGTTTTTTGTGGCGTTTTGGGGCCGTCGCGCACCGTTCCGACACATGATCTAGGCGGAGTCGCGGAACGTCCCACGTCCGACTCGGCGCAGAACACAAGATATAGCGAGGGGTCGAGGGGCCTCAGGCCGCGTGGCTGGCGGCGCGGTCGGTGAGCAGCGCGTAGAGCGCATCGGCGCGGTCGGTGCCGCGCAGCTTGTCGCACATCGCTTTGTCGCGCAGCAGCCGCGAGATCCGCGCCAGCGCCTTCAAGTGATCGGCGCCCGAATTCGCCGGGGTCAGCAGCAGGAAGATGAGATCGACCGGCTGGTTGTCGATCGCCTCGAAATCGACCGGCTTCTCCAGCCGGGCGAACACCCCGTGGATCTGGGTCAGATCGGGCATGCGGCCATGCGGCACGGCGGTGCCGTGGCCGATGCCGGTGGTGCCGAGCCGCTCGCGCTCCAGCAGCACGTCGAAGATGGCGCGCTCATGCTTGCCGCCGAGCTGCGCGGCGCGCTTGGCCAGCTCTTGCAGCGCCTGGCGCTTGTTGGCGGCCCGCAGATTGGCGATGACGCCGTTGGGCTGGAGGATGTCGGCGATTTCCATCAGGAGGCCTTGCCCTTCTCCCGACGCCGCGCCTTGGCGCTGAGCTCGGGCTCGATCCAGCCGACATTGCCGTCGCGGCGGCGATAGATCAGGCTCAGCGTGCCATGCGCGCTGTTGCGGAACAGCACGACCGGCAGATCCGCGAGATCGAGCCGCATCACCGCCTCGCTGACCGTGAGGAGCGGGATGCTGGTGCGCATCTCGGCGATGACCAGCGGCTCGCCGCCGCCCTCTTCCGCCGGCGCCTCGGCGGGCTCGGCCGCGAGCACGTAATCGACCGCCGCCTCGCCTTCGGCCTCGGCGTCGGGCTTGGCGTATTTGTGGTGGTTGCGCAGCCGCCGCTTGTAACGCCGGAGTTGCTTTTCCAGCCGCACCGCCGCGTCATCGAAGGCGGCATAGGCGTCGCCCGCTTCGCCATGGCATTGCACGCTGAGCCCGCGCCCGGCATGGAGCAGGATATCCGCCAGGAAGAGATGCCGCTCATGGCAGAACACCACATGCGCCTCGATGGCTTTGCCGAAATACTTGTCGGCGATGCCTGCCGTCGCCGCCTCGGCATGGCCGCGCAGGGAGTCGCCGACATCCATCTGCTTGCCCGTGACGGTAACCTGCATGGCTCCTGCCGCACCGACCCGCTGTCGCGAACGCCTGTGGTACGCCGGCTCTCCCCGGGCGGGCAACCTTATGGACCCGGCCTCGCCGAGGTGTCAAGGAGCCTCTGGCGACTGCCGCGGCAATCGATCGACGCCCGATCCTGGCCGGTGAACGCGCCTCAGCGATCGCCCGGCCTTCACCGGGGAGCGGGGAAGTTCAGAGCGTCAGCGAGCGCTCGCGCCGGCGCTGAACGGAGGAGGGAATGCGCAGCGCCTCGCGGTATTTCGCCACCGTGCGCCGCGCGATGTCGATGCCCTCCTGGAGCAGGATCTCGACGATGCGGTCGTCGGACAGCACGTTCTCACCCTCGGCCTCGATCAGCGCCTTGATGCGGAAGCGCACCGCCTCGGCCGACAGCGACTCGCCGCCCATCGTCGCTGCGATCGACGAGGTGAAAAAATATTTCAGCTCATAGATGCCGCGCGGGCTCGCCATGTACTTGTTCGAGGTGACGCGGCTCACCGTGCTCTCATGCATTTCGATCGCCTCGGCGATGTCGCGCAGCACCAGCGGCTTCAGATGCTGCACGCCGTGGCGGAAGAAGCCTTCCTGCTGGCGGACGATCTCGGTCGAGACCTTGAGGATGGTGGTGGCGCGCTGGTGCAGCGCCTTCACCAGCCAGTTGGCCTGCTGGTAGCGCTCGGCGAGATAGTCCTTGTCGGCCTTGTTGCGCGCGGCACTGGTCACTTCGGCGTAATAGCGGTTGTTGACCAGCACGCGCGGCAGCGTGTCGTTGTTGAGCTCGATGGCGAAGCCGGCGCCCTGCGGCGCGCACCAGCACGTCGGGCACCACCGGCTCGGCCGCCACCTGGTCGAAGGCGAGGCCGGGTTTGGGGTTGAGCGCCTTGAGCTCGGCCACCATCTCGGCGAGATCCTCGGCGTCGACGCCGCACAGCTTGATCAGCGCCGGGGCGTTGCGGCTCGCCAGCAGCGGCAGGTTGTCGATCAGCGCGCGCATCGCCGGGTCGAGGCGGTCGCGATCGGCGAGCTGCAGCGCCAGGCATTCGGCGAGATGGCGGGCGAACACGCCCGGCGGATCGAAGCGCTGCATCAGCGCCAGCGTCGCCTCGACCCGCGTCACGGCGCAATCGAGCCGGTCTGCGACATCGGCGAGCTCGCCCTGGAGGTAGCCGGCCTCGTCGACCATGTCGACGAGATGCGTGCCGATGACGCGGTCGATGGGGTCGGCGATGTCGACCGAGAGCTGCGCCAGCAGATGGTCGCGCAAGGTGGTGGGCCGGCTCAGCGTCTGGTCGAGCCCGGGCAGCATCTCGCCGGATTGCGGCCGCCCCAGCCGGCTCTGCCAGGCGGCGGGATCGCCGGCAAGGTCGAGATTGCCCTCGCCCTCGCTGCCTGCCGTCTCCTGCCAGCGCTCGACCTCTTCGGGGTCGGCTGCGGCGGTGGGCTCGGCGGGCTCGGCGGCGCCCTCGGCCGGCGCGTCGTCGCGCTCCAGCAGCGGGTTCTGCTCGAGCTCGCCCTCGATGAAGGCCGAGAGCTCCATGTTGGAGAGCTGCAGCAGCTTGATCGCCTGCTGCAGCTGCGGCGTCATGACGAGCGCCTGGGTGTGGCGGAGATCGAGCCTCTGGGAAAGCGCCATGGTGTGGTTTTATAGCCCGAAGCCGATCATGTCTGCAAATATCGGGCCAAGTCCTTGACGGACGGTTAAGTCGGCAGTGGGTCAGTTTGAATTTGCCCGGTAAAATCGGCACTTGTCCGGCTAGGTGGGCGCCCACATACTCTCGACCATGGCCACAAAACGCCTTAAGCGCCCGCGCGACCCGATCCAGCTAGGGAAGCTGATCGTGGATATCGCGACGGGGCAGGTTGAAGATCAAGCAGAGGATAAGCGCAGTTCGGCCGCGGTCGAGTTGGGAAGGAAGGGCGGCCAAGCCCGCGCTGCCGGCTTGTCGAAGAAGAAGCGCGTTGAAATCGCGAAAAAAGCCGCAGTGGCGCGTTGGCGAAAAGACTAGAGGCCCTTGCCGTCATCCTTGGCTTGCTCGTAGTCGAGCGGAAGCTGCATCGTCTCTCCGTACTTTGGGTGCAAGCGGTCCAGCTTCTCCATGAAATCGTGCCAACCGTCGCTCAGCTTCATCATCGTAACAATTGAGCCTAGATGCTCCCGCAGCTTTGGGTAGCCTACGTTGGACGTGAGCCGCTGGAATAGCTTGTCGCGCTGGCGGCCGGATTCCAATTTCACGCGCTTCAACTCGGCCAGAACGCCGGGGGCAAGGCGCTTGTAAACGAGGTCGTTGGTCAGCATGCCGAAGTATTGCGGCCTCTTCACCGACCCTGCGGGATATCCCAAGCCTCGTAGGCGGAACATCTCCTGGTAATAGGCTCCTGGGAAAGTCGAGACGTAGGGTTGCAATTCTTTTGCGATGAAGGCTTCCAGTATTTTCGCCAGAGCGTCTTTCGCGCGATCGAGCTGGTAACCTGTCGCCTCGTCAATTAGCGCGATGATGCCGACCCGCGCCAACCCCCGAACCAGGATTTCGCATTGTTTGGCAATATGAAGCTGATCGGCTCGCAATGCGTGGGCTTCGCGAGCGGACAAGATCGCATCGCAAAGGTCGGGAAGGATCGTGGCTTCGTACCCTGTGGCGATCGATCCGCCGGTCGGAGCGCGGAACCGGATCGGATTCTCCATCCTGCTGATTAAGTCATTGTGAATAAACGGATTTATGTTCTTCCCAGTCGCAAATCGGTAGAGTCTATCACCCTGTCGCCCAGTCGTGCCGCCGCCGCCGCCGCCAATCGACATGCCGAGCGCCCGCACCATGCCACCCAGAGAAAGAACGCGACGGCCATCCTCGAGCACGTAAGCAGGGATTTCTATGTCCCCGATTTTGAGGGGGTGATCAGCGGAGCCGTGTGTCGCCTTCTTGATGTCGTCGGAGTAGCGCGCCGCCGCAGCGCGCCGAGCAATCTCGCTGCGTTGCTCCGAAGTCAACTTGTTCGCCCGCGCATGGCCACCTCGCGCACGGCCCGTCGCTTCCTCGTCCATGCAAGCTCCCGTCAAACTACTGCTTGCAATCTACCAGACAGGCATCATTATGCAAGCAGTAAAACGCCGCTGCCTGCATTCTATGCTTGACGCTATGCATAAAAGGTCAGATAATAGGGGCATGAACAAGCTGCCCCCTGAGAAGCGCGCCCAAATCCTCGGCATGATGGTTGAGGGGAACAGCATCCGCGCGATTTCTCGCATGAGCGGGGCCAGCAAGAACACGATCGTCAAACTGCTGGCGGATGCCGGCCGCGCCTTCGCAGCATATCAGGATTACACGTTGCGCGGTCTCAGGAGCCAGCGCATTCAAGTCGACGAAATTTGGGCCTTCGTCTACGCGAAGCAAAAGAACCTGCCCGAGAGCATGAAGGGGCGCGGCGATGTAGGCGACGTGTGGACGTGGACCGCGATCGACGCGGACTCCAAGCTGATTGTGTCCTGGCTCGTTGCCGACCGCAGCGCCGAGGCGGCTAAAGAGTTCATGGACGACGTGGCGAGCCGCCTGGTGCGTCGCGTGCAACTGACTAGCGACGGCCTTCCCTCCTATCCATCTGTCATCGACATGGCGTTTAAGGGGAAGGTCGACTACGCGCAGTTGATCAAGGTCTATGGCCCCGAAGGGACGACGGCTGGCACCGGGCGCTACAGCCCGCCACGCTGCATCGGCGCGAAGTCGGAAGTCATCAGCGGCACGCCCGACCCGAAGCATATCGCCACCAGCTACGTCGAGCGCCAGAACCTCACTATGCGGATGAGCATGCGCAGGTTCACGCGACTTACCAACGCTTTCTCAAAGAAGTTTGAGAACCACGCGCATTCGGTCGCAATTCATTTCATGTATTACAATTTTGTCCGCATCCATCAGACGCTCAAGGTCACGCCGGCGATGGCGGCTGGCGTCACGGAAAAGCTTTGGGAGCTTTCCGACATGGTACGGGTGATCGAGGAGTGGGAACATGCGGTGGCATGATCATTTGTTTAGTAGCCACGCGAATATTACCGCTAGTAAGCTTAGGAATGCGGCGCATAGAAGGCCGACGACAGCCGGTTTCAAGGGGAATGGATGTCTATCGTTGGCAGGTGGCTTTGCTGGTTCGAGTCGATTGATTGGACGCCAGAAGCCATCACTGCCGCTGCGACCGTTGCACTTGCATTCCTCACTTTTGTCCTGGCTGCTGGGACACTCTTTTTGTGGCTCGCAACAAGACGCCTTGTGAGAGGCACAGAGAAAACCGCTGAACGGCAGCTGCGAGCCTTTGTGTTCGGGCAACAGTTCAGTAGTGCGCCCAACATTTTCGACGGTAAAATCAAAGAGTATGTTTTTTACGTTCGGTGGGAAAATGTGGGGCTGACTCCAGCCCTTGCAGTCCGATCTTGGCTCAGCGCCAAAACTTACCCGCTGCGCGAAGATAGAGAGGTTATCTTTGATGAACATCTCAAGCATGTTAGTGCGCCCGTCGTACTGGGGCCGAGGGGCACCGGCCAGAGCGGCTTTTATACGATACCGATTGAAACGCTGATCAAGCGATGGAGGAACGAGATAGCAATCGTCATTTGGGCTCGTGTCGAATATCACGACATTTTCGACGCGAAAATTCTGCATCATCATGAAATGTGTGGTCTCGTTGACCTCATTCACGAACCCTCGGATATCCCGCCCAAAGGTCACCCGTCCTATGTCATGGTTCAATTCTACGGGCCGCAAAACAGCACTGGATAGAAAAGCGCCCGGGCTTCCTCCCAGATAGAGCAGGGCGAGCAAAACGGCGCTACCGGCGGTCATTCAAACTGACCCACTACCGGTTAAGTCCTTGCCCGGAAGCGGCTTCGCCGCGCGCCCTGCCGCGTGCGCGTCTCCCGGCCTGTGGCGGAAAAGCCGGAAATTCAAGGGTTTTTAACCAAATAGGCTTATCCCCGAGGCAGCGGGGGAGCGCGCCCCCGCGCGGCGCCGGCAACAGGGATGGCACGGATTTCCATGGATAGCGGCGTGGCGGCGGATGGTGACAAGCGGGCGAGGCCGATCGGCGTCGCCGCGCTGTCGAAGATGATGTTCGAGGGCCAGGACCTGACGCCGCTCTGGCGCGAGCTCATCGGCAAATACGTCTATCAGCACGGCGACGCGGCGGCGCTGATGGATCTCGCCACGGTCGAGCAGCTCTTCGGCAATTTGCAGGACGGAATTGCGCGCCAGGCGGATGCGCTGGAGATCGAGCGCGTCTACCGCTCACCCTGCGCCAGCGACGGCGCCGGGCTTGCGGCTGCTCGCCTTCGCCGCGCCCGGCGATCTCGGCACCAACACGCCGCTCGAATTCCTGCTCGAGGGCTCCGACATCGCGCTCGACACGCTCTATCTCGTCCCGGGCGAGCCGCTGCCGGAAAACCTGCCGGAGCACGACGTTGCCTTCGTCGCCATCGGCGAATCCGACGACAACGCACCGCTCCTCGCCGAGGTCGAGCGGCTGGCGGCGTCGTGGCCGCGCCCGGTGCTGAACCGGCCCGAGCGCGTGCTGCAGCTCGCGCGCGAGCGCCTCTTCGCGCGCCTCGATGGCGCGCCCGGCATCGTCATGCCGATGACGCTGCGGGTCGACCGCGCCAGCCTGCAGCGCCTCGCCGCGGGTGCGGTGGCGGCGGGCGATCTCCTGCCCGACGGGGCCTTTCCGCTGATCGTCCGCCCGGTGGGCTCGCATGCCGGCCACGGGCTCAAGAAGCTCGACGACGCCGCGTCACTCGCGGCCTATCTCGCCGAGCGGCGCGAGGTGGAATTCTTCCTCTCGCGGTTCATCGACTACAGCGGCGCCGATGGCCAGTTCCGCAAGTTCCGCATCGTCTTCATCGACGGTGTCGCCTATGCGAGCCACATGGCGATCGCCGAGCAGTGGATGATCTACTACCTCAACGCCAACATGAAGGCGAGCGCGGCCAAGCGCGCGGAAGAGGCGGCGTTCATGGCGGAATTCGACACCGGCTTCGCCCGCCGCCACGCCGCGGCGCTCGCCGCCATCGCCGATCGCCTCGGGCTCGATTATTTCGGCATCGATTGCGCTGAGACGCGCGACGGGCGCCTCCTCGTCTTCGAGGCCGACATCGCCATGATCGTCCACGCCATGGATAACCCCGCGATCTTTCCCTACAAGCGGCCGCAGATGCGCAAGGTGTTCGACGCGTTTTGCGCACTGCTGCGGCGCAAGGCCGCCGGCACATGAAGCGACGGCACGGCGCCGACGACGACAGCCTCGATCCCGTCGATTGGGAGGCGCTGAAGCGGGTCTTCCACGACGCGGTCGAGCAGGCGGTCGATCATCTGCGCGACATCCGCGACCAGCCGGTCTGGCGTCCGACGCCGGAGGCGGTGAGGGCGCGGCTCGAAGGCCCGCTGCCGCGCGCGCCCGAGGCGCTCGACGCGCTGCTGGCGCGCTTTGCCGAGGACATCCTGCCTTACGGCACCGGCAATAGTCATCCGCGCTTCTTCGGCTGGGTGCATGGCAGCGGCAATCTCGCCGGCGCGCTGGGCGAGATGCTGGCGGGGCTGATGAACTGCAATGTCGGCGGCCGCGATCACGTCGCCGTCTATGTCGAGCGCCAGATCATCCAATGGTGCAAGGAGATCTTCGGCTTTCCCGCGGCGGCGAGCGGGTTGCTGACCAGCGGCACCTCGATGGGCACAGTGATCGCGCTGGCGGTCGCGCGCAAGGTGAAGGCCGAGACCGACGTGCAGCGCCTCGGGCTCGCCGCGAACCCGCGGCGCCTCCTGGGATATGCCTCGAGCGAGGCGCATGGCTCTATCGCCAAGGCCTTCGACCTCCTGGGCTTCGGCCAGGAGGCGCTGCGCCAGGTGCCGGTGGATGCCGAGTTCCGCCTGTCGCTGCCGCTGCTCGCGGAGAGGGTCGCCGCCGACCGCGCGCGCGGTGATCTGCCGGCGATCGTCGTCGCCTCGGCCGGCACGGTCAATACCGGCGCCATCGATGACCTCGCCGCGCTCGCCGCGTTCTGCCGCGCCGAGGGGCTGTGGCTGCATGTCGACGCCGCGTTCGGCGGGCTCGCGGTGCTGACGCCGGAATTCGCGCCGCGTCTCGCCGCCATCGCCGAAGCCGATTCCGTCGCCTTCGATTTTCACAAATGGCTGCACGTGCCCTACGATTGCGGCGGCGTGCTGGTGAGGGATGCCGCGGCGCATCGCGCCGCCTTTTCCAGCCGGCACGATTATCTCGCGCCGGCCGAGCGCGGCCTTGCCGGCGGCGAGCCTTGGTTCTGCGAGTTCGGGCCGGAGCTGTCGCGGGGATTCCGCGCGCTCAAAGTGTGGTTCACCATCAAGGCGCATGGCATCGACCGCCTGGCCGAGGCGATCGCGCGCAATTGCCGCCAGGCCGAGCTCTTGGGCCGCGCCGTCCAGTCGCATGGCGATCTCGAGCTGCTGGCGCCGGTCAGCCTCAACATCGTCTGCTTCCGCTTCGTCTCCCCTGGCCTCGCCGACCCCGCGCTCGCCCGTCTCAACCAGGCGATCGTCGCAGAGCTGCAGCTGCAGGGCATCGCCGCGCCCTCCACCACCCGCATCCGCGGCCACGCCGCCATCCGTGTCGCGCTGACCAATCACCGCACCACCACCGAGGATCTCGCCATCCTGGTAAGCGCGGTGCGCCGGCTCGGCCCGGAGCTGCTCGCCGCTTCCGCCGCGCCGCAGCACCTGCTCGAGAGCAGCGCCCGATGAGCGCCATCGCCTTTGCCCACCTGGCCGAGCTGTTCGCGCCCTTGGCACTATCTTCTCGCCGCGGGTGGCGACACCCGCCTGCGTGTCGATCCCGCCACCCGGCTCAACGGCTATGGCTGCCGGCCGTTTCCGCGCCCCGAGGCTTTCACCTTCGCCTCCTCGACCGCGACCTCGATCTCGGAGCGCGCCTTCGCGGCGGCCGAGGCGGCGCGCGAGGCGCTGGTCCGCGCCGCGCTCTGCGACGGGCTCGACGCCGCTGTCGAGGCGCAGGTCGAGGCGTTGCGCGCCGACCTCCTCGACCTGCTCGGCCTCGCCAGCAGCGGCACCGAGATCGTCTTCTCGCCCTCCGGCACCGACGCCGCACTCCACGCCGTCTTCCTCGCGCGCGCCCGGCTCGGCACGCCGATGCAGAGCCTCATCGCCGCCGCCGACGAGACCGGAAGCGGTGTCGCCTATGCCAGCTGCGGCCGGCATTTCAACACGCTCACCGCGCAGGGTGCCGCCGTCGAGAAGGGCAATCCCATCACCGGGCTGGCCGAGGATGTCGCGACTGTCGCGGTGCCGCTCCGCGAGGCCGGGCGCCTGCGGCCGCCCGCCGAGATCGACGCCGCCATCCTCGCTGCGATCGCCCAGGCGATCGCCGCCGGGCGCGGCGTGCTGCTCCATGTCATGGATCATTCCAAGCTCGGCGCGCGCTGCCCGAGCCATGCCTGCCTTGCCGAGATCCGCCGCCGCTTCGGCGATCGCGTGCAGCTGGTCATCGACGCCTGCCAGCTGCGTCTCGGCCGCAAGCTTCTCGCCGCTCATCTTGCCGCCGGCGACATGGTGACGATCACCGGCTCGAAATTCTTCACCGGCCCGCCCTTCAGCGGCGCATTGCTGGTGCCGGCCGCGCTGTCGCGCCGCCTCGGCACGGTGCCGGCGCTCCCGGCGGGTCTGGCGGATTACACCAGCCGCAGCGACTGGCCGCGCGCCTGGACCGGCTTGCGCGAAGGCCTGGCCGAGCACGCCAATCTCGGCCAGCTGCTGCGCTGGACCGCCGCGCTTGCGCGAGATGCGCGATTATTTCGCCGTGCCCGCTGCCTTTCGCCGCGCCGCGCTCGCCCGCTTCGCCGAGATCGTGCCCGGCCTCATCGCCAGCGAGGAAGATGCTGGAGCTGCTGCCGGACTACGAGCGCTCGAGCGGCGGCGAAGAGGAGGAGATGGCCGTCCGCACCATCTTTCCGTTCCTGGTGCGGCGCGCCGGCTCTGCTCTCGATACCGCCGATTGCATCCTGCTCTACCGCGCGCTCAACGCCGACGTCTCCGCCCTGCTGCCGGCCGGCGCGTCGGCGCGCCAGCGCCGTCTTGCCGCGCAGCTCTGCCATATCGGCCAGCCGGTGGCGCTGAGCTTGCCGACCGGGGCGGCCGCGGCGCTGCGCATCAGCGCCGGGGCGCGTGTCGTCTCGGAGAGCTGGTCGGAGGCGGGCGAGGCCGCCTCCTTCGCGGCGCTCGAGCGCGAATTCGACCAGGTGAGCTTCATCCTCGACAAGCTCGCTTTGCTGCTGCGCCATTTCGACGCGATCGCCCGCGCCTTCGCGCCGGCCAAGGAAGCCGCGGCGTAGGGCGTCGCGGCGCATCCAGCCGCGATACACCGGGGGAAGAGGACGCCGCCGGCATTTTCCCCGATTCGGAGGCAAGAGCATGACCTCTGGCTTTTCCCTGAGGCGGGCGCGGCGATAATTTATTTTACATCGCAAAGATTCTCTGCAGAGAATGCGCCGGCGCGGCGTTGACCGGCCGGGGAGCATCGTGCCTGCCGCCGTCCCCCATCGGCCCCTCCAGAACGGCATGGATCTTGCGAGGATCGGCTCCTGGCTGCGGGCGGTGGCGATCGGCGCGATGGCGATCCCGGCGGTGATCGCCGCGGGGCTGCGCTATGCTCTGCGGCTCAGGCTCACGGAATGATGGAGGCATATGCGATGCCGGCACGCGAGAATAAAAGGCGGCTCGCCATCAATTGCGACATGGGCGAGAGCTTCGGCCTCTACAAGATGGGCGATGACGAGGGCATGATGCCCTACATCACCATCGCCAATGTCGCCTGCGGCTTTCACGCCTCCGATCCCACCGTGATGGCGCGCACCGTGCGCCTCGCCCGCCAGCACAAGGTGAATGTCGGCGCCCATCCCTCGCTGCCGGATCTGCAGGGCTTTGGTCGGCGCGAGATGAAGATGCAGCCGCAGGAGCTCACCGACTGCATCCTCTACCAGGTCGGCGCGCTCAAGGGCTTTCTCGACCGCGAGGGCATGGCGCTCTACCACATCAAGCCGCACGGCTCGCTCTACGGCATGGCGGCGCGCTCGGCCGAGATGGCGCAGGCGGTGGCGGACGCGGCAAAGGTGTTCAACGTGCCGGTGCTCGGCATGGCCGGCACGATGCACGAGACGATCTATCCCGCCGCAGGGCTGGAGTTCATCTCCGAATATTATGCCGATCTCGACTATGCCGATGACGGCACGCTGATCATCACCCGCGAGCATCACGCGGTCGACCCCGCCCGCGCCGCCCAGCGCGCGCGCCGCGCGGTCGCCGAGGGCAAGGTGCTGTCGGTCAACGGCAAGGAGGTGCCGGTGCGTGCCGATTGCATCTGCGTCCATTCCGATACGCCCAACGCGGTCGAGGTCGCGCGCGCGGTCAAGGCGGCGGTTGCCGATCAGCTCGGCTGACCGCCAGCAGCAGCAGGAGCCCAAGCATGGCGCAGCATCAGGTGATCAGCCCGCTTCCCGGCATCTTCTACCGGCGGTCCTCGCCCGAGGCGCCGCCCTACAAGCAGGATGGCGACAAGGTCACGGTGGGCGAGGTGATCGGCCTCGTCGAAGTGATGAAGCAATTCACCGAGATCCAGGCCGACGCCGACGGCACGGTGGTGCGCTTTCTCGTCGAGAACGAGGCGCCGGTCGAGCGCCGGCGACCCGGTGCTGCTGATCGAGACCGCCTGAGACGCCGCGTGTCCCGCATGTTCACCAAGCTGCTGGTGGCCAATCGCGGCGAGATCGCCGTGCGCATCATCCAGGCGGCGCGCGAGCTCGGGATCGCCACGGTGGCGGTCTATAGCGCCGCCGACGCCGACAGCCTCGCGGTGCGCCTTGCCGACGAAGCGGTTGCCATCGGCCCGGCGCCGGCCGCCAAGAGCTATCTCGACGGCGCCGCCATCATCGCCGCGGCGCGGGCGAGCGGCGCCGGCGCGATCCATCCCGGCTACGGCTTCCTCTCCGAGAATGCGCGCTTCGCCGAGGCGGTGGAGGCGGCGGGGCTGGTCTTCATCGGCCCCCGGCCCGACACCATCCGCCGCATGGGCGACAAGGCCGCCGCGCGCGAGGCCGCGGCGGCGGCCGGCGTGCCCATCGTGCCCGGCAGCCCCGGCGAGGTCGCCGACCCCGCTGCCGCGCGCCAGGCGGCGCGGGCGATCGGCTATCCCGTGATGATCAAGGCATCGGCCGGCGGCGGCGGCCGCGGCATCCGCATGGCCGAGGACGAGGCGGCGCTGGAGCAGCAGTTCCGCACCGCCGAGACCGAGGCGAAATCCGCCTTCGGCAGCGGCGCGCTTTATCTCGAGCGCTTCGTGCGCCGGGCGCGGCATCTCGAGGTGCAGGTGCTGGGCGATGGCGAGCGCGTCGTCCATTGCTTCGAGCGCGAATGCTCGCTGCAGCGCCGGCGCCAGAAGATCTGGGAGGAGGCGCCGTCGCCGGCGATCTCCGCCGCG
The DNA here is from genome assembly GCA_963789275.1 of uncultured Alphaproteobacteria bacterium. Taxonomy (GTDB): domain Bacteria; phylum Pseudomonadota; class Alphaproteobacteria; order ATCC43930; family CGMCC-115725; genus DAHUYF01. The sequence continues at coordinate 97,167 of CAWBKF010000021.1, forward strand.
ACGCGCGAGGCGCTCTGCGCCTCGGCCGTGCGCCTGGCGGAGGCCTGCCGCTATCGCGGCGCCGGCACGCTCGAATATCTCTATGACGACGACAGCGGCGAATTCTTCTTCATCGAGATGAACACCCGCATCCAGGTCGAGCATCCCGTCACCGAGATGGTCACCGGCATCGATCTCGTACGCGCGATGATCGAGATCGCGCAAGGCCGGCCGCTCCGCCTGGCGCAGCGCGACATCGCGCTGCGCGGCGCCGCCATCGAGGTGCGCATCAACGCCGAGGATCCCGCGCGGAATTTCGCGCCATCGCCCGGCCGCATCACCGGCCTGGCCTTTCCCACCGGTCCGGGCGTGCGCATCGACACCATGCTCTATCCGGGATATGTCGTGCCGCCCTATTACAATTCGCTGCTTGCCAAGCTCATCGTCCATGCCGAGGATCGCGAGCGGGCGCTGGCGCGGCTCAGCCGGGCGCTGCGCGAGCTCCGGATCGAGGGCGTGGCGACCACCGCCGGCCTGCACCGGAGCCTCGCGCAATCCGCGGACGTCGCCGCCGGGCGGGTCGATACGGGGTTCATCGAGCGGCTTTTGGCCGAAGCGCCGCCGGCGGGCGGCGAGATCCGGAGGGGATGATCATGAGCGCGGTGCGGTATTCCTTCGGCGGGGACGAGCATGTCTTCGTCGAGCTCAGCGAGGAGATGTCGCTCGAGGCGTTCTTCAAGGGCATGGCGATCTGCGCCGAGCTGCAGCGCCGCGCGGTGAAGGGGGTCGAGGAGATCTGCCCGGCCAACGCCTCCTACCTCATCCGCTTCGATCCCGATGTGATCCGTCCGGAGGCGATGCTGCGCACGCTGCAGGAGATCGAGGCGGCAGTGGGCTCGGCCGATCTCGAGCTCAAGACGCGCATCGTCGAGATCCCGGTGCTCTACAACGACCCCTGGACGCGCGAGACCCTGATGCGCTTTCGCGAGCGCCACCAGGACCCCACCAGCACCGACATCGAATACGCCGCGCGCATCAATCGCTACGGCTCGGTCGACGATTTCATCGCCGCCCATTCCGGCGCGCCGTGGTTCGTCTCGATGGTGGGCTTCGTCGCCGGCTTGCCGTTCCTCTTCCAGATGGTCGACCGCGCGCATCAGATCGAGGTGCCGAAATATCTCCGGCCGCGCACCGACACGCCGAAACTGACGATCGGCCATGGCGGCTGCTTCGGCTGCATCTACTCGGTGCGCGGCGCCGGCGGCTATCAGATGTTCGGCATCACCCCGGCGCCGATCTACGACCCTGCGCAGAAGCTGCCCTATCTCAGGGACTTCATGGTGTTCTTCCGCCCCGGCGACATCGTCAAATGGAAGCCGATCACCCGCGAGGAATACGACCGCGACATCGCCGCGGTCGAGGCCGGCACCTTCTCGCTCGCCATCAAGCCGGTGAGCTTCTCGCTGAAGGCGTTTCTCGCCGACCCCCGCGGCTACAGCGACAAACTGGTGGAGGCACTCCATGGCCATTGAAGTGTTGAAGCCGGGCCTCGCCACCACGGTGCAGGATACCGGCCGGCCGGGCTATTACCATCTCGGCATTCCGCTCTCGGGCGCCCTCGACCAATATGCCGTGCGGCTGGCCAATCTGCTGGTCGGCAATGACGAGGGCGCCGCCGTGCTCGAGGCGGCGCTGCTCGGGCCCGAGCTCGCCTTCCGCAAGCCGGCGATCATCGCGGTCACCGGCGGCGAGGCGACGCCCCGGATCAATGGCGCCGCGGTAGAGCGCAACACCGCCATCGCCGTCAACGCCGGCGACCGCCTGTCCTTCGACTACATGAAGCTCGGCGCGCGGCTTTACATCGCGGCGGCCGGCGGCATCGACGTGCCGTCGGTGCTGGGCAGCCGCTCGACCTATGGCCTGGGCGCGCTCGGCGGCTTTGCCGGCCGCAAGCTCGCCGCCGGCGATGTGCTGCCGCTGGGCGCCGCCCCCGGCACCGCGCGCGCCGGCCGCGCCGCGCCCGACGCGTTGGTGCCCACCTATCCCAAGGCGCTCGAGCTCCGGGTCGTCACCGGTCTCTATTTCCACCGCCTGACCGCGGAATCCGCCACCTCTTTCTTCGAGGATACCTGGACCGTGGCGCCCGAGGCCGACCGCATCGGCTATCGCTTCCGCAAGGGCCGCCCGCTGACCTTCCGGCCGCGCCAGCAGCCTTTCGGCGCGGGCTCCGATCCCTCCAACATCGTCGATGCCGGCTATCCCTACGGCTCGATCCAGGTGCCCGGCGGCCTCGAGCCGATCATCCTGCATCGCGACGCCGTCTCCGGCGGCGGCTATGCCATGATCGGCACGGTGATCAGCGCCGATATGGACCGCATCGCCCAGCTGCAGCCCAACAACACCGCCCGTTTCGTCACCGTCGACATGGCGGCCGCGCTCGCCGCCCGCGCCGAGTACAAAGCCCGGCTCGCGCGCTTGCGCGAGGCGCTGCAGAGCTGAGGTGCACGCGCTGGCTCGTTGCTCGCCGGCATGATAAAAATGGCCGAAGCCTGACCGGAGAGCGCCCATGTCACTCATGCCTCTGCGCCGCGCCGGCGAGCCGCCGCCATCTCCTGACGCTGCTCGCGGGAAGTGCCGGCGCGCTCTGGCTCGGCGCCGCGGCGCCGCGCCTCGCGCTGGCGGCCGACGGCACCGAGACCCTGCTGCTGAGCTGCATGGATTATCGGCTCATGGACAAGATCACCGCCTATATGGACGGGCGCGGCCTGGCCGCGAATTACGATCATGTCGTGCTGGCCGGCGCGTCGATCGGCGTCGCCACCGACGCCAAGCCGGAGTGGCGGCAGACCTTCTGGCAGCATCTCGCCATCGCCCGCGACCTCCACCATGTCAGCCGCGTCCTGGTGATGGATCACCGCGATTGCGGCGCCTATCGGCTGATCCTGAAAAAGGATCTCACCGGCGAGGCCGAGCTTGCCGCGCATGAGCGCATGCTGCGCCGCCTGCGCCGCGCCATCGCGGCGCGCTATCCGATGCTGCAGACGGAGCTGCTGTTCATGGAGCTCGACGGCAGCACCCGCGCCATCGCCTGACGACGCGACCCGGCGCGGCAGGAAAGAAAGCGGCGGCTTGGCGCCGCCGCTTCCCTTTCCTCACCCCCCGCAACGAACCCTTCAGCGGCTGAACATGTCGCCGAGATAGACGCGCCGGACGTCCTCGTCGGCGATGATCTCGTGCGGCACGCCCTCCATCAGAACCTGGCCCTCATGCAGCACATAGGCGCGGTCGACGATCTCCAGCGCCTCGCGCACATTGTGGTCGGTGATGAGCACGCCGATGCCGCGGTCCTTGAGATGCGACACCAGCTTGCGGATCTCGCCCACCGCGATCGGGTCGATGCCGGCCAGCGGCTCGTCCAGCAGCATGAAATGCGGCTGGGTGGCGAGCGCGCGGGCGATCTCGACGCGGCGGCGCTCGCCGCCCGACAGCGCCATCGCCGGCGCGCGGCGCAGATGAGTGATCGAGAACTCGGCCAGCAGCTCGTCGATCGCGGCCTCGCGCACCTCGCGCACGGGCTCGTTGACCTCGAGCACGGCACGGATGTTCTGCTCGACGCTGAGGCCGCGGAAGATCGAGGCCTCCTGCGGCAGGTAGCCGATGCCGAGCCGCGCGCGGCGGTACATCGGCAGGTCGGTGATGTCGTGGCCGTCGAGCAGGATGGTGCCGAAATCCGGCGCGATAAGGCCGGTGATGATGTAGAAGCAGGTGGTCTTGCCGGCGCCGTTCGGCCCCAGCAGCCCCACCGCCTCGCCGCGCTGCACCGAGACGTTGACGTTGCGCAGCACCGGCCGCTTCTTGAAGCTCTTGCCGAGATTGTCGGCGACGAGGCCGCGATTGTCGGCGACGAGCCGCGGTCCGGACCAGGACAGCTCGTCCTGCGGCGGTGTCGCCGGCGTCATTGCGGCGCCGCCGGAGCCGCTTTCTCCGGCGCTGTCGCGGTTGATTCCGGCTTCGTCTGGTCGGGTGTCGCCGGCGGGGCCGGCTTCGGCCGCGGCATCAGGATGCCGGCGACGCGCGCGGGGGCACCTTCGGTGAGCTTGGCCGAGGGCGGCGCGCTGAGCAGCCGGTTGATGTTGTTGTTGAGATCGACCACGCCGTATTGCCCCCTCAGCTCGTTGTCGCCCTTGGTGAGCGTCACGCGCCCGGTCAGCGTCGCGATGCCGGTATCGACGTTGTAGATGCCGGCATCGCCGCGGGCGATCTGCTCCAGCGACGATACCAGAACATTGCCCTGCCCGTCGATTCGGCTGATATGCGACGAGCCCTTGTCGTCCTTCTCCACATCGGCGGTGAGCACGTCGCCGGCCATCCGCTTGCCTTCGCGGATCGCGACGGCGTCGCCGCGCGCTACCGCCAGTTGCTTATCGTCGTACCATTCGAGATCGTCGCGCGCCGTCACCGTGTCGCGCGGCGTCTCGAGCTTGAGGTGCTTGCCGGTCATCACCAGCAGCGCCTGGTCGACGTCATAGACGGCGTGGTCGCCATAGACGGTCTGCGTCTCGGTGGCGATGCGCACATTGCCCTCGGCCTCGACGCGATAGATCTCGGTCGAGCCGCCGCGTGACGGGATCGCCGCCAGCGGCCGGCTTCGCAGGATCGGCGGCGCCCGGCTTGGCGGTGGCCGGTGGCGCGGCGGCAGCAGGCTTGCCGGCATCTGCGGCGGCGGTCTGTGTCGGCGCGGTGGCGGGATCGGGACAGGTGGGCGCGGCGGCGGGCTTGGCGGGCGGCGTCGGTTCGGCCGGCACCGGCTTGCCCTCCTTCTTGGCTGCCGCGGCGGTCGCCTTCCATTTGGTCTCGGCGTCGGCGAAGTCCTGCGTCTGCATCACCTGGCGCTTGGCCGCGGCGGCGATCGCCTCGGGGCTGCAGACCGGGCGATAGAATGCCATCAGCGTGTCGGCGAAGATGGTGGTCTGGCCGCGCGTCGCCCGCGCATTGCCGCGCGCAATGTAGACGCGGTTGTTCTGCTGCCACTCGATGCCGTCATCGGCCTCGATATCGATCGGCTTGCCATTGTCCTGGCCGCTGAGACCGAGGCCGAGAGCCTGCGCCCGGGCCGGCAACGCCGGCAGCAGCGACGCCAGTCCCAGTCCGAGAGCCACTGCCAGCAGCACTCCGGCATGTCTCACGGCACTTCCTTCTCATGCGGCACCAACGTCAGATGGGCGTGGCCGGTGAAGATGATGATGTCGCCATGGTCGCGGATGCGGAACCCCTGGCCGGTGATATGGCCGAACGGGCCTTGGCCATCGACGGGATCGTTGCCATCGGCGTTGCCGGCGGCCATATCGATATGCGCGCTGTCGGTGTGGAATTCGTTACCCTTGTCCTGGAACAGCTCGACATTGCCGAACATGTCGAGCAGCTGCGCGTTGGGCTGGTAAAGGCCGGTATAGCCGTTGAGCTCGAACCAGGCGCCGCTCGTCGAGGTGAGGTCGCCGCGTGGGCCTTCGAGCGCGACGAGATCGTCGACATTCGGGTTCTGCCGCGCCACTTCGGCGGTGACGATGAACGGCCGGTTCTGCCGGTCGATGCCGGTGTAGCGCGCATTGACCATGCGCAGATCCTGCGCTTCGCGCGGATCGAGACGCGGTATCTGGAAATGCACGCGCGCCATTTCGGACTGGAGCCGGGGCCAGATCGCCACCAGCGCCAGCAGGATCACCGCCACGGCCGGCAGGATGCGCTTGGCGAGCCCGACGAAGCGGCTATAGGCGCGGTTGACGCCGGCGCGCGCCCGGACCGGAACCGGGATCTCGCCGGCGGTGAGGCTGTCCTGGGGCAGGCTCATGCCACCCCCGCGCGCAAGAGGTCATGGATGTGCACGATCCCGATCGGCCGGCGCTGGTCGTCGACCGCGAACAGGCTGGTGATGGCGAGCGCGTTCATCAGGCCCAGCGCCTCGGCGGCGAGCGCCTGCGGCCGGATCGTCTTCGGCCGCGCGCTCATCACCTCGTCGACCGCGGCGCCGAGCATGGCGTCGCCCATATGACGGCGCAGATCGCCATCGGTGACGACCCCGGCGAGCCGGCCGGACTCGTCGACGACGCCGACACAGCCGAAGCTCTTGGCGGTCATCACCAGGATCGCCTCGGCCATGACCGCGCCGCGCTTGATCAGCGGCACCGCGTCCTTGCCGTGCATGATGTCGGCCACGCGCAGCAGCTGCCGGCCGAGCTGGCCGCCGGGGTGAAGCGCCTGGAAATCGCTTTCCGAGAAGCCTTTGCGCTCGAGCAACGCCACCGCCAGCGCGTCGCCCAGCGCCATCATCATGGTGGTCGAGGTGGTGGGGGCGAGCCCCATCGGGCAAGCCTCGGCCGAGGGCGGCAGCAGCAGGGTCACATCCGCCGCTTCGGCCAGCGAGCTGCCGGTGCGCCGCGTCATGGCCAGCAGCGGGATGCGGAAGCGCTTGGTGTAGCCGACGATGTCGGCAAGCTCGGCGGTGTCGCCGGAATTGCTCAGCGCCAGCACTGCGTCATCCTCGGCGATCATGCCGAGATCGCCATGGCTCGCCTCGCCGGGATGGACGAACTGCGCCGGCGTGCCGAGCGAGGAGAAAGTGGCGGCGATCTTGCGCGCGACGTGGCCGCTCTTGCCCATGCCGCTGACGACGACGCGGCCCCTGACCTTGGCCAGCAGCCCCACCGCCGCGCTGAAGGCGCCGTCGAGCCCAGTGACCAGCGCCTCGAGCCCGGCGATCTCCGTGCGCAGCACGCGCCGCGCAGCGTCGATGTCGGTGGGTTTTCTCAACACGCGGGCCAAGACATCCCCCTAGCGGCGTCAGCGTGCAAGACGGGTGATCCGCTATGCATGATACGGCGGGACTATGCGCGCCCATCCCCAAAAGTCAATGAATCCGGGCCTCGTTCCTGTTTTGTGCCGTGACGCGCATCGCCTGATGCACCGATGGCCGGCAGGCGGGATTTCTGCCGTGCTCTGCGCGTCGTCGTGAGGAATCTTCGCGTACCTGTCGGCGCTGCACGTGGGCATGACACTTTTGGGCGATCGCGGCGTTAGCGTCCGGCGCCGCGCGCAATGGGGCTGCGGGATGGCTCGCATTCTGCTGGTGGAGGACGACCCGGATGTGCGGCCGTTGTTGGAGCACATCCTGTTGTCGGAGCGTTTCGACGTGACGGCCGCCGAGAGCGTGTCCGTCGCCATCACGCTGCTCGGCTCCCAGCCTTTTGATCTCGTCATCTGCGACGTCAACCTGCCGGATGGCAGCGGGCTCGCCGTTGCCGATAAGGCGATCGCGAGCGGGGTCAAGGCGCTGGTGGTGACCGGGCACGGCCTCAGCCTCAAGCCCAACAGCCTCATATCCTATGACTATCTGCTGAAGCCGGTGCGCGTCAGCGAGCTGCTGCAGACGGTCAAGCGATGCCTCGCCGAAAAAGGCGAGGGTTCCGGCGTCATCGCATTTCCAAAGCCGGCTTAGGTCCCAACCAGCCCCGCCTCAATGGGCGAAGATGTCCTCTGCCGCCCAGCCGCCGAGATCGAGCAGCGCTCGCGTCGGCAGGAAATCGAAGCAGGCCTGCGCCAGCGCCGTGCGTCCCTCGCGTGCCAGCATCTCGTCGAGGCGTGCCTTCAAGGCATGCAGATGCAGCACGTCCGAGGCGGCATAGCGCAGCTGCTCGTCGCTGAGCTCGGCGGCGCCCCAATCGGAGGATTGCTGCTGCTTGGAGATCTCGAGGCCAAGCAGGTCGCGGACGAGATCCTTGAGCCCATGCCGGTCGGTGAAGGTGCGCACCAGCCGCGAGGCGATCTTGGTGCAATAGACCGGCTGCGCCGTGACGCCGAGATAGCGCTGCAGCATGGCGATGTCGAAGCGGCCGAAATGGAAGATCTTCAGCACCGTGGGATCGGTGAGCAGCGCCTTGAGCCGCGGCGCGTCATAGGCACCCTTGGCGAATTGCACGAGATGGCTCACGCCATCGCCAGCCGAGAGCTGCACCAGGCACAGCCGGTCGCGATGCGGGTCCAGTCCCATCGTCTCGGTGTCGATGGCGACGGTGGCGCCAAAGTCGACGCCTTCCGGCAGATCGCCGCGATGAAGATGGGTGCTCATCCGGGCGCTCACCTGCGCGGCATCGACATGGCTGGTGCCCAGGAGAAGACTCGAACTTCCACGACCTTTCGGCCACTAGAACCTGAATCTAGCGCGTCTACCAATTCCGCCACCTGGGCAAGCCGGGCTAGTGATTACGAAAGGGGCGCGGGGATGTCAATGGCGGGGCGGCCTGGCGGCCGCCTGTGGTCAGTCGTCAGTTATCAGTTCTCAGTTTTCAGCCCGGCGCCGGCCATGACTGACGACTGATAACTGACGACTGACAACTTCTTCCCCGATGCGCTATGGAAACCCCCATGCGCACCCGGCGTGTCACCGTCATCGGCGGCTCGGGCTTCATCGGCCGCTATATCGTCAAGCGCCTCGCCCGGCGCGGCGTGGTCGTGGCGGCGGTCAGCCGCCATGCCGGCAGCGCGGGCTATCTCCGGCCGATGGGCGATGTCGGCCAGATCGTGCCGATCGATGCCGGCCTCGGTGACGAGCGGCTGCTCGCCGCGACGGTGGCCGGCGCCGATGCCGTGATCTTCGCCGCCGGCATCCTCTATGAGAAGGGCAGGCAGCGCTTCGACCTCGTCCATCATCGCGGGCCGGCGCTGCTAGCGCGGCTCGCGCGCGCCGCCGGCGCCCGGCGCTTCGTCCATCTCTCCGCCATCGCCGCCGACCCCGCCGCACCCTCCGCCTATGCCCGCTCCAAGGCCGAGGGCGAGGCGGCGGTGCGCGACCTCTTTCCCGGCGCCACGATCCTGCGCCCGTCGCTGGTCTTCGGCCCCGAGGATGAGTTCTTCAACCGCTTCGCAACGCTGGCGCGCTACCTGCCGGCGCTGCCGCTGATCGGCGGCGGCCGGACGCGGTTTCAGCCGGTCTATGTCGGCGACGTCGCCGATGCCGCGCTGGCCGCGCTCGACCACGCCGAGGCACCCGGCCGGACCTACGAGCTCGGCGGTCCCGAGGTCTTCACCTTCCGCGAGCTGATGGAGCTGATCTTGCGCGAGACCCGGCGCCGGCGTGCGCTGGTCAGCGTGCCGTTTGCCGTGGCCTCCTGCGAAGCTGCCTTGCTCGAGCTGCTGCCCAAGCCGCTCTTGACCCGCGACCAGGTGAAGCTGCTTAGGCGCGATACCGTGGTCGCGCCCGGCGCCGCCGGGCTCGGTGATCTCGGCGTCGTGCCGACGGCGCTCGAGCTGGTGCTGCCGACATATCTCACCCGCTTCCGCCGCGGCGGCGGCTGGCGCGCCGCCGACAGCGCCGCCGCCGGCCCCTCGCCGGGGTGAGGCCTGCGCGCCGCCTGTCGGCGCGTCGGCCGGCCGGCGCCCCGGCGCGGAGGACACGCGCCGGCACTCATTTGCGGCTTGTTCTGATCAGATGAATGACGGCCAGGATGGCGGCAAACATCAGCGGCGGCAGGATGAGGCTGACCCACAGCCAGGGGCCATCGATCGCCCTGCCCCAGCCCACCGCCGGGACCCACACCCTGTAGAACCGGAGGATCGTCGCGACGGTCCAGAGCCCGCTCGCCAGCACCCATAGGACCAGCAGGCGGAGAGCCGGTTCGCGACGCGCTCTATCCAGTTCTTCCGCCATGGGTTCGGCACCCCTGCGACACGCTTGCGGCCGCGAGCGGCCCGCCTAGGCTGCTGCAAAGGACGATGAGCAGCCTCGTTCGGTCTGACGCACTGGCTAAAGGCCAAGGGCCTTCAATGCCACGCTGAAGAAACTGTGATCGCCGTGATCGCTGGCGTTCGCAGCGGGCGTCGAGTTGGCGCCGTGATCGCTTTGGGCCGCCTTGCTCCCGCTGCCGCTTTTCTTGTCGCCCATCGCGACTTCCGGCCTATTCCACCACCCGCCGCCCAGCGCCTGGAACAGCGCTGCGGTGTCGCCGAAGCGGGTGGCCTGCGCCTGCACGAGATTGATAAGGGCGGTCTGATAGGCCTGCTGGGCGCTCAGCACGGTGAGATAGTTGACGTAGCCGGCCTGCGATTGCCGCTGCGTAAGGTCGAGCGTCACTTTGGCGGCGTGCTCCGCCGCCACCGCCGCTTTCAACGCGTCGGCGTCGGACAGCAACGCGTGCAGCGTATCGGCGACATTCTGAAAGGCGGTAATGACGGTGCTGCGATACTGCGCCGCGGCTTGGACCAGCGCCTCGTCCGCCGCGCGCTGGTGATGCAGCAGCGTACCGCCGTCGAAGATCGTCTGCGTCGCGTTGCCGTGAGGCTCCAGAAGCCGGTGCCGGGTCAGAACATGTTGCTCGGACTGCTGAAGCGGCCCGCCGAGATTGGCGGTGAAGGCGAATTGCGGCAGCATCGCGGCGAGGGCGACGCCGACATCGGCATTGGCCGAGCGCATCTGTTCCTCGGCGGCGCGAACATCCGGGCGTTGCTCGATGATCTTTGACGGCAGGCTCAGCGGCAGATCTTCCGGCAAATGCAGCGATGACAGCTGGAACGTCTCCTCGACATCCTGGTTGGGCAGATTGCCGACGAGCGCGCGGATCAGGTCGCGTGTTGTTTCCAGTTGCTTTTGCAACGGCGGCAGCGTCTGCTCGACCTGCGCCAGCGCCGCTTCCTGGGCGGCGACGTCGATCGCCATGGCCTGGCCGAATTTTTGCTGGTTGCGCAGGATCTCCAGCGACTTGGTGTTGACGTCGATGATCTCTTCCGTCGCGGCGATTTGCGAGCGCGTCGAGACTTCCTGGATCGCAGCCGCAACGACGTTCGAGGCCAGGGTGATGTAGGCGGCTTCCGTCTCGAATCGTTGAAAGTCCGCTTGGGCTTCGAGAGACTCCACCGTTCGGCGATTGATGCCGAAGACGTCCGGATTGTAGGCGACATCCAATTCGATCGTGTGGAAGTTGAAGAAGACGGGCTTGTTGTGTGGCGGCGGGGACGGGTTTGGATTTTGAGGAACCGCAATATCGCTGCCGTTTCCCTGTGCGCCGGGGGAATTGCCGCCCAAATTGCCGGCCAGCTTCTGGCGCTCGAAGTTGTAGCTCGCGCTGACCGTCGGGAAAAAGTATCCCTGTTGGGCGTAGACGAGTTCTTGCGCCTGGCGCAGCGCCGCCTTGGCCGACTCGATCGTGGGATTGGCGCGCAGCGCCTTTTCGACGAGCGTATTGAGCTGCGGGCATTGAAAGGTCTTCCACCACTCGAAAGGGATGTCCTGCCCCGACAGGAAGCGCTGGGCATCGCCGCCATAGACCGGCGCCGAGACGCTGGCGTCGGCCAGCGGCTTCGGCGCGTAGCCGGCGTCGGCAGGCGCGGCGGGCCGCAGGAAATTCGGCCCGACTGCACAGCCACATAAAAGGATTGCAGACGTGCATAAAAGAATCGCCGCCGGTACGGCGTTCGGCGGCGGGGATGCGACGTGCGTTCGCGTGCAGTTGAAGAGCGCGAGTGCCAAAATTCGCCACCTGCAACGAGATGCGACGGAACTCTAGCGACATGCGAATTGCCCTGAAACTGCGACGAATCACAGTCGGCAATGCGATTTATCACAGTAGACCTGGGACGCGGGAGCGGAGATCGTCTCGACGATCTGCAACGAGGTCTGTCATGAGATTTGGCGGGATAGCTACCGCGCGGCGGTTGGTAGCCGCCGAACGATAGCGATCGTTGCCATCGGTACTGTCGCGGCATGGAAATCCGGCGTCATCGGAGGCGCAGCTATTGCCCCGCCCGCGGTGGCTCAATCGCAACCGGCGCCAAATCCAGCCGCGGCATCCGGCGGCGCGCCGGCCGAGCCGGTCCTGGAGCTGACCGACAAGCAGTTGGACCTGATCAAGATCGGGCCGGTCGGCACGCATGTCTTTCCGCTTCAGAAAGAAGCGGTCGGCAGCATCGATTTCAACGAGGACATGTCGGTACAGGTCTTCACGCCCTATCAGGGGAAAATCATCGCTGCTTTTGCTCAGGTCGGCGATGAGGTGCAGAAGGGCAAGCCGCTGTTCACGATCGACAGCCCCGACCTCATCCAGGCGGAATCGACCCTGATCGGCGCGGCGGCGACCTTCGATCTCACCAGCCGGGCGCTGATCCGCGCCAAGCAACTCTACGACACGCAGGGAACCGGCGGCATTGCCGAGAAGGATCTCGATCAAGCCGTGTCGGACAAGCAATCGGCCGAAGGCGCGCTCAGAGCCGCGCGCGATGCGGTTCGCGTTTTCGGCAAGACGGAGGAGGAGATCAATCTCATGGTGGCGCTGCGCCAGGTCGATCCCGTCCTCGTCGTGAACAGCCCGATCACGGGCAGGATCACGGCGCGCAACGCGCAGCCCGGGCTTCTCGTGCAGCCGGGAAATGCGCCGGCGCCCTATTCGATCGCCGACATCTCGACCATGTGGATGCTGGCGAACGTCGCCGGAAATCGACAGTTCCGACATCAAGCTCGGGCAGGAGGTGAAGGTCTCCGTCATGGCCTATCCGGGCCATGTCTATGAAGGGAAGATCACGACCCTCGGCGCGACCGTCGATCCCAATCTCCATACCCTCCTGGTACGATCGGAGATTCGAGATCCCCGGCACGAGCTGCGGCCGGGAATGTTCGCGCATTTCGTGATTCTCACCGGCGCTCCCGTCGACCGCCACGGCGGTTCCGCTCGATGGCGTCGTGCGCGAAGGCGACGGCACGATGACGGCGTGGGTGACGACCGACCGCCATCATTTCACGCAGCGCCAGGTCAAGATCGGGCTGCAGCGGGACGGATACGACCAGATCCTCGACGGGCTTGAACCCGGGCGAGCTGGTGGTCACCGACGGCGCCGTCTTCCTCGACAACATGCTCACCGCCGGCCCGACAGACTGAGCCTTCGCCAACCCGGTTGATCCAGCCATGCTCATTGAGGAAGGCACATCGTGCTGAAGTCGCTTCTTGTATTCGCGTTGACGCGCCGCACCATCGTCATCCTGGGGCTCTTGGTGTTTCTCGGCGGCGGCCTCATCGCCTTCACCAAGCTCAACATCGAGGCCTATCCCAATCCCGCGCCGGTGATTCTGGAAATCACCGCTCAGCAGGCCGGCCTCTCGGCCGAGGAGATGGAGCGCTATTACACCGTCCCGATGGAGATCGGTCTTTATTCGACCCCCGGCATCGCCAATATCCGCTCCACCTCCTTCTATGGCCTGACCTTCATCCGGGTCACTTTCAAATACGGCGTCGACTATTATTTCGCTTACACCCAGGCGGCTCTCAGCCTGCAGCAGAACGTCACGCTGCCGCAGAACCAGATCCCGCAGATCCAGCAATCGAGCCTGGTCGGCGAGGTCTATCGCTACCAGGTGGTGGGGCCGCCGCATTTCGGCCTGACCAATCTGCGCACCGTCCAGGACTGGGTCGTGCTGCGGCGGCTGTCGACCATTCCCGGCGTCGCGCAGATCAACAGCTGGGGCGGGACGACCAAGGAATTTGAAGTCGAGGCCGATCTCGGCAGGCTTCAAGCCTATGGCATCACCATGCCGCAGCTGCTGACCACGCTGGGCAACGCCAACATCAATGTCGGCGGCCGCGAGATAAATATCGGTCAGCAATCGGTGAACATCCGCGGCATCGGCCTCGTCGACGATGGCGGAAACGACGATCTGACCAAGGGATATCACGTCGAAGACATTGAAAACGCCGTCCTCACCCAAACGGATGGCGTGCCGGTCCGGGTGAAGGACGTCGCCAGGGTCTATATCGGCTACGTGCCCCGGCTGGGCATCGCCGGCCGCGACCATCAGGACGACATCGTCGCCGCCATTGTCGTCATGGGGCGCACCTATCACACCAACGAGATCGTGCCGCGGATCCAGGCGGAAATCGACCGGATGAACAGCGATGGGAGCCTCCCGCCAGGGGTCAAGATCATCCCCTATTACGACCGGACGTCGCTGGTCGCGGTGACCACTCACACGGTTCTGCACAATCTCATCTTCGGTTGCGTGCTCGTCTTCTTGATCCAATGGATCTTTCTCGGCGATCTCCGCAGCGCGATCATCGTCGGATTGAACATTCCCATCGCTCTGCTCTTCGCGATCATCCTGCTGGTGCTGCAAGGCGAGGATGCGAATCTGTTGTCCATCGGCGCCGTGGATTTCGGCATCATCGTCAATTCCGCGGTGATCCTGGTCGAGAACGTCTTTCGCAACTTCCAGGCGAAGCCGCACGATCGCAAGATGTTATTGGAGCATCTCTCCGAGGGGAATCTCGGGATTGATCCGACCAGCCCGCACCGTATCTCGACGAACAAGAGCTGGACGGACCGGTTGCGCCTCATCCTGATCAGCGCCCTGCAGGTCGACAAGGCGATCCTGTTCTCGGCGGCGATCACGGTGGCGGCGTTCGTGCCGCTGTTCACCATGCAGGGGGTCGAGGGCCAGATCTTCGGCCCGATGGCGAAGACCTACGGCTATGCCTTGGCAGGCGCTCTGATGGCCACCTTCACGATCACCCCGGTGCTCGCCTCGCTGCTGCTTCCGGAGCATGTGAAGGAGGTCGAGACGCTGGTGGTGCGGGCGCTGCGGGCCGCCTATACGCCGGCGCTTCATTGGGCGCTCGAGCGGCGGTGGATCATGGTAGCGATCGGCGTCGCTGTTCCTGGCGGCAACCGGGGTGCTGGCGACGCGGCTCGGCAGCGAGTTCCTGCCTGCGCTCGAGGAAGGCAATTACTGGATCCGCGCCTCGATGCCGCCGACGATGTCCTTGGACGCGGGAACGGCGGCGACCCGGAAGATCCGCGAGATTCTGCTGCGTCATCCGGAAGTCATCACCGTGGTCTCCCAACATGGCAGGCCGGATAACGGCAGCGACGCCTCGCCCTTCTCCAACGTCGAGGTTGTTCGTGCCGCTGAAGCCTTATGACGAGTGGCCCTCGGGGTTGACCAAGGACAAATTGACCGAGGAGCTGCAGAGCGAGTTTTCCGACGAGCTGCCGGGCGTCGGCTTCAATTTCTCGCAGTACATCCAGGACAATGTCGAGGAGGCGATCTCGGGGGTAAAGGGCGCCAACTCGGTCAAGATCGTCGGCCCCAACCTCGAGGTGCTCGAGAAGCTCGCGCTTCAGATCAACGATCAGATGGCGCAGGTTCGCGGCGTTGCCGATCTCGGCATCTTTCATGTCGTGGGGCAGCCGAACCTCGACATCAGGGTGGATCGGCAGAAGGCGGCCCGATACGGCCTCAATACCGGCGACGTGAACACCGTTATTCAAGCGGCGATGGCCGGCACGGTCGCGTCGACGGTGCTCGAAGGCGATCGCCAGTTCAATCTTACGGTTCGTCTGGCGCCCAAATACCGCGACAACATTGACGCCATAGGCAACATCAAGGTCGGCTACCAGACCCCCGCCGGCGGCACGGCGTATATTCCCTTGCGCGAGCTCTCGACGATCACCCTCGATACCGGGGCGTCCTACATCTATCACGAGACCACGAAGCGGTTTCTGCCGATCAAGTTCAGCGTCCGCGGCCGCGACCTCGGGAGCACCGTCGCCGAGGCGCAAGAGCGGATTGCCAAGAACGTCACCTTGCCGACGGGGTACCGCCTGGTATGGGCCGGAGAATTCGAGGATTTGCAGCTCGCCCAGCAGCGCCTCGCGGTCATCGTGCCGCTGAGCCTCGTGCTGATCCTGGTGCTGCTCTATAGCCTGTTCAATTCGCTGCGCGACAGCCTGCTGGCGCTCGCCGGCATCCCCTTTGCCGTCGGCGGCGGGATCATCGCTTTGTATGTCGCGGGGCTCCCCTTCAGCATCTCGGCGGCGATCGGCTTCGTCTCGTTGTTCGGCGTCTCCGTTATGAACGGCATCCTGATCATCACCTATTACAACCAGACTAGGAAGACGACCGGGATCGGCGGCATCGGCGCCATGGCGCACGCCGCCGAGCAGCGGATGCGGCCGCTGCTGATGACCTCGCTTGCCGCCTGCATCGGCCTGCTCCCGGCGGCGCTGTCGACGGGTATCGGCAGCCAGGTGCAGCGGCCCCTGGCCACCGTGGTCGTTGGCGGCATGCTCATCGGACCGGTCCTGCTGCTCCTGGTCGTGCCGGCGCTTCAGATGGTGTTCATGGGCAAGGATGGTGGCGGATCGCCGGAGGCCCCCAGCGACGCCGCCGAAGGCCTGGGCGAAGAAACGTGAGCGGTTTTCGGCACGATTCGACGATCGCCGCGCGTCGGCGGGCTCGATGGAGACGGCGGATGAAAGTTGGTCTATTTCTCTTCGCGCTGATCGTTGTCGGCGGGGTAGCCGCTGTCCCCAGCGAGGCGCAGCCAACTCGCCCGGCAACGACAAAGACTGTCGCAAAGCCGGCGCCGGCGGGCTCCGTCGGTGGGGCGGCGTCCCAGCGCGGCGTAATCGGCGGACCCGTCAGCAAGGGCGCGAAAATCAATGGCACGGGGATGCGGTCGAAGCATTGAGCCGGTAGCGACGCCGCGGCCGGTTCCCCCGACTGGGAGATCATCGATGAGGACGAAGTCGGTTGTCGGCGGCGGTATCATGGCCGGTTCGGATCGGGTGCTGGCGCGGCGGACGCCGGTGCTGCGCTACCTGCTTCTCATCCTCGCCGCCGGCGTTTCGACCGGTTGCGCCGGTGACGTCGTGATGCAGAACCCGCATACCGGGCAGACCGAGACCTGCCAGGAGAGCCTGCACGGCCTTGATCCCTGGTCGCAGACCATGGCTTGTGTCGAGGCGCACGAAGCCCAGGGCTGGACCAGGGTCGATCGGGAGTGAGGGAGTGAGGCAAGTGGCCCTGGGATTGCGGTTTTGCGGTGCGGTCTCCTCCACTCTACGGCTCGATGAGGCCGCCGGTTATGGCCTTGATCACCGCTTCGATGCGCGTCGTGGTGCCGAGCTTGGTGCGCGCGTTGTCGATGTGAAAATCGACGGTTCGCTTCCTGAGGCCGAGAATCTGGGCAATTTCCGCCGAGGTCTTGCCGCGCGCCGCCCAGGTCAGCGATTGGATCTCACGCTCGTTGAGCGCCACGCTCTTCGGCCAGACCTCGCTGCGGGCGACACGCGCGAGGCGCGCCGTGATGATGGCGGTCAGCACATCGAAATCGATCGGCTTGGTGACATAGTCGTCGGCGCCGAGCTGGCGCCCCTTGAGCTCGGTGTCGCGGTCGGTGAGCGCGGTAAGGAAGACGAACGGCGTCTGCCCGAAGCGGGGCGCGATCGCAGTCAGGCGCTCCAGCACCTCGAAGCCGGACATCACGGGCATGCTGATGTCGCAGAGCACCAGGTCGGGCGCCCATCTCAGGATCGCGCTGAATCCCTCCTGGCCGTCATGCGCGACGCAAACTTCGAAACCGCGATCGACGAGCTCCTCGGCGAGCAGTGCCGCGGTCTCGCGGTCGTCTTCGATGCACAGGATTCTCTTTCGCGCTTCCGCCATGGCACTGGTTGGCTAGAGTGAGCCGGATCGGCGCCGGCGGCTGCCCGCCACGGCCGGCCGGCGCGGCGGCGAGTATGGGGCAAAGGGGCGACGGAGGGGAACTGTGATCAATCCCAGTGCCGTCTCGGATGGGGGTCGGATGCCCCGCCGGTATCGTTCACGGTGTCGCTTCTCTTGCACGCGAGGGCGCTGATGAACCGGGCACGCTCGATCGGATACCGCTTCTCGACCGTGTTCCTGCTTGTCCTGCTGGTGGTGATCGTCCTTGGTTCCTTCAGCATCTGGCGTCTCACGGATTACTACACCTTTTCCGCGGAAATCCGCGATCGCTTCTTCCGCAGCACGCAGTACATCGGCGATCTCAACAACTTCACCTCCGACTTCCGCGCGGCCGAAGGGACCGCTCTTCTGTCGTCGAGCGCCAGCGATACGGCGGCGAACGAGCGGGAGCGGCAGGAGCTCGATCGGCGGATTACGCTGGCGGAGCACAGTTTCGAGCATATCTATCACGACCAGGACGAGGCCGACCTCTATGCGACGTTTGAGGCGCAATGGCGCGCTTACCGGGAGGATGCCGACCAGGTGCTCGCGCTGGCCGCCGGCGGCGCCAAAGGCGAAGCGGTTGCGATATATATGGCGAAGTCGCGCGCGGCCTATGATGCCGCGAGCGACACGCTGGGAAAGCTCACCGACCTCAACGTGATCAAGGCCCAGCGCGCCGGTCAGCGCGCCGAGCTGGCCTATCGCGGAGCGCGCCTGTTCACGGCGGTGGCGGTCGGGTTCGCCGGGCTTCTGGTCATCGGTGGTCTGCTTTACATGCGCCGCTCGATCGCGAACCCGCTGCTCGATCTCGCCCGGTGCATGCGCGGGCTTGCGGCCAACGACACGGATGTCGATATCCCCGGCGTCGCGCGCGGCGACGAGGTCGGCGAGATGGCGCGGGCGGTCGTGATTTTTCGCGACAATCTCATCGATTTGGCGATCAATCAACGGGCCTTGGCGGATCAGGCGTCGCTGCTGGCGGAGAAGCTTGCGGCCGAGCAGCATCTGACGCAGCTGCAACGCAACTTCGTGTCGATGGCCTCGCACGAGTTCCGCACTCCCCTGACGATCATCGACGCGCACGCCCAACGCCTCATTAATGCCAAGAGCCGTCTCGGCCCGGAGGACGTCGCCGAGCGCGCTGAAATGATTCGCAGCGCGGTCTTGCGGATCACCAGCGTTATCGACAACCTCATCGATTCTTCGCGGCTGATCGACGGCAACGCCGAGCTCTATTTCCATCCGACGGAGATTGATCTGCGCGCCGTGCTCAGCGAGGTTTTCCGCTTGCATCGGGAAGTCGTGCCCAGGGCGCAGATCATCGAGAATATCGGCTCTCTGCCGATGCCGATCGTCGGCGACCGGAAGCTGCTCTTCCAGGCGTTCAGTAATCTGCTGTCCAATGCGATCAAGTACTCCCCCGACGCCGGCCCGATCAAGATCAGCGCGACGGCCGCGCCGGGCGAGATCGCGGTGGTGATCGAGGATCACGGCGTCGGCATTCCGGAAAAGGACATCGATCGGTTGTTCGATCGGTATTTCCGCGGCAGCAACGTCTCGGGCATCGTCGGTACCGGCGTCGGGCTCTATCTCGTCAAGACGGTGATCGATCTCCACGGCGGCACCATCGCCGTGAAAAGCCGCGAGGGCGAAGGGTCGCGGTTTACCGTGCGGGTCCCGGTCGCTCCGCCGACGAGCGCCGCCGTAATCCCGCCGGTACCGTCGGAGGCTTCGAGCGCCACCGCGTCGGGCGGCGGGGCGGCAGGAACGGGTGGGGCCTGGGCGAGGCTCAGCGGGAAGATCTGACGTCCCGTTGCCCGGGGTCGCGCGGATCACTTGAGCCACCAGCCCCCGGGCGAAAGCTGCAGCCCGCGTCGCAACCCCCGCGCCAGCGGATTTTGCCGGGCAGGCCGCGGCAGCGGCGCCGATATTTTGAGCAGAAAGGCTGCGCTCCCACGGTAAGCCTTTGCCGCAATGGGAGAATTTTAGTCCATTTTCAGTATTATATTGCCGCAGTTTGAGCCGATAGCGGCGACTATGGGCTGCTAGAGGGGCGTTTTTCGCGAAAATTGGTAAAAGAAATTGACCTAATGGCCGATTGACCCCATTATGCTTCATCCCAGAGCAAGAATCTGAGCGCCGAACTCGTGGCGGCGCCATCACGGTCGAGAGGGTCGAAGTGACGCGGCTGCTGCAATTTACATCGCTGCCCAAGGCCATGCCGGAGAAGCGGCAGGCGGCCGAGCGTCGCCACGACTTCCGGGAGATCTATGGCGAGTTC
The DNA here is from genome assembly GCA_963789275.1 of uncultured Alphaproteobacteria bacterium. Lineage (GTDB taxonomy): Bacteria > Pseudomonadota > Alphaproteobacteria > ATCC43930 > CGMCC-115725 > DAHUYF01. Next base: position 116,948 of record CAWBKF010000021.1, read on the forward strand.
GACCGGGGGCGCGCCCAGCAGCAGGCAAGCCGATGCTCGCAATGCGGCATCCCCTATTGTCAGGTGCATTGCCCGCTCGGGAACAACATCCCCGATTGGCTGATGCTGACCGCCGAGGGCAGGCTGCAGGAGGCCTATGAGGCCGCCGCCGCCACCAACAACATGCCCGAGATCTGCGGCCGCATCTGCCCCCAGGACCGGCTCTGCGAAGGCAATTGTGTCATCGACAAGGGCTTCGACAGCGTCAGCATCGGCGCGGTCGAGAAGTACATCACCGAGACCGCCTTCGCCGAAGGCTGGGTGACGCCGCCGACGCCGTCGCGCGAGCGGGAGCAGTCCATCGGCATCATCGGCGCCGGCCCGGCCGGGCTGGCGGCGGCCGAGCAGCTCCGCCGCCGCGGCTACCGCCTCCATGTCTATGACCGCTACGACCGGGTCGGCGGGCTGCTGGTCTATGGCATTCCCAACTTCAAGCTCGAGAAGCAGGTGGTGGCGCGCCGCCATGCGCTGCTCGAGCAGGGCGGCATCCGCTTCCACCTCAACACCGATATCGGCGGTGCCCTGAGCTTCGCCGAGCTGCGCCAGCGCCACGATGCGGTGCTCATCGCCACCGGCGTCTACCAGGCGCGCGAGATGGCGTGTCCCGGCATCGGCCTCAGCAATGTCGTGCCGGCCTTAGCCTATCTCACCGCCGCCAACCGCAAAGGGCTCGGCGATGCCGTGCCCGATTTCGACAGCGGCGCGCTCGATGCGTGCGGCAAGCAGGTGGTGGTCGTCGGCGGCGGCGACACGGCGATGGATTGCGTGCGCACCGCGGTGCGACAGGGCGCCACCTCGGTGCGCTGCCTCTACCGCCGCGACCGCAAGAACATGCCGGGATCGCAGCGCGAGGTGCGCCATGCCGAGGAGGAGGGCGTCGAGTTCGTCTGGCTCGCCGCGCCCGAGGCGCTGCTGGGCGACGGCGTGGTGCGCCAGGTGCGCGCTCACCGCATGCATCTCGGCGTCGCCGATGCCGGCGGCCGCCAGGCGCCGCAGCCCTTGCCCGGCAGCCATTTCGAGGTGCCGGCCGATCTCGTCATCACCGCTCTCGGCTTCGATCCCGAGGACATGCCGCGTCTCTTCGCGGCGCCCGAGCTCGCCGTCAGCCGCTGGGGCACGCTCGAGATCGACCGCCGGAGCATGATGACGGCGCTCGACGGCGTCTTCGCCGCCGGCGATATCGTGCGCGGCGCCTCGCTGGTCGTCTGGGGCATTCGCGACGGCCGCGACGCGGCCGAGCAGATGCACCGCTATCTCCAGGCCAAGGTCGCGGCGGCGACCGCCCTGGCCGCGGCGGAGTAGGAGGCGCTGGGCATGCTGCTGCTCCACGACTACGCCAATTCCGGCAATGGCTACAAGGTCCGCCTGCTGCTAACCCTGCTGGGCGCGCCTTTCGCGCGCGTCGAGTACGACATCGACCGCGGCGCCACGCGCAAACCGGATTTCCTGCGGAAGAACCCGAACGGCCGCGTTCCCGTGCTCGAGCTCGCGGACGGACGCTGCCTCGCGGAATCGAACGCCATCCTCGTCTATCTCGCCGAGGGCTCGCGCTTCCTGCCGGAAGAGCGCTTCGAGCGCGCGCTGGTGCTGCAATGGCTGTTCTTCGAGCAGTACAGCCACGAGCCCAACATCGCGACATTGCGCTACTGGATCACGCACAATCTCATCGACGATGAGCGCCGCGTCCAGCTCGAGGGCAAGCGCCGCTGGGGTTATGCCGCGCTCGACGTAATGGAGCGCCATCTGGCGTCCCGCCGCTACTTCGTCGGCGAGCGCTACACCGTCGCCGACATCGCGCTCTACGCCTATACCCACGTCGCCGGCGAGGGCGGGTTCGATCTCGCCGGCTATGCCGCGCTGGGCCGCTGGCTCGAGCGCGTCGCGGCCGAGCCCGGCCACATCCCGATCACCCAGGTTTGAGGGCGCCGCCATGAGCTTCGCCGACGAGTTCCGCGCCAACGCCGCCCGGCTCCAGGCCGCCGGGCTCTACGACCCCGCCGAGGAGCACGATGCCTGCGGCGTGGGCTTCGTCGCGACGCTTGACGGCAAGCCGCGCCGCGCCGTCGTCGCGGCGGCGATCAGCGCGCTCAAGGCGTTGTGGCATCGCGGCGCTGTCGATGCCGACGGCAAGACCGGCGACGGCGCCGGCATCCATGTCGAGATCCCGCAGGATTTCTTCCGCGAGCATATCCGCCATGCCGGTCTCGAGCCCGGCCCCGGCCGCCTCGCCGTCGGCACCGTCTTCCTGCCGCGCACCGATCTCGACGGGCAGGAGCGCTGCCGCTCGATCGTCGAGGCCGAGATCCTCAACGCCGGCTACGCCGTCTATGGCTGGCGCCAGGTGCCGATCAACATCGACATCATCGGCGAGAAGGCGAACGCGACGCGTCCCGAGATCGAGCAGATCATGGTCGCCAACACGCGCGGCACCGGCAGCGATCGCTTCGAGCTCGACCTCTACATCATCCGCCGCCGCATCGAGAAGCGGGTCATCGCCGACCAGATCCGCGATTTCTACATCTGCTCGCTGTCCTGCCGCTCGATCATCTACAAGGGCATGTTCCTGGCGGAGCAGCTCACCGCCTTCTATCCCGACCTCCTGGACGAGCGTTTCGTCTCGCGCTTTGCGATCTATCATCAGCGCTATTCCACCAACACCTTCCCGACCTGGCAGCTGGCGCAGCCGTTCCGCATCCTCGCCCATAACGGCGAGATCAACACGCTGCGCGGCAACATCAACTGGATGAAGAGCCACGAGACGCGGCTGGCCAGCGAGGTGTTCGGCGAGGCGATCGACGAGGTAAAGCCGGTGATCCAATCCGGCGGCTCCGACAGCGCCGCGCTCGATGCGGTGTTCGAGCTCCTGGTGCGCGGCGGCCGCATGCTGGCGATGGCCAAGGCGATGATGGTGCCCGAAGCCTGGTCCGAGAGCGCGCTGATGCCGCAGGCGCATCGCGACATGTACAGCTATTGCAACTCGGTGATGGAGCCCTGGGACGGCCCCGCCGCGCTGGCGCTTACCGACGGGCGCTGGGTGTTGGGCGGACATGGACCGCAACGGCCTCAGGCCGATGCGCTACGCCATCACCGCCGACGGCCTCATCGTCGCCGGCTCCGAATCCGGCATGGTGCGGCTCGACGAGACCGAGATCGTCGAGAAGGGCCGGCTCGGCCCCGGCCAGATGATCGGCGTCGATCTCGCCGCGGGCCGGCTCTATCGCGACCACGAGATCAAGGATCTGCTGGCGGCGATGCGGCCCTATTCGGATTGGGTGAAGAACATCACGCCGCTCGACAGCCTGATCCGGCCCGCCGAGGGCGAGCGCGCGGAGCTCACGCGCGACGAGCTGCGCCGGCGCCAGATCGCCGCCGGCTGGAGCATGGAGGAGCTCGAGCTCATCCTCCAGCCGATGGCGGAGGAGGGCAAGGAGGCGATCGGCTCGATGGGCGACGACACGCCCCTGGCCGTGCTCTCCGAGCAGCATCGCGGGCTGCACCATTTCTTCCGGCAGAATTTCAGCCAGGTCACCAACCCGCCGATCGACAGCTTGCGCGAGCGCCGCGTGATGACCCTGAAGACGCGGCTCGGCAATCTCGGCAACATCCTCGACGAGGATGCGAGCCAATGCCGGCTGCTGCAGCTCGACAGCCCCGTGCTGTCGACCGCCGAGTTCGCGGCGATGCGGGCCTATATGGGCGACACCGCGGTCGAGATCGACTGCACCTTCGATGCCGCGGGCGGCGAAAGCGCGCTGCGCGACGCGCTCGCCCGCATCCGGCAGGAGGCCGAGGATGCCGGTGCGCGGCGGCTGCACCCATGTCGTGCTCAGCGACGCCGGCGTCTCGGCCGAGCGCGCGGCGATCCCGATGATCCTCGCCACCGGCGCAGTGCATTCCCATCTGGTGCGCCAGCAGTTGCGCACCTTCACCTCGCTCAATGTGCGCTCGGGCGAGTGCCTCGATGTGCACTACTGCGCCGTGCTGATCGGCGTCGGCGCCACCACGGTCAATGCCTGGCTCGCTCAGGAGACCATCGCCGACCGCCATCGCCGCGGCCTGCTTTCCCGCCGGGACTCGACGCTCGAGCAGGCGGTTACCCGCTACAAGCGCGCGATGAGCGACGGCCTGCTCAAGATCATGTCGAAGATGGGCATCGCCGTCATTTCCTCCTATCGCGGCGCCTATAATTTCGAGGCTGTGGGGCTGTCGCGCACGCTGGTCGCCGAATTCTTCCCCGGCATGACCTCGCGCATCTCCGGTATCGGCCTTGCGGGCATCCAGCTCAAATCGCTCGAGGCGCATCGCCGCGGCTATAACGAGGATGTGGTGGCGCTGCCGGTCGGCGGCTTCTACCGCTACCGCCGCGGTGGCGAGCAGCATGCCTTCGAAGCCAATCTCATCCATGTGCTGCAGAGCGCGGTCGGCAGCGATTCCTATGGCACCTATCGCCGCTACGCCGAGGGCCTGCGCAGGCTGCCGCCGATCCATCTGCGCGACCTGCTCGACTTCAAGCCGAAGCTGCGCGCCGATCTCGGTCGACGAGGTCGAATCCATCACCGAGATCAGGAAGCGCCTGGTGGCGCCGGGCATCTCCTTGGGCGCGCTCGGCCCCGAGGCGCATGAGACGCTCTCCATCGCGATGAACCGCATCGGCGCGAAATCCGACAGCGGCGAGGGCGGCGAGGATTCCGCGCGCTACCGCCCGCGCGCCAACGGCGACAACGCCTCCTCCGCCATCAAGCAGATCGCCTCGGCGCGCTTCGGCGTCACCGCCGAGTACCTCAACAATTGCCGCGAGATCGAGATCAAGATCGCGCAAGGCGCCAAGCCCGGCGAAGGCGGCCAGCTCCCCGGCTTCAAGGTGACGGAGATGCTGGCGCGGCTGCGCCATTCCACGCCCGGTGTCACCCTGGTCTCGCCGCCGCCGCATCACGACATCTATTCGATCGAGGATCTGGCGCAGCTCATCTACGATCTGAAGCAGATCAACCCGGAGGCGCGGGTTTGCGTCAAGCTGGTGGCGCGCTCCGGCATCGGCACGGTCGCCGCCGGCGTCGCCAAGGCCAAGGCCGACGTCATCCTCGTCTCCGGCCATAGCGGCGGCACCGGCGCCAGCCCGCAATCCTCGATCAAGCATGCCGGCGTGCCCTGGGAGATGGGGCTTTCCGAGGTGCATCAGGTGCTGGTGCTGAACCGGCTGCGCCATCGCATCCGCCTGCGCGTCGATGGCGGCATCAAGACCGGCCGCGACGTCGTCATCGCCGCCATGCTCGGCGCCGAGGAATACGGCCTCGGCACCGCCTCGCTCGTCGCCATGGGCTGCATCCTGGTGCGGCAATGCCATTCCAATACCTGCCCGGTGGGCATCTGCACCCAGGATCCGAAGCTGCGCGAGAAATTCGCCGGCACGCCGGAGAAAGTCGTCAACCTCTTCAGCTTCGTCGCCGAGGAGGTGCGCGAGATCCTGGCCTCGCTCGGCGCCAGGAACCTCACCGAGGTCATCGGCCGCACCGATCTCCTGGCGCAGGTCAATCGCGGCAGCGCACATCTCGACGATCTCGATTTGAACCCGATCCTGGCGCAGGCCGATCCCGGCGAATATCCGCGCTATTGCACGCTGCAGGGCCGCAACGAGGTGCCCGACACGCTCGACGCGCAGATGATCAAGGATGCCGAGGCGCTGTTCGAGGTCGGCGAGAAGATGCAGTTGACCTACAGCGTGCGCAACACGCAGCGCGCCGTCGGCACGCGGCTCTCCTCGAAGATCACCCGCCGCTTCGGCATGACCGGACTGCAGGAGGGCCACGTCACCGTGCGCCTCAGGGGCTCGGCCGGCCAGTCGCTCGGCGCTTTTGCCGTGCAGGGACTGAAGCTCGAAGTGTTCGGCGACGCCAACGACTATGTGGGGAAGGGGCTCTCGGGCGGCACCATCACGGTCCGGCCGATGGTGTCGAGCCCGCTGGTGGCGCATCAGAACACGGTGATCGGCAACACCGTGCTCTATGGCGCCACGGCCGGCAAGCTCTTCGCCGCCGGCCAGGCCGGCGAGCGCTTCGCCGTGCGCAATTCCGGCGCGCGCGTCGTCGTCGAGGGCTGCGGCTCCAATGGCTGCGAGTACATGACCGGCGGTGTCGCGGTGATCCTCGGCAAGGTCGGCGACAATTTCGCCGCCGGCATGACCGGCGGCATGGCCTTCGTCTACGACGGCGAGGAGCAGTTCCCTTACCGCGTCAACGGCGACAGCGTGATCTGGCAGCGCATCGCCACGCCGCACTGGCACGGCGTGCTGCGCGATCTCGTCGAGGAGCATGCGCGCGAGACGCAATCGCGCTTCGCCGAGCAGCTGCTGCTCGATTGGGAGCGCGAGCGCGAGCGCTTCTGGCAGGTCGTGCCCAAGGAGATGCTGACCCGGCTGCCCGAGCCGCTGACGCTGCCCGCTGCCAAGGCAGCAGCCGGAGATGATTAGATGGAGGACGCACTGCCGCTCGTGCAGCGACACTAAGTCTTTTCGCACCGTCCCTGGTACGCCTCGACCGCTTGGCGCAGCGCCACCGGCAACGCCATCGAGGTGCCGGTGTCGAGCGAGATCATGGCGGTGACGATGCGGGCGCGCAGGCGCTCATGGCCCGCGAGATGGCCGATGATGAGGAAGCCCAGCGAGGAGCGGCCGAGCCGCTCGATCAGCAAGGTCAGCTCGAGCTGCTCGCCCATCCGGCTCGGCGCTTTGAAGTCGCATTCGGCATGGACGATGGGAAAGCCTTGACGGCCGCCGAGCAGCAGCTTCGCATAGTCGACGCCGAGCTCGTCGCCGTACCAATCCTCGATCAGCGCGTTGAACATGTCGAAGTAATGCGGAAAGTAGACGATCCCCGCCGGGTCGGAATGCGAGAAGCGGATCGGTACCTTGCGCGTGAAGGCGCCGGCAGGCGGCAGGAAGGCGTCGTCGCTCACGCGGAGTCCATGGGCAGGCCGACATAGTTCTCTGCCAGCGCCGTGGACGCGGCGCTGGAGCTCGTGACGTAATCGAGCTCGGCAAGCTGGAGGCGATGCTGGAAGGGGTCGCTGCCGGGAAAGCGGTGCAGCATCGAGGTCATCCACCAGGAGAAGCGCTGCGCCTTCCAGATGCGCCTGAGGCAGGTCTCGGAATAGCGCTCCAGCAGATCGCCGCGCCCGCTGCGGTAGAAGGCGACCAGGGCCGCCGACAGCACCCGCACATCGGCGACGGCGAGGTTCAGGCCCTTGGCGCCGGTCGGCGGCACGATATGCGCGCTGTCGCCGGCGAGGAACAGCCGGCCATATTGCATCGGCTCGACGATGAAGCTACGCATGCCGATGACACCCTTCTGGATGATCGGCCCCTCGATGAGCTTCCAGCCGGCGCCGGTGGCGAGCCGCGTCTGCAGCTCCGCCCAGATGCGGTCGTCGGACCAGTCGGCGACGTCCTCCTTGGGATCGCATTGGAAGTAGAGGCGCTGGATCGCGCGCGAGCGCGTGCTGACCAGGGTGAAGCCGCGATCATGCAGGTTGTAGATCAGCTCTTCGCTGGAGGGCGGCGCCTGGGCGAGGATGCCGAACCAGCCGAAGGGATAGATCCGCTCATAGGTGGTGAGCGCGCGGCGCGGCACGGTCGGCCGGCAGATCCCCTGCGAGCCGTCGCAGCCGGCGATGAAGTCGCAGGCGAGCTCCGTCAGCACGCCGTCCTTGCGGAAGCGGATCTTCGGCGCCGCGCTCTTGAGGTCGAGCACGCTCACATCCTCGACCGAGAAATGGATGGCGCCGCCGGCATCGAGGCGGGCCTTGACCAGGTCCTTGATGACCTCGTGCTGGGCGTAGACGGTGATCGCCTTGCCGCCGGTGAGCGCGGTGAGGTCGATGCGGTGGCCGCGACCGCCGAAGCGCAGCTCGATGCCGTGATGGCGGAAGCCCTCGCGCTGCATGCGCTCGCCGAGGCCGGTCTCGGACAGCAGGTCGACCGTGCCCTGTTCCAGCACCCCGGCCCGGATGGTCGCCTCGATCGCCTCGCGGCTGCGCGCCTCCAGAACGACGCTGTCGATGCCCTGGAGATGCAGCAGATGCGACAGCAGCAGCCCCGCCGGTCCCGCGCCGACAATCCCCACCTGCGTCCGCATTCCGCGCCTCTCCGCCACCCTTGCCCGATCGCCGGCGCACGATAGCAGACGGTAGGCCGGAGAAACTACACGGTCTCGCCCAGCAGCCCCGCGAGGGTGCGGCCGAGATCGGCGGCGCGGAACGGCTTGCCGAGGAAGGGAAAGTCGCCGGGCTGCGGCGCCTCGCCGCTGTTCTCGTTGTAGCCCGAGATCAGCAGCACCTTGAGCTCGGGCCGCAGCCGCTGCGCCTCGCGCGCCAGCTCGCGCCCGCTCATGCCGGAGGCCATCATGATATCGCTGAGCAACAGGTCGAGCGGCTCGTCGCTGCGGATCACCTGCAGCGCCGCCGGCGCATCGCCGACCACCGTGGCGCGGTAGCCGAGCTCGCGCAGCACGTCGACCGTCACCTGGCGCACATCCTCGTCATCCTCGACCAGCAGCACCGAGCCGCGCCCGCGCCGCGCCTCGACGGCGGGCCGCCCGGTTGCCTCGGCGCCGGTTTTGCCGCCAGTCACGCGTGGCAGATCGAGATGCACGGTGGTGCCGGCACCCCGCGCGCTGTCGATGCGCACGGTGCCGCCGGACTGGCGGGCGAAGCCATAGACCATGGAGAGCCCGAGCCCGGTGCCTTTGCCGACGTCCTTGGTGGTGAAGAACGGCTCGAGCGCGCGGGCAAGGACCTCCGGCGCCATGCCGTGACCGGTGTCGCGGACGGTCATTTCGACGTAATCGCCCGGCGGCAGTTCCACGTCGCCGCCATCCGTGCGCCGCTGGTTGGCGAGCGCCAGGCTCACCTTGCCGCCCCCCGGCATGGCATCGCGCGCATTGACGACGAGGTTGAGCACCGTCGCTTCGAACTGGGCGGTGTCCACCGCGCACTCCCACAGAGTGCCGGGGACGACGACCGCCAGCTCGACCAGGCCGCCGGCGGCGCGGCGCAGCAGCTCCTGCATCTCCTTCAGCAGCTTGCCGAGATGGGCGTTCTCGGGCCGCAGATCCTGGCGCCGGGCGAAGGCGAGGAGCTGTTGGGTGAGCCGCGCGCCGCGCTCGGCCGAGCGCAGCGCCGCGCGGGCGAGCCTGCGGCTGCGTTCGGGCGTGTCCCGCGCGCCGGCGATGAGATCGACGCTGCCGATCACGGAGGTCAGGAGGTTGTTGAAATCATGGGCGATGCCGCCGGTGAGCGCGCCCACCGCCTCGAGCTTGTGCGCCTGGAAGAGCGCCGCTTCGGTCCTGCGCCGCTCGGTCATCTCGTCGCGGACCCGCCCCTCCAAGGTCTGGTTGAGCCGCCGCAGCTTCTCCTCCTCCGCTTCCGCGGCCAGCCGCAGCGTCCGCTCGCGCCGCCGCTCCTGCTCGAAGCCGGCGGCATTCGCCAGCGCCGTCGCCACCTGCGCCGCGACCAGGTCGAAGAACGAGCGGTGCCCGGGATCGAGCGCCTTGCGCGGGCTCACCGCAGCGACCAGCACCGCGGCCGGCGCGGCCTCTGCGGGGATCATCAGCGGCAGCACCAGCGCGGTGTGCGGCGGCGTGTCCCAGGCGCCAGCGGGAAGCGCGCCGAACCGCCCGGCGAGCCCGTCCACCACCTGCACGGCGCCGCCGGCGAACACCTCGGCGACCGGCCAGCCGCCACACGCCCCTGGCGCGAGGTCGATTCCGGCCGGGCTCGCCGCAGTATCGGCGGCGATGCCGGCGCGGCCGGCCAGCCGCGCCGCCTTGCCGTCGGGCTCGCGCAGATAGAGCAGCGCGAAGGGCACGTCGTGAGGATTGGCCGAGAGCGTTTCGATCGCGGCGTGGCAGGCCTCGACCGGGCTCCTGGCCGGGGCGCTGCGGCTGGCGAGATCGCGCAGGGTGGTGAGCCGGCGCTCGCCGATCACCTTCTCCGTCGTCTCCGCCACCGGGGTGAAGACCCCGCCGATGCCGCCGCTCTCGTCGCGGATCGGGCTGTAGGAGAAGGTGAAGTAGCATTCCTCGGCGTAGCCGTGGCGCTCGAGCAGCAGAAGCAGATCGTCGGAGCGCGTCGCCTGGCCGGTGGTCATGACGCTGTGCAGCATCGGTCCGACGATTGCCCAGATCTCGGACCAGCAGTCGCGGCCGGCCTTGCCGAGCATGTCGGGATGCTTGACGCCGAGGAAGGGGGCGTAATCGTCGTTGTAGAGAACGGCAAGCTCGGCGCCCCACCACAGGATGATGGCAAAGCGCGAGTTGAGACAGATGCTGACCGCGGTGCGCAGGCTTTGCGGCCATGAGGGGAGGGCACCCAGCGGCGTCCGCGCCCAATCCTTGGCGCGCATCAGCCGGCCCATCGCGCCGCCCCCGGCGAGGCAGGAGGCAGGATCGGATGCGGTTGCGCTGATCTCCGCCACGGTCTCTGCCCCCGTCAAGCTTCCCCGGACTCGTAAGCAAACGCCGGCGACGCTGCTTCGTGCCGGACCTGATCGCCGCCGCGCCGCGGACTTTGCCAGCGGACAGGAATTTGACTATTAGTCATTGGGGTCAAACGATCGAAGCGCCGCTACTTCGGCGGTTCATGCTAAATTGGTGCGGTCATGCGCCTGCTCTACCATCTCTGGCTCTCCCCCGCCTCGCGCAAGATTCGCATCGTGCTGCAGGAGAAGGCGCTCGACTTCACCTTGAAGGTCGAGCGGATCTGGGAGCGCCGGCCGGAATTCCTGGCGCTCAATCCCGCTGGCGAGGTGCCGGTGCTGATCGAGCCCGACGGCACGGTGCTGGCCGAGGCCTCCGCCATCGCCGAGTTCCTCGACGAAGTTTATCGCGACAAGCTTTTGCTTGGCATCAATCCGCTCGATCGTGCCGAGGTGCGCCGGCTCGTCGCCTGGTTCGACGTCAAGATGAACCACGAGGTCACCGAGAACCTCGTCGGCGAGAAGATGATGAAGCGTTTTGTCGGCATCGGCCAGCCCAACTCGACCGCGATCCGGGCCGGCCAGGCCAATCTCGGCTACCATCTCGACTATATCGGCTATCTCGTCGAGCGCCGGCGCTGGCTCGCCGGCGATCATTTCTCGCTCGCCGACATCACCGCCGCGGCGCATCTCTCGGCGCTCGACTATCTCGGTGACGTGCCGTGGGAGACGCACGAAGCGGCCAAGGAATGGTATGCGCGGGTCAAGTCGCGGCCGAGCTTCCGCCCGATCCTCGCCGACCATATTCCCGGCGCGCCGCCGCCCAAGCACTACGCCGATCTCGACTTCTGAGCCGCGCGCTTACTGCGTCTTCGGCGCCGGCGGCGGCGTGTCGGTGCCGCCCTTGGCTTTGAGGTTGGTGAGATTGACCGACGCGGCCTTGCCCTCCGGGGTTTGCGGCGCAAGCTCGGTCACCCGCAGCCAATCCTGGCGGGCGCCGGCGATGTCGCCCGAGAGGCGCCGCAGGTTGCCGCGCTCCAGCAGGCCCATCGTCGAGTTGGGCGCGAGCGCCAGCCCGCGCTGGATGTCCTCGAGCGCCAGCTCGCGCGCATCGACATAGCGATAAGCGGTGCCGCGATAGAAATAGGCCTCGGGGCGGTTCGGGTTGAGCTCGATGGCGCGGTTGAGATCGTCGATCGCGTCCCAATACTGGCGCAGATCGGCGAAGGCCTCGGAACGGTCGATCAGCAATTCCGAATCCTCGCCGGTAAACTGGAGGGCGGCATCGAACGCCGCCTTGGCGCGTGCCGGCTCACGCGCGGCGAGCCAGGCCTGGCCGGCCTGGTCGAGCGCCTGGGCGCGCTGCTGCGTCGGCATGCCGAGCATCGCGGTCGCCAGCGCCTCGAAGCGCTGCGCCGCGGCGGCATAATCGCCCAGCAGGAACTGCGCCATGGCGATGCAGTGATCGGCATAGAAGCCGCCGCCCTGCTCGCGCCACACCTTGGCCCGGTCGAGCCCTTCCTTGGGGTTCGAACGGGCGAAGGCGACGCAGTGGTCGTGCAGCACTTCGAGCTCGTCGCTCGCCCGGCGCTGTGCGGTGGCGTCCGGCGCTGCCAGCGCGCCCAGGCAGAGCGCCAGCAGCGGCACCAGGAGGCGCGTCGCCCTATTCACCCGGCAGCGTCGCGGCGGTGTCGTGCAGCGGCGGAGCATCCGCGAGGGCGGCCTGACCGCTGAAGACGTGGCGCAGACGCTCGAGATAGACATAGATCACCGGTGTGATGAACAGCGTCAAAAGCTGCGACACGAGGAGGCCGCCGACTACCGCGAGACCCAGCGGCCGGCGCAGCTCGGAGCCGGCGCCGAAGCCGATGGCGATCGGCAGCCCGCCCATGATAGCCGCCATGGTGGTCATCATGATCGGCCGGAAGCGCATCAGGCAAGCCTCCAAGATCGCGGCTTCCGGCGTGATGTCGCCGGCGAGCTGCCGCTGCAGCGCGAAGTCGATCATCATGATGGCGTTCTTCTTGACGATGCCGATCAGCATGACGATGCCGATGATGGCGATAACGCTGAGATCCTGGTGGAACAGCAGCAGGGTGAGCAGCGCGCCGAGCCCCGCCGCGGGCAAGCCCGAAAGAATGGTGATGGGGTGGATAAAGCTCTCGTAAAGGATGCCGAGCACCATGTAGATGACCAGCACCGCGGCGACGAGCAGCAGCCCCTGGCCCTTGAGCGAATCCTGGAAGACCTGCGCAGTGCCCTGGAAGCCGGTGGCCACCGTCACCGGCAGGTTGACCTGCAGCTCGGCGCGGCGGATCGCGTTCACCGCCTCGCCCAGCGCCACCCCTGGCGCGAGATTGAAGGAGATGGTGACCGCCGGCAGCTGGCCCTGGTGGTTCACCGAGACCGGGCCGAGGGCGGAGGTCAGCGTCGCGATGGCGTCGAGCGGCACCGCCGCGCCCGAGGCGCTGCGCAGATATATCCGCGACAGGTCGGTCGGATCCGACTGGTAGCGCGGATCGACCTCGAGGATGACCTGATAGTCGTTCGACGGCTGGTAGATGGTGGAGATCTGGCGCACGCCGAAGGCGCTGTAGAAGGCGTTGCGCACCTGATCGACGCTGATGCCGAGCCGCGAGGCCTTGTCGCGGTCGATGTTGACGACCGCCTCGCGGTTGAGCAGCTGCAGGTCGGAATTGACGTCGAGGATGCCGGGGATCTGCGCGATGCGATCCTGCATCACCGGCCCGTAATGGTAGAGCTCGTCGATGTCGGCGTCCTGGACCGTGTACTGGTACTGGCTCTTGGAGATGCGGCCGCCGAGCTGGATGCTCTGCAGCGGCTGGAAGAAGGTGCGCATGCCCGGCACGCCCGCCACTTTCGGTCGCAGCTCCTGGATGATCTCATTGGCCGACAGCTTGCGCCGATCGAACGGCTTCAGCTGCAGGAAGAAGCGGCCGTTGTTGAGGGCCGGGCTGAAGCTGGTGGCGCCGATGAAGGAGATCAGGTCCTGCACGTTGGGATCGGCCCGGACGATGTCGGTGACCTGCTTCTGGTGCTCGGCCATCGCCTGGAAGGAGGTATCCTGCGCCGCCTCGGTGAAGGCGAAGATCTGGCCGGTGTCCTCGATCGGGAAGAAGCCTTTCGGCACGCCCCAGCCGAAGAGATAGATGGTGACGACGAGGGAGGCCAACGTGACCATCAGCGTCGTGAAGCGGCGCCGCATCACCAGGCGCAAGCCAGCCTCGTAGGCGCGGATCATGCCTTCGAACATCGCTTCCGACGCGCGATAGAGCGCGTTGTGCTTGGCCTGGTGGTCGATCGATTTCAGCAGGCGCGAGCACAGCATCGGGGTCAGCGTCAGCGACACCAGCCCGGAGATCAGGATGGTCATGCTAATGGTCACCGCGAATTCGCGGAAGACGCGGCCGACCACGCCGCCCATGAACAGCACCGGTATGAACACCGCGACCAGCGACACCGTGATCGACAGGATGGTGAAGGCGATCTCGCGCGAGCCGCGGAACGAGGCCTCGAGCACGCGCTCGCCGCTCTCGACATGGCGCACGATGTTCTCGAGCATGACGATGGCGTCGTCGACGACGAACCCCACCGACAAGGTCAGCGCCATCAGCGACAGATTGTCGATGGAATAGCCCATCACATACATGCCGGCGAAAGTGCCGATGACCGAGACCGGCAGCGCCAGCGCCGGGATGAGCGTCGCCATGACGTTGCGCAGGAAGACGAAGATCACCAGCACGACCAGGATGACGGTGAGGATCAGCGTGAACTGCACATCGTTGACCGACTGGCGGATCGACACCGAGCGGTCATTAATCACGTCGAGCAGCACCGAGGGTGGAATCTGCTGACGGAACAGCGGAAGTAGCGCCTTGACGGCGTCCACCACCGCCACGGTGTTGGCATCGGGCTGGCGCAGGATCGCGAGCACGACGCAACGCTTGCCATTGTACCAGCCGGCGACCTTGGTGTTCTCGACGCTGTCGACGACGCCGGCGATGTCGGCGAGCCGCACCGGCGCGCCGTTGCGGTAGGCCACGATGATCGGCCGGTAGTCGGCGGCGTGCGGCAGCGTGCCGGTCGACTGCACGGTGAAGCTCTGGTGCGGGCCGTCGAGCGTACCGACCGGTGTGCTCGAATTTGCCGCGGCGACGGCGGCGATGAGATCGTCGAAGGTCAGGCCCTTGGCGGCGAGCGCCTCGGGATTTGCCTGGACGCGCACGGCGAATTTCTGCGCGCCGAAGACCTGCACCTGCGCCACGCCGGGCAGCATGCCGATGCGCTCGGCCATCAGCGTCTCGGCGTATTCGTCGACCTGATAGAGCGGCAGCGTGTCGGAGTTGAGCGCAAGATAGATCACCGGCTGGTCGGCCGGGTTGACCTTCTGGAAACTCGGCGGTGTCGTCATCTGCGTCGGCGGCGGCAGGAATTTTCCCGCCGCGGTCATCGCCGCCTGCACGTCGAGCGCCGCGCCATCGATGTTGCGGTCGAGGTTGAACTGCATGGTGATGGCGCTGACGCCCTGGCCGCTGGTCGACACCATGGAATCAAGGCCGGCGATGGTGGTGAACTGGCGCTCGAGCGGCGTCGCCACCGAGGAGGCCATCGTGTCCGGGCTGGCGCCGGGCAGCACGGCGGAGACGACGATGGTCGGGAAGTCGACGCGCGGGATCGCCGCCACCGGCAGCAGGCGGTAGCTGAACAAGCCGAAGACGACGAAAGCCAGCATCAGCAGCGTCGTCATCACCGGACGACGGATGCAGAGCTCCGGCAGGCTCATGACGGGCTGCCGGGCGTGGTCTCGCGCCCGGCGGAGCGGATCTCGACGCGGCTGCCGTTGCTGAGGCGCAGCTGGCCGTCAATGACGACGCGCTCGCCGGCCGCGAGGCCGCTGGCGATGACGCTGCTGCCGTCGATGGTGCGGCTGACCGCGACCTTGCGCGCCTCGACGGTGTTGTCATTCTTGACGACAAAGACGAAGGGCTCGGCCTGGCCGATCTGCACCGCCGCCTGCGGCACCACCAGCGCCTCGGCGTCGCTGGCCAAGGTCAGGGAGACGTTGACGAACTGCCCCGGCCACAGCCGCTCGTCCTGGTTCTCGAAGATGCCGCGCACCGCAATCGTGCCGGTGGCGATGTCGACGCTGTTGTCGAAGAAGGCGAGCTTGCCCTCGGCCGGCTTGCCCTTGTCGCCGGCCGGCAGCGCGCTCACCGTCACCGCTCCCGCCGCTTGCGCCGCGCGGATCCCCGGCAGCTCGCGCTCGGCCACCGAGAACAGCACATAGATCGGCTTCACCTGGTTGAGGGTGAGGAAGGGGACGTCATTGGCCTTGACGTTGTTGCCGGCCTTGGCCGTCACCATGCCGAGCCGCCCGTCGATCGGCGCGGTGATCGTGTAGTAGGTGAGCAGCACCTTGGCGTTCTCGAGCGCCGCTTCGTCGGACCTGACGCCCGCCTCGAGCGCCAGCGCGGTGGTAACGGCGGTGTCGTATTGCTGATGCGAGACGAATTCCTTGGCCACCAGCGGCGCGTAGCGGTCGACATCGCGCTTGGCGTTGGCGAGCTGCGCCTTGTCGCGCACCAGCTGCGCCTCCATCTGGTGGACCTGCGCCTCGGCGGCGCGGGCGTCGAGCAGGAAGAGTACGTCGCCCGCCTTCACATACTGGCCGTCGCCGACCTTGACCTCGGCGATCTGCGCGTCGATGCGTGACTTGACGCTGAGCGAGGCGATGGTCTGCACGGTGCCGATGGCGTCGAGCCTGAGCGGCATCGAGCGGCGCTCGGCGGCAGCCACCACCACCGGGATCGCCGGCGCCGGGCGCGGTCCCGCCGCAGTCTGCGAGTTCGCCTGCTCGACGCTGAGCCCGCGATAGGCGATGCCGCCGCCGACGAGCAGCGCCACAACGGCGATCGCTACCACCATCCGCTTCATCGACCTAAAGCCTTGTTATAATGCGCCCCCGGCCCCGAGAGCAGTATAGGCGATCGCGTCCGCCAAGATAAGCATGGCGCCGCATGCACCTCGCCGGCGCGGCCAAATTCTAGGGCGCCTCGCCCTAACGCTCTGATAACATCCGCGAACAAGAGCACACGGGCACAAAACGTGGCGATCGAGGGAGGAGAGGCACCTAGGGCGGGATTCGACCATGCGATGCGGGTCCTCCGCATTCGCAATTATAGAGTGTATACACTCGGCAATTCCATCTCGCTCATCGGCAGCTGGATGCAGCGGGCATTGGTGCTGTGGCTCGCCTGGACGCTCGCCCATTCGACCGTCTGGCTCGGCCTCGTCAGCATCGCCGATCTGCTGCCCACCCTGGTGCTGAGCCCGATCGCCGGGCTGCTCGCGGACCGGGCCGACCGGCTGCGGCTGATCCGGGCGACCCAGGTGATCGCCATGGCGCAGGCGGTTATGCTGGCGGCGCTCACCTATACTGGCCTCATGACGGTGGAGCTGCTGTTCCTGCTGACCCTGCTGCTCGGCGGCGCCAACGCCGTCAACCAGCCGGCCCGGCTGGCGCTCATTCCCAACCTCGTCGACCGGGCCAACCTGCCGGCGGCGGTCGCGGTCAACGCGCTGGTCTTCAACGGCGCGCGCTTCGTCGGCCCGGCGGTCGCCGGCATCATCATCGACCGCGGCAGCATCGGCCTCGCCTTCGCCCTCAACGCCGCCACATACCTTCCCTTCATCGCGGCGCTGGCACGGATCAAGCTCACCCCCGACGCCGCGTCGGCGATGCGGCCGGCGCGGCGCGCGCTCATCGGCGACACGTTGGCGGGTTATTCCTACGCGCTGCGCCATCCGGGCATCGGCCGCATGATCCTGCTCTTCGCCGTCACCACGCTCAGCCTGCGCGGCTTCACTGAGATGTTCCCAGGCTTCGCCGACCTCGTCTTCGGCCGCGGCCCCGTCGGTTATACCTGGCTCACCGCGACGCTCGGCCTCGGCGCCGTAACCGGCGGGCTGTGGATGGTGCGGCGCCCCGGCATTCACGGCCTCACCGCGCTGATCATCGGCCATACCTGCCTCATCGCCCTGGCGGCGCTGGGCTTCACCGCGACGACGAGCTATTGGCTGGCGCTGCTCTGCGTCTTCATTTGCGGCTTCTCCCTGGTCACCACCGGCATCAGCGCGCAGACGCTGATCCAGAGCGCGGTCGATCCCGCGATGCGCGGCCGGGTGTTGGGCTTCTACGGCATGCTGGTGCGCGCCGGGCCTGCCTTCAACGCGCTGGTGCTGGGCTGGCTCGCCTCGCTCATCGGGCTGCGCCTCGCGGTCGCGGCGGGGGCGCTGGTATGCCTGGCCTATTGGGCCTGGGCGCGGGTCAGGCAGGATGTGATGGAAGAGGCGCTCGAAGCCGAGGCGCGTGGCGCCGCCGAATGAGCCGGCTCTTCTGCTTCGGCCTCGGCTACAGCGCGGGATTCCTCGCCCGCGCGCTGGCCGGCGAGGGCTGGTCCATCGCCGGCACGAGCCGCACGGGCGCCGCCGCATCCGACGAAGTCCGCATCCACCGCTTCAGCCGCTTGCGCCGCTGGCCGACGCGGCGCGGGATCTCGCCGGCACGACGCATCTCCTGCTCTCGGTGCCGCCGGACGAGGCCGGCGATCCCGTGCTGGCCGAGCATGGCGGCGACCTCGCCGGGCTCGCGGATTTGCGCTGGCTGGGCTATCTCTCGACCACCGGCGTCTATGGTGATCGCGGCGGCGGCCGGGTCGACGAAACCGCGGCGCTGACGCCCAGCGGCGAGCGCGGCCGCCGGCGGGTCGCCGCGGAGGCGGGCTGGCTCGAGCTCCACCGCCGCCACGGCCTGCCGGTGCATGTCTTCCGCCTGGCGGGGATCTACGGCCCCGGGCGCAGCGCCCTCGACACGGTGCGCGCCGGCCGCGCGCAGCGCATCGACAAGCCAGGCCAGGTGTTCTCGCGCATCCATGTCGCGGACATCGTCCAGACTCTGCGCGCCTCGATGGCGCGCCCATATCCCGGCGCGGTCTACAATGTCTGCGACGACGACCCCGCGCCGCCGGAGGCGGTGATCGCCTATGCCTGCTGCCTGCTCGGGATCGCGCCGCCGCCGCTGGTGCCGTTCGATCGGGCGGAGCTTTCGGCGATGGCGCGCAGCTTCTGGGACGACAACAAGCGCGTCGACAACCGCCGGATCAAGCAGGAGCTCGGCGTGCGGCTGCGCTATCCCGGATATCGCGAGGGGCTCGCTGCGCTCGCCCGGGAGGGCTCTCGCGGTTGCTGACGCAACCGCTGCCGCCCTCGCGGACGAACTCCCTTGCGGGAGTTCGCCGAGGGCTCGCTGCGCTCTTAGCCGCGGGTTGAAACCTCGTCGAGCAAACTCGCGATCGTCCGCTCCAGCAGCGCGAGGTCGCTGTCGCCGGACAACCGGTGGTCGCCCTCCTTGACCAGCGTCACCGCGACGTCGCGGCTGGCAAGCCGCTCGGCGAGCGCCAGGCTGGTCTGCCACGGCACGTCGGGATCGCGCATGCCATGCAGCAGCCGCACCGGGCAGGTGATCGCGATCGGGCTCCCCATCAGCAGATGGCGGCGGCCGTCCTCGATCAGCCGGCGCGTGATGAGATAGCCCGCCTCGCTGTAGTCAGAAGGCAGCCGCGCCGCGCCTTCCTCCAGGATCTGCCGGCGCAGCGCCGGCGGGAAATTCGCCCACATCAGCGCCTCGGTGGCGTCGGGAGCGGCGGCGATGCCGACCAGCGCCGCAATGCGATCCGGCCGCGCCAGCGCTGCCAGCAGCATGAGCCAGCCGCCGATGCTCGATCCCACCAGCAGCAGCGGCCCCTCGGTCAGCCGGTCGAGCACGGCGAGCGCATCCTCGCGCCAGCGCCCGACCGTGGCCTGGGCGAAATCGCCCGAGGAGGCGCCATGGGCGAAATAATCGAAGCGCAGATAGGCCTGGCCGCGCGCGGCGCAGAACGCGTCGAGTCGCCGCGCCTTGGTGCCGGTCATGTCCGACATGAAGCCGCCGAGAAACACGATGCCGGGGCTTTTGCCGCCGCGGCGATGGTAGGCGATTGTGGCGCCGTCCTCGCGTGTTAATATGGCAGGCTGATTACTGCCGGCAGTCGGCGTCGACACCCAGGTCATTTGCATTCACGCGCGTTCATGACGGAGAAGGCCAAGACTAGCACTGCCGCCGCGGCGGCGCGAACCCGCCCGCCGGCGGTGCTGCAGATATTGCCGCGCTTGGTCACCGGCGGCGTCGAGCGCGGCACGGTCGAGGTGGCGGCGGCGCTGGCGGCCGGCGGCTGGAAATCGGTGGTGGCGTCCGAAGGCGGCCCGATGGTGCGCGAGGTCGAGCGCGCCGGCGCGTTGCATGTGGAGCTGCCGCTCGCCTCCAAGAACCCCTTCACCATGCGGCGCAATGTCGAGCGCCTGGCGCAGCTCGTGCGCCGCGAGCGCATCGACATCCTGCATGCCCGGAGCCGCGCTCCGGCCTGGAGCGGGCTTGGCGCCGCGCGCCGCACCGGCTGCCATTTCGTCACCACTTTCCACAATGCCTATGGCGATGACGGCTGGATCAAGCGGCGCTACAACGCGGTGATGGCCGAGGGCGAGCGCGTCATTGCCATCTCGCAGTTCGTCGCCGAGCATGCGATGCAGGTCTATGGCGTGCCGCCGGAGAAGCTCCGGATCATCGAGCGCGGCGTCGATTTCGGCCGCTTCGATCCCGAGCGCGTCAGCGCCGAGCGCGTCATCCGGCTGGCGCGCGAATGGCAGCTGCCCGACGGCGTGCAGGTGGTGATGCTGCCGGGACGGCTGACGCGCTGGAAGGGCCAGCTGGTGCTGGTCGATGCGCTGGCGCGGCTCGAGCGCCGCGATCTGCGCTGCTTGCTGGTCGGCACCGGCGAGGGGCGCTATCGCCAGCAGTTGATCGACACCATCGCGCGCAAGGGCCTGGGCGGGCTCTTCCAGATCATCGAGGATTGCCGCGACATGCCCGCCGCCTACATGCTGGCCGACGTCATCGTGTCCGCCTCGACGCGGCCCGAGGGCTTCGGCCGCATCATCGCCGAGGCGCTGGCGATGGGGCGGCCGATCGTCGCCACCGATCACGGCGGCGCGCGCGAGATCGTGCTCGATGGCGAGACCGGCTGGCTGGTGCCGCCCGGCGATCCCGCCGCGCTGGCCGAAGCGATCGCCGGCGCGCTGGCGCTGTCGCCGGCCGAGCGTATGGCACTGGCGCAGCGCGCCAGCGCCCATATGCGCGCGCATTTCACCACCGAGGCGATGACCGATCGGACGCTCGCGGTCTATTCGGAGATCCTCTTCCCCGCCGCCGCCGAAGCCGACCCCTCGGGCCCGGTAGCGGCTTGAGGTATGGCTGCGTTGGGCTGATCGCGCCGCGCCCATGCGCATCCTGGTCATCAAGCTCGGCGCGCTCGGCGATTTCGTCCAGGCGATGGGGCCGGCCGCCGCCATCCGCGCGTATCACCCGGGCGACGAGATCACGCTGCTCACCACCGCGCCCTATGCCGAGCTTGGCCGCGCCGCGCCCTATTTCGACCGGGTGCTGATCGACCAGCGGCCGCGCGCTTTTCGATCTCGCGGGCTGGTGGCGGCTCCGGCGCATGCTGCGCGAGGGCCGGTTCGAGCGGGTCTACGATCTCCAGACCTCCGACCGCTCGAGCTTCTATCATCGGCTGATGGGCGGGCCGCCCTGGTCCGGCATCGCCCGCGGCGCCTCGCTGCCGCATACCAATCCCGAGCGCAACCGCATGCACACCATCGACCGCCAGGCCGAGCAGCTGAAGCTCGCCGGCATCGCCGAGGTGACGCTGCCAGACCTCGGCTGGGCGGCGCGTGAGCTTGGGGATTTCGCGCTGCCGGAGCGGCTGCTGCTGCTGGTGCCGGGCGGCTCGGCGCACCGGCCGGCAAAGCGCTGGCCGATCGAGAACTACGCCGCGCTCGCGGTGCTCGCGGCGCGGCACCGGCTGACGCCGGTGGTGCTGGGAGGCGCGGCGGAGACAGCGCTCGGTGCGGTGATCGCCGAGCGCTGCGGCGGCGCGCTCGACCTCACCGGCCGCACCAGCTTCGGCGAGATCGTGGCGCTGGGCCGGATCGCGCGCCACGCGGTCGGCAACGATACCGGGCCGATGCATCTTCTCGCCGCCTCCGGCTGTCCCGTCACCGTGCTCTATTCGGCCGACTCCGACCCCGCGCTCACCGCCCCGCGCGGCGCGCGCGTCACCATCCTGCGCCGCCCCGATCTCGGCGATCTCGGCGTCGAGGAGGTTGCCGCAACCCTCGCCTTCGGCTAAATCGCGCGCATGAGTTCGGTTGACATCACGCTCCCCGACGGCAAAGTCCGCAGCTTTCCCGGGCCGGTGACCGGCGCCGAGATCGCGGCATCGATCGGCCCCGGCCTCGCCAAGGCGGCGCTCGCGATCAAGATCGATGGCGAGCCGCGCGACCTCGCCACGCGCATCGCGCGCAACGCCAGCATCGCGATCGTGACCCGCGACGCGCCCGAGGCGCTGGAGATCCTGCGCCACGACGCGGCGCATGTCCTGGCCGAGGCAGTGAAGGAGCTCTATCCCGAGACGCAGGTGACGTTCGGTCCCGCCACCGAGACCGGCTTCTACTACGATTTCGCGCGCGACCAGCCCTTCACGACCGACGACCTCGCGACGATCGAGCAGCGCATGCACGAGATCGTCGAGCGTGACGAGCCGATCACGCGCGAGGAATGGGAGCGCGACCGCGCCGTCGCTTTCTTCAAATCGATCGGCGAGCGCTACAAGGCCGAATGGATCAACGAAATCCCCGCCGAGGAGGCGATCAGCCTCTATCGCCAGGGCAGCTTCATCGATCTCTGCATCGGCCCGCATCTGCCATCCACCGGCAAACTCGGCCACGCCTTCAAGCTGATGAAGGTGGCCGGCGCCTATTGGCGCGGCGATGCGCGCAATCAGCAGCTGCAGCGCGTCTACGGCACCGCCTTTGCCGACGACAAGGCGCTGAAGCAGTATCTCTTCCAGCTCGAGGAGGCGGACAAGCGCGACCATCGCCGCCTCGGGCGCGAGCTCGGCCTTTTCCACCAGCAGGAAGAGGCGGTGGGCAGCGTGTTCTGGCATCCCAAGGGCTGGACGCTCTACCGCACCATCGAGGACTATTTGCGCCGCCGGCTGGACCAGGCGGGCTATCGCGAGGTGAAGACGCCGCAGCTCCTCGACCGCAGCCTGTGGGAGGCGTCAGGCCATTGGGAGAAGTTCCGCCACGTCATGTTCACCGTGCGCGACGAGGATGAGGGCAAGGAGCGCGTGCTGGCGGTGAAGCCGATGAGCTGCCCCGGCCACGTGCAGATCTTCCGCCAGCAGCTCCATTCCTATCGCGAGCTGCCGCTGCGCATGGCCGAGTTCGGCTCGTGCCACCGCAACGAGCCCTCGGGCGCGCTGCACGGCATCATGCGGGTGCGCGCCTTCACCCAGGACGATGCGCATATCTTCTGCACCGAGGCGCAGATCACCGAGGAGACGGTGGCGTTCTGCGCCTTGCTGCGCTCGGTCTACCATGATTTCGGCTTCGACGATTTCACCGTCAAATTCGCCGACCGCCCGACGTTGCGCGCCGGGACGGATGCGGTCTGGGACCATGCCGAGGACGCGCTCAAGGCGGCGACCGCGGCGTCCGGGCTGCCCTACAGCCTCAACCCCGGCGAAGGCGCCTTCTACGGGCCCAAGCTCGAATTCGTGCTGCGCGACGCCATCGGCCGCGACTGGCAATGCGGCACCTTGCAGGTCGATTTCGTGCTGCCGGAGCGCCTCGGCGCGAGCTATATCGGCGAGGACGGGCAGCGCCACACCCCGGTGATGCTGCATCGGGCCATCTTCGGCTCGATGGAGCGCTTCATCGCCATCCTGATCGAGAATTACGCCGGCCGCTTCCCGCTCTGGCTGGCGCCGGTGCAGGTCATGGTGGCGACCATCACCTCGGAGGCCGATGCCTATGCCGAGACCGTCCGCGCCGCCTGCGCCGCGGCGGGACTGCGCGTCGAGGCCGATACCCGCAACGAAAAGATCACCTACAAGATCCGCGAGCACAGCCTCGCCAAGATCCCGGCTTTGCTGGTCGTCGGCAAGCGCGAGGCGGAGCAGGGGACGGTGGCGATCCGCCGCCTCGGCGGCAAGGAACAGGAAGTCCTTGCGCTGGCCGAGGCCATCGCTAGATTGAAGGCGGAGGCAGCCGCCCCTTCGGGTTGAGCGGCTGCCGCCGGGGGACCTTGGGCGGCGCCAGCCGGATGGGCTTTGGCGCCGGCGGGTCCATATTCTTTTGAAAGGAGGCATTGCATCGCCAGACTACCCACGAACGCGACGCCGACCCGCGACGGGCCGCGCGTCAATCAGGAGATTCTCGTGCCCAATGTCCGGCTGGTGGACGAGCGCGGCGAGATGATCGGGGTCGTGACCCGAAACGAAGCGCTGAGCCGGGCTACCGCGGCCGGTCTCGATCTCGTTGAAGTCGCTGCCAATGCCGACCCGCCGGTGGTCAAGATCCTCGATTTCGGCAAGTTCAAATACGAGGAGCAGAAGCGCAAGAACGAGGCGCGCAAGAAGCAGAAGGTCATCGAGGTCAAGGAGATCAAGCTGCGCCCCGGCATCGACGATCACGATTACGACGTCAAGATGCGCTCCATGCTCAAATTCATCGAGGAAGGCGACAAGGTGAAGGTCACCATGCGCTTCCGCGGCCGCGAGCTGGCGCATCAGGAACTCGGCATGAACGTGCTGATGCGGGTGCGCGACCATCTCGACAAGATCGCCAAGATCGAGCAGCACCCGCGCATGGAAGGCCGCCAGATGACCATGGTGATGTCGCCGAAATAGGCGGTTTGCCGCCGGTGCTGTGCGCCCGCTCACAGGCGGGGGTGTGCGTGGGGCGATAGAGTTGGGCAAAGAGTGTGGAGCTGCCCCATGAAAAAACCACGGCCCTCCGCCTTCCTGCAGCGCATTGACGCCTTTTGCGCGCGTCTCAACACCGGCCTCGCCGCCGTCGCCTTGCTGCTGGCGCTGCTCACCACCGCAGCCTTGCTCGAGCGGCTGCCGACGATGCTGCCCCCCTCCCAGCCCGCGACCGACGACCTCTCCTTCGGCGCCCGCTGAGCGTCCCCGTTCCGGCTTGAGGCGCTCGAGGGGAGGGACGAGAGGCGAAAGGCCGCCGCCCGTCTCCGCCGGTCGGCTACGCTTGCCTTTCGCCGGGCTGCCGGTTATAACCCGCGCCTTCCCGATGGCTGGCCGCGCTTCCGAGCGCCCGAGGGCATGCCTCGCCATCGCCCACATCCTTGCGAAAGGAACCAAAATGCCCAAGATGAAGACCAAGAGCGGGGCGAAAAAGCGCTTCAAGCGCACCGCTTCCGGCAAGATCAAGGCGGCGGTTGCGCATAAGCGCCACCGCCTGATCAGCAAGTCGCAAAAGATGAAGCGCAAGGCGCGCGGCACCTTCACCCTCGAGAAGGGTGACGCAGAACCTGGTGCTGACCTACATGCCTTACCTGCGGGGCTGAGCCATGGCACGCGTCAAGCGTGGCGTGACCACGCATGCCCGGCACAAGAAGGTGCTGGGCCTCGCCAAGGGCTATCGCGGGCGCGCCAAGAACGCCTTCCGCGTCGCCATCGAGAAGGTCGAGAAGGGGCTGCGCTATGCCTATCGCGACCGCCGCGCCAAGAAGCGCAATTTCCGTTCGTTGTGGATTCAGCGCATCAATGCCGGCGTCCGCGCCGAGGGCCTGACCTATTCGCAGTTCATGCACGGGGTGAAGCGCGCCGGGCTCGAGATCGACCGCAAGGTGCTGGCCGATCTCGCGGTGCGCGAGCCCGAGGCGTTCAAGGCGATCGTCGCCGAGGCGCAAGCGGCGCTGAAGGCGTGAGAGCGATGGTGAGCGGGCGATTTAGCAGCGGGTTCCTTCGCTGAAGGCCCCCGCGTCATCGAGGCGAAGAGAAGGGGCCGCTTCGGCCCCTTTTTCGTGTGAGGGCATGATCCCCAGGACCTGACCCATGGATAGTCTCGACCATCTGCGCGACGAGATCCTGCGGCTGATCAAGCAGGCGGCGAGCCTCGATGCGCTGGAGCAGGCGCGCGTCGCCATCCTGGGCCGCAAGGGCCGCGTCACCGAGCTGATGAAGGGCTTGGCCGCGCTCGACCCGCTGGCGCGGCGCGAGCGCGGCCAGGCGCTGAACCGGCTCAAGGACGAGGCCGAGGCGGCGATCGGCCACGCCACGCGCACGCTCGAGGATGCGGCGCTGCGCGCGAAGCTGGCCGAGCAGCGCGTCGATGTCAGCCTCCCCGTGCGCGCCGAGAGCGACGGCCGCGTCCATGCGCTGAGCCAGACGATCGACGAGATCATCGCGATCTTCGGCGAGATGGGCTTCAGCGTCGCCGAGGGCCCGGATATCGAGGACGACTTCCACAATTTCGCCGCCCTCAACATCCCGCCCGAGCATCCCGCGCGCCAGGAGCAGGACACCTTCTATCTGCCGGAGCAGAAGGATGGCAGCCGCAAGGTGCTGCGCACCCATACCTCGCCGGTGCAGGTGCGCACCATGCGCTCCGAGAAGCCGCCGATCCGCATCATCGTGCCCGGCCGCACCTTCCGCAGCGATCACGACGCGACGCATTCGCCGATGTTCCATCAGGTCGAAGGCCTGGTGATCGACCAGGCGACGCATATGGGCCATTTGAAGGGCTGCCTCATCGAGTTCTGCCGCGCCTTCTTCGACATCGCGGATCTGCCGGTGCGCTTCCGCCCGAGCTATTTCCCCTTCACCGAGCCCTCGGCCGAAGTCGATATCGGCTGCTCGCGCGAAGGCGGCGGCCTCACCATCGGCGCCGGCGGCGACTGGCTCGAGATCCTCGGCTCCGGCATGGTGCATCCCAAGGTGCTGGAGAAGTGCGGCATCGATCCCGCGCGGTATCAGGGCTTCGCCTTCGGCATGGGGATCGAGCGCATCGCCATGCTCAAATACGGCATCCCCGATCTGCGCGCGATCTACGACAATGATCTGCGCTGGCTCCGGCATTATGGCTTCCTGCCGCTCGATGTGCCGTCGGTGACCGGAGGGCTCGGGCGATGAAGACGACGCTCGCCTGGCTCAAGACCCATCTCGAGACCGGCGCCACGCTCGACGAGATCGTCAAGGCGCTCGTCATGAGCGGGCTCGAGGTCGACGGCATCGAGGACCGCGGCAAGCCGCTGCAGCCCTTCATCGTCGCCCGCGTGCTCTCGGCCGAGCCCCATCCCAATGCCGACAAGCTGCGCCTCTGCACCGTCGACACCGGCAGCGAAAAGGTCCAGGTGGTGTGCGGCGCACCCAATGCGCGGGCCGGCATGCTCGGCGTCTTCGCGCCGGTCGGCACCACCATCCCGAAATCCGGGCTGGTGCTGAAGCAGAGCCTGATCCGCGGCCAGGCCTCGAACGGCATGCTGGTCTCGGAAGCCGAGCTCGGACTCTCCGATAATCACGACGGCATCATCGAGCTGCCGGAGGGCTCGACGCCGGGCCAGCGCTTTGCTGCGGTCGCAGGCCTCGACGATCCTGTGCTTGACATCAAGGTGACCCCCAACCGCGGCGATTGCCTCGGCGTCCGCGGCATCGCCCGCGACCTCGCCGCCTCGGGGCTGGGCAGGCTCGTGCCGCTCGATGTGAGTCCGGTGCCGGGGCGCTTTCCCTGCCCGGTCGCGGTCCACCTCGCCGGCCCCGACGACAAGGCCTGCCCGCTGTTCGTCGGCCGCATCGTGCGCAATCTCACCAACGGCCCGAGCCCGCGCTGGCTGCAGGACCGGCTCACCGCGATCGGGCTCCGGCCGATCTCGGCGCTGGTCGACATCACCAATTTCGTCACCTTCGACCTGGACCGGCCGCTCCACGTCTTCGATGCCGACAAGCTCGCGAGCGATTTGGTGGTGCGCGCCGCGAGGAAGGGCGAGAGCCTCGCCGCGCTCAACGGCCGCGCCTACGAGCTCGACGCCGAGATGACGGTGATCGCCGATGACCGCGCGGTGCTGAGCCTCGGCGGCGTGATCGGCGGCGAGAGCACCGGCTGCACCGCGGCGACGCGCACCGTCTATATCGAGGCGGCCCTCTTCGATCCCGTGCGCACCGCCGCCACCGGCCGCAAGCTGCAGGTCCAGAGCGATGCCCGCTATCGCTTCGAGCGCGGCCTCGATCCCGATTTCACCCGGCCCGGCATCGAGATCGCGACGCGGCTCGTGCTCGAGCTCTGCGGCGGCGAGGCGAGCGAGGTCGCGATCTCCGGCGCGGTGCCGGAATGGCGGCGCAGCTACCGCTTCCGCCCGTCGCGCACGCAGAGCCTCGGCGGCGTCGATCTGGCGGCGCCGGAGCAGCGGCGGATCCTGACGGCGCTGGGCTGCACCGTGAGCGACGCCGCAGGCGCGCTCGCCGTCGAGCCGCCCTCCTGGCGCGGCGACATCGAGGGCGAGGCCGATCTCGTCGAGGAAGTGCTGCGCATCCACGGCTATGACCGCATCACCGCGACGCCCTTGCCGCGCGACGGCGTGCTGCCGAAGCCGGCGCTGACGCCGCTGCAGCGGCGGCGCGGGCTGGTGCGCCGGTCGCTGGCCGCGCGCGGGCTGGTCGAAGCCGCCACATTCTCCTTCATGCCGCGGAAGCTCGCCGAGCTCTTCGGCGCCACGCCCGAGAGCCTCCGTATCGTCAACCCGATCAGCGCCGATCTCGACCAGATGCGCCCCTCGATCCTGCCGAACCTGCTGACGGCGGCTCAGCGCAACAGCGATCGCGGCCAGGCGAATGGCGCGCTGTTCGAGCTCGGGCCGCAATACCGCGACGACACGCCGGAGGGCCAGGATCTCGTCGCCGCCGGCGTGCGGCTCGGGCGCACCGGCCCCAAGCGCTGGGACGATCTCGGCAAACCGGTCGATGCCTTCCTCGCCAAGGCGGATGCGCTGGCGGCGCTCGCCGCCGCGGGCGCCGCGGCGGAGAGCCTGCAGCTCGCGACGGAAGTGCCCGACTGGTACCATCCCGGCCGCGCCGCGACGCTCAGGCTCGGGCCCAAGGTGCTGGGCTATTTCGGCGAGCTCCATCCCGGCGTGCTCAAGGAGATGGATGTCGAGGGGCCGGCGGTGGGCTTCGAGATCTTCGTCGACCACGTGCCATTGCCGCGCGGCAAACGCGGCCGCGCGCCGCTGAAGCTCTCGCCCTTCCAGCCGGTGGAGCGCGATTTCGCCTTCATCGTCGCGGCGGATCTGCCGGCCGAGACGCTGCTGCGCGCGGCGCGCGGTGTCGATCGCAAGCTCATCGCCGAGGTGCGCCTCTTCGACGTCTACACCGGTCCCGGCGTCGATGTCGGCAAGAAATCGCTCGCCATCACGGTGGTGCTGCAGCCGGAGGAGGCGACGCTAACCGAGGAGGCGCTGGAAGGCTTCTCGCAAAAGCTCATCGCCGCGATGGAGAAGGCGACCGCCGGCAGTCTCAGGCGATAAAAAGACTGAAACTTGCCACAAGGGTGCGGCGAATACGCATGGTGTAGGACGCGGGCGTGAAATATCCTACGCGGTCGTCCGCCGAGCACCCCCTCGCGAAGCCCTCTCCAAGGAGCGCCATGGTTGCGTTCGCCAAGATCCGGAAAGCGGCGGAACAGCGCCTCGGCGTCGCGGCGCTCGCCCAGCGCCTGCCGGAGGTGAAGTCGCCGGCGCAGCTGCGCAAGGTCGGCGACAACCGCTATCTCTCGCTGATGTCGCTGCGCATCTTCCGCGCCGGCCTCAAGCACGACATGGTCGACGCCAAATGGCCGGATTTCGAGAAGGCCTTCCTGGGCTTCGATCCCCGCCGGGTGCGCGCCATGAGCGAGGAGGCGGTGGAGCGGCTGATGGGCGATGCCCGGCTCATCCGCCATCTCGGCAAGCTCAAATCGGTGCAGGAGAACGCCGCCTCGATGTGTCTCTTGGCCGAGGAGCATGGCAGCTTCGCCGCCTGGCTCGCCGACTGGCCGGTCGCCGAGACGGTGAAGCTCTGGGACGAGCTCGCCCGCCGCTTCAGCCAGCTCGGCGGCAATTCCGGGGCCTATTTCCTGCGCATGGCGGGCAAGGACACCTTCATCCCGACGCCCTATGTAGTGACCGCGCTCAACCATTGGGGGGCCTATCGCGGCGAGCCCAAGGGCAAGGCGGGCCGCGCCGAGCTGCAAGCGCTCTTCAACGCTTGGGTCCAGGAGACCGGCCTGCCCCAAGCCCACCTCAGCATGATCCTGGCGGCGTCCGTACCCTAGGCGCGACGCAGACAACCCGTTCGATCGCGTTGCGATCGAACCCTCCGGGGCCGACCGCAAAGCGGTCGGCCGGGTTGTCCGTCGCCGGCGGGCGGCAGCGGTTGCTCTTGCAACCGCGAGTGCCCGCGCAGCGCGGGCAAGCGGCTGAAATTCCTTTCTTCTCCGTGCCTCCGCGTCGGTGAACACTTGAATCGCCCCGATTTCCGCCGCCTGTCATTGCGCCCGGCGCCGCCACCCCCTATCTTCCCCCCGACCTCCAGCATCGGCGCATGACCGACCTCGCCCATATCCGCAATTTCGCGATCATCGCGCATATCGATCACGGCAAATCGACGCTTGCCGACAGGCTGATCCAGACCTGCGGTGGGCTCGAATTGCGCGAGATGCGCGAGCAGGTGCTCGACAGCATGGATATCGAGCGCGAGCGCGGCATCACCATCAAGGCGCAGACCGTGCGCCTCACCTACAAGGCCAGGAACGGCGAGACCTATGAGCTGAACCTCATGGACACGCCCGGCCATGTCGATTTCGCCTATGAGGTGAGCCGCTCGCTCGCCGCCTGCGAGGGCTCGCTGCTGGTGGTCGATGCCAGCCAGGGGGTCGAGGCGCAGACCCTCGCCAATGTCTACCAGGCGATCGACGCCAATCACGAGATCGTGCCGGTGCTCAACAAGATCGACCTGCCGGCGGCGGAGCCCGCCCGGGTCAAGGCGCAGATCGAGGAGGTGATCGGCCTCGACGCCTCGCATGCGGTCGAGATCTCGGCCAAGACCGGGCTCAACATCGACCTCGTGCTCGAGGCGCTGGTCGAGCGCCTGCCGCCGCCCACCGGCGATGCCGAGGCGCCGTTGAAGGCGCTGCTGGTCGACAGCTGGTACGACCCCTATCTCGGCGTCGTCACCTTGGTGCGGGTGAAGGATGGCGTGCTCAAGGCCGGCATGAAGATCCGCATGATGGCGACCGGCGCCGCCCATCAGGTCGAGCGCGTCGGCGTCTTCACGCCCAAGCCTCTGCCGATGCCGGAGCTGGGCCCGGGCGAGATCGGCTACCTCACCGCCGCGATCAAGACGGTGGCGGATTGCAAGATCGGCGACACCATCACCGAGGACCGGCGCCCCGCCGCCGAGGCGCTGCCGGGCTTCAAGCCGGTGCAGTCGGTGGTGTTCTGCGGCCTCTTCCCGACCGACGCCGCGCAATACGGCCATCTGCGCGACAGCCTCGGCAAGCTGCGCCTCAACGACGCCAGCTTCGAATACGAGCCCGAGACCTCGGCGGCGTTGGGCTTCGGCTTCCGCTGCGGCTTCCTCGGCCTCCTCCATCTCGAGATCATCCAGGAGCGGCTCGAGCGCGAGTTCAACCTCGACCTCATCACCACCGCGCCCTCGGTCGTCTATCAGATCCATCTCACCAATGGCGAGATGCTGCCGCTGCACAACCCCGTCGACATGCCCGACCCGGTACGCATCGCCCATATCGAGGAGCCGTGGATCCGCGCCACCATCATGGTGCCGGACGAGTATCTGGGCTCGGTGCTGGCGCTGTGCGAGGAGCGGCGCGGCGTGCAGAAGGACCTCACCTACGCCGGCGCCCGCGCCATGGTGGTCTATCGCCTGCCGCTCAACGAGGTGGTGTTCGATTTCTACGACCGGCTCAAATCAGTGAGCCGCGGCTATGCCAGCTTCGACTACCAGATGGACGGCTATGCCGAGGGCGACCTCGTGCTGATGAACATCCTGGTCAATCACGAGCCGGTCGACGCGCTCGCCATCATCGTCCATCGCGGCCAGGCCGAGCGCCGCGGCCGCGCGCTATGCGAGCGGCTCAAGGAATTGATCCCGCGCCAGCTCTTCCTGATCGCCATCCAGGCGGCGATCGGCGGCCGCGTCATCGCGCGCGAGACGGTGAAGGCGTTGCGCAAGGACGTGCTCGCCAAATGCTATGGCGGCGACATCACGCGAAAACGGAAATTGCTCGAGAAGCAGAAAGAGGGCCGCAAGCGCATGCGCCAATACGGCAAGGTGGAAATTCCCCAATCCGCCTTCCTGGCCGCCCTGAAGATGAATGATACCTAGGCAAGCTCCCGCAGGGAAACCCGCGAGCTTGTCCGCGGCGGGCGCCAGCGGTTGCCCTTGCAACCGCGAAAGCCCGCACCGTGCGGACTTGCCTCGATAAGCATTG
>CAWBKF010000022.1:0-15979 GCA_963789275.1 uncultured Alphaproteobacteria bacterium
GAGCGGCGGAGAGGGTTGGGGTGAGCAACCCGTTCGATCGCTTTGCGATCGAACCCAATCGGGGCCGACCGCGGAGCGGTCGGCCGGGTTGCTGGGGTGAGGATACGCATGCACCCCTCAGCCGCCAAGGCTCGGGAGGCGATCGCGTCGGGCCCGTGGGGGATCAGCGGCTGCCGCCGCCATGGCCCCCGGCTTGCATGCCGACCGAGGACAGGAAGCCGATAAAAACCAAGGGGTAGGCGCCGTACCGGCGCTCGATCGCGTCGCCCTTCGCGCACATGCATTGCGCGTAGCTCGCGTCGTAGCGCTGCTGCGGCGTGCCGGCGACGGGCGCCGCTGCCGGCGCGGCTTCCGTCGGCTGCGTCGGCGCTGCCCCGGCGACCCGCTGCGCGGCCACTTGCCGGCAATCGGCGTCGTCCTGGCGAAACGCCGCGACGCTCTTGTCCTTGCCCGCGGCCGCCACGAGGCTCGGTCCGGAGGGCGGCGCGGTGGCGCAGGCGCCGAGCGTCAGGGCGACAAGCAGCACCACGTGCGATAGACGAAACATAGGCGCTCCTCCTCGGCAACGGTTCGCCGCTTGCCCGACATTTCCCCGATGACCAGAAAAGTGCCTGAACGATAGCATTCTGCCCGGGTAGTCAGAAGCCGAAAACCGGGACCTCGGCCATCCGGAATGCGAGGTCGCAGCCAAGGCTCACCCCGCGCTGCGCCGCGGGCGGCCTTCGATGGGATAGGCGGGGTCGTTGTAGCCGGGGGTGGAGGGATGGCCGGTGACGACGAGCCGGTCAACCAGCGCCTCGTCCTCGGCGGTGAAGCGATAGGCGAGCGCCGCCAGATAATCCTCCCATTGCTCGGGGGTGCGCGGGCCGCCGATCACCGCGGTGACGAGCGGGTTGTTCAGCACCCAGGCGACCGCGAACTGGCCGGGTGTGACGCCGCGCTTTTCCGCATGCGCCTTGATCTGCTGCGCCACATGCAGCGATTCCGGCCGCCATTCCGTCTGCATCATGCGCGGATCCTGCCGCCCGGCGCGGGTGCCGGAAGGCGGCGGCAGGTC
This sequence comes from uncultured Alphaproteobacteria bacterium, assembly GCA_963789275.1. Taxonomy (GTDB): domain Bacteria; phylum Pseudomonadota; class Alphaproteobacteria; order ATCC43930; family CGMCC-115725; genus DAHUYF01. The sequence goes on from CAWBKF010000022.1 coordinate 1,058, forward strand.
GGGCGTGTACTTGCCGCTTAGCACGCCGCGCGCCATCGGGCTGTAGGGCACGATGCCGAGCCCGTAATAGGCGGCGGCTGGCAATTGCTCCACCTCGGGCATGCGGTTGACGGCGTTGTAATAGGGCTGGCTCACCACCGGCCGCGCGACGCCGAGCCGGTCGGCGATGGCGCAGATCTCGGCGATGCGCCAGGAGCGGTGGTTGGAGAGGCCGAAATAGCGGATCTTGCCTTGGCGCGCGAGATCGCCCAGCGCGCGCACGCTTTCCTCGAGCGGCGTCGAATGGTCCTCCTTGTGGAGGTAGTAGATATCGATGTAATCGGTGCCGAGCCGCTTCAGGCTGGCATCGGCCGCCTGCAGCAGCCATTTGCGCGAGAGGCCGCGCTCGTTGGGGCCGCTGCCCATGGGATTGCAGACCTTGGTGGCGATCACCCAGCGGTCGCGGTCGCGCGCGACGGCGCGGCCGGTCACCTCCTCGGAGCGGCCGTCATTGTACTGGTCGGCGGTGTCGATGAAATTGACGCCCGCCTCGCGCGCCCGGGCGACGATGCGCTCGGATGTCGCGGCATCGGTGGCGCCGCCGAACATCATCGTGCCGAGGCAGAGCGTCGAGACTTTGAGGCCGCTGTGGCCAAGGCCGCGATAATCCATTTTTTCCTCCCGTGACGCCGACGCGCCTTGTGTCATCAGCAACCTGCCGCATCTTAGTCTAGCCGACCCGGCCGGCTCCTGTAATCGCGTCTAGTTACGCGGCTGGGCGAAGCGAACCGGCTCCAATCCGCAATCCTTCGGCAGCTTCCAGGAGGTGCCGCGCAGACCCTGCGGCATGCCGCGTCCTCCGGGGTTGAGCGCCGCTTGATAGGCGCGCACCGGAAGCGGCCAGCGGCTCTTGATGAAGGCCAGAGCGCTTAGCACCTCGCCGTCGCTGAGAACGCCGTCAAAAGCCGGCATGTCCGAGCGATAGCCCGGGGCCGCGGGGTCGTCGACGCTGAATTTGACGATCCGAATCAGCTCCCGGTCCGAATGCATCCAGCTGTGGCCGCGCTCGTCCTGTGGCGGCGCCGGCAGTCGGCCGTTCGCACCGACGGTCTGCCACCCCTTCTGTCCTTCGAGGCGGGCGCCATGACAAGCGGCGCAGTGCTGGCGATAAACGGTCGCGCCGCGCGCGACCGCCGCTGGGTCGTCGGCATCGGCGAAGAGCGGCCGACCTGCGGCCTGGACCCAGAGCGCCAGCGCCCCGACGCTCGCCAGCGCCGCCGCCGCCAATCCCAGGCGCATCGAGAAACGCTTCCCGGGTCGCGCCCGCCCATCGGCGCGTGGTCTGAGCATGCCGATCACCGCATCACCTGCTGGATAGCCTGCGCCAGCCGGTCAGGCGCGGTCTCGTGCGAGAACATCGAGACCGTCCTGCCCTGCGGGTCGAGCAGAAAGATGACGGAGGTGTGGTCGATGCTGTAGTCGTCCTCCTCGGGGAGCGGATGTTTCTCGTAGGAGATGCGATATTCGCCGGCCACCTTGGCGATCTGGGCCGGCGTGCCGGTCAGGCCGACAATTCCGGCCCGGAACGCGCCGGTATAGTCTTTCAGCACGGCCGCCGTGTCGCGTTCCGGATCGAGGGTGACGAACAGCGCTGCGATCTTCGCGCGTTTCGATCCGAGCCGATCGAGCGCTTCCGCAATGGCATTGAGCGCGGTCGGGCACGCGTCCGGGCAGTGCGTGTAGCCGAAATAGAGCAGCGTCCATCGGCCGCGAAGATCGGCATCGGTGACGACGCGGCCGTTTTGATCGGTGAGCGCGAACGGGCCGCCGAAGACGGAAAGCGCCACCGGCTGCGGCATATGCGGGCGCAACATCATGCCGCCCAAGAGCGCGACCGGAACGGCCACCGCCCCGGCGAGGGCAGCCACCCCGATCAGCCTGCCGCGACGCCAGCGCAAAACTTCCCGGCGGTCCCGCTTGCTGTCGCCTGCCGTCGAGCCGTCATGCGCCGCTTGACCGGCGCCGGATGCGTCTGCGGCGCGATCGAGATCGCCGCTCTGGGAACGAGGATCTCCGGGCATCTTTGACCTCCCTGGCCTAGCCGCTCGCGGAGAAGGCTAGAGCGAATCATATAGCCGTCTTGCAACCAAAAGTCATCGTCCTCTGCGGCGTCTGCGGCCGCCGCATGTCCATGCCCATTGAGCGGCCGAAAGCGCTCGTTGGTGCACACATCTCGCGGCAGCGTATTCCGCAACAATTGCTTTGCCAGCGAAAGCCCGCATCCAAGCGGTATTATGTAGCACTCGCCACAAACCTAAATATAGATTTTTTACGCGGTCGTGCCTAAGTCTCACGGCCATGAAGCACCAACCCGCAATCTTCGCCCTTGAGCGCTTGCACGCCGAGCTTGGCGGCAAGATCAAGGACAACAAGAACGAAGCCGCGCGCTTGGCGGCGGACATGCTGCACTGAAGTGGACCCCCTCGGTGGGACCACGGGGACCGATTTCTTAGTTGGAAGTTCGGCCGTTCCGATCTCTTGAATCCCTCATGCTACACGAATCTTCGGTTGTTGTTGCGGCTGTGGGCATGTGGGCAACGCGTCGGCGTTGTCCAAGCGAAGCGTCATGTCCACAGCCGTATTGCCGAGTTCGCCGGTGACGCCGTCGCGCCAGACCGCCATCGGCGTCCGGTTGCCGAGCGCCTGGTGCGGACGGCGGCCGTTGTAAAAGGCCATCCACATACCGATCCCGGCCCGCGCCTCCCGGCCGTCGGCGTAGCCCCTCAGATAGATGTCCTCGTATTTCAAGCTGCGCCACAGCCGCTCGATGAAGACATTGTCCATCCACCGGCCGCGCCCGTCCATCGAGATGCGAATGCCGGCGGCGGCGAGCGTGCCGGTGAAGACTGCGCTCGTGAACTGGCTGCCCTGGTCGGTGTTGAAAATCTCCGGCTTGCCGAAGCGCGCCAGCGCCTCCTCGAGCGCCGAGACGCAAAACGACACGTCCATGGTGTTCGACAGACGCCAGGACAGCACCGCCCGGCTCGCCCAGTCGATGACCGCCACGAGATAGAGGAAGCCGCGCCCGATCGGCACGTAGGTGATGTCGGCCGCCCAGACCTGGTTCGGCCGGTCGATCGCCAGGTTCCGCAGGAGATACGGAAAGATCTTGTGCCCCGGTGCCGGCTTCGTCGTTCTGGGCTTCGGCCCCAGCGCTGCGATGCCCATCCGCCGCATCAGCCGCTGCGTCCGCTTGCGGTTGACCGGCCGCCCTTCCGCCCGCAGCATCTCCGCCATCCGCCGCGAGCCGAGGAACGGCCAAGCCGTAAATAGCTCGTCGATCCGCCGCATCAGGGCAAGGTCGTTCTCGTTCGCAGGCGGCGGCTTGCGGTAGACGCCGGAGCGAGCGACGCCGAGCAACTGGCATTGCCGGCGGACCGACGGCGCCCCGTGATCGCGGTCGACGAGCGCCCGGCGGTCCGGGACGCTCATCTTCCGGACCTCTTGGCTAAAAAATCCCGCTCCACCGTCAGCTGCCCGATCTTCGCGTGCAGCTTCTCGATCTCGCGTTCCCGGCTTGTCTCGGCATCGTTACCTGCGCCCGCGTCGAAGGCGCGGGCTGCCTGTTCCAGCAGCTGCTTCTTCCAAGCGTAAATCTGATTCGGGTGGACCTCGTAACGTTGCGCAAGGTCGGCAATCGTCGCCTGCTCGCGCAGAGCCTCAAGAGCGATCCTCGCCTTCAGCGCCGCGTCGATCTTCCGTCTTGTCCGCTTCGTCATCTTCCGCTCCGTTTGCTGTCACGGAACGGCTTCTCTTCCAATTAGTCAACTGGTCCCGAAATCCGGGTCCACTTCAGCACGTCGAGGCGGTAATCCGAATGCTTGAGCCGGGATTTGATCTATCCAAGATCGCCCCGCGGCGGCGGAATGCGGTGAACCCATATTTCAAGCGCGGCGAATGCTTCCGGCAAGTGTTGGACGTGCTGCGGAAGGCGACAGGGCCGCTTACGTCGCGGCAGATTGTTATCGAGCTGCTGAAGCAAGCTGGCGTCGAGAGCCCGCCGATAGAATTGATACGCCACACGTTCGGGGCGGTGCATACATCGCTTCGCAACCACACGGGCAAGACGGTGCAGCGGGTTGGCGAGGGGATGCCGGCGAAGTGGCGACTAGACGCCGCAGGATAACATGCTGAAACGACTGTCACCTTGATACACCAGGATAGCCAACTGATCGAAGATACGTGCGGAAAATTTCATTAAGTTTCGTCACCTGCTTATCCGTTAACGTGACATGTCCAATAGTGCTCTTAGCAATCGCAAAGGCAGCATTGTTTGTACCCGTCAAATCTGCGCCTACCGTTCCTTTTGACCAGTTTCTGCTCCCAAGATCGAGGGGAAAGCTAAGTTCTCGGCTGGCTACTTCCTTTCCATCAACCAAGATACGCATGAACGTAGAATTATCTGAAACGCCGACCTGACAGGATAAAAATACGAATTTGTAAATTGGTACGCCGTCATTACCCAAAGGAATATCGAGTGGGTATTGTTGCTCGTGTATGTCGGTTACCGCAAACCTGAGCCGATTGCTTGGAGATAAATAAAACGCTACTTTCGCCTTTTCTGGCGTTTGGAATTCAAAAATATATTGGCTTCTCAACGCTGCGGCATCCCGGATTTCAATCCCGAAGTTGGCAGCAAACCCCGGAAGAGTTTCATTAGCTAAATGGCTTGAAGACGCTGCTTGCGTATTCCACGGAACCAAATTGCTAAGGCGCTCATTGACGTGAAACGCCTCCCACGCAACTAGTGTTGCGAGACCGATCGTTCCCGAAAGAATCCATGCGAGCGCAGAAGATGGCGGCTTTAGGTGCATGATGGCGTCGATCATTTCCGCCGCCAACCTGTCCAACTGAAAATAAGAGACAATGCCGCGGCCGATGGCGGTCGTAACGACCACAAAGATAATCCGCCAAAGCCAAGCGCCCATTGGCTTACCCTTCCCCCGATATTTGGGAAAGGGTGACTCCGTAGAAGCGAGCGAGCAATCGTTTTCATTTTTGTTGCGCCCGTTGCCAGTAGCCGCAGAAATCGACTGACGGGCGCGATTTCATCGCCAGCCGGGCAACAGCAGTCACTTGCTCGCCATTAGCCTGCCGGCGGTGATCCTCGCGCCACGCTGCCTCTTGAGCGAAGCGGATACGGGCCGGCGACATGATGATGATGGCCGATCTCGCCACGACGCATGCGCGAGAAGAACGACTCGGCTTGGTTGGTGCATGCGCCGTCGAGGCTGTAAGCCTCTTGGTGGTTGATGCGCCGCATCTCGAAACGGGCGTGTAGATCGTTCCAGGCGCCACCCTCATCGGCGTTGACCGTGGTTCCCTTGACGATGCGCGAGCGAATGAAGGAAAGCGCCTGAGCCTCATTACGGAAGACGCCGGGAACGGTGTTGCCGTTGCGCTCGCGTACCACCACGACGCATTGGCGCTTGCCAGTCTGGTTCTCGGCAAGCCGGCGATCGCGCCGATCCTCGGCCTTGTTGCCGGGCTTGGAGTAGCCACCGAAATAGCCGCCGTCGATCTCGGCAACCTTGCCCTCGCCACCGACGACGCGCCCCTTGATCTCAGCCGCCATCGCCTCGCGCATTTTGTGCGCCAGCACAAAGGCCGTCTTGTACTGCGTGCCAAGATCGCGGGAGAGCGCCAGCATGCTCTTACCCTTCACTTCGTTGCAGAAGATGGCGATGGCCGCGAGGTAGCCACGCAGCGGCAGCTTGTGGTTGGCGAAGATCGTGCCGGACGTGATGCTGAAATCGGCCTTGCACGCCTTGCAGCACCAGCGGGCGGGACCGTTCTTGCGGCGCACGTCGTAGACGACAGGGGAGCCGCAGGAGGGGCATACCGGCTCGCCCTTGTTCTCGGGCCAGCGGACGCGGCGGAACATCTCCTCGGCCTGCGCATCGGTCATACGCATGACCTGGGCCAGACTGAGGGTCCGGGCAGCGGCAGAAAGAAGGAAGTGCTGGGCCATGGAAATCACCACATTCGATGACGTTGCATCGAATATAGTGACTAAAAATCATCTGTTCGAGGGAAAAATCATCGTATATGATGATTTTACGTCTAATGTGGAGATTGATCATGAAAGAGACAGAAAAATCCTTCCAAAGCAAGGCTAAAGGGATATTGCGGGCGGAAATACACCGCCGCAACCTTGGGTACGACGACCTAGCCGAGAAACTCGCCGCCCTCGGAATTGAAGAGAACGCGCGCAATCTCTCGAATAAGATCGCGCGAGGCGGCTTTACGGCGGGGTTCTTCATCTCATGCCTGATCGCCATCGGATGCCATACCGTGCGACTGCACGAGGCCTAACATGGCGTGCGGTTGGTGAATTGGCTGCCCTGATAAGGATTCGGCGCGATCTTCGGCGCGTGGATAGTCCTTGTGATTGCGGCATCATCGAAACAGCCGCCACGCCACGAAACACCAAATCGCCGCTATCACAACGCCCAAGCCGAACATCTTCCCGGGGGAACGGACGAACAAATCGCTATTTATACCGGGTGGCTCGCCATTTTCACTGCCATTTTGGCCGTTACTGCCGGGCTTGAAATTGCTCTCCTGATATCGGCTGCAAAAACGGCAAACGCCACTGCCGAAGCGACCAATAAACTCGCGACCGCCGCCATTGCGCAGCATGGCGTCATGCAAGCACAGATGGACGTTACAAAGGCCATGCAACGTGCCTCGCTCGGCGTCGAACCTGGCGGCGTCAGTACCTTCATTCCGCGCAGGGGCACGCCTCAGGAAACTCGCGGGGACCAGATCGTTGCCCATATCGGCATCACCAATGCCGGTCATTTGCCGGCACATCACGTCGAATGGGCATTTGATGCCGATTTTTCCAAGGAAGAACGCCGAACCAGTTTTCCCCACGATGGCCTGGAACGGTACGGCAATAACTCTATCCCGCCCGGCATCACGTCTTGGCAGGGCGCGAAGGCGCTTCCCACTTCTGCCATCGGCGAATGCCAATATTTGTATGTTTGGGGAAAGGTGACTTACGAAGATGGATTTGAGGTAAAGCGCCACACCAACTTTTGCCATCGATACAATCTCGACCGGCTCAATCCCGATGGCCCTACAGGGGAGCGGATAGAAAAAAAATTCGGCCGTTATTACGAGCGCCACAACGACGCGACGTAACCGCGACCAGAATTGGCTCGCGCAAAGCTCCGCCTTGTGGCGAGTGCTACATAATACCGCATCCAAGAGCCTCAAATGCATTGAGCGGAGCGCTTCCGCGGGGTCGCCGCTTTCGCGGGGACGGCGGAATAAGTAATGGCGGCGGCATTGATGGTTCCGTCTTCGCGGGACATGCTCTAGGGTCGCGCGGCAAAGCCCAGGAGGACGCGCCCCATGCCCTATGTCATCCAGACCTTCGACAAGCCCGGCCATGCCAATGTCCGCACGGCGAACCGGAAGGTTCATCTCGACTATCTCGAAAAGCACAAGGGCAAGCTGCTCGCCGCCGGCGCGGTCCTTAGTGACGACGGCTCGACCGGCGAAGGCGGCGTGCTCATCGTCGATACCGAAGAGCGCAAGGCCGCCGAAGAGTTCATCGCCAACGACCCCTTCACCAAGGCCGGGCTCTTCGCCAAGGTGACGGTGACGCGCTGGCGCAAGGCGTTCTTCAATTTTCAGAATTGCCTCTGACCCGCGGCAGCGGCTCAACCCGCGCGGCAACCGGCGGCGCGAGAGGCCATCGCGCTGCCGGCTGGTGCTGATATGAGAACATCGACCGGCGACCGGTGTTAGGACCATAGCCAAACCGGAGGTCGCCAATGTCGAGAACGCTTGCCAAGATTTTCCTGATCGCCGTCCTGCTGAGCGGCGCGGGAACCGTGCTGAGCGCGTGCAACACGACGGCAGGTGCCGGCGAGGACATGCAGGATGCCGGCCACGCCATCACCAACAGCGCCGAAGAGCACAAGTAGCGCGCGCGCTTACCGACCCAGCGACCGGCAAGCCCCGCCGCGACGAGCGGCGGGGTTTTTGTCTGCGCGCCTTGCGTATCGAGGCCGGTCAAACGGGCGATGGCCGGCCGGGAATCCGCCTCCCCCAAGGGCTATCGCATATGGGCAAGAGGGTTCACCACGGAGGCACGGAGGTCACGGAGAAGAACAGGTGTTGGGCGCGCAAAGCGCGCCATTGTTCGCTTCTCCGTGACCTCCGCGTCCCCGTGTTAATCCTTCTCACTGAGCGGCCGGTCGGCATATGCGATTGCCTCCCTCAAGTAACCCATTCGTGAGGCGCCGCGGCAACCTTAACGATTAAAGTCTGTCGCTAACACGTTATCTGTCCGGTCTTTGTAGCAGGTGATCTGTCCGGTTTAAGAAGCGCTCCAAAGTGGGGGCGATTGATGAACCGGGCAGAGGTGCTGCAAGGGATAAGGGAGATGCGGTTTTTAGAGGTTTACGATCGGAGCCGCTCGGGGCGGCTGAGTTATTCTGAGGCGGCGGAGACATTGGGGATGAGCGAGCGATCGTTTCGGCGGCTTCGTGGCCGCTACGCAGCAGAGGGCGAGGCCGGTCTGTTGGACCGTCGTCTTGGCAAGGTGAGCCCGCACCGGATCGCGGCGGATGAGGTTGAGCGGATCGTATCGTTGTACCGGGATCGTTATGCGGGCTGGACGGTAAAGCACTTCCACGAGCGCGCGCAGGAGCGGCACGGGCTGGTGGCGAGCTACGGTTGGACGAAGAGCGTGCTGCACGCCTCGGGCCTGGTGCGGCCGGCGATGAAACGGTCGGCGCACCGCAAGAAGCGGCCACGCCGGCCGATGACGGGCATGATGCTGCACCAGGACGGCTCGAGGCATCTGTGGCTGCCGGCGCTTGGCCGTCAGATCGATCTGATCGTGACGATGGACGATGCGACGAGCGAGATCTATTCGGGCTTTCTGGTCGAGGAGGAGGGCACGGCCTCGAGTTTGCGCGGCCTACATGAAGTGATCGCCCGGCACGGCCTGTTCTGTGCCTTCTACACCGACCGTGGCGGCCATTACTTCTACACGCCCAAGGCCGGCGGCAAGGTCGACAAGGACACGCCAACCCAGGTCGGCCGTGCGCTCGCCCAGCTCGGCATACGCCATATCGCCGCTTACTCGCCAGAAGCCAGGGGCCGCTCGGAGCGCATGTTCGGGACGCTGCAGGATCGCCTGGTAAAGGAACTCGCCGATGCCGGGATCGACACCATCGCGGCGGCGAACCGGTTCCTCAGCGACGTCTACCTGCCGGCACATAATCGTCGCTTCGCCGCGGCGCCGGCCGAGCCGGGGACCGCTTTCGTGCCATGGACCGGCAGCGACCTCGCCGAAATCCTATGCCATCAGGAGGACCGTATCGTCGGCAACGACAATACCGTCGTCTTCGGTCGGCTGCGGCTGCAGATCGAACCCAGTCCGCTGCGCGCACACTTCGTCAAGGCGACCGTCCAGATCCGACGCTACGCCGACCACACCATCGCTATCTTCTACGGACCGCGCTGCATCGGTCGCTACGACCCAGACGGCAACGCCCGCCACAGCCGACCACAGGCCGCGTGACACGCTTCAACGCGAGCCGCTTTGAGCCGGGGCATGCCCCGGCTCAAAGCAAGAACGAAGCGGACAACTGACTTGTTACGAAAACCGGCCAACTTGACTTGTCAGCGACACCTTAACGATTAAAGTCTTCCAAAATGTCACGATTTGCGTGTAGCCTACCTGGGTTCGGGATCCACCATGGGTTGAAGGTGCCAGATGGGATCCGCAACGCCCGCGCCAGAGGACGTTGTTGCGCGCCTACGCGGAACAGCCGCCCAGCTCCGGGCGCTTGCTGCGCGGCATACGAGCGCCGATAACGCCATTACCGCCAAGCTCAATCAAGTTGTGGCCGAGATGGAGGCGGAGGCCGACGCGCTGGAGCGCACCGCCCGTCCACACTGAGGGGCCCCAAGAAAAAACCCCGCCGCGGGCGCTGTTGACCCTGGCGCTGATCGGGTAGGCGCGCATGCGCTCGGCCGGAAACGGCTTCATCAACGCTTGCAGCTCGTCCGTGCACGCCACTTCCTCGCCGAGCCAGGCCGGCCGGCCACGCTTGACCGATATTGCCGGTAAAGTGGAGAATGCCGATGAATGAAATCGTCTTTCCTTTCGTAAGCGATGGAATGGCGGAGGTCGGCATGCATCGCCTTGCCACTTGCGTGGCTCTCGTCGGCGTCGCGTTTGGCTCGTTAGCCGCGGCGCAGACGCCAACGCCGAACGCGCCACTAGGGCGCTGGCTGAGCGAGTCCAAACGAGGGGTCATTGATATCTATCCTTGCGCCAACAAGGTCTGCGGCAAGCTCGTCTGGATGATCGAGCCGTTGCACCAGGGCGCGCCGGTGACGGACGAGAACAACCCGGACCCGGCCTTGCGGAAGCGGCCGCTCTGCGGCGTCGCCATGATGGGTGATTTCCATCAGGCCGAGCCGCGGCGCTGGGACGGCGGCTGGATCTATGATCCCGATAGCGGCAAGACCTATCAGGGGATGTTCACGCTTGACGGCAATGAGTTACAGATCAGGGGCTTTCTCATCGACCCCTATTTTGGCCATACGCAGACCTGGACGAGGCCTGACGCCAGCTACACCTCGTGCTGACGCCCCGGCTGCGACTAGCGCTGGCGGCTTCTTGCCAGATTTCGACCGAAGCGAGCGACACACGATCCGGATTGTGCCGCTCAATCCCGAGCAACGGTGGGAGGCTCACCCCAGCATACCGATCGCAACGACAATCCTCGGCCGGCTATCGCTCGCAGCTTGTCCGCGCTCGCCACCTCCTCGCCCAGCCAGGCCGCCCACTCTTCCTGCGGCAGGATCACCTCGGCTCTGTCCGGGCCGGACCGCACTGCGCCCATGAAGCCGTCCGCGTCGTGGCCGCAGTGTTGCGAACCAATTCAGTTACGCGAACGCGTTGACGGCGGGTAGCTGCGAGCTGCTATCGGGTGGGACGCCGCTCCCGCTGCTTTCAAGAGCGCGATCGGCGGGCGGCTGGTACAGCGAGCAGCCCGCAACGAAGAGCGGAGCGGCGGCGCTCAGCAGAACGGGCGTCGTGCGTGTCGCACGGCGCGCGAAGTGAATGATGTGTGTCACGGCAACATCTCTTGTGCAGGCAACGTGGGAGATCTGGCGTCGCGTCACCAGCCGATAAGCCTGCGAAGAGCGAATGCACTGTTAAGGGAGGTTTAAGAGAAGCCCTGTCGGGGACGTTCTCAAGGTGAGCGCTTTCCGCGCACCGTCACCCCGGCCAAGAACGTCAAGGCGGGGGAACCGTAGATCCGGAAAATCCTGCAGCTCCGGAAGAAGAACGTCCATCGATCAGTGTCCAGCTTCCGTCAGCCTGCTGGCACAGGGTCCCGGTAGCGAGCGCGCGCTCGCCAGTGATAACGACGCTCTGCTCGACCACCTGGCAGACCTCGCCACGCGCGTTCGTGAAGCTCGCGACGATCCGCACGCTGTGCCCCTCGACCACCGGCGGCGGACGGATTGCCACCGGGCTGAGCAGGAAAGCCGAGATTGCCATCCCTGCGCCACCACCGGCTCCTGCGCCGCCAGCACCACCCCCACCGGCACCGGCTCCTGCGCCGCCTGCTCCTGCTCCCGCGCCTGCTCCAGCACCGCCTGCTCCTGCTCCTGCTCCTGCTCCTGCTCCTGCTCCTGCTCCTGCTCCTGCTCCTGCTCCTGCTCCTGCTCCTGCTCCTGCTCCTGCTCCTGCTCCTGCTCCTGCTCCAGCACCGCCAGCTCCGGCCCCGGCCCCGGCGCCGCCAGCTCCAGCTCCGGCTCCGGCACCACCGCCGCCGCCGCCACGGGCGAATGCTTTCTTGGCCAGCAGCGGTCTCCCGCTGTCGGTAAATGGCGGCGCCGTGGCGAGTAGTGCCGCGAAGGCCGCTATTGCGATCCGGAGCGAAATCCTTGAGCCACGTCGAGCGCTCATTGAATCCCCCGTCCATGCGTGACAGCAGCGCTCAGCAAACCCAGGGTTTGCCGCTGCAGTTCCGCGCCGGCACGGCTTCACGCCCGACGGTTCAACGGCGCTCAGATCGCCCAACCATGGATGGTCTGTGGTGCCTCAGCGGGGCCGGCGGGGCGACTCACGATGCGAATTGATCCGGTTCAAGACCAACCTGAGCGGGAACTCGACGCCGCCGGGTTCGTCGCCTTGCACCGCGCCATGAGTGGACCAGCATGAGGCCGGAACACTACCGCGCAAAGCGTCAACAGCTCTGAGGCTGCGGAGGATGAGGTGCGTTGTTGATGGCACAAAGAAAATCCGGGCGCGGCGCTCGCACGGGCCGGAGGCCGCCGCTCCTCGTTTTTCTTTCCGCTAGGCGGCGCGCCTCACGACATGCGCGACAACGAGCAGCACGATCGCCCCCGCGATCGCGACAAGCATGCTGTAGAGATTGAAGCCGTTGACGCCCTCCCCGCCCAGCGCCGCCATGATCCAGCCGCCGACGACGGCGCCGACAATGCCGATGACGATGTCCATGAGGAACCCCTCGCCATGCCGATTGACGATCTTGCTGGCGATGAAGCCCGCGACCAGGCCGAGGACGATCCAAGCGATGATCGACACGAGAGACCTCCGATGACAGACGCCGCCTTGCTAACAGCGCGGCGCCGATCTCGTCCTGTCGACGACGTGCGGCGACGAAGCTCCGGTGCGAAAGGCTCGACCACCGCAAGAACATTCGGCGAACCGGACTGGCGCCGCCTCTTGGATGACGCTGTCCCGCCTGCGGCAGCGTTGGCTATCTGCGAGGAACCGGTCTCGCTGTCGTGACTGAACCGTGCCCCGCACAAAGGAAAGCGCGATGGCCCGCATTCTCCTGGTCGAAGACGATCCCGACGTGAAGCCGCTGCTGGAACACCTCCTGCTGTCGGAGGGGTATCAGGTCGCCACGGCCGACAGCGTCACCGTCGCCGTCTCGCTGCTGGAGGCGCAGCCTTTCGATCTCGTCAGCCCGGCAGCCTCGAGCGCTACGACTATCTGCTGAAGCCCCTGCGCGTCGCCGAACTCACCGCCGCGATCAAGCGCTGCCTCGCGGAAAAGGGCGGCCAGGCCGAGGGCGTGTTCGAAGTCATCCAATTTCCAAAGCCCGCGCCCTGACGACGGCGGTGGAGCGCTGGCGGGCCAAGTATTCTGATCCAGGGCAGATCTGTGCTCAGCGTTGCCGATCCCCAACCTGCTGTTAAAGTCGCTTCTTCGCGAAGGCCCGACCTGACGCCGATTTAAGATATTTTTCGAAAGCGAACGCCTGCTTCTCGTCGGAGAACGCGATATAGGTCTTGATTGCCCAAGGCGCGTATTTCGATGTGTGCGGGACTTCACCAGCATTGTGCTTCTTCAGGCGAGAGCGCAAGTCGCCGGTGGTCCCGACGTAATGCCGTTCGGCTTGCTCCAGGCTTCGGAGAATGTACACGTAGAACATAGCGATATATCTCGGCTCGCTTCCCGGCTCGCCGAGCCGTAGCTCGCGGAAGCAAAGGCCCGCCTTCGCCCTTCGGGCTACGGCGCGGCAGCCTCGCTCGCTTCGCGAGCGGAGGCTGGTGGGCGCAGCAGGACTCGAACCTGCGACCCGCTGATTAAGAGTCAGCTGCTCTACCAACTGAGCTATGCGCCCCCCGGGCGGGGAGGCGGTTCTATATCAAAGGCGGCCGGGCTTGTCGAGACGGCCGGGCTTCAGGAATCGGCCTCGCCGAAGCGGCCGATGCGGGTGTCGCGGTGGACGTAGACGCTCATCAGCAGCCCCATGCCGAACATCACCGTCAGCATGGCGGTGCCGCCATAGGAGATCAGCGGCAAGGGCACGCCCACCACCGGGATGAGGCCCATCACCATGGCGATGTTGATGAAGACGTAGAGGAAGAAATTGACGGTGATGCCGAGCGCCAGCAGCCGGCCGAACTGGTTGCGGCAGCGGAACGCGATGGCGAAGCCGTAGACGAAGACCAGGCCGTAGAGCGCCAGCAGAACCAGCCCGCCGACCAGGCCCCATTCCTCCGCCAGCATGGTGAAGATGAAGTCGGTCTGCCGCTCCGGCAGGAAGGAGAGATGTGCCTGCGAGCCCTGCATGAAGCCCTTGCCGAAGACGCCGCCGGAGCCGATGGCGATCTTGGACTGCAGGCTGTGATAGCCGGCACCCAGGGGATCGTTCTCGGGGTCGAGGAAGGTGTAGATGCGGTTCTTCTGGTAGTCCCTGAGGAAGCGCCAGGCGACCGGTACGGCGCCGCCGGCGCCGGCGATGACGATGACGAATTTCCACCAGCGCACGCCGGCGAGGAAGAACATGGCGCCGCCGCTCATCACCAGCACCATCGCGGTGCCGAGATCGGGCTGCTTCAGCACCAGCCCCGCCGGCAGCAGCACCAGCAGCACCGGCCAGACCAGCCGCGTCGGGCGGCCGATATCCTCGGGCGGCACGCCGTGGAAATAGCGCGCCAGCACCAGCACCAGCGCGATCTTCATCAGCTCCGAAGGCTGCAGCTGGATGATGCCGAGATCGATCCAGCGCTGCGCGCCCATGCCGAGCCGGCCGTGCAGCATCACGAAGATCAGCAGCACCATGGCGACGCCATAGAAGATGTAGGCCGAGTGGTATTTGAGCCAGAAGCGGATGTCGATCATCGCCACCGCCAGCATGATGATGACGGCGATGCCGTAGCGGATCGCCTGCTTGGCCGCCCAGGGCTGCCAGCTGCCATTGGCGGCGGAATAGAGCGTGGCGAAACCGATGCCGGCGAGCAGCGTCAGCAGCAGCACCAGGCCCCAATTGATGCTCCAGAGCTTCTCGGCGAGGCTGGGCTGCCCGCGGCCGAAATCGAGGCTGTTGGAAAACGACATGGGCGCTCCTAGAGCAA
>CAWBKF010000023.1:0-59881 GCA_963789275.1 uncultured Alphaproteobacteria bacterium
GGCGAGCGACGCGCGGTTGCTCCTGGGCCCCGGCTTTCGCCGGGGCGACGGACACATTTTTCCACTGTTTCCTCTTTTCCGTGACCTCGGTGCCTCGGCTTTCCCCTCCAGCGGCTTGACGGCATAAGCGACCTTCCCCGCGCCAACTCGCCGGGAGGTTGCCCGGGAAAATCGCCTTGACGGGCCTCCCGAGGCGCCCGCGACAGCGCCCCAGAGCGTTAAGATATCGCGATTTCACCGCATTTGCGCCGCCGCGGCGGCCTAATCGCCGGCGGTCTCCGCCCTGACCCGCCGGCGACAAAAAACTGTCACCTAAGCGTGATAGCAAGCGTACGGCCAAACGCATTCGAGGTGAGCATGCAGATTCTGGCATCGGACCGCCCTCTCCGCAGGGCGGTGAAGCATGGCTGGACCCGGCTCGTCAGCGCGGCCAGGCCGCGCTACCGTCTCTCGCTGCGCCAGCACCGTCGACACCCGATCATCTCCGCACCCCTGCCCGAACCGCCGATCGCCATCGACCCGGTGGCGCTCACGGTGCTCGCCGTGAACCGGCTGGGGCCGGCCACCTTGCGCACCGTGGCCAATGGCAAGCCGCTCACCGTGACCGTCCCCGATGCGCGCATCGGCGAGATCTTCCGCGCGGCGCTCGCGGAGATGCAAAAGACGCGCTGCACTGACCGGCTGATCGACATCGTCATCGCCGGCGACGCTGCCCATGCCGGACGCGCAGCCGCCGGCGTTTGACGCGCCGTCGCCGCGGCGACGGCACCGCGCCGCCTCGGCCGGCGACCGCGAGCTATTCTTCCGCCATTGGCTGCGCAACCCGCTCGGCATCGGCGCGGCGCTGCCGAGCGGCACCAAGGTGGCACGCGGCATGGCGCGCGAGCTCAGGCTCGCCGATGCCGGCGCGGTGCTCGAGCTCGGCGGCGGCACCGGCGGCGTCACGCGCGGCATCATCGCCGCCGGCTGTCCGGTCGATCGCCTCGTCGTCATCGAGCGCGAGCCGGGTCTCGCGCGCTTTCTCGAGCGGCGCTTTGCCGGATTGCGCGTCGTCTGCGGCGATGCCTGCGAGACCGAGGCGCTGCTCGCCGCCGCCGGCATCGACCGGCTCGCCACCGTGGTGTCGAGCCTGCCGATCAAATGGTTTCCGCGCGCCGCGCAACGCGCCGTGCTCGATGCCTGCTTCGCCCGTCTCGGCCCGGAGGGCGCCTTCGTGCAGCTCACCAACGCGCTCGCCTCGCCGATCCCCGCCGCGGAGCTCGGATTGAGCGCCGAGGAGGTGATGCGCATCTGGGCGCATTTCCTGCCGGTGCAGATCTGGCGCTATCGTCGCCCTCAGCGCAGAATGGCGGCCGGACGATGCTGACGCTGCCGCAGCATTTCCGCACCATCTGGATCTCCGACATCCATCTCGGGACGCGTGGCTGCAAGGCGGAGTTCCTGCTCGACTTCCTGCGCCACACCGAGTCCGACTACCTCTACCTCGTCGGCGACATCGTCGATGGCTGGCGCCTCAGGCGCTCGTGGTATTGGGCGCAAAGCCACAACGACGTGATCCAGAAGGTGCTGCGCAAGGCGCGCAAGGGCACCAAGGTGGTCTACGTCCCGGGCAATCACGACGAGTGGCTCCGCGACTACACGCAGCTCCAGCTCGGCGGCGTCTGGCTGCTCGACGAGGTCGTGCACGTCACCGCCGACGGGCGCAAGCTGCTGGTGCTGCATGGCGACGCCTTCGACGGCGTGGTGCGCTATGCGCGATGGCTCGCGCTGCTGGGCGACGGCGCCTACACGCTGGTGCTGCAGCTCAACCACTACTTCAACGTCATCCGCCGGCGCTTCGGCTATCCCTACTGGTCGCTCTCGGCCTATCTCAAGAGCCGGGTCAAGAACGCCGTCGAGTTCGTCAGCAATTTCGCCGACGCCATCGTCGACGAGGCGAAGAAGCGCGACGTCGACGGCGTCGTCTGCGGCCATATCCATCACGCCGAAATGCGCAGCATCGCCGGCATCCTCTATTGCAATGACGGCGATTGGGTCGAGAGCTGCACCGCGCTGGTCGAGCATGTCGACGGCCGGCTCGAGATACTCCGCTGGGCCGAGCTGCGCGCGCTCGATCCGCTCGCCGCACGCGGCTCGAAAGAACGCGAACTGGTGACGGTGGGCGCGGACGAGACGTGAGGATCACCCTCGTCAGCGACGCCTGGGCGCCGCAGATCAACGGCGTCGTGCGCACACTGACCATGCTGATGCGCGAGCTCGGGCTGCGCGGCCACGAAGTGTCGCGCATCACCCCGGACCTCTTCCGCACCGTGCCGTGCCCGACATATCCCGAGATCCGCCTCGCGCTGCGCCCGGGCCGGCGCGTCGCCGAGCTGATGGCGGCGGCGCGGCCCGACGCCATCCACATCACCACCGAGGGACCGCTCGGCATCGCCGCGCGGCGCTATTGCCTCGAGCATGGCTACGGCTTCACCACCGCGTTCCACACCCGCTTTCCCGAATATGTCGCGGCGCGCTTCTCGGTGCCGGCATCCTGGAGCTACGCGCTGATGCGCCGCTTCCATGCGCCGTCGAAACGCGTGATGGTCGCCACCGAGACCGTGCATAAGGAGCTGGCGGCGCGGGGCTTCGCCAACCTCCGGCGCTGGAGCCGCGGTGTCGATGCCGAGGCCTACGATCCCGCGCTGCGCCGCGATCTCCCCGGCATCCAGCGGCCGATCTTTCTCGCCGTCGGCCGGGTCGCGGTGGAGAAGAATGTCGCCGCCTTCCTCGCGCTCGATCTGCCGGGATCGAAGGTGGTGGTCGGCGACGGTCCCATGATCGACGAGCTGAAGCGCCGGCATCCCGAGACGCATTTTCTCGGCCGGCGCGAGGGAAGCGATCTCGCGCGTCTCTACGCCTCGGCGGATGTCTTCGTCTTTCCCAGCCGCACCGACACCTTCGGCCTGGTGCTGCTGGAGGCGCTCGCCTCAGGATTGCCGGTGGCGGCATATCCCGTGCCGGGGCCGCTCGACGTCATCGGCACCAGCGGCGCCGGCGTGCTCGACCCGGATCTCCGCCGCGCGGCACTCGCCGCGCTCGAGATCCCGCGCGAGCGCTGCCGCGCGCATGCGCTGCGCTATACCTGGGCGGCCTCGGCGGACCAGTTCATCGAGAATCTCTGGCTGCTGGAAGCGCCGCAGAAAGCGGCGTGACGCCCGCTCTAGAGCTTGCGCCATCCCGGCGTCCCGGGCTCGGCGTTGTGGAAGGTGATCGGCCCCAACCCGCAGATGGCGATCACCGCCGGCTCCGTGCCGTCCTGCTTCACGCCATCGTAGTGCGGCGTGCGCGCGACGCGCCGCACGAAGCTGCCCGCCGGCGCCGGAACCGTGCCGTCGGGATCGAATTTGCCGCCGCTGTTCACCCACCAGGTGCCCGAGACGACGACGCAATAGCGGTCCTCCTCGTACCAATGCGGCGCGCTCATATAGCCCGGATGCCATTTGACCAGGTAGTAATAGAGGCCGGGCTCCGAGGGCTTGCTCCAGAGGGTCGCCATCTCGACGCTGTTCTCGGGAAAATCGGGCGCTTTCGACCAACTGATCTCGCCCGGCGGCTTCACGATGGTCATGCTGGGATCGGGCGCCGCTTCGGCGCGGCCAGCGGCCAAAGCCGCCGGCAAGGCGGCAAGCAACGGCGCCAGCAGCAGCTCGCGGCGCGTGGCAATCAGCGTCTCCATGGACCCTCTCCTTCCTGACATCGCCGTGGACCGGCATGCCGCCGGTCCTACACCGCCGGGCGGAGCCGGGCAATCAACCGCAGGTTCCAGTCAATCGCTCTCGGGCTTCCCCCGCCGCAGCTGCTTGGTGCGCGCCCGCACCGCCTTGGTGGCAAGCCGCCGCTCGCGCGAGCCCTTGGTCGGCCGCGTCGGCCGGCGATGCTTCGGCACGATCGCCGCCGCGCGGATCAGTTCCAGCAGCCGCTCCAGCGCGTCGGCGCGGTTGCGCTCCTGGGTGCGGTGCCGTGCCGCCAGCAGCACCAGCACGCCATCCTTGGTGAGTCGCCGACCGGCCAGCGTCTTGAGGCGCCGCCGCACCGGCTCCGGCAGCGAGGGAGAGCGCTCGACGTCAAAGCGCAGCTGCACCGCGGTCGAGACCTTGTTGACGTTCTGGCCGCCCGGCCCGCCGGCACGGATGTAGCGCTCCTCGATCTCGCGCTCGTCGAGGCTGATATGGGGCGTCACCGGGATCATCCGGGGATCATAGCAGATCGCCCCCGGCGCGACGGCGGATCGCTCGCCGCAGCTTTCTCGGGCACGCCGCCGCAAGCGGCGCTTTTCCAGGGTTCCCCGAGGCTTAACGGTTTTATTAACTATTCCACGTCAAGGTTTGCCGCGGGTCACGGGCGCAAGGGCTTCAGGCATGGGGATCCTGGCACGGCTCTTCCTTCTGGTCGCGGTGGCGCTCGCCCCCGTGACGGCCATCCAGGTCTATGACGAACTCGAGCATCGCCGGGCGCGCGAGGCGGAGCTCCATGCCGAGGCGGAGCGGCTTGCCACCCTGGTCGGGATGGAGCAGGACCGGGTGATCGAAGGGGTGCGCCAGGTTCTCACGGTGATCGCGCAGCTCCCCTCGACGCCGTCGCATGATGCGGCCCGCGGCGACGACCTGCTGCGCCGCCTGATGGCCCGCTTTCCCTATTACGCCTATCTCGCGACGATGAATCTCCAGGGCGAGATACTCGGCTCCGACGCGGGGCCGCTGACCCGCGAGCAGCTGCTGCCCGGCCAGCCCTTCTTCTGGGCGCCGATCACCACCGGCGATTTCGCCGTCGGCGGCTATGCGACCATGGCCGACGGCACGCGCGTGCTCCAGCTGGGATATCCCGTCCGCGGCGCCGACGGCACCCCGGTCGGCGTTGCCATCGCCGGTCTCAAGATCGACCGGCTGATCCAGAGCCTGCCGGTGCACAGCCTGCCGCCGGACGCCGTGCTCGACATCACCGACCGCAACGGCGTGATCATCGCCCATCTGCCGCATGGCGATGGCGGCACGGCGGAGATCGGCACGCTGCTGCCGCAGGAGCGCCGCGCGCTGGTGCATGCCCCGGGCCTCGGCAGCGTCGAGAGCCGCGACGGCGCCGGCCATTCCCGCATCTTCGGCTTCGATCCCGTGGAATCGCCGCCGGGCGAAGGCCTCTACATCGAGGTTGGGCTCGACAAGGCCGGCGCCTTCGCCGAGATCGATCGCGACACGCTGCTGCACGGGCTCGCCATCCTGGCGGCGGTGGTGAGCGCCGGCATCCTGGCCTGGTTCGGCCTGCACTACGTCGTTCGCCGCCCGGTCAAGACCCTGCTCCAGGCCGCCCAGCGCTGGCGGCGCGGCGATTGGACGGCGCGCGTCGGCGCCGCCGACAGCGGCTCCGAATTCGGCCGGCTCGGCCATGCCTTCGACCGCATGGCCGAGGCGATCAGCCAGCGCGAGACCCAGCTCATCCGCGCCCGCGACGAGGCCGAGAGCGCCAACCGCGCCAAATCGAGCTTCCTCGCCAATATGAGCCACGAGCTGCGCACCCCGCTCAACGCCATCATCGGCTTCTCCGAAGTGCTGCAGGACCAGCTCTTCGGGCCCGAGGCGAGCGAGCGCTATCGCGAATACGGCGCCTATATCAACGCGTCGGGCCAGCACCTGCTGCGCCTCGTCAACGACGTCCTCGACCTCTCCAAGCTCGCCGCCGGGCAACTGGAGCTGGCGGAATCGCAGGTCGACGTCAAATCCCTGCTGCATGAGTGCATCGACCTCGTCCTGGCGCAGGCACGGCAGAAATCGGTGACCATCGCCACCAACCTGCCGGCGGATCTGCCGCTGGTGCTGGCCGGCGAGCTCCGGCTCAAGCAGGTGCTGCTCAACCTGCTGTCCAATGCGGTGAAGTTCTCGCGCACGGACGGCACGATCGTGCTGGCGGCGCAGCTGCTCGACACCGGCGAGCTCGCCATCACCATCGCCGATCGCGGCATCGGCATGGAGCCGCGGGACATTCCGGTGGCGCTCGAGCCCTTCCGCCAGATCGACCATGCCCTCTCGCGCTCCTATGAAGGCACCGGGCTGGGGCTGCCGCTGGCGAAGCTTCTGGTCGAGAAGCACGGCGGCACGCTGACGCTCGAAAGCGCGCTCGGCATCGGCACCACGGTGACCGTGACCCTGCCCCGCGCGCGCCTCAGGGCGCCGGCGGACGCTGTCGCTGCGGCGCAATAGGCGGCATCCCCGGCATCCCTGGTTGCTTTCTGCGGCGCACTTGCGCACCCTCTTGGACGCAGCAAAGGGGGCGGGAATGGATCGGCTTCAAGGCAAGCGGGTGGTCGTCACCGGCGCGGGCAGCGGCATCGGCCGCGCCAGCGCCAAGCTTTTCGCCGCCGAGGGCGCGACGTTGCTGGTGGTCGACAAGGTGCCGCCGGCGATCGAGGAGACCGCGGCCGAGATCAAGGCGGCCGGCGGCAAGGCCATTGCGGTCGCCGCCGATGCCGGCGCCGAGGCTGATGTCCAGGGCTTCATCCAGAAGGCGGCCAAGGAGCTCGGCGGCATCGACGTGATCTTCGCCAATGCCGGCATCAGCGGCGGGCTGGTGCCGCTCTTCGAGCAATCGGTCGAGCTCTGGCGCGAGATCCTGCGGGTCAATCTGATCGGCCCCTTCCTCGCCATCCGCCATGGCGGGCCGGTGATGGTGAAGCAGGGCAAAGGCTCGATCATCTGCACCGCCTCGGTGGCGGGGCTGCGCGCCAATGCCGGCGGCCACCCCTATAGCGCCAGCAAGGCCGGGGTGATCAGCCTGGTGCAGACCGCCGCCAACACGCTGACCGGCACCGGCGTCCGGGTCAACGCCATCTGCCCGGGCCTGATCGAGACCGGGATGACCCGGCCGATCTTCGAGCGCGCGCGCGAGCATGGCAGCGAGGCCAAGATCGGCCAGCTCAACCCGCTGCAGCGGGCGGGCGAGCCCGGGGAGATCGCCGCCATGGCGCTGTTCCTGGCCAGCGACGAGGCCTCCTATGTGAATGGCCAGGCCATTGCGGTGGACGGCGGATTGTCGAGCACCCACCCCTTCGCCAAGACCCGGCGGTGAGGCTGGTTCGTCACGCCGATACGCTAAATAGATGCTGCCGCGGAGACGGCGGCGGACCAGCTATCGACGCGCACGATGCTGTCGGTCGTAGCGTTTACGGTCGGGCGGCCTGCCATGGCTTCTCGCGATTGATCATTAAGCTCAAGGAGATTGCTGTAGAAACCTATAATGGGACCGGGCACCCATTGTGGCCGTAGCAGCCCAATCTTCGCGATATTGGCACGATAAAAGATCGGATCGAGAAGAACCGGCCAATCCGTGTTCGCTGGGAACTCCTGGTGATTTCAGCGCGCGCAAGTTCCACCACGATAGCGCTTGGAGAATGGCCGGCACGTAAGTGAGTATCTCTGTCCAAAAGCCGAGCTTGAGGGCGCTGACCTCGGTTGCAGCCCGGGTTCGATCAAGGTTTTCAGCCGATTTAATCTGTCGCTGAACACTTGCCCAAGCGATTGCTGCTGCAATGATTACAAAGAAGGCGGCAACGAGCGTCGCGAAACCTTCGGGGATGTGCCAGAGGTGGCGAAGGATCGCTTGCATCGAGCACGTCCACTGTCGGCCACGGCGCGGGAGCAGGATTTGAGCCCCGCCTCCGGGGAATGAACCCGTCGAGTTATTCTGCCTGCCCTGTCCCTCGCCAACCTTTCAATCTCACCTTGTCGCGATCGAGGATGAGGTGAGTGCGATACCCGCCGTAATTGATCTCATGCGCCCATGCATCTCCGGCAGGCGGCGCCTCGACAAGCAGGGTAAGCTGCGGCTCAACCCAGCCGGACAGAGGGTCGCGAGCTTCTACGGTTCGCTTTCTGGTCGCCATGGATTGCGAGCACTTCATCTCCTCGGGGTAAACGCTTGACCATTGACGAGCTGCACCTTCAATCTCTAACGCTCCCTAAACGTTCTCAGCGATGGGGGCGCCCGCACGGCATCGCCGGGCAAATGGCCGGCGCGCGTCGAGAACTTAATCGACGGACGCAACACCGGCGTCGAATGCTTGGCATGCGGGCGTCCGGCCGAGGTCGCGGTGATCTCGATCAAGCGGCGCGCGAACCCGAACCTGCTGTCGAAGCAGTTGCCGTATTCGATGCGCTGCCAGCGGTGCGAGCGTGCCCTAGGCGACGATGAAGCGGACGCTCAGCCGCCCGCCGCAACGACGGTAGCCACGTCATCCGTCCTGGGCGGCCCAGCCTCGAGGCGCTTGCGCGCCTTATCCGCGAAATGCTTGGCCCGTCCCTCGCCGCCGAGCCGATGCATGCGGTCGGCCATCCTGGCGACACGCCCGGCAGCCACCTGTATCTCTTTGCCCTTCACGGTCAACTTTGGCATGTCGCCTCCTATCGCATGTTTCGCCACGCGAGCATCTGTGCGGCGGGGCGCGGCGATCACACAATATTTGATCACACAATCATTTTAATTGGAACCTCAAGCCGCGGCGCCACAGAAAGTTCGGCTTTCCACAAAGACACCTTTTGGTCGCACACTGCTACCATCATTGTCCTCACGGGCACTTTTCCGGAACCGACAAAATCGCGCCCCTGTTTGTCCCGTAGGCAAGTCACGCACTGGAGGCAAGCGGTGGAAACCTTAGAGAAAGCCGCGCCCGCGGAGGTCGACGCCTCATTCGGCGAGGTGGAAGAGCTTGGGCGCAAGCTCGAATTATGGGCGAATGACTTGGAGATACAAACTCGGGTCGCCCTCAGGTTCCGACATCAGGCCGCTGAAGTCCGCTTGCAGAGTTACACCGCGCGCGATCCTGTCGTTCGTCAGCTATTGTTAGTGCTGGCGGCAGACTATGAGCGGCTTGCTCAGCGTGTCGACTACTACGAATATCGCGCCAGCGACACAACGGCGTGGGTCGCCTGATCCGGATCACCACGGTCCCCCGATGATCAGGTGCTGCCGCTCGACGCAGCGTCAGCCAGCGTAAAGCCGCTCGTTGCACCTCATGGCGCCGCGCTATCGGGGTCCACCATCTCAATCTGCACACCCTCCGGCGCGAGCCGCGCTGATCCCCATGCTCCTGCGACGGCGGCAATCGTGCCGAAGTCGAATGTCATAACTCCAAGGATCATGTTGACGACGCTCTCGTCCTCGGACAGCGGCAGGTAAAGCCGGTTGGCGATGAGGTCCACGTTCTTGGTCGTGAAATAGCGGCTGCGCAGGAACATCGGTTGCTTCGCATTGCGCACGCCGTTGTACACCTCAATAATCATCCTCCCACGATGGCCATCAACGAGTTCGTCGGGATATTGCCCCGTATAGTCGCGACCAAAGGCTTGCACTAGCGCGGTGCCGATGAGCCGATAGCGAAAGCGCCCGCCGGGGACGATCTCGATGAGTTGCAGGTTCGGCAGGAGTGTCGGCATTTCCACCGGATCGATGTCACGGCGGCGAGGCATGAAGCGCCCGCCGCGCTTTTCCCGCCAATAGGCGAGCGCGCGCCCAAGGGTCGGGCTCGGCTTGCAAATCGAATGTCATGATTCGCCGCGGACGGGTGCATGCAACATTGCATTACCTAACAACGATGCTGAAGTTGCGCCGGGGCAAAAGCCACGAGCACGGTTGGGCACGCCAAGGGCCCTTCGCTCGCTGCCGCAGCGTGCAACTTAATGCTTAATGGATGGTTGCTGCCCCGGCTACTTTTCTAGTCAATGAGGGTAGTGAAACTGAGAACCGGCACCGGATTGCGCGGTCGAATACGCCGCGAACCCTCATCCTAGCAGCCGCTGAAACTCGTCCTGAATGAACCGATAGCACTCGCAGGAGGCCTTCTTCCAATCCGTCGCGATCCCGGATGGTCATGGTGCCATGGTTGTAGGTGATCAAGCCGCTGGCTTGGAGAGCTTGAGCGGCGACCGTGACGCCAGGGCGCCGAACGCCCGAGCATCATCGCCAGGAATTCATGGGTCATCGGGAAGGTGTCGGCTTCCGCCCGATCGTGCGCCGATAGCAGCCAGCGGGCCGCTCGCTGCTCTAGCTGATGAAGCCGGTTGCAGGCGGCTGACTGCGAGGCGGTAGTCAAAGTGACTTGGACGTATCGCAGCAACATTGACCGCAGGGAGGGCTCCGCCTCTATCTCGCAACGCAGCGATGCCGATGGCATCCGCAGGGCGCCACCGGCAAGCTGCACCATGGCGCGCTGTGATGGCTTGTCGTCGCCGAGAATGGCGGACACGCCGAACATCCCCTCTTTGCCGACCATGCCAACCTCCACCGACTGGCCGTCATCCGTTATGGATACGAGCGAGATCACACCAATGATCGGGAAGAAGACATGCTCAGCCCGCTCGCCGGGCTCATGCACGCTCTGGTTGGACTGCAGCACTACAGTCTCCAGGTGACGTCGCAGGCGTTCAAGGATCGCCGGCTCCAGCGCATCGAGAAGGCGGTTGCCGACCTTGCCGTCACGTGACGATGCTGCTGCTGTTGGCATGTGCGCTTCTGCCGGCGGCGAAGGCGGGAGCGCTTACATCTCTCAGCCGCCCGCGCCTGGGAATAGGTCACATGCGGGCGATGAGATGGAGATGGGGACCGCGCGAACCAGGTGCAAACAAAATCAACTTTTGTAATGCACCGAACAGACAATTGCAGTCATTTGGGACAACCATCCGCGCAGGGCGGTCCGTAGCGCGAGGCGTTGGGATGGCCAGGCTGCTGGTGGTTGACGATCAACGCGACATTTGCGACGTGATCGACGCCTACCTGACCCAGGAAGGCCATGAGGTCGCCATCGCCTGCAATGGCAGCGAGGCGCGGCGCGCGGTTGAGGACGGCAAATTTGATGTCGTAATTCTCGATATGCTTCTCCCCGGAGCAAGGGGCACGGACCTCGCAGAAGTCGCTCAGGCGCGGGGCATTGCTGTCATCCTGATCTCTGGGGACCCGACCTCACTTGAACGTCGTCACGGGCATTGCACCTACCCGGTGCTGGGCAAGCCGTTTCGTCTGGCCGAACTCGGATCGGCACTGCGCGAGCTTCTGCCGGAGACCGTAGGGACGGTCGTGCTACTCGACACTATTATGTAGCCGCTTCGCCGGCACGCCCCCTCCGGTTGCGCGTCCCGACTTCAATGGTCGAGTTCGCCCTGTTCGGAACCGGGCAAACCCGACCCTGTTCAGCTGGCATGGGCGATCCCGCAGTCCTCAGGAGGAAAGCGGCGATAGCATTAAAGAACGCCGCGTCCGCAGAGACCCCTACGTCAGCCGCCAAGCTGGAGGAGGTTGCGCGCCAGCTTGAGCTCTGGGCGAATGACCTGGAGAGGCAAGCGCGGGCGGCGGCCGAGTACCGACGTAAGGCGGTTGAAATGCGCGAGCTGAGCGAGACGGCGCGCGACCCGGTCGTCTATAGGCTGTTGCTGGTGCTTGCTTGCGAATATGCTCGGCTGGCCGAGCATGCCGATGCCGAGCAGGGCCGCGAAGGGCGATAAGAGGGCTAACCGCTTCTAACATCACGGCAATCTCCCTTTTCCACCAGAAGCTTGTCGAGCACTCACCCGTTCGCCCGCACCCGGCGCTGAGGCCGGCGCCGCGGCGTCGGCGCGCTCTTGACTCGGCCGGAGCCTGCCGCAATGCTCGCAACCAAGAGGCGCGAGACTGGGCGGCGCCGCCGGCCGGACGACAGCCTCGGGGAGAGAAGACCGCTACGGCGCAGGCATGACGGGTTGACCCGTCGGGCGCTGAAGGGCGGTTGTCGCAATTTTGTGCGCCATTAAGTCCCGCGCGAGCGACCGAGGGGGGTGAAGGGTGGGTTCGCTGATGCCGATGAGGCAGGGCCTCTACGATCCGCGCAACGAGCATGATGCGTGCGGCGTCGGCTTCATTGCCCATATCAAGAACCGCAAGAGCCACGCCATCGTCGCCGACGGCATCCGCATCCTGCTGAACCTCGCCCATCGCGGCGCGGTGGCTGCCGACCCGCTGGCCGGCGACGGCGCGGGCCTGCTCATTCAGCTGCCCGGACAAGCTGCTGCGCGCCGAGGCCAAGCGCCTGGGCTTCTCGCTGCCGAAGCCCGGCCAGTACGGCGTCGGCATGATGTTCCTGCCGCGCAACCCCGCCACCCGCCGCGCGTGCGAGGAGACCCTGGAGTATTACGTCCAGGCCGAAGGCCAGCGGGTGCTGGGCTGGCGCGACGTGCCGGTCGACAGCTCCGTGCTCGGCGAGAGCATCAAGCCGGTCGAGCCGGTCATCCGCCAGATCTTCATCGCCCGCGGCGCCAATTGCGAGGATATCGACGCCTTCGAGCGCAAGCTCTTCGTCATCCGCAAGCAGACGCATCTCAGCATCCGCGCGCGACGGCTGCCGGAGCAGAGCGCCTTCTATATCGCCAGCCTCTCGGCGCGCACCATCATCTACAAGGGGATGGTCATTCCGGAGCGCCTGTCGCTCTACTACGGCGATGTCGGCGACAAGCGCTGCGAATCCGCGCTGGCCTTGGTGCATGCGCGCTTTTCCACCAACACCTTCCCGTCCTGGGAGCTGGCGCATCCCTTCCGCTACACCGCGCATAATGGCGAGATCAACACGCTGCGCGGCAACATCAACTGGATGATGGCGCGGCGCCACTCCATGACCTCGAAGCTGCTGGGCGGCGATCTCGAGAAGCTCTGGCCGCTCATCGGCGACGGCAATTCGGATTCGGCGACGCTCGACAATTGCCTGGAGCTGCTGATCGCCGGCGGATATTCGCTGTCGCATGCGCTGATGCTGATGATCCCCGAGGCGTGGGCCGGCAACGAGCTCATGGACCCGCAGCGCCGCGCCTTCTACGAATATCACGCGGCGGTGATGGAGCCGTGGGACGGTCCGGCCGCGCTCGCCTTCACCGACGGGCGCCAGATCGGCGCGACGCTCGACCGCAACGGGCTCCGGCCCGCCCGCTTCATGGTGACCGCCGATGATCTCATCATCATGGCGTCCGAAGCCGGCGTGCTCGACATTCCCGAGGAGCGCATCACCCGCAAATGGCGGCTCGAGCCCGGCAAGATGCTGCTGGTCGATCTCGAGCGCGGCCGCATCATCGACGACGCCGAGCTCAAGGCGGCGATGGCCTCGGCCAAGCCGTACCAGCACTGGCTCGACGAGACGCAGATCCTGCTCGAGACGCTGCCCGACGAAATCGCGCCGATGGCGCCGCCCGCCGCCGTGCTGCTCGATCGCCAGCAGGCCTTCGGCTACACCCAGGAAGACATCAAGTTCTTCCTGAGGCCGATGGCGCTGGCCGGCGACGAGACGGTCGGCTCGATGGGGCGCGACACGCCGCTGGCGGTGCTGTCGCGCCGGCCGAAGCTGCTCTTCGACTATTTCCAGCAGCGCTTCGCCCAGGTCACCAACCCGCCGATCAATTCGATCCGCGAGGAGCTGGTGATGTCGCTGGTCTCGCTGGTGGGGCCGCGGCCGAACCTCCTCGACCTCGAGACCGGCGGCAAGCACATCCGCCTCGAGCTCAAGCAGCCGATCCTGACCAACGTCGATCTCGAGAAGATCCGGCGCATCGAGGACAACACCGGCGGCAAGTTTAGGACCTACACGCTGTCGATCTGCTATCCCGCCGAGGAAGACGCCGCCGGCATGGCGCGCGCGGTGGAACAGATCTGCAAGCGCGCCGAGGATGTGGTCCGCGCTGGACACAACATCCTCGTCCTCTCCGACCGGGCGCTCGACGCCGAGCACATCGCCCTGCCGTCGCTGCTCGCGGTGGCCGCCGTCCACCATCATCTCATCCGCGGCGGGCTCAGGACCGAGGTCGGGCTCGTCGTCGAGACCGGCGAGGCGCGCCAGCTCCATGATTTCTGCCTGCTTGCCGGCTACGGCGCCGAGGCGATCAACCCCTACCTCGCCTTCGACACCATCTCGGCGCAGCGCCGCGAGCTCGGCGGGCTGCCCGAGGCCGAGGCGCATAAGCGCTACATCAAGGCGGTGGCCAAGGGCATCATGAAGGTGATGTCCAAGATGGGCATCTGCACCTTCCAATCCTATTGCGGCGCGCAGATCTTCGACGCGGTGGGCCTCTCCAGCGCGCTGCTCGACCGCTATTTCACCGGCACCGTGTCGCCGGTCGAGGGCGCCCGGCTCGACGAGATCGCCGAGGAGACGGTGCGCCGCCACCGCCTCGCCTATGGCGACGCGCCCAATTACCGCAACGCGCTCGATCCCGGCGGCGAGATCCTCTACCGGGTCAACGGCGAGACGCATATCTGGACCTCGGACACGGTATCGCTGCTGCAGCACGCGGTGCGCAGCGGCGATTACGCCCAGTTCAAGGAATACACGCGCAAGGTCGGCGAGCAGGATGCCGGCATCATCGCGCTGCGCGCCCTGCTCGATTTCAAGCTCGCGCCGAGCCCGATCCCGCTCGACGAGGTCGAGCCGGCGGCGGAGATCGTCAAGCGCTTCTCCGGCGGCGCCATGTCCTTCGGCTCGATCTCGTGGGAGGCGCATACCACGCTGGCGATCGCGCTCAACCGGCTGCACGGCCGCTCCAACACCGGCGAGGGCGGCGAGGATCCGCAGCGCTACAAGCCGCTGCCCAACGGCGATTCCATGCGCTCGGCGATCAAGCAGGTCGCATCCGGCCGCTTCGGCGTCAATATCGAGTATCTCGTCAACGCCAGCGATCTGCAGATCAAGATGGCGCAGGGCGCCAAGCCCGGCGAAGGCGGCCAGCTTCCCGGCCACAAGGTGGACGACTGGATCGCCCGGGTGCGGCGCTCGACCCCCGGCGTCGGCCTGATCTCGCCGCCGCCGCATCACGACATCTATTCGATCGAGGATCTGGCGCAGCTCATCCACGATCTCAAGAACGCCAACCGCGACGCGCGGATCAGCGTCAAGCTGGTCTCCGAGATCGGCGTCGGCACCATTGCCGCCGGCGTCGCCAAGGCCTATGCCGACCATGTCACCATCGCCGGCCATGAGGGCGGCACCGGCGCGAGCCCGCTCACCTCGATCCACCACGCCGGCGAGCCCTGGGAGATCGGCCTCGCCGAGACGCATCAGACGCTGGTGCTCAACGGGCTGCGCGGCCGCATCGCGGTGCAGGTCGACGGCGGGTTGCGCTCGGGCCGCGACGTCATCATCGGGGCGCTGCTGGGCGCCGACGAGTTCGGCTTTGCCACCGCGGCGCTGATCTCGGCCGGCTGCGTGATGATGCGCAAATGCCATCTCAACACCTGCCCGGTGGGCGTCGCGACGCAGAACCCGGAGCTTCGCCACCGCTTCGTCGGCAAGCCCGAGGACGTCACCAACTTCTTCATGTTCATCGCCGAGGAAGTGCGCGAGTACATGGCGAAGCTGGGATTCCGCACGGTCGACGAGATGATCGGCCGCAGCGACCTGCTGGAGCAGCGGCACGCGCTCGACCACCCCAAGGCACGCCTCCTCGATCTCGCGCGCGTGCTGCATCAGCCGAAGGTCGCGCCCGGCACCGCCACCCACCAATGCGAGCCGCAGCAGCACCGGCTCGCCGACGCGCTCGACCGCAAGCTCATCGCCAAGGCGAAGCCGGCGCTGGAGAAGCGCAAGCCGGTCACCATCGAGATGCCGATCCGCAACGTGCATCGCGTCGTCGGCGCCATGCTGTCGGGCGAGATCGCCCGGCGCTACGGCGATGAGGGCCTGCCCGACGGCTCCATCCATGTGCGCTTCAAGGGCACCGCCGGCCAGAGCTTCGGCGCCTTCCTCGCCCGCGGCATCACGCTCGAGATCGAGGGCGCCACCAACGATTATTGCGGCAAGGGGCTGTCGGGCGGACGCATCATCGCCTACCCGCCGCATGCCAGCCCGCTCGAGCGCCACCAGAGCATCATCGTCGGCAACACCGTGCTCTACGGCGCCCTCGACGG
The DNA here is from genome assembly GCA_963789275.1 of uncultured Alphaproteobacteria bacterium. Taxonomy (GTDB): domain Bacteria; phylum Pseudomonadota; class Alphaproteobacteria; order ATCC43930; family CGMCC-115725; genus DAHUYF01. The sequence goes on from CAWBKF010000023.1 coordinate 15,937, forward strand.
CGAATGCTTCTTCAGCGGCGTCGCCGGCGAGCGCTTCGCCGTGCGCAACTCCGGCGCCATCGCCGTGGTCGAGGGCGTCGGCGCGCATGGCTGCGAATACATGACCGGCGGCACCGTCCTCGTCCTCGGCGAGACCGGCAACAATTTCGCCGCCGGCATGAGCGGCGGCATCGCCTATGTGCTCGACGAGCGCGGCGATTTCGAGCCGCGCTGCAACCTCGCCATGGTCGAGCTCGAGCCGCTGGCCGACGAGGATGACGCGCTCGAGGCGCTGGAGCATCGCGGCGGCGACATCGAGGCGCATGGCATCGTCGAGATCGCCCACAGCCTGACCCAGGCGGACGCGCAGATCGTCCGCCGCCTGATCGCCCGCCATGTGCGCTACACCGACAGCCCGCGCGGCAAGACCATACTCGCCGCCTGGGACCGCTATCGCTCGAAATTCGTCAAGGTGATGCCCATCGAGTACCGCCGCGCGCTGCAGCAGCTCCAGGCGAAGACGCGCGCCACCGAGCGCCCCGAGGTGAGCGTGGCGGTCGGAGACTGAGATGGGCAAGCCGACGGGGTTCCTGGAGTATCAGCGGCGCGAGCGCGGCTACACGCCGGTGGCCGAGCGGGTGCAGCATTGGCGCGAATTCATCCGCCCGCTGCCCGATGACGAGCTGCGCCGCCAGGGCGGCCGCTGCATGGATTGCGGCACGCCCTTCTGCCACAACGCCTGCCCGGTCAACAACGTCATCCCGGACTGGAACGATCTCGTCTTCGACAACGACATGCGCAGCGCGCTCGCCGCGCTGCATCAGACCAACAATTTTCCCGATTTCACCGGGCGCATCTGTCCGGCGCCGTGCGAGGCCGCTTGCACGCTCAACCTGATCGAGCAGCCGGTCACCATCAAGACGATCGAGCATTCGATCGTCGAGCGCGGCTGGAGCGAGGGCTGGATCGAGCCGCAGATCTCCGCCCATCGCAGCAGCAAGCGTGTCGCGGTCGTCGGCTCGGGCCCCGCCGGTCTCGCCTGCGCGCAGCAGCTGGCGCGGGCCGGCCATGCGGTTGCCGTCTTCGAGAAGGCGCCGCGCATCGGCGGCTTGCTGCGCTACGGCATCCCCGATTTCAAGCTTGAGAAGCTCGTCATCGACCGCCGCATCGCGCAGATGCGCGCCGAAGGCGTCGAGTTCCATCCCAATTGCCATATCGGCGTCAATCTCCCGGTCGAGAAGCTGATGCAGGGCTATGACGCGGTGGTGCTCGCCATCGGCGCCGAGCATCCGCGCGACCTGCCGGTGCCGGGCCGCGAACTCCAGGGCATTCATTACGCCATGGAGTTCCTGACGCAGCAGAACCGCCGCGTCGCCGGCGAGAAGGTGCCGGAGGCCGAGGGCATCCTGGCGGGCGGGCGTGACGTGCTGGTGATCGGCGGCGGCGATACCGGCTCCGATTGCATCGGCACCTCCAACCGCCACAAGGCGCGCTCGGTGAGCCAGCTCGAGATCCTGCCGCTGCCGCCCGAGCATGAGGAGAAGCTCTCGACCTGGCCGAACTGGCCGCTGAAGCTCCGGACCTCGAGCTCGCACGAGGAAGGCTGCCTTCGCGATTTCGCGGTCGCCACCAAGGGCTTTACCGGCAAGGACGGGCGCGTCACCGGGCTCGACGCGGCGCGCGTCGAGTGGGTGAGCGAGAACGGCCGCATGACGATGCGCGAGATCCCCGACAGCGCCTTCCACATCAAGGCCGATCTGGTGCTGCTCGCGATGGGCTTCGTCCATCCCGTCCATCGCGGCGCGGTGCAGAGCATCGGCGTCGAGCTCGATCCCCGCGGCAACGTCAAGGCGACCGACCGCGACTACGCGACCTCGGTGCCGAAAGTGTTCGCCGCCGGCGACACCAGGCGCGGCCAGTCGCTCGTCGTCTGGGCGATCCGCGAAGGCCGCCAATGCGCCCGCGCAGTCGACGAGTTCCTGATGGGGAGCTCCGACCTGCCGCGGTAGCCCCGGCTTCAGGTCGGCGTGTCGGTATCGTCCCAGTCGGCGTTCTCGAAGCGGACGAGCCAGTTCAGCGCGTGATGCCGCTGCGGAACGATGTCGCTCGCAGGCTCCTCTCTGGGTTTGCCGCGCACGCGCGCCTCGACGATCGCCCAATGATGGCGAAAATTCAGATCGAGCGCGTCAAGGATCGCGCTTGTCGGGCGCAGGCTGGCATAGCCAAGAAATTCCTCCTCGCTGACCCGTGCCATGAACTCTTTGAGGTCAGGCAGAGAGCTCACCTCTGACGGATACCCCAATTCCAACACCCCGCCGATTGCCCAAAGCAGCAGGTGGAGCGCTTCGATACGCCAGAGGAAACGGAAGACATCCTGTTGCTCAGGCGAGGCGGCCGCGACGAATTCCCGCTCGCACGGGCTGAGCGATGCGAAGGCGATTGGCGAGCTGCGTTCGAGTTCGGGCGTGGATATGGGATCATTCTGCAGCAGCGCTGCGGCGCGGCGCACGACCAGGAAGAGCGCGAGCGCGCGCTTGGCCGTCTCTTCCGTCGTGCGCATTTCCACCTCGGCCTCGCAGATCACCGGTGGCAAGTGCGACGGCACCGCGATGCCGCGCTGTTCCAGCTTTGCCTCTGATCTCGCCTTGCGGGCGCGCGCATCCGGCGGATAGGGGATTTTGGCGTCGGGATCGGAGCTTCCATCCTTGCCGATCAGCACCCGGGCATAGGAATCGCGGATGCTGCCATCCGCCGCCAGGTAGATGGCATTGGCCTCATCGGCCCACTCGCCGAAGCGCTCCATCTCCGCTTCGTCGACCATCAGCGCGAAATGATGTTTCACCTCCTGAATGTGCCGCCAAAGATGATATTTGGCTGCGCTCATCTTCTCCTTATCCTGGCCACGGCTCATGGCATAGGTGAGCAGCAGCTGGAGATGGTCGTCGAGCTCGCCATCGCCGCGGGTGCGATGGTTCAGCAGCTCGTGGGCAAACCTCATCTCGGGCACGGTGTGGAGGGTGGAATAGGCGTCGATCGGAAGGTGCATGTCAGCCTCTCGGGGCGGCAAGCGCCGCGCAGATTCGACCCCCGACGAGATGACACTGCCTCGATCACCCTCAAAGGGCGACCAGCCTCCCGGCCTCAGCTTCCGGCGCGCGCGATTTCTTTATTGGTCCGGTGTTGACGGCGCCCGCGCCATTCGGAAACTCCGATGAGTTTATCATGGAGCGGCACATGGCGAAACGCCCGATTGAGCCCAAGATCATCAGCCCCGAGGACATCGACCCCCGGCACAAGTGGGAGCGGCCGATCATGGCGCTGGGCCCCAGCGCCGTCGATTTCGAGGAGCGCATCGATTTCCGCCGCCTCCACCGCTACCGCCTCGCCCGCACCCGCCGGGCGCTGGCCGCTTCGGGCCTGGGCTCGCTGCTGGTCTTCGACCAGTACAACATCCGCTACATGTCGAGTACGGTGATCGGCAATTGGGCGCGCGACAAGCTCACGCGCTATGCGCTGCTGCCCGGCGATGGCGAGCCGCATGTCTGGGATTTCGGCTCGGCGGCGAAGCACCACCGGCTCTACGCGCCCTGGCTGCACCAGCACAATTGCCATGCCGGCATGCTGGGATTGCGCGGCGCGATCCATCCCAAGATCGGGCTGATGCGCAAGGCGGCCGAGGAGATCAAGTCGATCCTCGACGAGAACGGGGTCGGCGACATGCCGGTGGGGGTCGATCTGGTCGAGCCCGCCATGCTGTTCGAGCTGCAGGCCGCTGGCATCGACGTGCGCGACGGCCAGCAAGTCATGCTGGATGCGCGCGAGATCAAGAGCGCCGACGAGATCTCGCTGCTCAACATGTCGGCGGGGCTGGTCGACGGCGCTTATCAGCACATCGCCGAGCATCTGAAGCCCGGCATCCGCGAGAACGAGATCGTGGCGCTCGCCAACAAGCGGCTCTACGAGCTCGGCTCCGACGATGTCGAGGCGATCAACGCGATTTCCGGCGAGCGCTGCAACCCGCATCCGCACAATTTCACCGACCGGCTCATCCGGCCGGGCGACCAGGCGTTCTTCGACATCATCCAATCCTATATGGGCTACCGCACCTGCTATTACCGGACCTTCAATGTCGGCCGCGCGACCCCATCCCAGAAGGACGCCTACAAGCGCGCGCGCGAGTGGATCGACGCCTCGATCGCGCTGGTGAAGCCCGGCGTCACCACCGACAAGATCGCCGCCTGCTGGCCCAAGGCGGAGGAGATCGGCTTTTCCAGCGAGATGGAGGCGTTCGGCCTGCTCTTCGGCCACGGCCTCGGCCTCGGATTGCACGAGCGGCCGATCATCAGCCGCCTCAACTCGTTCGACGACCCCGTCGAGATCAAGGAGGGCATGGTCTTCGCGCTCGAGACCTATTGCCCCGCCAGCGACGGCTATTCGGCGGCGCGCATCGAGGAGGAGGTGGTGGTGACGCCGAAAGGCGCGAAGGTGATCACCCTTTACCCCGCCGAGGAGCTGCCGATCGCCAATCCCTATTGAACACAAAATGTGCAACCTGCCCGGATTTTGGCAGATGACGGGTTCGCGCAACTTTTTGTTCGCCTGAACCCAAGCCCGCCCGGCGTCTTCGCTTCTAAGCTCCTTTGCGTGCGATGCAGCATGGCCCATGCCATCGGGCATCAGCCGCAAAGGAGATCGCTTGATGCTGAAAAACTCTATGCCCCGCTGCCGGGCCTGGCTCCCGGTCGTCCTCGGCGCGCTCTGCCTCGCCGGGATCTGCGCGCCGCAACCCGCACGGGCGGCGGCGCCCGAAGCCTGCCAGCAATTGCAGGCGAAGTATCCGAAGCTGAAGGGCGCGACGCTGGTCGACGCGCTCAATCCCCATACCCCCGGCTACGAGGCGCTCGACCCCAAGGATCCCAGCAAATACATCGGCTTCGACGTCGATCTTGCGGAAGCGCTGGGCAATTGTCTGGGCTTCACCCTGACCTACAAGCCGGTCGCCTTCGCGGCGCTGCTGCCGACGCTGCAGAGCGGCCAGGCCGACATCGTGATCTCGGACATCTATGCCACCGAGGAGCGGGCCAAGGCGGCCACTTTCATCACCTACTCCAAGGTCTTCGACGGCGTCCTTGTGGCCAAGAATAACCCCAAGCACATCACCGGGATCAACACCACGATGTGCGGCGACACCGCGGCCGAGAACACCGGCTTCGTCGAAGTGCCGCTGGTGCAGAATCTCGGCGCGCCATGCAAAGCCGAGGGGAAGCCCGAACCCGCGCTCCAGCTCTATGACAACAACGCGGATTGCATTCAGGCGATCCTGGCGGGCCGTGCCGACACCTATGTGAACGACGCCAACACCGTGGACCAGGCAGTGAAGGCCTATCCCGACAAGCTCGAAAAGGCGGTCGCGGTCACGCTGCCCTATTCGATCGGCATCGCCGTGCCCAAGGACAAGACCGAGCTGCGCGACGGCATCGTGGCAGCGCTGGCGGAACTGCAAAAGGCCGGCATCGAGACCGAGCTGCTCAAGAAATGGTCGCTTGATCCAACCACGGTCGAGGAACCCAAGCTCGTCTCGCAGTAATGGATCTCTTTGTTCATTATCTAAGCCTTCCCTACCTGCTCCAGGGCATCGGTTTCACCGTCGGTGTGACCGTCCTGGGGCTGGTGGGCGCGTTGCTGATCGGTCTGGTCTTGGCGGGCATGCAGCTCTCGCGCTTCCGGTTGCTGTCCGCCATCGCCCGCGCTTATGCCGTCATCTTCCGCGGCACGCCGCTGATCCTGCAGCTGGTCTTCGTCTATGACGCCTTGCCGCAGATCGGGCTCAAGCTGAGCGCGGTGGCGGCGGCGGGGCTGGCGCTCGCCTTCAACGAGGCGCCGTTCATCGCCGAGATCCTGCGCGCCGGGGTGCGCGGCGTCGACAGCGGACAGGTGGCGGCGGGCCAGGCGCTCGGCATGACGCCGGCGGTGCTGATGCGCTATGTGATCGCGCCGCAGGCGATCCGCATCATGGTGCCGGCGCTCGGCAACGAAACCGTCAGCGCGCTGAAGAATTCGTCGCTCGCCTCGGTCATTTCGGTCGAGGAGCTGACGCTGCGCAGCACGCAGCTCGCCTCCTCCACCTTCGACTTCTTTTCGATCTTCTTCGCGTCGGGCGTCATCTACCTGGCCTTGACCGGCGGCGTGAGCGGGCTGCAGCTCATCGTCGAGCGGCTGCTCGATCTCGACCGGCCCCCGCCGCGCGAGCGGTTCCGCCGCCTGCTGCCCTGGTATCGCGCCAGCATTGTCGCGCCGCCGGCCACAACCGTCGAGGCGCGACCGACCCCCGTCCCGGCGCCTTTCCCCGCCGCGACCACCCCGCCCGGGCGCGTGCGACCGGCCACGGCCGCGCGCGGCAAGGCGATGGTCGAGGTCATCGCTCTCCACAAGAGCTATGGCGACCACCCGGTGCTGCACGGGCTCGACTTCACGGTGCGCGCCGGCGAGGTCGTGTCGTTGCTCGGCCCCAGCGGCTCCGGCAAGAGCACGCTGCTGCGCTGCATCAATCATCTGGAAGAGTGGAACTCCGGCGTGGTGCGGGTCGGCGGCCGCCCGCTCGGGTTCCGCGGGGACGGCCGGCCCTTGGCCGCGCGCGCCGTGGCGAAAGAGCGCGCCAGCATCGGCGTCGGCATGGTATTCCAGCAATTCAACCTGTTCAGCCATCTGACCGCGCGGGAGAACGTCGCGGGGCCGCTGCGCTGGGTGCACGGCCTGTCGCGATCGGCCGCCGACCAGCGGGCGCACGAGCTGCTGGAGCGAGTGGGACTGATCGAGCGCGCCGATGCGCTGCCGCGGCATCTCTCGGGCGGCCAGCAGCAGCGCGTGGCGATCGCGCGGGCGCTGGCGCCCAACCCCAATGTCCTGCTGCTCGACGAGCCCACCTCCGCGCTCGATCCCGAGCTCGATCAACGAGGTGCTCGAGGTCATCCGGCGATTGGCGATCGAGGACGGGCTGACCATGATCATCTCGACGCATCAGCTGCGCTTTGCCTACGAGGTGGCGGACCGCGTGGTGTTTCTCAGCGACGGCGCCATCGTCGAGGAGGGGCCGGCGCACGACATCCTCACGCGACCCAAGCATCCTCTGACCGCGCGCTTCCTCCAGGCGATGGGCGCCGAGCGCGTGCTGGAGCGCCCGCACGAGCACCGCCCCGCGAGCTAGCGCCCAACTCAAACCCAAAGGATTCACGAGGTTCCCCATGAGGCATCATTCCCTCCCGGTCTCGCCCGCGACCATTCACTGGGGATATTTCAGCAAGGTGGTCGCGCCGGCCTTGACGGTAAGTTCCGGGGACCGCGCCACGATCGAGACGCTGACCCATCATGCCGGCGACGATTATGACCGCATGATCGCCGGCGACCCCGGCGCCGAGAGCGTTTTTCACTGGACCCGCGAGAAGAAGGCGGTGGTGCGGCGCGGCGCCGGGCCGATCGAAGGCCCGTTCCAGCGCGGCTCCGGGGAAGGCATCGGCGTCCATCTGCTGACCGGCCCGGTCGCGGTCGAGAACGCCGAGCCCGGCGACGTCCTGGAAGTTCGCATCCTCGACATCCGCCCGCGCCCGAGCCGTCACGCGGTCCATGCCGGGCGCTGCTTCGGCTCCAACGTCGCGGCCTCCTGGGGCTTCCACTACCACGATCTGATCGAGGAGCCGAAGCCGCGCGAAGTCATCACCATCTTCGAGCTCGACACCTCCGGCGAGCCCGTCGCGCGCGCCGTCTACAACTACGTCTGGACGCCGCAGACCGATCCGGACGGCATCGTGCATCGGACGATCGACTATCCCGGCGTGCGCGTGAACCATGCCTCGATCCGGCGGCGCGACAACATCCTGCCGAACATCAAGGTGCCGGCGCGCCTCCATTTCGGCACGATGGGCCTGGCGCCGGCGGAAGCCGATTTCGTCAGCTCCGTGCCGCCGTCCTATACCGGCGGCAACATCGATGATTGGCGCATCGGCAAGGGGGCCCGCATGTACTACCCGGTCGCGGTCAAGGGCGCCTATTTCTCGGTCGGCGATCCGCATGCGGCGCAGGGCGACAGCGAGCTCGGCGGCACCGCGATCGAGACCTCGCTTACCGGCGAGTTCGAGTTCATCCTGCACAAAGAGCGCGACCTCGGCGGCACCGCGCTGGAGGGGCTGACCCACCCCATGCTCGAGACGGATCAGCAATGGTCGGTCTATGGTTTCACCTTCCCGAACTACCTGGCCGCGCTCGGGCCCGACGCGCAGACCGTGGTCGGCGAGCATGCGAGCCTCGACAAGGCGATGCGCGACGCCTTCCGCAAGCTGCGCCGCTTCCTGATGACCGTCCATCGCCTCAGCGAGGACGAGGCGATCGCGCTGATGTCGGTCGCGGCGGATTTCGGCGTGACGCAAGTCGTCGATGCCAATTGGGGGGTGCACGGATCGATCCGCAAGAACGTCTTCAGTGGCCGCTGAGATGCAGTTCCACATGATCGAAGGCGCGCCGAAGCCGGTGGCGCCGTTCAGCCACGCAGTCGAGACCGACGGTTTCGTCTTCGTCACGGGTCAGATGCCGGATGCGCCCGCGACCCCGGGCGTGCTGCCGGACGGCATCGTCGCCCAGACCCATGCGGTGATGGCCAATCTGCGCACGGTGCTGGCGGGGCTTGGCCTGGGATTCGAGCATGTGGTCATGGCGCGCATATATCTCACGCGTTTCAAGGAGGATTACGCGGCGATGAACGATGCCTATCGTGGCTATTTCGCCGCGGGGCGCCTGCCCGCCCGCACTTGCGTCGGGGTGACCGGCCTCGCTTATGACGCCTTGATCGAGATCGACCTGGTGGCGCGCCGGCCCGGCTAGGAGGTCAGGCGAAAGAGGGTCCGCACGCGCCCGGCCAGCCAATCGGCGAGATCGCCCCGCGCGTCGACCGGATCCTCATGCTGTTCAATCGCCGCTGGCTCAGCGTCGCATCGTGCCGTGCCAGGATCCGGCCAAGCTCGGTCGCGATCGACGGTCTCTCCTTCAGAATGGGCGCGAGATCGTCTTTTGATATCTGATAGAGCGTCGCGTTCGTGAGCGCCGAGATCTTCGCCCGCGCCACCGCGCCCGTCAGCACGCTCCGCTCGCCAAAGCATTCGCCGGGACCGAGCCGCACGACATTCCACTTCCCGCCCGTCCTCCTCGAGCGACGCCACGAGAACACCGGAGGCAAGGATGAAGAGACCCGGCATCACCGCGCCCGCCTCGACGACGGTCTCGCCCGCCGCAAACGACCGCCGCCGCATCTTGCCCGCCAGCGAGATACGCTCGTCCGCTTTGAGGGTGGCGAAGATGGCGAGTTGATCGAGGAAGCTCTGCGGCGTCTCCTGCGCTTCGGGCTCGATGGATTTCGCGGCCGACATGACCGGGCTGCCCGGCGGCGGCGCCAGACGCAGCCCGCGGGCGGCGCAATGCCGGTGGACGAGGTCGAACAGCTCGTTCTCGGCCTCGCAGCTCTTCGCGATGTCGGGCACGAAGAAGTAGAGCTCGCACTCGGTCGAGACGGCGTTGAGGGCTTTGATCGTGACGGTCGGACGCGGCGTATGCAAGATCCGGTTGCTGCTGAGGAGCGCCGCGTCGAGCACGCTGCATATGGTGGAGGGCGGCTCCGTCGGCTCGATCCCGACGCGGATGCTCATGCCATGGGCCTTGGAGGGATGGCCGAGATTGATCAGCTTGGCCTTGGCGATGGTGCTGTTGGGCAAAATCGCGAGATCGTTGCTGGCGGTGATGATCTGCGTCGCCCGCCAGTTCATCTCGACGACCGTGCCCTGCGTCTCGCTGTCGAAGATCACCCAATCGCCGGGACGGTAGGGCTTCGCCAAGTTAAGGACGATGCCGGAAAATACGTCGCCCAGCGTGCTCTGCAGCGCCAGGCCGAGGATGATGGCGATCGCCCCCGATGTCGCGATCAAGCCGCCCACCGCCAGGTCGAAGACATTGGCGACGATGGCGAAGAAGCCGCCGAGATAGATGATGCCGGCCAGCAGATCCTGCAGCAGGCGGGTCTCTTTCGGCTGGGTCTCGAGGATCATGAAGGCGCGGATGAAACCGGCCATCAAGCGGCAGGCCGCGACCCACCAGACGATCTTGTAGAGGCTGACGATGAAGAATTTCGCCGCGTTGCCGGTGCTCGGCGTCGGCATGTAGGGCACGACATCGGCGAAGACGAGGGCCACCGTCAAGGCGATGAAGAAGGTCAGGTGGCAGACGAACCGCCCGACCGGCCGGCCCGCGAAGGCAAAGCGGATCACGGCGAAGCCCACCAGGATGAGCACCCCGGCAAGGAACAGCGGATCGGCAAGCACCGACGCAGAATGGATCAGCCTATCCATCGTGACGCACGATAGCGCTAGTCGCCGGCTTCAGCGAGCCGCGGCGGCGGTGGCGGCGGCACGTTGGCGAGCTCGCGGCGGATGCCGGCGGGATCGACCGCGCCGACCCAGCGGCCGATCACCAAGGTTGCGATGATGTTGCTGGTGAGGTTGGTGGCGGCGCGGATCTCGGCCATGAAGCGGTCGACGCCGACGAGCAGCGCGAGGCCGCCGATCGGCAGCACGCCGAGCGCCGGCAACGTCGCGGCGAGCGCAATGAAGCCGCCGCCGGTGACCCCCGCCGCGCCCTTCGAGGTGAACAGCATGACGAAGAGCATGGTGAGCTGCTGCGTCCAGGTGAGATCGGTGTTGGTCGCCTGGGCGATGAACAGCACCGCCATGGTCATGTAGATCGCGGTTCCGTCCATGTTGAAGGAGAAGCCCGCCGGCATGACCAGGCCCACCACCTCCTTGGGAACGCCGAGGCGCTCCAGCTTCGCCATGCTGCGCGGCAGCATGGTCTCCGCCGAGGTGGCGCAGAAGACGAAGATGATCTCGTCCTTGAAATAGAGCCAGCACGCGCCACAGGCTGAAGCCCACCAGCCGCAGCGCGCCGCCCAGCACCAGCACGACGAAGAGGATGCTGACGATATAGACGCCGGCGACGAGCTCGCCCATCTTGGCGAGGCTGGCGAAGCCGTATTTGCCGACGGTGAAGGCGACCGCGCCCAGCGCCGCCAGCGGCGCCGCATACATGATGAAGCGGACGATGCCGAACAACACATGAGCCGAGAGATCGAGCAGCTCGATCAGCGGCCGGCCGCGCGGCCCGAGGCGGCTCAGCGCCAGGCCGAACAGCACCGCCAGGAACAGCACCGGCAGGATCTCGTTCGCGGTGAAGGCGCCGGTGAAGCTCGAGGGGATGATGCCGAGGAGGAAATCGACGAGGTTCAGCGATTTGGCAGCCTTCGCGTAGCCCGCGACCAGGCTGGTGTCGAGGCTCGCGGGGTCGGCGTTGACGCCGGCGCCGAGCGGCAGGAGGTTGCCGACGATGAGGCCGATGAGCAGCGCCAGCGTCGACACCACCTCGAAATAGATCAGCGAGCGCACGCCGATGCGCGCGACCTGGCGCATGTCGCCGATCTTGGCGATGCCGACCACGACGGTGGTGAAGATGATCGGCGCGATGACGACGCGGATCGCCTTGATGAAGGCGTCGCCCAGCGGCTTCAGCGCGCGCGCGAGGTCGGGATCGAGGTAGCCGAGCGCGGCGCCGATCGCGATGGCGGCGATCACCTGCAGGTAGAGGTTGCGGTAGAGCGGCGTTGCGCCGATCCGTGCTGTGGTGCGGCTAGCGGCGACCATCGCGAACTCGTGGCTCGCCCCACCTCACCCCAACCCTCTCCGCCCCTCGGGGCGGAGAGGGAGGGAATTGCGTGTGGGCGTAGAGTTTCAGCTGCAGCTCCCATTTCTTATTCCGCCGTCCCCGCGAAAGCGGGGACCCAGGGGAAGCGCTCCGCATTTGAGGTTCCTGGATGCCCGCTTTCGCGGGCAAGGCGATGGTTGAGGAATGCGTTGCTGAGCGTAGAACATCCTACCGCGCCATCTTCACCACGACCTTGATCGCGTCCTCGATGCGCTCGCGGGCGTATTTGAGGGCGGTCGGCAACTCCTCGAGGGGGAAGGTGTGGGTGTGGATCAGCTTGGCGTCGAAGCGCTTCTGCTTCATCAGCGCCATGGCGCGGTGGGTGGCGCTGCGGCCCTCGCCGCGGATGCCGTAGACATAGATGTTGTTGCGCACGATATAGGCGAGATCGACCGGCACCGGCTGGTGCGGGAAGGCGGCGAGGCAGATGCGGCCGCCGCGGTTGACCATCTGCGCCGCCTGGTCGAACGCTTCGGGCGCGCCGGAGCATTCGACGACGAAATGCACGCCGCGGCCGGCGGTGATGCGCTTCACCGCCGCGACCGGGTTCTCGCGCCGGATGTTGATGACGTGGTCGGCGCCGAGCTGCTTGCCGAGATCGAGCCGCGCGTCGCGCGTGCCCGTGAGGATCACGGGATCGGCGCCCAGCGCCTTGGCGACGGCGACGCCGAGGAGGCCGATCGGGCCGGGGCCCGACACCACCACTCCCTCGCCGGCGATGAGGCCGCCGAGCACGTCGAGCCCGTACATCGAGGTGCCGGCGGTGACGACGAGGGTGGCTTCCTCGTCGGTCATGTCGTCGGGCACATGGACCAGCGTGTTGACGTGGTTGATGGCGTATTGCGCGAAGCCGCCATCGGTGGTGAAGCCGTTGGCGCGGTGGCCCTTCTGCGGCTCGCCGTAATTGAGGCAGGAGGTGTACATGCCCTCGCGGCAGCGCTCGCAGCGCCCGCAGCCGGCATGGACTTCGACCGTGACCCGGTCGCCGACGCGGTACTCGTCGACCGCGGGCCCGAGCTTCACCACGGTCCCCATATATTCGTGGCCGGGGGTGAAATTCTTGTTGAAGGGGAGGCCGCCGCCGATCTTCGCCGGGCACGCCATGGCTGATGATCTCGAGATCGGTGGCGCAGATCGCGACCGCGTCGATGCGCACCAGCACCTCGGCGGCGCCGGGCACGGGCACCGGCTTTTCGGTATAGGCGAGCTCCTCCGGATTGCCCAGCACCCAGGCCTTCATCTTGTCCGGGATCGGGTACTGGTTGCTGCCGGGAGTGCCGCTCATATCCTCACCTCTTCCACCGGGTGCGCCGGCGCCGCGGCGCCGAGTTGCCTCGCCTGGAGCGATAGGCTACAGGCTCGTTGATCACTTGCAAAGCAGCGGAGAAGGCGGCCATGGCGACGGATTTGAAGGCGCATAAGCTCGGCTGGATCGGGGCTGGCCGCATGGGCTATCCCATGGCGGAGCGGCTGGCGAAGGCGGGTGCCGATGTCGCGGTCTACAACCGGACCCGCGCCAAGGCGGAGCCGCTGACCAAATCCGGCATCCGCCTCGTCGACCGGCCCGCCGACCTCGCCGATCGCGACATCGTCTTTACCATGATCTCGACCTCCGAGGATCTGAAGCAGGTGACGCTGGGGAAGGACGGCGTGCTCAGCGTCGCCGGCAAGGCGCCGCGCATCCTCATCGACTGCTCGACGGTGTCGGAAGAGGCCTCGGGCGAAGTGCGCGACGCGGCCGCCAAGCTCGGGACGCAAATGCTGGCGTCCCCGGTCAGCGGCAACGGCAAGGTGGTGAAGGCGGGGAAGCTCAGCGTCGTCGTCTCCGGCCCCAAAGCCGCCTTCGACACCGCGCTCCCCTATCTCGAGCGGCTCGGCCAGGGTGTCAGCTATGTCGGCGAGGGCGAGCGCGCGCGGCTCGTCAAGATCTGCCACAACGTCTTCCTCGGCATCGTCATCCAGGCGATGGTCGAGATCACGGTGCTGGCGCAGAAGGGCGGCGTGTCGCGCCATGCCTTTCTCGACTTCATGAACAAGAGCGTGATGGGCTCGACCTTCACCCGCTACAAGACGCCGGCGCTGGTCAATCTCGACTTCACCCCGACCTTCACGCCGGTGCTGCTGCGCAAGGACCTCGATCTCGGCCTCGCCGCCGCGCGCAAGGTGGGGACGCCGATGGCGCTGACGGCGCTGGTGCGCGAGATCCTGCAGGGGCTGATCGGCCAGGGCTTCGTCGACCAGGATTTCGCGACCTTGCTGATCCAGCAGGCCAAGGCCGCGGGCATGCCGCTCGAATCCGAGAACGTGCCGGTGAGCGACGGCCTCTCCTGAGACGCGGGCGGCGCTCAGGGATCGCCTCTCCGGAGCGCCGCCTTCAGGCTGGCGCGGGGGTGAGCGGCGCGCCGGCGGCGGCGCGCTCTCGGGCTTGGCGTCGGCGGCATCGGCGGCGTCGAGCGCCGCGCGCAGCTCTCGCCAGGTGAATTGCAGCAGCGCCTGGCGCGAGGCGCCGGCGAAGACCACCGCGACGCGCTCGGGATCGCGGGCGATGACGCTTGAGATAGGCCCGGGCGGCGGCATCAGGGCTGCGCACCCCTTGTTCCCAATTGCGCAAGGTCGTCAGCGAGAAGCCGTAGCGCCGGGCGAAGCCGCCCTGGCTCAGCAACAGGCGCTGGCGGATCCTGGCGACGTCGATGGCGTCGGGCGCATCGGCGAGCGGCAGCTTGGCGCGCGGGGCGCCCGGTGGGGCGGAAGGACGAGAATTCATCATGGTTCACCTTTCGCGGCAGGTGCAGCACCGGCCCTGCCCTACGCCACCGGTGTACGCCAATGAGAAAAAATTTGCCTGCGCCGATGACGTAGGGCTCGCCGCAGGCCGGCTCGGATCCAATGGTAAGACTGCACCCCTCCGGGACCAAGGCTCGGGTTGGGGCGTGATGCGCGACGCTGGCAGATCACCCAGCGTTTTTCGGCTCGAAGTCCAGCGGCCACCCGCGTCGTGCAGAGCGTTAACCAATGCCGCAAGTGGCGGCAACGGGCCTACCCGGCTTCGTGCCTTGGTGACGGCTTTCGACCCCCAATCGGACAGTCGGAGCGTCAAGCCGATCGGCCGAAATGTGCCAAGAGCGACCGCAGGTGCTCGGTACGGTTGTCCGTAGCGTTACGACGCGCCATATAAGCGGGCGGCCCGTTAGCTGAAGACGGTCGTGGCTCCATGCGGTATATCACCCCGATTATTGAACAGCTCGATAGAGCCGCCTTCGAGCTGGCTACCGATCACCCGATCAACAACCGCCTAGCGCTGATCCTGATCGATAACGCGCTTGAGCTCGTCGTCCACCGTCGATGCATGGACAGCGCGGGATGGGACCGCCATCTCGTGCGCGAGCATAGGAGGCTTTCGCCCAAACAGCGGCGGATGGCCGAAGGACGCTCTTTCGAAGACAAGCTGGCCGTCTTGGGACACCTTGACGACCTATCGGACGCCGAGCGCCGTTTCATCTCGATCTGCCACGACTACCGGAGCGAGTTATATCACGTCGGCTTGCGCCACGACGACGTAATCCGAGGAATCGCCGGGCAATACTTCAGGCTGTGCGTCGAGCTCTTTGAGCGACTCCAGCCATCTTCGCTCACCAGTTCGTCAGACGATGAGCTGAGCGAGGTCGCAAAGAGGTACGTCGGCGAGAGCTCCTTTATACTTGGGTTCAGCACTATCCCCGCGGCCGCGCGCAAGCTGCTCGACGCCCTTCCGGCCGTCCCCGGTCTTTCCAACACACTTTCTATCTCGGCAGAGCGTGCGCTCGACGAAATCGAGGACGCTTTCGAATCCCTCGTGCGCAACAACTTCTCCGCGACAGGAGGGGAAGAGATGCTCAGGCTCGTGCAGTTCCAAGTTGATTTCATCGGCGAGCTGGAAAAGGAAGGCATAGAAAGCTTGTACTATGATCCCGAGACGGCTGGGCGCGTATCGCAGATCCGTGCATCCCTTGAGCGATCCTGGCGCCCACGGTACCGCAATGTGCCGACAGTGCGGTGGCGAAAGCGAGCGGCCGAGATAGCTCGGTTGGCGGACCCCCTTGCTGCGCTTGACCGATACCAGGCATTGCGGAACGACATGAAGTACCTTGAGGACGCCATCGGCGAAGCAGCCGCCGGACTGGATGAGGCGATCCAGCTTGAGGTAGACCGAGCGCGCGGCAAATAACGATAACTCCGCATCGCGTGGGCGCCTATTCGCCGGCGCACAGCGGCCCCGAACGTTGTTGCTGCACAGCCCAACGGCCGCTTTGGGTCCCAAAGCGGTCCTCGCGGGTCATGCACAGGAACGGCCGCGTAGGGGTGGGGAGCGGAACACTCCGGCCGTCCCAGACTAGCGAAAGCAAGCCGAAGTGGATGTTCACTCGTAGAACTCAACTATACCGATCCGCACTAAATATTTTGTGGTCGGCTTCTAGCTTCTTATGCGCCCCGAGCAATGTAGCACCAATTTCATCTCGCAATGCGTCCATGACTTTCATCGCTATCTGGCTATCGAGCGTGGGGTAGAGGTGCAGCAGCACGCTGGATACCTGTACCAGCGAGAGCGCCGCCGCATGGCCCGGATCAGCCAGCCCGGCATTGCTCCGGCCCGCAAGGAGAGTATTTGTTTCACCGAGGAGTCCCAGCTTGAAGAACACACCTTTGGGGTTGGCGTGCACGTTGTGGCTCGCCATGCGGTAATAGGGAGCAAGATGGTCAATGCCCGCGGCATCCTGAATATCAGCGATGCTCGGGTTACTTTTTCCAAGATGCTTCGCCGCCCAGCCCTGAGGATTTGAAAAGTCAGGACCGTACCTTGCCAGGACCGAAGCATAGTCAATCTCGATGTTCTTTAGAGCCTTTTCGGATAGCGACCCTTGGCTGAGACGCTCTCGGTATCGCTGGTACTGAAGGGCTGCCTTGCGGGATTCTACGATCTGATGATGCTCGTAGCGTATTGCCAAGTCGTCGCCGTGACGCTGAATGAGATAGCCGACGGCCGCGATCTCATGCAGCGTCCGCCAGCGAGCCATTGCGCCATCCGCAAAACCATTGCTCAGTAAGCAGACAATTTCGTCGGCGATTTGGCACGACCGGGCATGGAGGTTGATGAGAATTTCGAACGCCTTGGGAGAGTTCCCTCCGCCTGCCTTCCTAACCGCGTTGCCCAGCTCACCGCCGTATTCCCGCGCGATCGTTATCAGCATGCGTAGTTTTTCGAGGCCTTCCCCCCAGCGCTCCTCCAGACGCTCGCGAAAACCGCAGAGATCACGGCGTTGTGCTCGGGACTCGCTTGACCATCTGCGCTTCAACGTGGTCAGAATGCTCCGAGACATCTTATCCGTGAGGCCGTCGAATAAAGTTGGCAGACGGCTCATGAAATCCTTAAATTTCTTCTCAATCAACTCGGAATCGGAATCGATAAATTCGATTTTGACGTGGCGCTTGCCACCACTGTTTCGGCCGCCATCAAAATCAAACGTATCGAGCTTCTCTTTCAGAATTTTATCCGCGAGCTCACCAAGCTTGCGCTTCGGCAGCTTGATGCCCCGGCCGCGCAGTTTTTGATCGAGCAGACCAGCGAGGAATAGACGCGGAAGTTCGTCGAGCGATCTGTTCATCGTCTTGTGCAACGTATCCATCGTTTTTCCTTCAGCCCACGGCAATCTATCGTCCCGTTTATCTGCGCTGTAGACTACTGTACGCAGGGCTCAGACGACTTGGATCACCAAAAAATGCTCCGAGATATGACGGTCGATCTTTGCAGCCAATGTGTGCAGCTCTGACGCGTACCGAAGGCTTTCGCCCAGTGCAATAGTTGGCGCTTTACCATGCGCAATATCGTTCCTTCTCAGCCGAACTTCCTCAAAACGATCTTTCTCGGCCTTCGCCATCGGAAATAGAAGTCCCTGTTCTAGCAGGGTCGGGATCTCCCACGCCCGGTATGACAATTCCCTTTCCAAGCGCGTCAACAGTTGGGTGAGGCCGAATAGCGCGAACAGGTCCGTGGGAAAGCGGAATCCCTTCTGGTCGAGGAAGCTGCCGTGGTCGCGGTATTTTAGGAACTTCTGAGGACTGCGTTTGTCTTGCAATTTCCGCTTGTGCATAATGATGCTTGGCGGGGTCGATGCAATGAATTTGGTCAGGCGGTCGTGAGCTAATTTTTGTATCTTCTCTGGTCCGCCGTGGAATTTAATGATTTCTAGAAGCGCGTCCCGCGTGTAAGCCTCAAAATAGCTAAACACGGCAATGAGAGTGCTGCGCGCAAGCTCTTCTTGGTACGGGCCCGCAAAAGTGGCAACCTCCGACTTCGGATTACGCGCGGCAGAGAAATAATCAGGTCGATGGGTCAACGCCGGTGCGGGTAGCGCAAGATCAGCTCGCAGCGCAGGCATCGCATGGCACACCGCCACGACAAAGTTGATATGGCCTTGGGAAAGCGATCGATAGTTTCCGAACGCATCAGTATGGCCGATCACGATACCCCCCAATAAAAAGGTGCGAGGCGTTTGTTTGGAGTATAAAGCGCACCATCCGACCCCGTAAGTCTCGCGGCGCTCGCGCGACGCGGGGAAAGCTTGATATCGAACTTCCGAACCGGCGCCGCCCAACAGACTACTCGTCGGAGCGGGATCGCCGTTGCTCCTGTCCCTTATTGCGCAAATGCCTGAATAGTGGGACATCCCTGTGAAGTGCACCCTTCGCCTGAGACACGGGAATCAGGGACAGCTCAGGGTGATCGAGGTTGACGGCGGCGATATCGCCGCCGTCAACCTCGGCAATGTTTCTTCGTACTCCGCCGGCGGCCGATAATCGAGCGCCGAGTGAAGCCGGTGGCGATTGTAGACCTTCTCGATGAACTCGCCGATGCCGGCGCGGGCATCGGCGATGCCGCGGTAGGCGCTGCCGTCGACCTCTTCGTGCTTCAGGGTCTTCATGACGCTCTCCGCCTTGGCGTTGTCGTAGGGATTGCCGACCCGGCTCATGCTGGGCTGGATGTCATGTGCGCGCAGCAGCGCGGTGTAATCGCCGCAGGCGTATTGCACGCCGCGGTCGGAGTGGTGGATAAGGCTGCCGGGAGCCGGCCGGCGGGCTGCGATCGCCATGTCGAGCGCCGCGATGGCGAGGCTCGCCTGCAGATGCGTCTCCAGTGACCAGCCGATGACGCGACGGCTGAAGGCGTCGAGCACAATGGCGAGATAGGCGAACTCCTCGGCCAGATGCACATAGGTGATGTCGGCAACCCAGAGCTGGTCCAATCCGGTCAGCTCCATGCCGCGCGCAAGATTGGCGACGACGCGCCAACCATGGCGACTGTCGGTGGTGGCCGGCACGAAGCCCCTCTTCCTGAGGCACAGAAGATTGTCCTCGTGCGTCATCCGCAGCACACGCTTGTGATTGACCCGCCAGCCCTGGCGGCCTAGCTCCGCCGTGATCCGGCGATAGCCGTAATGCCGGTCGAGGAGCGCCAGCCTCTGGATCGCGTCCCGCAATCCCATCTCCTCCTGGCGGGGCGCCGAGGCCCGCCAGTGCCGGTAATATCCGGCCCGACTTACCTCGGCCAGCCGGCACATCCGCTCGATTCCGAGTTCGCCTTGCGACAGCGGCGCCGTCATCGCTTGGATGACCGCGTAGATGCCGTCGCGCCAGGTGCGCCGGTCGACCGGCGTGCCTCCCCGACTTGCCGCAAGGCTCGCTGAAAAAAATCGAGTTCGACCTGCTGCTGACCAACCTTGCGCTCCAGCTCGGCAAGCCGACGCTGTGCCTTCGAAAGCTCGTCCGGCGGCGGTTCGACCATCGGCAGATCCTCCGCCGACCTCGACCGGCCGCCATGGGCGCCGATCGCCAGAGCTTCTGCCTTGGTTGGTCGCCCTCGGCTGCGCAACGCCTCGGGACCGCCAATGCGAAACCGCTCCCGCCATTGGTAGAGATACTTCCGCCGAATCCCAAGCTCGCGCGCCAACGCGCTCACGTTCTCCCCAGCCAACATCCGCCGAAGCGCCGCCAGCTTGTAGGCTCGGCTGAAAAGCCTGACCCGTTCCTCCGCCATCAGTTCTCCTCTACAAGAAGAACTGTCCCCCTTTTCTCTGTCTCATTCTAGGGGTGCACTCCAGTTTACAGAATTCGCCGAGACAAGCTGTTTAGTAAACTGTCGCCGTAACTCCGACGCGAACGAGGCGGTAGCCGTCCGCACATACTTCCGACCGTCAAGACCAAAGCGCTGGGTGCAAGAGCACCGCTTACAGGCCTGCTACGCCCGAACGGATGGTGTCGCGTTCTATCGCCGTAGCGGCAGCGATCGAAGGCAAAACGATAAGACACTTAATTAGCGAAAATAAGGAAATATTTTCCCCGAAAAGGCACCTTCATCCGAAGGTGCACCGCCCTGAGGCATATCCTGAGGCATATATCGGGGACACTTTGTTAACTATTAGAATATAGATTTGCACCGAACGTCAGGCGTTGTTGGCCAACGTCACCAAGGGATGTGACATTATGGCTTCGGGAAAGTTGGAACTGCCAGCCCTCTCTGCCCGCGATCTCAAGAGCCGTCAGCTCCTGTTTCAGTTCGTTCTACAAGCCCTTGGCCTCGTCCTGGCCGCAATAGTTGGTTGCGTGGGAGATTGGCGCGCCGCAGGGATTATAGCCATTGCATCCGCAGGTGGCCCACACGCAGTCACGATACTGGCCCGCCATTTCAGCATTAGAAAGTGAGATAGCAATGGCTGTGCCTGCACATATTCTGCTCGTCGAAGATGACCCCCATTTCCGTGCCTATCTAATCAACCTCCTGCGAGAGCACATTGTTAGCGTCGCCCAAAGTGTTCCCCAAGCTCGATATGTATTGGATCAAGCAAAGACCGCGACCGGACGAGAAGTTGATCTCATTTTGCTCGACTGGACGCTAAATGACCACCTTGGTCGCCCATATCCTGAGAGCGGATTTGATTTTCTGGTGTCGCTGCGGCGGGAACGAAATCCGGTGAACATCATAATGATAAGCGGGGTGTTGGACTCCCGCGACAAGGTGTTGGCGCTCGAGGAGGGAGCGGATGATTACATTACGAAGCCTATCAATGATCAAAATGAATTGTTGGCGCGGATCAAAGGCGCACTGCGCAGATCGTCTGGTTTGAGACTACATCCCACAGCTTTAAGTCTTGTCACATTCAACGGATGGATCTTCGATACTGCTGGTCACGAATTGATCTCGCCTGACGGGGGAAGCGTATATCTAAGTGCAAGTGAAGCGACACTGCTAGCAACGTTCGTGGCGAAGCCTCAGACAATCATCGACAGACCGACGTTAGCGCGAAGTGTTTTCGGCGACGCTGCAGACTATGAGAAGCGCAGCATTGACAATCTGATGGTCGATCTACGCAAGAAGCTTGGGAACGACCAAATCATCCGGGCTATACGGAGGCATGGATATTTATTCGCCGCTAAAGTCGAGGCGTTTGAAAAGGCTACGTGAGACATCAGCCGCGGTCCACAGCGCATGCCTAAGAAGAGACGACCCGCATCGAAAGTCCCAAGTCGGACTGCCCAGGACGCGGCGGCTCGGCGAAAGAGACGAATTGCGGCGACGCAGCGGCCGGAGCCGCCGACGCCACCTTTGCCGCTGCCACAACAACCGTACGTGGGTTTCGAAGCCTTGCCAGATATCACCGTCGAGCAAGCTCAGCGCGGTCTGCAAGCACGTCCTTCCTTCATCGCGTACAGCACCGACCCCGGCGGAGCCTTCGAACATAATCCTGTGAGCGCGACAACAAGGATCGCTGCAGAGACTAGACCCGCGAGCACTACGGTGACGTTGTTGCCGCCCAATTGGCCGACCGAACGGGCGACAGTCTTGAGCCTCGTTGACACAATCGAGTCGGCGCTCCAACAGATTGCACCAATCTTACGAGCGTTGGAGGCTACGTCTCATCCGCGAGGCGAGATTGGAGGTAACTTTCCTCCGGAACCTATTGACCCAGTCCCGTTCGGGGCAGATCAACTCAACGAAACGCTTGTTGCAGATCGAACGTTGCGAATAGCGTTAAGTGTCGAAACGCCAAGCTTTCGGACCTTTGACGGGACAATCCGACTGTGCGGATTGGTATTTAGGCGTTCGACGAGAGCTCTCGGAGAGCTACTTGGCTGGTTGGGGAGGAAGGGCGACATATTTTTGGATGAGTGTCTGAAATCCGCTGGGTCGGCAACTGGCAAAGCACTCGTCGGTGGCGTGGTGGCATATGAACTGTTGGCACGAGCAAATATGACCATCGCCGAAGGCGTGGTTCATATTGAGCGATGGCTTCATGCATTGCACTTGCCACTGTAAGACTGTAAGCGGCGCTGATGATCTGCTTTGTGGCTGAAGCGGCTCATGTCGGCATCGGTGCTGTGCCCTGTCAGCGGCCACGCCCACGAGCGCCCAAACCAACTCGTTCTCCCGCTATATCAATCCGAATAGGCTAGCAAGTATAGGGCTGGTGGCATCTAGCGACATACACCTGATGCGGCTTAGCCTTCGCGCCCGGCGAGCAAATCGAGTATTGCTTCCACCACAACGCGGTGTCGCGCGGCGATGAGGTCGAAACCCACCTCGCCGACGATGTCCCTTTCAGCGCGTTGGCACTCTGCAATACACCAGTCGCGGAGTGCATCGGAAAGTCCCTTGGCGCGGCTTAGCAACCGTGGAAAGCTCGCCTTCAAGCCCGGCGATGGTGCGTTGAACTGAAGTGGACCCGGATTTCGGGACCAGTTGACTAATTGGAAGAGAAGCCGTTCCGTGACAGCAAACGGAGCGGAAGATGACGAAGCGGACAAGACGGAAGATCGACGCGGCGCTGAAGGCGAGGATCGCTCTTGAGGCTCTGCGCGAGCAGGCGACGATTGCCGACCTTGCGCAACGTTACGAGGTCCACCCGAATCAGATTTACGCTTGGAAGAAGCAGCTGCTGGAACAGGCAGCCCGCGCCTTCGACGCGGGCGCAGGTAACGATGCCGAGACAAGCCGGGAACGCGAGATCGAGAAGCTGCACGCGAAGATCGGGCAGCTGACGGTGGAGCGGGATTTTTTAGCCAAGAGGTCCGGAAGATGAGCGTCCCGGACCGCCGGGCGCTCGTCGACCGCGATCACGGGGCGCCGTCGGTCCGCCGGCAATGCCAGTTGCTCGGCGTCGCTCGCTCCGGCGTCTACCGCAAGCCGCCGCCTGCGAACGAGAACGACCTTGCCCTGATGCGGCGGATCGACGAGCTATTTACGGCTTGGCCGTTCCTCGGCTCGCGGCGGATGGCGGAGATGCTGCGGGCGGAAGGGCGGCCGGTCAACCGCAAGCGGACGCAGCGGCTGATGCGGCGGATGGGCATCGCAGCGCTGGGGCCGAAGCCCAGAACGACGAAGCCGGCACCGGGGCACAAGATCTTTCCGTATCTCCTGCGGAACCTGGCGATCGACCGGCCGAACCAGGTCTGGGCGGCCGACATCACCTACGTGCCGATCGGGCGCGGCTTCCTCTATCTCGTGGCGGTCATCGACTGGGCGAGCCGGGCGGTGCTGTCCTGGCGTCTGTCGAACACCATGGACGTGTCGTTTTGCGTCTTGGCGCTCGAGGAGGCGCTGGCGCGCTTCGGCAAGCCGGAGATTTTCAACACCGACCAGGGCAGCCAGTTCACGAGCGCAGTCTTCACCGGCACGCTCGCCGCCGCCGGCATTCGCATCTCGATGGACGGGCGCGGCCGGTGGATGGACAATGTCTTCATCGAGCGGCTGTGGCGCAGCTTGAAATACGAGGACATCTATCTGAGGGGCTACGCCGACGGCCGGGAGGCGCGGGCCGGGATCGGTATGTGGATGGCCTTTTACAACGGCCGCCGTCCGCACCAGGCGCTCGGCAACCGGACGCCGATGGCGGTCTGGCGCGACGGCGTCACCGGCGAACTCGGCAATACGGCTGTGGACATGACGCTTCGCTTGGACAACGCCGACGCGTTGCCCACATGCCCACAGCCGCAACAACAACCGAAGATTCGTGTAGCATGAGGGATTCAAGAGATCGGAACGGCCGAACTTCCAACTAAGAAATCGGTCCCCGTGGTCCCACCGAGGGGGTCCACTTCAGAACAATGCGTCTCTCGTTTGAGCGAATGCCGTCTCATCCGACTGCAAGCGACGGATCATGCTGGGAACCCAATATGGGATCGCCTCCCAAAGTTCTCCGCGCAGTTTGTCGGCGCCGTGGCTCAAAGCCTCAACGAATCTATCCGGAGGTGAGACCGCAGCAACCATTTTGAAATGCACCGCGACGGGAAGGCGGACACCCTGAAGCTTTGCTATCAGTGCGTCCATCAACGGCGTCGCCGCCCACCCGTCAGCAATGGCCGCGATCAGTCCCGGTGACATCGCATCGGCATGCAGGTGCTGCAGCAATTCGGCCTCGGTCCGCTCATCGCCAACAAAGCTGCGGCTGAGCACCTCCCCGGCAGTAAGGGCCGCGGAAAAGGTAGGCCAATCGGTAGGGCCGATATGCGAAAGGCTCTTAAGACACATCTCACGCAAGTACCCGCTCGCGGGCCGCGCACGTTCGACCAACTTGAGCGCCTCCGCGGGCGAGGGACCGCGGAAATGGTTGTCGATCAGCCGAAGCGCTAGTGCCCTAATTTCGGGCGAACTCTCAAGGTAGTCGCCGAACGTATCGAAAAAACTTCCACGATCTACGCCGACGGCAGCAAGCGCCTCATTGTCGCCCCCATAATGATCGACCAGCGCCCGCCATTCGGTAGCGACGAGGCGCAATACCTCGTGATGTCGGTGCAGCCTAATGCCGCCGAAGCGAAGCGGATACTCGATATCCCTGAGAAAATCCGACCGTCCAAGGATCACAAGGGAAGCAAATGCGCCCTGCCGGCGATCATCCCGCCGCGGCCCGATCGCGTCCAGCCCGCGCTTGATCTGGTCAAGGTACTGCTCGGACAAATTGTTGGTCTGCTTGTTAACGCGTGCCAAGGCAATAGACGCTCCGACACTGATGTCACCCGCTTCTTCAAACCGGGCCGCTTCAATAGCGGACCGGCTGTATGTGTCATAGGTTGCCCGCCGGGAAAGCTGGTCCAAAACCGCGGAGCGCATGTCTAATCCTAGTGGGGCCACTACCGCAAAAACCTCTCGGCGCATTTCCGCATTGTCACTGAACACCTGAGCGACGGTCGCTATGGCGCCCCACTCGCGCCGAAGCTGTTCTCTTGCCAGCAAGAGCGCACGTTCATCGGTGCTGAAAGTGCGCAGCACCTCCGCTATTTCGTTCTCGAGAACAAGTCTCTCCTGCTGATAGCCGCGGGCAAATACGCAGTCGGCTGCTTCCGAGTCGGATGCATTTATTCCGAGCTCACGGAGCCCTTGGATAGCAAAATCGACCCGTATCGTGTTCTTGTCCCTGGCGTTTATGATTTCGAGGAGCAGCGCGCGGCAATGCACCTTGTTGTCCATCACGAGCGGCAACACATGGGCGATGTTCTGCCGTTGGCCTACCGGGGACGTGGCAGATTTCGCCAGAGCGGCGCGAACTTCCTCATCGTCGACCCCCCATAGCCTAATGAGCGCCGATGCAGCCCAAAAAACGAAGCTTTGTTCATCCACCAGACAGCTCAAAAGCAGGGATTTGACTAAGGGCGTCGGGGCGACCTCCGCGACTTTTGCAATAGTATGGGCATCAGTATAGGCATCGTTGGGGCGAGCGTTTGCCGTAATCCATTTTTCGAGCGCCGGCACGATGACCGGATCGTTTTTGAAGTTTCTGGCGAGTGCGGACGATTTCAGCGTGTTCCCATATGCAGCGAGGATATGGTTGGGACAAGTCATCGACGATCATTTTCGCCAAATCCGGATCGCCCGGAAAGCCGTTGATGAGGAGCCAAAAATTTGGCCTCGCTCGGAAACTTGAGCCGCGCGCCTCCGGTGACTCCTTGACGGCGTAGTCCCACAGCCGGCGGTCTCCGGACCAGCCCGCTAACAGGCTCTCCGCGACAGGTCCGTTAAACGTATAGTCATCGAGATTGCCGATTTCGATCAGCCGCGTGAGGTCGTCGTCGGTGTGCGACTTCTGCTCCACCCGCCCGCGGATCGCAGCAATCGCTATAAGGGCGCTTTGAGAATGGCGCGCGTGCTCCAAAACATCATTCAATTGCGGCAGATCAGGCCAGCCGCGCCACAGCGCTTCGACAGCCGCAGCGGCGGTGCCTGGTCCAGGTGGCGCCGATACGAGCCTGAGAAGGCGTTCGCTTTGCTCCGTTTGTCCGCCGTACCGCGCCGCGACCGTTCGCGCAGCCATCCGCGCCGCATCGTAAACTTCGTCGTGGAGACCCCTCCAGAGAACTTGAGCCGTGGATTCGTCTTCCGGCCAGCGCACCATAGCCGCGAACGCGCTTTGCAGCCCATAGCTATGCCAGCGCGGAAACCACTCCGAGATCTTTTGCGCCACGCGACTTCCGAGAACTGTTGACGAAAGTCCCTCGATCGCCTGGTTCACCAAACCTCGCCGAATTGCAAGCGGCCAGCGTCCCGTTTCGATCAGGACGAAGGTTTCTTCAGCCAGACGCTTTGCCACTGCGGGCGTTCGTTTGAACTCGCCGAACGCGAGTTCGGCGAGAAGGAAATCCCAAATCATCAATGCATCAGGGGAGCCCTCTACCTCCTCGATGGCCCCGATGACGCGATCCACTTCATCGGGACGTTGCAGCTGATAGAGCAGGCAAAGGACAACCTCACTCCAGCGAGGGTCGGCGGCGTAAGTGCTGATTATTTCGATTTGTTGGTCGAACGGCAGGCCCACGAGATACTGAGCAGCCAAAAATTCCTGGAATATCCTATGGAAAAAGCCGACTTCTCGTGGCGCTTTCTGCACCAAGATCCCAATTTCTTCGTCACCTAAAGTAACGAGCGCCCGCGCGTTCTGGTGGGCCTCGCTCGGCGCCATTCCTACACGCTGCACGAGGCATTGACTTATGAGATCGGCTGCCCGGTCTATTTCGATGGAGTTGGGTGAGGCTCCTTGCTGGCCGGTATGGATCCCATAGGCGAGCGCGGCAAGGGCGGCCTCGCGCGTGAAACTATCGATCGCGTGGCGGGGCACACCGGCCAGCGCCGCGCGGTCACGTGACGTCGGGTGCGTCTCAAGAAGGAGCTTCGCCAGCTCCGCATAGGCAAGAAAGCGGTTTCGCGGCAGTTGCAGGCGCGCAAGCCGAAGTGCGATCAACCCCGTGAGCAGCAAGGGCGTGGCCCCGAGCTGTGCTATGGCACCGTTACCCCGAAGCTCCGCCACGAAGTCTGTAGCTTGCCGCCGGCCTCTGTCATCGTGCCGCTCGCCCGTGGGCACGGTTCCCAAATGGGCGAACCAGGCGCTGGCAAGATCGATTTGCTGTTCCGCCGTTAAGGGGGCGATTTCCGATACCCGCCATGACCCGGCCAAGCCGCCCATTAGTCGAAAGCCGTGAGGGCGGCTGGATACGACAACGGGAACCGAACGCCGCTCTGCGAAGCCTTGGAGAAGGGTCAGTGCCGTATTGGCAGCTGTCTCGTTGTCCCATTCATCCACGCCATCCACCAGCAGCAGCAGTCGTTTGTCATCGAGCGCTTTACGCACAAGCGCAACCATTTCGGGTTCATCTTGGCGCCGGAACCACGTCTCGATAGTCTCGATCAACGAACTTCGGCTTTTATCGGTGGCGATCAGGCGCGTCCAAAACGGAAAGGATACCCATACCGGTATGAAATCCGGCCGGAGGCGCCGGAGTGTGAGAAATGCTGGATCGGGCGATAGCATATCAAGGGCGAGGAACCGTAGGAGCGTGCTTTTGCCGCTGCCTGCGGGCCCCAGAACAACCTCACGGTCCGTATCGCTGAGCCAGGCTTCGAGCGGTACCCGCCGGCGTTCCTGACGCAGCTTGGGCTCCGCGCGGATAGTTGCCCTATTCGCGCCTTCGGTACCGACAGAGGGATCAACCGCCCGCGCCGGGCGCGAACCTTGATCAGCGGCCGGCAGCGTAGGAATTTCCGTTTCCAACCACAGATCGGGGGGGACGTACCTATCAGCGAGTGCAACCGAAATTTTGGTGCCGCTCGGATTGGGCATCTGCGCGATGACGCCGGGATCCACAGCGGCAAAATGCGAGGCATAGCATGCCCGGAGATTGGCTTTGAGCCGGGCCATTTCGCCCGGCCTTAATCGGCTCGATAAGGCTTGAGCCGCCGCCACGCCGCAGAAGCGCGTTACCCATTCCCGTCCGAAGAAATCGTCCACGATTTCGTGGACACCTTTGAGCCGTGACGAAAGCTCTTCTCCGTCAATCAGCTCCAACTGAATTCCTTTTTCAGAAAGCTTCTGTGTCTGTGCCTCGATCGATCTGAGGACATCCGGCGAGCGCAGTCTTGCCTGAACGCAGAGCACAAAGCGGTCGCTTTTCGCAGCCCATTCACCATCCAGAAACTCGGTAACCGACTTCTCCACGCCAGCCGCACTAAACGATTTGTGCCGTTTACTTTGCCAGACCGCATACTTGGGCGTCGATTTCCGGCTCACATAAATGTCGATGCCGCCTTGTTCTTGCCCCTGCGTACCGAACAGGCGGCAACGTTCAACGTCACCGTCGGTGCGTGCCAGTCTTAAACAAAGCCTTTCAAAATTCTGCCAGGTCAGCAGACCGAACGGCAGCTCTTGGTCGCGAGTCTCCACCGGCGGCGGAATGTTGCTTTCACCCGGCGGCTCAAAGACCCAGACCGGATCATCAGAATGATCAAGAAACCGAATGTCGCTCACTGATGATTTGCCCTTATCCCGCTCTCGACCTTTGCAGGTCTTTGTCACATGACGAGACTTCTAGCGAGGGTGACGGGATCGAAACGCTACTCTGCTGAACGAAACCGGGTTTGAGAGCGGTCGCTTCCTCAGCTAGGCCATCCCCGCACTGCCATAGCTATAACCTCGTCATTGGCGTCCCGCCAATAGGAACGTTGTTTCTATGCCCGAATTAGGGTGGCTCGGCGACTTGCGCGCCGATGACTCGCCAAGCTCCATCCGTACTTTCCGCAATTGAACCGACAAAAGAGTTGTAGAAATCACCGATCGCGATTCCTTGCCGACCGCCGAGAAGCCGCGATGGCCGCTTTGGGTCCAAACCGCGACTGGCTCAATTCCGGTTGCCGCTAAATCAAGAGCTGCGTGCCCCCGCGATTGCATAGTTGACGAGCGGGGCGGCCCTTGCCACGATTTCGTAAAGTTTCGTGTGCCCCGGGAGGATGTCCTGAGCGACCACGACGAAGCCCCAATCGGCAGTGAATTGGGCCAAGATATTTTCGTTGGGCCGCTCCTCGGCAAACCACGCCGCATCAAAACGTATTGCATCCGCGTTCATCCTACGATGAGTAAGCGCCTCAATATCCATCCCCGTAGACCATGTATCTTGACCGCGCATCGGCGAGATTGCGACCCGATCGAAGGACTAGTGACCAGCGACCATATAAAGCGAGACAACTCCTTAGAAATCTCCCGCGGCTTAAGCGCCGCCACTGATTTGCCCGCGGAACCGCAGCGGTCTCGTGCTCGCATAAGGGTCATCGCACGTGTTCTCAAAGATAAGAAGCTGGATAGCAATCTGGTTGAAATTGACGAGACCCTTCGAACGGGTCTTGGGATCCCAATGGACCTTGCCGGGCTCGACGTGACGAAAGCCTTCGAAATAAGAGCTAGTTCCGTGCCGGGTCTACGGACCGGATGGCTGCGCTGGCTGTTTGGTAATCGGTACGTTTGCGCAAGAATTGGCGTGGGGTTTATTGCAGACATCGACAAGCCAATTGGGCGCATTCCTGCTTTCGCGTTCCCGCTGCTGGGCGTTCCGGAAGGTGGGCGAGTAATTTGCGAAGTTGCTTATCGCCACAAGAAGAAACACCGCTACGTGATAAAGAAGGTGCCACTTAACATTTTCTCAGTAAGTGCAGAGATTCAGGAGGAGCGTCGGACAAAAGAGGACGACCCAAATCAACGAAGGTTTCGATCGTCTGCCGCTTTACTTAACCTTGACAATGAGTTGCCTAGAATGTTCGTTGGTCACGACGCAAGAAGGGATCTGAACTCCGGTGATTTAGATGTGGTAAGGCTGCGTCGGAGTGTTCGGTATCTTCTGACACATGATTCGGTCAGTTACGGTGTCGCCGTCATCGCGGCCTACGCGGCTTTTGTGGTGCCAACATTTGTCAATGTCAAAGACAGCTTGTTTCACGCCCTGAGCATTGTGGCAGCGATCGTTTTTGCTGGGGCGCTGATAATATTTCGTTTGCGGAGCAATGTCACGTGAGCTACAGCGAAAAACGCGAGCGCGGCATGGCGCCGTTGCAGCCGGTCAAGGTCTGCATCTGGCACACGAAGCTGCCAAAGAAAGCTGGCAGAGCTGCGTCCGCTCTGCCCGGGTAGTTCGGACATCCACCTGCTCAGCCATGGCCGAGGCATCGTCGACCTCTATGCCGAGATGGCGTACGGCGCTCTCGATCTTCGTGTGACCCAGCAGCAACTGGACGGCACGCAGATTCCCTTACGACCGTAGATGTGCCGAAAGTTGGCGCGAGCAACCGCAGTGCCAGGCGGAGCGATATCTTCGACCTCAGCTGCCCCAGCGCCGCCC
Organism: uncultured Alphaproteobacteria bacterium; assembly: GCA_963789275.1. GTDB lineage: Bacteria > Pseudomonadota > Alphaproteobacteria > ATCC43930 > CGMCC-115725 > DAHUYF01. The sequence goes on from CAWBKF010000023.1 coordinate 46,381, forward strand.
TACCCCGCCACCCGCAGCCGCGATGCCGCTTCGCCGCGGCGCGACAGATGCTGCCGGATGCGGTCGGCGAGGAAGGCGGCGTCGCGGCCGACGCCGACGAAGCGGCCGGAGCCCCAGGTGTAGAGCCAGGGCAGGCCGAGGACGAAGACCCCCTCCATCGCGGTGACGCCGCGCCGATGCGCGGGATAGCCGCGGCCGTCGAAGATCGGCAGATCGACCCAGGACCAGTCGGCGGTGAAGCCGGTCGCCCACACCACGCTGGTGATGCCGGCGGCGACGGGATCGAGATCCGCAGGCGCGGCGTCGGGCTGCCAGACCGGCGCGTAAGGCTGGCCCGGCGGCGCCGCGATGTGCTTGTCGATGAGGCCGCAGATGCCGTTATAGACCGCGTCGGCGGCGTCGAGATTGCGCGCGAGATCGTCGGCGAAGATCAGGCGGCCGCCGCAGACATCGCGCAGCCGGCCGTAGAGCCTGACGCCTTCGAGCGCGAATTTCCGGAGATCGATGTCGCGCCCGCCGTCGCGGCCGGTGAGATAATGATTGGCCTTGCGCCGCACCTGCTCCTTCAGCGGATGCTGGTCGATCGGCAAATCGTATTGGCCTAGATCCGACAGCCAGTCGACCGCGTCGCGACCGCGATATACCCGCGGGCAGCGCGGCGCGCTGCCGACGACGAGATGCACCTGCCGCCCGGCCAGGTGCAGATCCTCGGCGATCTGGCAGCCGGATTGGCCGGAGCCGACCACCAGCACCGCGCCCGGCGGCAGCTCCCCCGGATTGCGATATGTCGAGGAATGAAGCTGCAGGATGCTCTCGGGCAGGCGCTCGGCGCTGCGCGGCAGGTTGGGCCGGTGATAGCCCCCCACCGCCAGCACCACCGCATCGGCCGTGGCGGGGCCTTCGCCGGTCTCGAGGAGAAAGCGCCCGTCCTCGCCGCGCGCGAGGCGCGTGACGCCGACGCCTTCGCGCACGGGGGCGGCAAATTTTGCCGCGTAGGCTTCGACATAGGCGACGATCTCGTCGCGCCGCATGAAGCCGTCGGGCGCGCCGCCGGCGTAAGCGTGGCCCGGCAGCTGGCATTGCCAGTTCGGCGTGACGAGGCAGAAGCTGTCCCAGCGCTGGCTGCGCCAGGCATGAGCGATGCGGTGCTTCTCGTAGACGACGTGATCGATGCCGCCCTCGCTCAGATGGTAGCTGATGGAAAGCCCGGCCTGGCCGCCGCCGATGACGGCGACCGGGCGGTGCGGCAGGTTGCGCGAAGCGGTCATGGAAAGCTCCCGGGGATCAATCTTCGAAGGCATCGACGGCGACGCGGGCGTCGCGCGTCGCGGAAAAGCGCTGGCCGGCGGCCTCGATGCGGGCGAGCTGGCCCAGCGCCAGCGCACAGGCGAAGCCGTATTTCGCCTGCACGCGGTCGCTGGCGATGGTGAGGGCGGCGCGGCTGCGCGCGACGAAATCGGCGAGCGCATAGCTCTCGCCGGGGGTGAAATACTCCTTGATGATCTGGGACGGCGAGTAGCAGCTCTCGGCCTCGCCGTCGGGCCAGCGGATGCGAAAGCGCATCTCAGGCATGGTGCAGCTCCCCCAGGCTCTCATAGACGCGCAGATGGGCGAGCGCGGTCGCGCGCCACTCATGCCGGCGCGCCACCGCCTCGCCCTTCTCGATGAGGCGCCGCCGCAGCCTCCCGCCGAGCACGGCGGCCATGGCGCGGGCGATCGAGGCGGTGTTGCGGGGATCGCACCAGGCGACATCCTCGGCGCCGAGATATTCGGTGAAGGGCGCAACCTTGGATGCGACCACCGGCAGACCGCTCGCCATCGCCTCGAGCACGACCAGGCCGAAGCCCTCGGTCAGCGAGGGGAAGACCAGCGCATCGGCGAGGCGATAGAGCGCGGGCATGTCGGGTTGCGGCAGCGGGCCGGTCTCGATCACCGCGCCCGGCGGCAGCGCGGCGGCGGCGAGTGAAGCGGCAAAGCGGCGGCGATAGGCGTGATGGTCGAGCAGCGACGCGCCGCCGGCAATGACCAGCTGCGCCGTCGGATAGCGCGGCCTGACGGCGGCGAAGGCGTCGAGCAGGCGCAGCGTGTTCTTGCGCTCCTCGATGCCGCCGACCGAGAGGAAGACGGGCCCGGCGCCGAGCGCGAGGCGTCGGCGCAGCGCCGCCTCGCTGCCATCGGGGATCGGCGTGAAGCGGTCGCGGTCGACGCCATTGCCGACGATCTCCGCGGCGAGGCCAAAATGCTGGGCGAGATGGTTGCGCCAGAGGCGGCTCACCACGATGTGCCGGTCGGCGGCGAGGATGGAGCGGCGCTGCAACGCCGCCAGCGCCGGATCGGCAAAGCGGTCGACGTGATGCACCGTGCGCAGGAAGCGCTGGATCAGGCCGCGCTCGCGCAAACTCGCCAGCGCATTGGCGGAGATGCCGTCCTGGGCGTGGAAGACATCGAAGCGGCGCGAGGATGGCGCGGCGAAATGGCGGACGTAATCGGCGATGCGGCTGGTCACGAGGCCGGTCATGCCGTCGCCTGCCGGGCTCGCCGCGACCGACACGGTGGCGCAGAGCGACGGCCGGAAGAAGCCTTTTCCCGTGCTATCGGGCGCGTGGACCACCGCCTCGTGGCCGAGCCGGACGAGGGCGTCGCCGAGCTCCAGCGCATGCACCACGCCGCCGCGCGGATTGGTGGAATGGGCGAGGATGGCGATGCGGAGCGCGCGCGCCATGATCATGCCGCCTGTCGCGGGCCGCAGCCGAGGAGCGGCCGGGCGGCGAAATCCCACACCACCTCCGCCGCATCGCCTTCGCCGATCGTCACCAGCGGCCGCGCGGTGACGGTGCCGATCTCGGCGGCGGCGATGCCGCGGGCGGCAAAGCGGGCGAGCACCTCGCCGACGCGATCGGCGGCGACCGAAAGGAGATAGCCGAAGCTCGGGAAGGTCAGGAGCCAGCGCTCGAGCGCCACACCCGGCGGCCGCGGCACGGCGGCGAGGTCGATGGCGACGCCGACGCCGGAGCATTCCGCCAGCATGGCGGCGGTGCCGACGAGGCCGCCCTGGCTGATGTCCTTGCCCGCGCGCGACAGGCCCGCTTCGGCGATCGCCGGCAGCAGCTCGAGATCACCGCGGAGCCGCGCCGCCGGCGCGTCGGTCGCGGCTTCCCAATTGGCGAAGGGCTCGCGGTAGCGGCCGCGCAGATCGATGGCGGCGACGAGCCGCTCGCCGGGCCTGGCGTCGAAGCTGGTCAAGAGATTCTTCGCCCGCCCCAGGATCGCGACGGCGAGCTGGGCGCGGTCGGTGCGGAGATTGCTGTGGCCGCCGACCAGCGGCACGCCGAAGCGCTCGGAAGCGGCACGCATGCCGTCGAGCACCGGCGCGGCGCCGGCCGCGCCCTCGCCCCAGACCGCGTCGACGATGGCGATCGGCCGGCCGCCCATGGCCGCGACATCGGCGAGGTTCACCATCACGCCGCACCAGCCGGCGAACCAGGGATCGCCGGCGACGAACTCGTTCATGAAGCCTTCGATCGCGAGCAGGAGATAGCCCTCGCCATCGGCGATGGCGGCGCAATCATCGCCAACCGGCACCGCCATGGCCGAGGAAAGGCCGAGCCGAGCCGCGACCGCGGAGATGTCGTGCTTGGCGGCAAGCCCGCGGCTCCCCCGCAGCGCCGCCGCCAGCCGCGCGATCTCGGCCGCGCCGAGCATCACGCCGCCTTCCGGGCGAGTGCCACAAAGCCGGTCTCGGCCGCGGCAAAGGGCGGGTAGAAGGCGAGATCGGCCTCCATGCGGTGGTGCGGCCGGCCGTGCAGCTCGATCTCCTCGAGCGTGCGCCAATGGAGATGGCGGAAGAGCAGCACGTTCTGGCTCTGCACATGGGCGAGGAAGCGCCGGCATCCCTGCGCGTGGGCGGAGGAGACCGCGAGCTGGATGAGCGCGGTGCCGAGCGCGCCGATGCGGCGATAGTCGGGGGCGACGGCAAGGCGCGAGCCCCACCAGAGGCCGGGCTCGGCCTCATGGATGCGCACGGTGCCGACGACATCGTCGGCGGCGACGCCGAGCAGCGACAGCGCGACGATCGGGATGGCGACGGCGTCGACGGCGTCGCGGTCATCGCCGGCGAAGATCCCCTGCTCGGCGCAGAACACCTGGCGGCGGAGCAGCGCCGCGCCGCGCCGCTCCCACGCCTCGGTCGCGAACTTGACCTGGAACTCGCTGGCGCGGAAGGGCGGGAACGCCTCGAAGATCATCGCACCCGCTCCCGCTCGTATGTGGAGAGCGCCGAGCAGGCGCCGCATTTGCCGCAGCCGGCCTTGATCGACGAAGCGGTGAGGCCGCCCGCGGCGAGGAGGCGCGCGAGCGGACCCAGGATCTCGTGCATGAAGCCGGGATCGGGCGCGGGATGGCTTTCGAGCGGCGTGCCGGAGATCGGCACGAAGGGCACGACGAAGGGATATACCCCGAGCGCGATGAGGCGCTCGGCGATCTCGAGGATCGCCGCCGCGCTGTCGCCGAGGCCGGCGAGGATGTAGGTCGAGACCTGGCCGCGGCCGAAGACCGGCACCGCCGCCGCAAAGGCGGAGAAATAGCGGTCCACTGTGAGTTGCGCCTTGCCGGGCATCAGGCGCTGGCGCAGCGCCGGCGTCACGATCTCGAGATGCATGCCGAGCGCGTCGACGCCCGACGCTCGGAGCCGCTGGTACCAGGCGTCGTCGTCGGGCGGCTCGCATTGAACCTGGATCGGCAGATCGACCGCCGCCTTCACCGCGGCGGCGCTTTCGGCGAGGATCGCGGCGCCACGGTCGGCGCCGGGCGGCGTGCCCGTGGTCATCACCATGTGCCTGACGCCATCGAGCGCGACCGCCGCCTTCGCCACCTCGGCAAGCTGCGCCGGGGTCTTGCGCTCGATTGTGCGGCCGGCGGCGAGCGACTGGCCGATGGCGCAGAAGCGGCAGGTCTTGGTCCGGCTCTGATAGCGGATGCAGCGCTGCAGCACCGTGGTCGCGAGCACGTCGCGGCCGTGCAGGACCGCGATCTTGCTGTAGGGGATGCCGTCGGCGGTGGCGAGATCATAAAAGTGCGGCCGCAGCGGAAACGACACCTCGGCCAGCGCCACGCCGTCGCGGCTGAGGCGGCTCCGGCCCGAAGCGTCGGGCTTCTCGACGAGATAGGGGCTCTCGAAGGCCGGCGCGGTGTGCACCGGCACCATCACGGTCACGCCGTCGAGCGTGATCGCCTTGTGGTCGGAGGGTCCGGCGCCGCCACGCCGGCTCTCGACGCCGGCCCTGGGATCAACGAGCCGGACCCCGAACGACTGCAACTCGTTGATCAGCTGCTCCGTCGGCACGGCGATGGTCGGCGCCGCGATCGGCATCGGCTTCATCGGGCTCACTCCCGAAGGGGAAAGGGAAAGCGGGCGCCGCGCGGTGCAGCGGCGCCGTCGGGCGGTCGTCGAGATTGAGGCTGAGGAGCTCGGGGCGGGCGTAATGGCCGACCGAATCCATCATCCGCTTGCGCTTGGTGATGAGGGCGAGATCGAGCTCGGCCACCAGCATGCCCTCGCCTTGGGTCAGCGGCGGCGCGAGATGGCGGCCCTCGGGCGAGACGATCGCCGTCATGCAGCCGCCGCGCAAGCCGGCGCGCAGCTTCTCGTCCGGCGAGATGCGCGCGATCTGCTCTTCGGTGAGCCAGCCCGTCGCATTCACCACGAAGCAGCCGCTTTCGAGCGCGTGGTGGCGGATCGTCACCTCGATCTGCTCGGCGAAGATCGGCCCGACCAGCGAGCCCGGGAACTGGGCGACGTGGATCTCCTCATGCTGCGCCATGAGGGCGTAGCGGGCGAGCGGGTTGTAATGCTCCCAGCAGGCGAGCGCGCCGATGCGCCCGACCGCGCTCTCGACCACCTTCAATCCGGCGCCGTCGCCCTGGCCCCAGATCATGCGCTCGTGGAAGGTGGGGGTGAGCTTGCGGCGCCTCAGGAGCAGCGCGCCGTCGGCGTCGAAGATGAGCTGGGCGTTATAGAGCGTGCCGTGATCGCGCTCGTTGACGCCGAGCGCGACGACCATGGCGTGGCGGCGGGCGGCGGCGGCAACCGCCTCGGTCACCGGCCCCGGCACCACCACCGCATTGTCGTATAGCCGCAGATGCTCGGCCCCGGTCATCACCGGCGGCTGCACGAAAGAGAAATAGGGATACCAGGGAATGAAGGTCTCGGGGAAGACGGCAAGACGCGCCCCCTTCCCCGCCGCCTCGGCGATGGCGGCAAGCACGCGATCGAGCGTGCCCGCCGCCGCGTCGAGATCGGGCGCGATCTGTATGGCCGCGACGCGAACCGTTTTCTTCTCGGCCATCGGCGCCTCCCGCCAGTGCGATCGCTCGCCTCAGAGCGTCCAGGTATCGAGGATGAAGGCCTTGTCGCGGCGATGGAGCAGGACGAGGTCGAGCACGTCGAGCGGGCTGATCGGCGTGATGCCGGGGATCAGCGAGGGCTCGCCATGGCCGTAGAGCGCCTGCAGCGCGAAGCGGCAGGCATAGACCTTGCCGCCCTCCTGCATGAACTTGGCGATCTGGTTGTTGAAATTCTGATGGCCGGGAAAGGCCTCGTCGCCGAGCTTGGGGAATCCCCGCTGCACGCCGAGGGTGACGCCGGGCCCGTAGAGCAGGATCGAGGTCTCGAAGCCCTTGCGCAGCAGCCGCGTCGCCTGGAGCAGGTTGACCAGCCCGATCGAGCCCTCGAAGGCCACGGTGTGGAAGGTGACCAGCGCCTTCTCGCCCGGCACCGCCTTCACGTCCTCGAATTTCTTGTCCTCGTAATCGACGAAATAATCGCCCTTCTGATGGGCGGGCTTGCTCACTGCTGGCATGGCGTCTCCTCCTCGCCGGGTCGATCCCGACAGCGGCAAGCGTCGCAAGGACCGTGCCAATTGACTGGCACATCGGGCGGGCCAAGGAAACAGTCATTGTCCATACAATAATGCAGTCAATAAATGCGGCGACGGACCCGGCCTTGCTCAGCGAAGCGGCAGCATCCTGCTCAAACTGCGCGCATTGGCGCGATTTCCCGAGTGGCGGCGCAGCCGCGCCGCGAGAATGGGATCGTCGTCTTTCGACCAAAAGACGGGTGACACAATGACTGCAGGAATATACATTCAATTTTTACGGGGGCCGCAGGGAGAGACGCCCGAGCATGGATGAGTGGACACCTGATCTGAGCCGCAGCGACAAGGCGCGCTATCTCGCCATCGCCGATGGCATCGCCGAGGACATCCGCGCCGGGCGGCTTGCCGCCGGCGACCGCCTGCCGGCGCAGCGCCGGCTCGCCGCCCGGCTCGGCATCGATTTCACCACCGTGGCGCGGGGATATGTCGAGGCGCAGAAGCGCGGCCTGATCGCGTCGCGGGTGGGCCAGGGCACCTTCGTGCGGCCCGCCGCCACCGCCGTGGCGCCGGGCCAGCCGCCGCGGGTGGAGCTGGTCGATTTCTCGATGAACCTGCCGCCCGAGCCCGACGACCCCGCGCTGATCGAGCGCATGCGGGACGGGCTCGCGGCGGTCGGCCGCGACGTGGTGGCGCTGCTGCGCTATCAGGGCTTCGGCGGCTCGCCCGCGGACAAGGACGCGGCTTCGTTATGGCTTGGACGGCGCGCGCTGGTGCCGACGCAAGAGCGCGTCTTCGTGACGCCGGGCGCGCACCCGGCGCTGCTCGGCATCTTCAGCATCCTGGCGAAACCGGGCGAGGTGGTGCTGTCAGAGGCCCAGACATATCCCGGCGCGCGCTCGATCGCGGCGCAGTTGGGATTGAAGCTGGTGGGGCTGCCGATGGATGAGGACGGCATCGACGCCGACGCTTTTGCCGCGGCGTGCCGGCGCCACGCGCCCAAGGCGCTCTATCTCAATCCGACGCTGCAGAACCCGACGACGATCACGATTCCGGAAGCGCGGCGCGCGGCGATCGCCTCGGTGGCGCGGCGGTTCAAGGTGCCGATCGTCGAGGACGACGCCTATGGCTTCATTCCGCCGCATGGCGTGCCGCCTCTGGCGGCCTATGCGCCCGAGCTGGTGTGGCATGTGGCGGGGCTCGCCAAATGCATCGGCGCGGGCCTGCGCGCGGCCTATGTGATCGCACCCGATGCGCGCTCGGGCTGGCCCTTCGCGGCGGCGCTGCGCGCGGCCAATGTGATGGCCTCGCCGCTCACCGTGGCGCTCGCGACGCGGTGGATCGCGGACGGCACCGCCGACACGATCTTGCGCTTCATCCGCGCCGAGACCATGGCGCGCCAGCGCCTTGCCGCGGAGATCCTGCCCAAAGGCAGCTTCCGCGCCGACCCCTTGAGCTTCCATCTCTGGATACCGCTGCCGGAGCCGTGGACGCGCTCGGCCTTCGTCGGCCATATGCGCCAGACCGGCATCGGCGTCGTCGCCAGCGACGCGTTCGCCGCCGACGGCAACCCGGCCGAGGCGGTGCGCGTGTGCCTCGGCGGCCCGACGACCCGCGCCCAGGTGGGCACGGCGCTCGACTACATGGCGCATGCCTTGACGCAATCGCCGGAGGCGGCGTCGACTTTCTTGTGACGGTGACGGGCAGCGGTCTCCCCGTCACCGCGCGGCATCGTATTCCTCAACAATCGCCTTGCCCGCGAAAGCGGGCATCCAGGGCGCTCAAATGCAGTGAGCGGAGCGCGTCACCTGGGTCCCCGCTTTCGCGGGGACGGCGCAATAAATAACGGAAGGCGCAGCGTTTTTCCGGATGTGTGCATCGACTGCGTCTGCACGGGGACGGCGGGCGCTAGAACCCCAGCGAGTGCTGGGCCGGGGGCGGCGGCGCGAGGCGAACGCCCTCCAGCGCGAGCATGCGGCGCTTGGTGGCGGAGCCGCCGGGCGCGGAAAAGCCGCCGACTTTGCCGCCGGCCGCCAAGACCCGGTGGCAGGGGATGATCAGCGCCACCGGATTGCTCGCCATGGCTTGGCCGACATCGCGCGCGGCCTCGGGTCCGGCGCCGAGCTCCTTTGCGAGCGTGCCATAGGTGGTGGTGCGGCCCCAGCCGACCCGGCGGGCCGCGGCATAAACTTGCGTGAAGAACGCGTCCTGCTCGCCGAGGTCGAGGGTCACGCCGGAAAAATCCGTCGCCTCGCCTGCGAAGTAGCGCTTCACCGCGGCGACGACCTCCGTCACCGCCGGCGGGGGTGCTGCGGGTTCGCCGCCGGGCAGCCGGCGCCGCAGCAGCCGCTCGGTCGCCTCGGCGCTTACCGTCGGCAGCTGGAAGCGGGTGACGCCGATGCCGTTCCAGGCGATGCCGCAGAAGCCGCCGGCGGTTTCGAAGATGAGATACTGGTGCAGTGTCCGGCCCATCATATCGCCCTCCGTTACGCCTAATATAGGTCAGGCGCCGGGTCAAAAAACTCCGGATCGTGCCGTCGAAGCGCGGGCGAAGGCGTAGAACGCCAGGAAGAGGAACGGGATGGACCAGTAGAGCGCGACGCCGAAGAGCATGGCGGCGGATGCGGTCTGCCAGTGGTCGCGACACCAGCCGGCAAGCGGCGGGCCGATGGTCATGGCGGCGTAGAACACCGTGTAAAAAATGCCGAAACCGAGGGCGCGGCGCGGCGGGCTCAGCACCTGCGCCGGCAGCGCCATGATCGCACCGGCCGGCGGCCCGATGACGATGCCGAGCAACAGGCAGAGAACGGCCGGGAGCTGCATATGGATCAGCAGCAGGAGAAGGACACCGGCGCCGACGCTGAAGATGAGGATGGCCGCCTTGGGATGGCCGCTGCGCTCGGCGAGCCAGCCGCCGAGCGGCAGGGCCGGTATGCTCGCCCAGAGACCAAGGCTGACGAGCGTTCCGGCCGCGACGAGGCTCAGCCCCTGCTCGGTCAACAGCGCCGGCGTGAAGCTGAAGAAGATGACGAGGCCGACATTGAAAACGCCCCAGATGGCGCCGGCGGCAACCACCGGGAAGACGTCGCGCAGACGCAGGCCGCCCCGCCCGTCGGCGCTGCGGCCCAAAGGCGCCGCGATCGCGGGCGGCGAGCGGTAGAGCGCAACCACGGCGATCAGCACGGCGCCGCACAGCAGCACCGTCGCCCAGATGACGGCTTGCCACCCCGCCTGGACCGCCAGCGGCGCCTCGGCGACGAGACCCAGCGCGATACCGAAGGGCCAACTGGCCAGCATCACGCCCATCGCGGTCACGATCTCGCGATCCGCGAACCAGTCGGTCACCATTTTCGTGATCACCAGGCTGAACAGCACCGCGCCCGAGCCGCTGATGATGCGGCCGAGGAAGGCCATGCCGTAGCTTCCGCCGAGCGCGAAGACGATGCCGCCGATGATCATGAGGCCGAGGCCGGTCGCGCAGATCCGCTTGTCGCCAAAGCGCCGGCCGAGCATGCCGCCCGGCAGCGCCATGAAGATGCCGGGGACCATGTAGAGCCCGATGAGAGCGCCGATCTCGGTATAGCCGATGTCGAGCCCGCGGGTGAGGAAGGGCGCCGCCGAAGCGACAGACTGGAACTGGAAGCCCATCGAGGTGCGCACCAGGAACAGCAAGGCGAGCATCAGCCAGCGATCATTCGGGCCCCTGCCCGTCGTCTCGTCATTCGTCATGCGGTGCTGGTGGGGTCCGATGTGGCGGCGACACTGTGCCCGTGGCATTCAGTATGACGCGCCTCGCCTTGTCAGGCTATCATGACGGTCGGGATTGCCACCTCCGCGTCACCGCCGCGTCACGAAATTCCCGTAGCATCTGCCACCATTCATGGCCGATGTCGTGCTAGACTGGACGCATCCCATCAAGACAGGTCGTGCGGCACATTTGCGTCATCCCGTGAGGAGACAACAGATGAGCGCGGAGAAACGGACGGCGGAGACCGGCAAGACCCGCTATGCGCTGGTGCTGCAAGGGGGCGGCGCGCTCGGCGCCTATCACATCGGCAGCTATCAGGCACTCGCCGAGAACGATCTGCTGCCGGATTGGGTCTGCGGCATCTCCATCGGCGCGATCAACGCGGCGGTCATCGCCGGCAATGCCCCGGTCGAGCGGCTGGAGCGGCTCGAGGCGCTGTGGGAGTTCATCTCCTGGCCGACGCTCTTCGACCCCTTCCGCGGCAAGGGGCTGGCCTTCCTCTACAACACCGCGAGCAACGCCGAAGCGCTGATGTTCGGTCAGCCCAATTTCTTCCAGCCGCGGCCGCTCAACCCCTTCTTCGCGCCGCCGGGGCCGCAGGCGCTGAGCTTCTACGATACCAGCCCGCTGCGCTTCACGCTGCGGCGATTTGCCGATTTCGATCGCATCAACGCGCACGAGACGCGGCTCAGCCTCGGCGCCACCGACGTCGTCACCGGCAATCTCGAATTCTTCGACAATACCAAGATCGAGCTCGGGCCCGAGCATGTCATGGCCAGCGGCTCGCTGCCGCCGGGCTTCCCACCGACCCTGGTCGGCGACCGGCTCTTCTGGGATGGCGGCTGCGTCTCCAACACGCCGCTCGAGGCGGTGCTGGAGGACCAGCCGCCCGGCCACACCGTCGTCTTCATGATCGACCTGTGGAGCGCGAGCGGGCCGCCGCCGCGCAGCATGAACGACGTGCTCTGGCGCGAGAAGCAGATCCAATATGCAAGCCGCACCGCGTCGCATATCGACGCGGTCGCGACCAAGGTCAACCTGCGGCACGCCATGGGGCTGCTGAAGCAAGGGGGCGAGGCCGTGCCCGACGCCGGCACGCTCGCCGCGGGATCGCGCCTCGACATCGTCCACATCGTCTATCATCCGACCGCCGACCAGATCCCCAACAGCGATGCCGAATTCTCGCGCGCCTCGATCCGCGAGCGGCGGCTCGCCGGCTATGCCGACATGAAGCAGGCGATCGAGGCCGCGCCGTGGTTCCACCAGCCGAAGCCGCCGCATCTCGGCACCATGGTGCACCGGGTGAAGGACCAGCAGGTGACGACGCTCACGCCGCTCGATCTCTACCGCACGTCCGACCAGGCGGCGCCAGCGTCTTCCGCCCCGTCGGGCGATGCGCCGCGCCCGGCACCGACGCGGCGCAAGCGCGCCTGACGCGGCGGCCAGGTCGGCAGCCGGCAGCGCGCGCTAAGAAGTTTGACCACGGAGACACGGAGGTCACGGAGAAGGGAAGAACGACGCGCTTCGCGCGCCCGCCTCCTCTTCTTCTCCGTGCCCTCGTCGATCCGCTTCGCGGCTGGACCTCCGTGGTGCACCCCCTATTCCCACATGCGCTTCGGTCATTTCACGGGGCGGCAGCTCATGGCCTTCAGCACCGCGCCTTGCTCGTCATAGGTGACTTCCTTGAAGAGCGCGGCCTCTTTGGTGGTTGCCGCAGCCTGGCATTCCGCGAAACTCGCGAATCGCCCGGCGAGCTGCTCATGGCAGGTCGGTTCGGCGGTAAAGCAAAAGGTCAGAAACAGAGCGATCATGATCACCATCTCAACGCAGTTTCTCGCCTAGCCCCCCTGCAGCAAGAACCGCGCCAAGCCGCTGCTTCGGCAGCGCCGCCGCGATTGCCTGTCAGCCACCACGGCGCCGGCAGGAGAAGGGCGGGCTCACCCCGAGAAAGAGCGGTTTGACGCCCAACGATCAGGCGGGCCGGGCGCTTTTTGAGCAGCCTGGCCGGTCACGCACTTCGCCCGACCACCGGCCCGGGCAGCGCGCGCTCCGCTTCCGCCGTCAGGCGGGCCTCGTTGCGACGAATGAAGATCGCGATGGCAATGATGATCACCAGCGCCGTGAGGCCGAGAGCGATGCCGACGGGTCCGAGCAGGTCCCGCGCCCGACTGCCGAGCATATAAGCGCCGCCGCCATAGACGATCGCCCAGAGCGTTCCGCCTGCCGCGTTGAAGACAACGAACCGCCGCCACGGCATCCGGTTCGCGCCGGCGACAAAGCCGGAAAGGGCGCGCAGGAGCGCGACGAAGCGGGCGCAGAATACCACCGCGGCGCCGCGGCGCAGGAACAGGTACTGGCCGAGCCTGATCCGGCTCTCGGTGAGCCCGGCATAATGTCCGTAGCGGACGAGAATGCGATATCCTAACCAGCGCCCGAGCCAGAAGCCGGTATTGTCGCCGGTCACGGCGCCCAGCGCCGCGGCGGCGATGACGCCCATGATATTGAGGTGGTAGCCCTTGGCCGCGGCGATCGCGGCGATGACCAGCGTCAACTCACCCGGCAGCGGGATACCCATGCCCTCGAGCGCCACCACCGCGGCAATGAAGACATAGCCGTAGCTGCCGAGGAGATGCGCGATGTCGTCGTGGGAGAGCATGACCATGAGAGATCTTTGTCGCCCCTGAATTCGGGATCGCGCTGACGGCGGATCCCGGCGGTGGCGCCATTGTAGCCCTGGAGCGTGTCCCGCATAGCCGCTCCCCTTTGACACCCTTCCGTCGTCATGGCCGGGTCAAGCCAGTTCAAGCCCGGCCATGACGGTTGGGAGCGGCTCGCTGCGTCCGAGAACGACCCGATCACGCGGCCGATCTGACGATGCGATCCC
>CAWBKF010000024.1:0-53115 GCA_963789275.1 uncultured Alphaproteobacteria bacterium
TCGGTCACAAGCTCGGCGAGTTCGCGCCGACCCGCACCTTCCACGGCCATTCCGCCGACAAGAAGGCGGTCAGGACCAAGGTGACCGCGTGAGCAAGAAATCGGCGCCCCGCCGGCTGGAAGAGACCGAGGCCTCGGCCTATGCCCGGGCGCTCAAGGTCAGCGCGCGCAAGCTCAACCTCGTGGCTCAGAGCATCCGCGGCAAGAACGCCGCGACCGCGCTCAACGAGCTCACCTTCTCGCCGCGCCGCATCGCCCGCGACGTCAAGAAGGTGCTGCAGGCCGCGATCGCCAACGCCGAGAACAACCACCAGCTCGACGTCGACAAGCTCTATGTCAAGGAGGCCAGTGTCGGGCGCGCCTTCGCCATGCGTCGCTTCCATGCGCGCGGCCGCGGCCGCGCCGCCGGAATTGACAAGTATTTCAGCAATCTGACCGTGGTCGTGCGCGAGCGCGAGGAACGGCAGGAGGAGCAGGCGTAATGGGCCAGAAGGTCAATCCGATCGGGCTCCGGCTCGGCATCAACCGTACCTGGGACTCGCGCTGGTTCGCGCGCAAGGAGTACGGGACGTTGCTGCACGAGGATTTGCGGCTGCGCAAATTCCTGACCGAGCGGCTGCAGCAGGCCGGCGTCTCGCGCATCGTCATCGAGCGCGCCGCCAAGAAGACGCGCATCACCATCCACTCGGCGCGGCCGGGCGTGGTCATCGGCAAGAAGGGCGCCGACATCGAGAAGCTGCGCCTCGACATCGCCAAGATGACCAACAGCGAGGTCAGCCTCAACATCGTCGAGATCCGCAAGCCCGAGATCGACGCCAAGCTCATCGCCGATGGCATCGCGCAGCAGCTCGAGCGCCGCGTCGCCTTCCGCCGCGCGATGAAGCGCGCCGTGCAGTCGGCCATGCGGCTCGGCGCGCTCGGCATCCGCATCAATTGCTCCGGGCGGCTGGGCGGCGCCGAGATCGCACGCATGGAGTGGTATCGCGAGGGCCGCGTGCCGCTGCACACGCTGCGCGCCGATGTCGATTTCGGCTACGGCACGGCCAAGACGACTTATGGCACCTGCGGCGTCAAGGTCTGGGTGTTCAAGGGCGAGGTTCTGACGCACGACCCGATGGCGCAGGACAAGCGCGCCGCCGAGCAGAACCAGGCTCGGGTCTGAAGACGAGAGGATCGCAGGACCATGCTGTCACCGAAGCGCACCAAGTACCGCAAGGCCCATAAGGGCCGCATCCATGGCGAGGCCAAGGGCGGCACCGCGCTCAATTTCGGCAATTACGGCCTCAAGGCGATCGAGCCCGGCCGCGTCACCGCCCGCCAGATCGAGGCGGCGCGCCGCGCCCTCACCCGCCACATCAAGCGCGTCGGCCGCGTCTGGATCCGGATCTTCCCGGACGTGCCGGTGTCGGTGAAGCCGGCCGAAGTGCGCATGGGCAGCGGCAAGGGCACGCCCGAGTTCTGGGTCTGCCGCGTCAAGCCGGGGCGCATCATGTTCGAGCTCGACGGCGTGCCGGGCCCGATCGCGCGCGAGGCCTTCGATCTCGCTTCGGCGAAGCTGCCGATATCAACCCGCGTCGTGACCCGCTTGGGCGAGGAGGCGATATGAAGGCCGCAGACGTCCGCGCCAAGACCGAGGACGAGCTCAAGGGCGAGCTCGAGCAGCTGGCCAAGGAGCGCTTCAACCTGCGCTTCCAGCAGGCGAGCGGCCAGCTCGAGAACACGACGCGCGTGCGCCAGGTGCGACGCGACATGGCGCGCATCAAGACTATCCTGGCCGAGCGCGCGCGCGCATAGGGAAAGAGAACAGCGATGCCGAAGCGAATCCTACAAGGCGTGGCGGTGCGGGACGCACGGGACAAGACCGTGATCGTGCGCGTCGAGCGGCGCGTCATGCACCCCGTCTACAAGAAGTTCATCATGCGCTCGAAGAACTACGCGGCGCATGACGAGCAGAGCCTGATCAAGGCTGGCCAGGCCGTGCGCATCGAGGAGAGCCGGCCGATCTCCAAGCGCAAGCGCTGGGTGGTGCGGACCGATGGCGCGGTGGCGGCAGAGGCCGTTGCGGCGACGACGGCGCGGAAGCCGGCGGCGAAGAAGCCGGCAAAGCCGCGCGCGCCGCGCAAGAAAGCCGCCGAAGTCGCAGCCGGCGCCGAGGGGTGATCAGTCATGATCCAGATGCAGACCAATCTCGACGTGGCCGACAATTCCGGCGCGCGTCGTGTCCAGTGCATCAAGGTGCTGGGCGGCTCCAAGCGCAAGACGGCGACGGTGGGCGACGTGATCGTCGTCTCGGTCAAGGAGGCGATCCCGCGCGGCCGCGTGAAGAAGGGCGACGTGCACCAGGCGGTGATCGTGCGCACGGCGAAGGAGATCCGCCGGCCCGACGGCAGCGCCATCCGCTTCGACCGCAATGCCGCCGTCCTCATCACCAAGCAGGGCGAGCCGATCGGCACGCGCATTTTCGGGCCGGTCACGCGCGAGCTGCGCGCCCGCAAGTTCATGAAGATCGTCTCTCTGGCGCCCGAGGTGCTCTGAGATGAAGCTCAAGATCAAGAAAGGCGACAAGGTCGTGGTCATCACCGGCCGCGACAAGGGCAAGAGCGGCGAGGTGCTGCGCGTGCTGCGCGAGGACAACCGCGTCCTCGTCCAGGGCGTCAACATGATCAAGCGCCACACCAAGCCCGGCGCCGGCCAGACCGGCGGCATCATCGAGAAGGAGGCGGCGATCCACATCTCCAACGTCGCCCATATCGATCCGAAATCCAGCAAGCCGACACGGGTCGGCTACAAGATCCTCGGGGACGGCCGCAAGGTGCGCTTCGCTAGGCGCTCCGGCGAAGTCCTCGATGCGTGAGGGAGCCATGCAGACGACGCGCCTCAAGGAGCATTACGAATCCGTGGTGAAGCCCGCCCTGATGAAGGAGTTCGGCTACGCCAATGCCATGGAAGTGCCGAAGATCGACAAGATCGTCATCAACATGGGCGTCGGCGAGGGCACGCAGGACGGCAAGAAGGTCGATGCCGCGGTGAACGATCTCGCCGTCATCTCCGGCCAGAGGCCGGTGGTGACGCGCGCCAAGAAGTCGATCGCCACCTTCAAGCTGCGCGAGCACCTGCCGATCGGCTGCAAGGTGACGCTGCGCCGCCAGCGCATGTACGAGTTCCTCGACCGGCTCATCAACATCGCGCTGCCGCGCGTGCGCGATTTCCGCGGCGTGTCGCCGAAGAGCTTCGATGGCCGCGGCAACTACGCGCTCGGGCTCAAGGAGCAGCTGGTGTTCCCGGAAGTCAATTACGACCAGGTCGATGCCGTGCGCGGCATGGACATCATCATCGTCACGACGGCGAAGACCGATGCAGAGGCGAAGGCCCTGCTGCGCGGCTTCCAGATGCCGTTCATCAATTAATCGGCCGACGAGGGCAAGCCCCATGGCGAAGACGAGTTCGGTGAACAAGAACAAGCAGCGCGCGGCGCTGGTGAAACGCCTGGCGGCCGAAGCGGGCGCGGCTGAAGGCGACCGCCGAGGATCGCTCGCTGGCGCCCGAAGAGCGCTTCGCGGCGCGGCTCAAGCTCGCCGAGATGCCGCGCAATTCCGCCGCCATCCGCGTGCGCAACCGGTGCGAGCTCACCGGCCGCCCGCGCGGCGTCTACCGCAAGTTCAGGCTCTCGCGGCTGGCGCTGCGCGAGCTCGCCTCGGCCGGCCAGATCCCTGGCATGGTCAAGTCGAGCTGGTAAGGGAGAGACACCGAATGTCGATGACCGATCCGCTCGGCGACCTCCTCACCCGCATCCGCAACGGGCAGCGTGCGCATCAGCCCGTGGTGCAGTCGCCGGCATCCAAGATCCGCGCCAACGTGCTCGAGGTGCTGCAGCGCGAAGGCTACATTCGCGGCTACATCCGCGAGGAGGTGCGCCCGGGCGTGGCCGAGCTCAAGATCGAGCTCAAATACGTCGACGGCGAGCCGGTGATCCGCGAGATCACCCGCATTTCCAAGCCCGGCCGGCGCATCTATTCGCGGGTCTCCGACCTGCCGCGGGTCTATAACGGGCTCGGCATCGCCATCGTGTCGACGCCGCGCGGTGTCATGTCGGACAACGAGGCGCGCGCTGCCAATGTCGGCGGCGAGATCCTCTGTCGCGTATTCTGAGGTGTTGTGATGTCGCGCATCGGCAAGAGTCCCGTCGCCATCCCGCAAGGCGTCACCGTCGAGGTGTCCGGCCAGACGGTCACCTGCAAGGGCAAGCTCGGCACGCTCAAGCTGCCCTTGAGCGGCGAGGTCGATGCTGCCGTCGCGGACGGCAAGGTGGTGGTGACGCCGCGGTCGGAGACCAAGCGCGCGCGCATGCATTGGGGCACGATGCGCGCCACCATCAGCAACATGGTGAACGGCGTCTCCAAGGGCTTCACCAAGAATCTCGATATCGAGGGCGTGGGATATCGCGCCGCGGTGCAGGGCAAGAATCTTGTCCTCCAGCTCGGCTACAGCCACGACATCACCTTCCCGATCCCGAGCGAGATCAAGATCACCTGCGAGAAGCCGACCTCGATCACCATCACTGGCGCCGATCGCCAGCAGGTCGGACAGATCGCCGCGGTGCTGCGCTCGTACCGCAAGCCCGAGCCCTACAAGGGCAAGGGCATCCGCTATGCGTCCGAGCATGTACGCCGCAAGGAAGGCAAGAAGAAATAACGAGGCCCGAGCGATGACCAGCAAAGCCAAAGCCCTCTTCGCCCGCCGCCAGTCGCGGGTGCGCTACCGGATATCGCGGGTCGCCAAGGGGCGCCTGCGGTTGGCGGTGTTCCGCTCGTCGCGGCACATCTATGCCCAGGTGATCGACGACGCGAAGGGCCATACGCTCGCCGCCGCCTCGAGCCTGGACAAGGAGCTGCGCGCCAAGCTCAAGACCGGCGCGGACCGGGCGGCGGCGGAGGCGGTGGGCAAGCTGCTGGCCGAGCGCGCCAAGGCCGCCGGCGTCACCGCCGTGGTGTTCGACCGCGGCGGCTACATCTTTCATGGCCGGGTCAAGGCCCTGGCCGACGCCGCCCGTGAGGGCGGCCTCAGCTTCTAGGAAAGGCGCTTCATGGCACGTGCACCAGGCAGCAGCGCAAGGCCCCCCGGCGGCGGCGGCAGGCCGCCCGGCGGCGGCAACCGGCCGCCCGGCGGTGGCGGCGGCGAGCGTGGCCCGCGCGGCCGCGGCCGCCGCGGCGACGGCGATCGCTCGCCGCGCGACCGGGGCGAGGACGGCGAATTCGTCGAGAAGCTCGTCGGCATCAACCGCGTCGCCAAGGTGGTGAAGGGCGGACGGCGCTTCGGCTTCGCCGCCATCGTCGTCGTCGGCGACGGCAAGGGCCGCGTCGGCTATGGCGCCGGCAAGGCGCGCGAGGTGCCGGAGGCGATCCGCAAGGCGACCGAGCAGGCGCGCCGCGCCATGGTGCGCGTGCCGCTGCGCGAGGGCCGGACGCTCCACCACGACATCATCGGCCGCTACGGCGCCGGCGAGGTCATCGTACGCGCGGCCAAGCCCGGCACCGGCATCATCGCCGGCGGCCCGATGCGCGCCATCTTCGAGGCGCTGGGCGTGCAGGATGTGGTGGCGAAGTCGGTCGGCACCTCCAATCCGCACAACATGATCAAGGCGACCTTCCAGGCGCTTGCGCGCTCGGTGAGCCCGCGCTCGGTCGCGGCGCGGCGCGGCCGCAAGGTGAGCGAGATCCTCGGTCGGCGCGACGGCACGGCCGAGGCGCGGGAGTAGGCCATGGCGGAAGCGAAGGAAGAGAAGAAGAAGCCGGCGAAGAAGGCGAAGCCAGAAGGCGACGGCGGCGGCAAAGCCGAAAGCGGCGAAGCCCGGTGCCGAGGCGCCGGCGAAGGCGAAGGCGGCGGCCAAGCAGGTCGATACCGCGGCCTTGGCTGAGGCGAAGGCGGCGCGCAAGGCCGCCAAGAAGGCCGCCAAGAAAGCCAAGGCGGCGGCGGCGAGGGCGGCGCGCCTCAAGCCGGTGGCGCCGGCGCCGGTGGCGAAGGCCAAGCCGAAGCCCAAGCCGCGGACCGCGCCGGAGAAGACCGTCACGGTGACGCAGATCGGCAGCCCGATCGGGCGCGAGGATTATCAGCGCGCCACCCTGAAAGGGCTCGGCCTCAACAAGCTGCGCCGCACGCGCACGCTCGGGGACACGCCGGAGGTGCGCGGCATGATCGCGCGGGTGAAGCATTTGGTGCGGGTCGAGGCCGGCTGACGGCGGTGCCTGCATGGTGAAGGTGGTGGACGATGAAGCTCAACGAGATCAGGGACAACAAGGGCGCGCATTACCGCGCCAAGCGCGTCGGCCGCGGCATCGGCTCCGGCAAGGGCAAGACCAGCGGCCGCGGCGGCAAGGGCCAGACCGCGCGCACCGGTGTCGCCCTGAACGGCTTCGAGGGCGGCCAGACGCCGCTGCATCGGCGCCTCCCCAAGCGCGGCTTCAATCGCCGGGAATTTCAGCTGAAATTCCATGTCATCAACCTCGGTCGCTTGCAGGTCGCCCTTGAAGCCGGCCGGCTCAAGGCCGATCTGACGGTGGACGGCGCGGCGCTGGTCGCGGCCGGCCTGTTGCGCCGGGTCGGCGACGGTGTCCGTCTCCTGGCCAAGGGCGAGCTGAAGACGCCGCTCACCATCGAGGTGGTGGGCGCGTCGAAGGCGGCGGTGGCTGCCGTGGAGAAGCTCGGCGGCAAGGTGGTGCTCGTCGGCGCCAAGCCGGCCGAGGCCTAATCGCAAGGGCGGCCAGCTAGGCCCCCAGGGAAGGGATCGATGGCGTCAGCCGCCGAACAGCTTGCGGCGAATATCAATTTCTCCGCTTTCGCCAAGGCGACCGAGCTCAAGAACCGCATCTGGTTTACGCTGGGCGCGCTGGTGATCTACCGGCTCGGCACCTATATCCCGCTGCCCGGCATCGACCCCCAGATCCTGCACGAGATCTTCAGCCGCAACTCCGGCGGCATCCTCGGCATGGTCGACATGTTCTCGGGCGGCGCGCTCGGGCGCATGACCATCTTCGCGCTCAACATCATGCCGTACATCTCGGCCTCGATCATCGTGCAGCTCCTGACCGCGGTCTCGCCGCAGCTCGAGGCGCTCAAGAAAGAGGGCGAGGCCGGGCGCAAGAAGCTCAATCAGTACACCCGCTATGGCACCGTCTTCCTCGCCGCGATCCAGGCCTATGGCATCGCCGTCGGGCTCGAAGGCGCGGGCGGCGGGCGCTCGCCGGTGATCGATCCCGGCCTGTTCTTCCGCTTCACCACCATGATCACGCTGACCGGCGGCACCGTCTTCCTGATGTGGCTCGGCGAGCAGATCACGGCGCGCGGCGTCGGCAACGGCATCTCGCTGATCATCTTCTCGGGCATCGTGGCGCGCATGCCGGCAGCGCTGGGCTCGCTGCTCGAGCTCGGCCGCACCGGCGCGCTCTCGACCTTCTTCATCATCCTGTTCCTGGTGCTCGCCATTGGCGTCATCACCTTCATCGTCTTCATGGAGCGGGCGCAGCGGCGCATCCTGGTGCAATATCCCAAGCGCCAGGTCGGCAACAAGATGTTCGGCGGCGAGGCCTCGCATCTGCCGCTGAAGCTCAACACCTCGGGTGTCATCCCGCCGATCTTCGCTTCCTCGCTGCTGCTACTGCCGGCGACCTTCGCCAGCTTCGGCAGCGCCGATCAGAGCGGCATCATCGGCCTGGTCAGCCTCTATCTGCGCCACGGCAGCGTGGTCTATATCCTCCTTTACGTCGGGCTCATCGTCTTCTTCTGCTTCTTCTATACCGCGATCGTCTTCAACCCGACCGAGACCGCCGACAATCTGCGCAAATATGGCGGCTTCATCCCGGGCTATCGTCCGGGCAAGACCACAGCCGATTACCTCGACTACGTGCTGACCCGGCTCACCCTGGTGGGCGCGCTCTACCTCGCCGCGGTCTGCGTGCTGCCGGAGATCCTGGTGTCGCAATACAGCGTGCCGTTCTATTTCGGCGGCACCAGCCTGCTGATCGTCGTCAGCGTCACCATGGACACGGTGGCGCAGATCCACTCGCATCTGCTGGCGCATCAGTATGAGGGTCTGATCAAGAAGTCGAAACTGCGGGGGAGACGCGGGTGAACATTATCCTGCTGGGACCTCCGGGCGCCGGCAAAGGAACCCAGGCCAAGCGATTGGAGGAGAAGCTCGGGCTCTCCCAGCTCTCCACCGGCGACATGCTGCGCGCCGAGCGCAAATCCGGCAGCGCGCTGGGCCGCAAGGTCCAGGCGGTGATGGATGCCGGGAAGCTGGTCTCCGACGACATCATCATCGAGCTCATCGCCCAGCGCATCGACCAGCTCAAGGGCGGCAAGGGCTTCATCCTCGACGGCTTTCCCCGCACCGTGCCGCAGGCCGAGGCGCTCGACCGCATGCTGGCGGAGAAGGGGCTGCGGCTCGACGCGGTGATCGAGATGACGGTCGACGAGGCGGCGCTGATCGAGCGCATCGCCGGCCGCTTCAGCTGCGCCGGCTGCGGCGCCAGCTATCACGATAAGTTCAACCGGCCGAAAAGCGACGGGGTGTGCGACATCTGCGGCGGCAAGGAATTCCTGCGCCGCGCCGACGACCGGCCCGAGGCGGTCAAGATCCGAACTCGAGGCCTATCGCCAGCAGACTGCCCCGATCCTGCCCTATTACCGCGGCAAGGGGGTGCTGCGCTCGGTCGACGGCATGGCCGATATCGAGGAGGTCGGCCGGCAGATCGAGGCGATCCTGGGCCAGCCGTGAGCGCCCGGGCCGGGCGCGCCGGTTGCAAAAATCCGGGGAATCGCTACATTAGCCTTAACCCCGTGGGAGCGTTGACTTTCGGCCGCAGATTTCTATAATGCGCGCCCTCGGCCTTACTGCGGCTTTTGCATCGCCGGACATCACACCTAAGGAGAAGCGCAGGTGGCGCGTATAGCTGGCGTCAACATCCCGAGCCAAAAGCGGGTTCCGATCGGCCTCATGTACATCCACGGCATCGGCCGTACCACGGCAGAGAACATCTGCAAGCAGCTCGCCATTCCGACGCAGCGCCGGGTACACGAGCTGACCGATGACGAGGTGCTGCGCATCCGCGAGCTCATCGACCGCGACTTCACGGTCGAGGGCGATCTGCGCCGCCAAGTGGCGATGAACATCAAGCGGCTGATGGATCTCGGCTGCTATCGCGGGCTGCGCCATCGCAAGGGGCTGCCGGTGCGCGGCCAGCGCACCCATACCAACGCACGCACCCGCAAGGGGCCGGCGCGGCCGATCGCCGGCAAAAAGACGGTGTCGAAGTAATCCCGAGGGGTTGAGAAGAATATGGCGAAGCCTGCTGCAGCGCCGCGTCTGCGCCGTCGCGAACGCAAGAACATCACGTCGGGCGTGGCGCATGTCAACGCCACCTTCAACAACACCATGATCACCATCACCGACGCGCAGGGCAATACCATCGCCTGGTCGTCGTCGGGGACCATGGGCTTCAAGGGCTCACGCAAATCGACGCCCTACGCGGCGCAGGTCGCCGCCGAGGATGCCGGCCGCAAGGCGATGGAGCACGGCATGCGCACCCTTGAGATCGAGGTCAAGGGACCCGGGTCGGGCCGGGAATCGGCGCTGCGCGCGCTGCAGGCGGTGGGTTTCGCCGTGACGTCGATCCGCGACGTCACCTCGATCCCGCATAATGGTTGCCGGCCGCCCAAGCGGCGCCGGGTCTGATCTGGCTGGGCCGGCGCGCAAGCGTCGCGCCTGCGGACGTGCCTCGCCGCCCGTCGGGCGGCCGTCGCGTTCGGAATTGAGGGCGGCGACGTTCCCGTCGCGCCAAACGGTATGAGGTTCCGCTCGTGATTCAGAAAAACTGGCAAGCGCTGACCAAGCCCAAGCAGCTCTCCGTCGAGCCGGGCGATGATCCTACGCGGGTCGCCACCGTCGTTGCCGAGCCGCTGGAGCGCGGCTTCGGCCTGACGCTCGGCAATGCGCTGCGCCGCGTGCTGCTGTCCTCGCTGCAGGGGGCGGCGATCAGCTCGATGCAGATCGAGGGCGTGCTGCACGAATTCTCGTCGCTGCCGGGCGTGCTCGAGGACATCACCGACATCGTCCTCAACGTCAAGGGCATCGGGCTCAGGATGCATGGCGAGGGGCCGAAGCGCATGCGCCTCAAGGCGCAAGGGCCCGGCGAAGTCCGCGCCAGCATGATCGAGACCGGTCACGACATCGAGGTGATGAACCCCGACGCGCTGATCTGCACGCTCGACAACGCCGCCAAGGTCGCCATGGAGTTCACGGTCGAGACCGGCAAGGGCTACAAGGCCGCCACCGAGAACCGCGCCGAGGATTCGCCGATCGGCCTCATCCCGGTCGATGCGCTGTTCAGCCCGGTGCTCAAGGTGAGCTACAAGGTCGACAATACCCGCGTCGGGCAGCGCACCGACTACGACAAGCTCTCCATGCGCATCGAGACCAACGGCGCGGTGACCCCGGAGGACGCCGTGGCGCTGGCCGCCCGCATCCTGCAGGATCAGCTGCAGCTCTTCATCAATTTCGAGGAGCCGCGCGCCGCGACCGAAGAGGCGCCGGCGCATGAGCTGCCCTTCAACAAGAACCTGCTGCGCAAGGTCGACGAGCTCGAGCTCTCCGTGCGCTCGGCCAACTGCCTCAAGAACGACAACATCGTCTATATCGGCGACCTCGTGCAGAAGACCGAGGCGGAGATGCTGCGGACGCCCAATTTCGGCCGCAAGTCGCTCAACGAGATCAAGGAAGTGCTGGCCCAGATGGGGCTCCATCTCGGCATGGAGATCCCGAATTGGCCGCCCGAGAACATCGAGGAACTCGCCAAGCGCCTCGAAGAGCCGTATTGAGCGCGGGAAGAGGATCTCACCATGCGTCATCGTATGCGCGGCCGCAGCTTCAGCCGCACTTCCGCCCACCGCAAGGCCATGTTCGACAACATGTGCCATGCCTTGCTGAAGCACGAGCAGATCTCCACGACGCTCCCCAAGGCGAAGGATCTCCGCCCGGTGGTCGAGCGCCTGATCACGCTCGGCAAGCGCGGCGGGCTCCATGCGCGCCGTCAGCTCATCGCCGCCTTGCAGGATAAGAAGCTCGCCGACAAGGTGATGACCACCCTCGCCGAGCGCTACAAGGCGCGGCCCGGCGGCTATACCCGCGTGCTCAAGGCCGGCTTCCGCTACGGCGACGCCGCGGCGATGGCGGTGATCGAGCTGGTCGACCGCGACCCCGAGGCCAAGGGCCTGGATTCCGGTCCGGTGCAGACGGACGACGAGACCGAGGAAGCCGCCGCCTGAGGGCGCTTCTTCCGGCACGACAAGGGGCAGCCTGCGGCTGCCCCTTTTTGCTGGCGGGGCGGCGGTGTAGCCTCGGCGCATGGCGTCTGCCGCGTTGAAGGAGCTGCTGTCGCGCGCCGGCTTGCCGCCGGCAGCCGCCGAATCCGTCGCGATTGCCGGCGCCGATCCCGTGCTGCCGACGCGCTTTCGCATCGGCGCCGCCGGCGCGGACGCCATTGCTGCCGCAGCGATCGCTGCCGCCGAGCTCCACGCCGCGCGCACGGGCCGGCCGCGCCAGGCGATTGGCATCGACCTGCGCCAGGCGGTGGCGGCGCTGCGCAGCGGCCGCCACCTCCTCATCGACGGCGCGCCGCCGCGCGACATCTTCGACGCCGTGAGCGGCTTCTACCCGACGCGCGACGGGCGCGCGGTGATGCTGCATTGCAATTTCCCCAACCACCGCGCCGCGGCGCTGGGCGTCCTCGGCCTCGCCGCCGATGCGCCGCGCGAAGCCGTGATGGCGGCCGTGGCGGGGTGGGAGGGGCTGGCGCTCGAGAATGCCGTGCA
The DNA here is from genome assembly GCA_963789275.1 of uncultured Alphaproteobacteria bacterium. Classification (GTDB taxonomy): domain Bacteria; phylum Pseudomonadota; class Alphaproteobacteria; order ATCC43930; family CGMCC-115725; genus DAHUYF01. The sequence goes on from CAWBKF010000024.1 coordinate 11,865, forward strand.
TGGCGCCGCCGGTTGCGCCGCGCTGGTACGCTCGAGCGAGGAATGGCGTGCCCATCCGCAGGCGGCGGCGGTGGCGGGCCTGGAGCTGGTCGAGATCGAGCGCATCGGCGACGCGCCGCCGGAGCCGCTGCCCTCGTGCCGACCGGCCGCTCGCCGGGCTGCGCGTGCTCGACCTCACCCGCGTGCTGGCGGGGCCCACCTGCGCGCGCACGCTCGCCGAGCACGGCGCCGATGTCCTGAAGATCTCGGCGCCGCATCTGCCGGCGTCCCGCGACATGGACATCGATACCGGCCTCGGCAAGCTCTCGGCCTTTCTCGACCTGCGGCAGGAGGCGGATGCCGCGACGCTGGCCGCGCTGATCCGCGACGGGCGCGCGGATGTGTTCTCGCAAGGCTACCGCCCGGGCACGCTCGCCCGCCGCGGCTTTAGCGCCGAGGCGCTGGCGCGGCTGAGGCCGGGGATCGTCGTGGTCGAGCTCTCGGCCTGGGGCCGGCTCGGCCCGTGGTCGGCGCGGCGCGGCTTCGACACCATCATGCAATGCGCCAGCGGCATGGCGCAGATCGAAGGCGCGGGCCGGCCGCGCCTGATGCCGGTCTCGGCAATCGACTATGTCAGCGGCTATCTCATGGCGTTCGGCGCCATGGTCGCGCTGCTGCGCCGGGCGCGCGACGGCGGCAGCTGGCGCGCGCGCGTCTCGCTGGCGCGCACCGGGCAGTGGATCGGCGATCGCGGCCTGCTGGAGGCGGCGGCGGTCGCCGCCGTGCCGAAGGAGATGCCCGAGGCCGAGATCGCGGGGTTCAGTCAGGAGACGCCGTCGGTCTTCGGCCGCATCCGTCATCTGGCACCGGCGGCGCGGATGGCAGAGACGCCGCCGCGCTGGGCAAGGCCGTCGGTCCCGCTCGGCCATGACGCGCCGGCCTGGCCGCCGCGTTAGCCAGGGTCGCGCCGGAACGGGAAGAACCTGCCGCGGCCCTGCTGCAAGCGCGATACCACGATCGCGGCGCCGATATTGGCGAGGCCGACGACGAGGAAGATTTGCGGCACGTTTAGTCCTGACTTCAGCAGGACGGCGCTGATCGCGCCCGAGGCGACGATGAAGATGGCGTTCATCACGTTGTTGGCGGCGACCACCCGCGAGCGGTGGCTCACCTCGCTGCGCGCCTGGAGCAGCGCATAGAGCGGCACCGTGAAGAGACCGCCGCAGAGCGCGATCAGGAAGAGATCCGCCAGCAGCCGCCAATGGGCGAGCTGGCCGAGAAACCCGGCGACGTCGATCAGCGCGCCCTCGCCGCCGCCCGTGCGCCCGCTTACGCCATAGAGATCGACGCTGAAGAGGGCCATGCCGACGGCGCCCACCGGCGCCAGCCTGGCGCTGACCTCGCCGCGCAGCAACCGGCCGCACAGCACCGAGCCGGCGCCGATGCCGAGCGAGAAGGTGGCGAGGAACAGCGTCTCGACCCCGGCGCCGGCGCCGAGCGTCTCCTTGGCATAAGTGGGGAATTGCGACAGGAAGACCGCGCCCACCAGCCAGAACCAGGAGATCGCGACGATGGCGAGCTTGAGCTCGCGATGGGCCCCGGCAAAGCGCAGGATTTCAACGGTCTCGGTCCAGAGGTTGAAGCTGATGCGCAACTCGGGCGCGGCGCGGCGCGCGCGCGGGATGAGGAGGCTCACCGCCCAGCCGCCGAGCGCGAAACCGAGGAGCGCCATCGAGACGATCATGCGGCCGGAAGGCGCCACGATCAGCAAGCCGCCGGCGATGGTGCCGAGCAGGATCGCGAGGAAGGTCCCGGCCTCGATGAGCGCGTTGCCGGTCATGAGGTCCTCGGTCGCGAGCAGGTCGGGCAGGATGCCGTATTTCACCGGTCCGAAGAACGTCGCCTGGACGCCGAGCAGGAACAGCACCGCCAGCTCGAAAAAGATGAAGGTCTCGCCCGTGGCGGCAAATCCCGCCACCGCCAGCAGCATGACGCCGACTTCCCAGAGCTTGATGAGACGGATGAGGCGCGTCTTGTCGTACTTGTCGGCGAGCTGGCCGGCCATGGCGGAGAAGGGGAAATAGGGGAAGATGAAGATGGCCGTGGCGATGGCGACGACGATGCGGGTCGTCGAGGGATCGGCGAAGGCCTCGTAGGTCACCAGTGTCACCAGCGCGGTCTTCAGCAGATTGTCGTTCACCGCCCCCAGGAACTGGGTGATGAAGAGCGGCAGAAAGCGCCGGCTCCGGATGAGATGCAGCTGGGTCTGGGCCATGGCGCTCGACTGGTTCAGGGGTCTTTAGCGCCCGGCGCCACCGGCGGTCGAGGGGCATGTCGCGCAGCGGTGATGTAACCGTCGCTCGCCAAGGATTGCCGCTTGGCCGGCCATGATGTAACGATCCCTATATAAAGAGACATGATGATCAATTATGTAACCGACGCTCTTCTCGCTGTTACTGAGCCGACGGCGAAGCGGTGACCGAACTCCCGCCACCGGTTCCCGACGGCTTCACCCCGTCGCGCCGCAGCAGCAACCTGCTCGACCTGCTGGGGCCGCTCTTTGAGCGCGACAGTGAGGACGGCTATCGCATCGGCCTGCGCGTCGATGCCCGGCACAGCAATGCCAAGGGCTTCTGCCACGGCGCGGTGCTGGCGCTGTTGGCCGATGTGCATCTCGGGCGTCTCTGCGGCCGGGGCATGCAGCCGCCGCAGCCGCTGGTGACGTCCGGGCTCGCGCTGTCCTATCTCTCGCCGGCGCGGCTCGGTGACTGGCTGGAAGCGGTCGGCGAGGTCGATCGTCTCGGCCGGACGCTCGCCCATGCCAGCGGCCTGGTTCTGGCGAACGGCAAGCCTGCCTTGCGCGCCATCGGGACCTTCCAGATCGTTATGGGTGCCGCGGGAGCTCCGACGCCTTCTTAGGACGTCTCACTGGCATGCAAGTCGCGCAATGCATCGGGCAAATCCCTGGCGCCGTGAAGGATGCGGACGATCAGAGGCGGGTTGCGGTCGGCGTTATAGACGAGGATGTAGGGAAAGCCCGTGAGCAGCGTGAACCGGTAAGGCGCATCAGCGAGTTCGGGGCGAGAGCTGCCGCCTTGCGGGAACTCTCCGATGCGTTCGGCCGCTTTGGCGATGGCGTCGCGCAAGGCGCGCGCAGCCGCAGGGTTATCCTTGGCGATCCAGCGCACAGCCGCGAGTAGATCGCGCCGCGCGCGCGGCGCCAGTGCTGCCGGGATCACTGTTTACTGTCGTCGATGGGATCGGTGTCGTCGATGATCTTGTCGATCTCCGTCAGGACGCTTTCGATCGCCACAACGCCGTCCCGGTCGGCCTCCGCTTCCGCCTCCCGCAACATCGCCAGAAACTGCCGCCGGCGCTCTTCCGCCTCTTGCAGCAAGCGCAGGGCCGAGCGAACGACTTCGCTCACGTTGTTGTAGCGGCCGTCCTCGACGCAAGAGCGGGCGAAGCGCTCCAGCTCGGGTGTCAGATGCACGTTAGTCGCCATCTCACTCTCCTATGTCAAAGATTGACATAGCCTATGCGGCTTCGGATTTCAACCGAGTCTGTGGTCAGCTTCGCTTCGGCGCTGGTGTAGCTACGCCGTCGCCCGCTCGCTGAAATCGGCGGACCCGTCATCATCGGCGGGAAACCGGCCCACCGCCTCGACCCGCGCCGTGCCCGGCCCGCGCCGGCAGGCCTCGGCCAGCGCGTCGACCGCCGCCGCCTCGCCGATGAGCAGCGCCTCGACGCTGCCGTCGAGGCGGTTGCGCACCCAGCCGCGCAGCGACCGCCGGCGCGCCTCGCGCCGCGTCCAGGCGCGGAAGCCCACACCCTGGACCCGGCCGGTGATGACGAGGCGCAGCGCCGCCGCGGGCATCGCCGGCTCAGGCGAATTCGAGGATGACCTGGTCGACGGCGAGGCTGTCGCCGGGCTTGGCGCGCAGCCTTGCGACCGTGCCGTCGCGCTCGGCGCGCAGCACGTTCTCCATCTTCATCGCCTCGACCACCGCCAGCTCCTCGCCCGCCTTGACCTCCTCGCCCTCGCCGACGGCGATGGAGACGAGCAGGCCGGGCATCGGCGACAGCAGGAAGCGCGAGAGGTCGGGCGCCTGCTTCGCCGGGATCTGCGACAGCAGCTCGGCGGCGCGCGGCGGCAGCACCTTGACCGCGAGGCTGGCGCCGTCGCGCGTCAGGCGGAAGCCGATGCCGTCGCGGTCGAGCTGGAAAATTACCGGCGCCGCGTCGATGGTGCCGCGGAACAGCGGCTGGCCCGGTTGCCACGCGCTCGCCACGACCCGCCGCCGGCCTTGCGCGTCAGTGACCGCGATGGCGTCGTTCTCGCGCGTCGTCACGACGCGGTGCTGCGCCTCGCCGATGCACACCGCCCAATCCTGCGGCACGACGCGGCCGTGGCCCGCGAGCTGGCCGCCGATGAGCGCCTCGCTCTCGGCGGTGATGCGCTGCACCGCGGCGGCGACGGCGATCGCCTGGTCCATCGCGTCGGGCGTGATCTCGACGCCGGTGAAGCCGTGCGGGAACTCCTCGGCGATGAAGTTGGTCGAGAGCCGGCCGGCGGCAAAGCGCTCCTTCAGCAGCACCGCGGCGAGGAAGGCGACATTGTGCGAGAGGCCGCGGATGTAATAGGCGTTGAGCGCCTCGCCGAGCCGCCGCGTCGCCTCGGCGCGGCTCGCGCCGTAGCTCACCAGCTTGGCGATCATCGGGTCGTAATAGATGCTGATCTCGGCGCCCTCGAAGACGCCGGTATCGACGCGAATGCCCTCGCCCTCGGGCGGCAGGTAGCGCGCCAGCCGGCCGATGGACGGCAGGAAATTGCGCAAGGGATCCTCGGCATAGACCCGCGCCTCGATCGCCGAGCCCTGCAGCTTGATGTCGGGCTGGCGGAGCGTCAGCTTCTCGCCGGCGGCGATGCGGATCATCCATTCCACGAGGTCGAGGCCGGTGACCAGCTCGGTCACGGGATGCTCGACCTGGAGCCGCGTGTTCATCTCGAGGAAATAGAAGTTGCGCTGCCTGTCGACGATGAACTCGACGGTGCCGGCGGAGCGGTATTCCACCGCCTTGGCCAGCGCCACCGCCTGTTCGCCCATCGCGGCGCGCGTCTTGGCGTCGAGGAACGGGCTCGGCGCCTCCTCGATCACCTTCTGGTGGCGGCGCTGGATCGAGCATTCGCGCTCGCCCAGATGCAGCACAGTGCCATGCGCGTCGCCCAGCACCTGGATCTCGATATGGCGCGGCTCCTCGATGTATTTCTCGAGGAAGACGCGGTCATCGCCAAAGCTGGACCGCGCCTCGTTGCTGGCGGAGCGGAAGCCGTCGCGCGCCTCGGCATCGTTGCGCGCGATCCGCATGCCCTTGCCGCCGCCGCCGGCCGACGCCTTGATCATCACGGGATAGCCGATGTCGCGCGCGATGCCGACCGCGGCCTCGGCGTCGGGGATGACGTCGAGATATCCGGGCACGGTGGAGACGCCGGCGGCCTTGGCGAGCTTCTTCGATTCGATCTTGTCGCCCATGGCGCCGATGGCGTGGGTGCCGGGGCCGATGAAGGTGATGCCGGCGGCGGCGAGCGCCTCGGCGAATGCCGCCTTCTCCGACAGGAAGCCGTAGCCCGGATGCACCGCCTCGGCGCCGGTCTTGCGGCAGGCCTCGATGATGCGGTCGATCCGGAGATAGCTCTCCGCCGCCGCGGGTGGGCCGATGCGCACGGAGTCGTCGGCCGCGCGCCGGTGCAGCGCGTCGGCATCGGCGTCGGAATAGACCGCGACCGTCTTGATGCCCATGCGGCGCGCGGTGCGGATCACCCGGCAGGCGATCTCGCCGCGATTGGCGATGAGGATTTTCTTGAACATGGGCGCGGGCTGAATATCCTGCGAGCTGAATATCTTAGAGCGGAATGTTAGCGTGTTTCTTCCAGGGATTGCTCAACCGCTTCTCGCGCAGCATCGCGAGCGAGCGGCAGATGCGGCGGCGGGTGCCGTGCGGCATGATGACATCGTCGATGAAGCCGCGGCTGCCGGCGACGAAGGGGTTGGCGAATTTCTCGCGATACTCCTCGGTGCGCGCCTCGATCTTGCCGGGGTCGCCAAGGTCACTGCGGAAGATGATCTCGACCGCGCCCTTGGGCCCCATCACCGCGATCTCGGCCGACGGCCAGGCGAAATTGACGTCGCCGCGCAGATGCTTCGAGCTCATGACGTCATAGGCGCCGCCATAGGCCTTGCGCGTGATCACCGTGACCTTCGGCACGGTCGCCTCGGCGAAGGCGAAGAGCAGCTTGGCGCCGTGCTTGATGATGCCGCCATATTCCTGCGCCGTGCCGGGCAGGAAGCCCGGCACGTCGACGAGGGTGATGATCGGGATGTTGAAGCAGTCGCAGAAGCGCACGAAGCGCGCCGCCTTGCGCGAGCTGTCGATGTCGAGGCATCCCGCCAGCACCATCGGCTGGTTGGCGACGATGCCGACGGTCGAGCCTTCCATGCGCGCGAAGCCGATGATGATGTTGCGGGCATAGCTCGGCTGCAGCTCGAAGAAATCGCCCTCATCGGCGAGCTTCTGGATGAGCTCGCGCATGTCGTAGGGCTTGTTGGGATTGGCCGGGATCAGCGTGTCGAGCGACATCTCCTCGCGGTCGGGCGAATCCCAGCTCGGCCGCACCGGCGGCTTCTCGCGGTTGGAGGGCGGCAGGAAATCGATGAAGCGGCGCAGCTGCAGCAGGGCCTCGACGTCGTTCTCGAAGGCGAGATCGGCGACGCCCGATCGCGTCGCATGGGTGACGGCGCCGCCGAGCTCCTCCTGCGTCACGCTCTCATGCGTCACCGTCTTCACCACATCGGGGCCGGTGACAAACATATAGGAGCTGTCCTTCACCATGAAGATGAAGTCGGTCATCGCCGGCGAATAGACCGCGCCGCCGGCGCAGGGGCCCATGATCAGCGACACCTGCGGCACCACCCCGGAGGCGAGAACGTTGCGCTCGAACACCTCGGCATAGCCGGCGAGCGAGGCGACGCCCTCCTGGATGCGGGCGCCGCCGCTGTCATTGAGGCCGATCACCGGCGCGCCCACCTTCATCGCCTGGTCCATCACCTTGCAGATCTTCTCGGCATGGGCCTCCGACAGCGCGCCGCCGAAGACGGTGAAGTCCTGGCTGAAGGCGAAGACCAGCCTGCCGTTCACCGTGCCATAGCCGGTGACCACGCCGTCGCCCGGGATCTTCTGCTCCGCCATGCCGAAATCCGAGGAGCGGTGCTCGACGAACATGTCCCATTCCTCGAAGGACCCGGCGTCGAACAGCAGCTCCAGGCGCTCGCGCGCGGAGAGCTTGCCCTTGGCGTGCTGCGCCTGGACGCGGCGCTCGCCGCCGCCGGCGCGTGCCGCCGCGCGCTTCTCCTCAAGCTGGCGAAGAATATCCTGCATGGTCCCGTCGCTCCTCGGCTTTTCTCCACGGGATGAGGTTTGAGATAACACCAAACCGGCGGGAAGCGCCAGCCCCGGGCTATTGCCGTGTCGCTAACACGTTATCTGTCCGGTCTTTGTAGCAGGTGATCTGTCCGGTTTAAGAAGCGCTCCAAAGTGGGGGCGATTGATGAACCGGGCAGAGGTGCTGCAAGGGATAAGGGAGATGCGGTTTTTAGAGGTTTACGATCGGAGCCGCTCGGGGCGGCTGAGTTATTCTGAGGCGGCGGAGACATTGGGGATGAGCGAGCGATCGTTTCGGCGGCTTCGTGGCCGCTACGCAGCAGAGGGCGAGGCCGGTCTGTTGGACCGTCGTCTTGGCAAGGTGAGCCCGCACCGGATCGCGGCGGATGAGGTTGAGCGGATCGTATCGTTGTACCGGGATCGTTATGCGGGCTGGACGGTAAAGCACTTCCACGAGCGCGCGCAGGAGCGGCACGGGCTGGTGGCGAGCTACGGTTGGACGAAGAGCGTGCTGCACGCCTCGGGCCTGGTGCGGCCGGCGATGAAACGGTCGGCGCACCGCAAGAAGCGGCCACGCCGGCCGATGACGGGCATGATGCTGCACCAGGACGGCTCGAGGCATCTGTGGCTGCCGGCGCTTGGCCGTCAGATCGATCTGATCGTGACGATGGACGATGCGACGAGCGAGATCTATTCGGGCTTTCTGGTCGAGGAGGAGGGCACGGCCTCGAGTTTGCGCGGCCTACATGAAGTGATCGCCCGGCACGGCCTGTTCTGTGCCTTCTACACCGACCGTGGCGGCCATTACTTCTACACGCCCAAGGCCGGCGGCAAGGTCGACAAGGACACGCCAACCCAGGTCGGCCGTGCGCTCGCCCAGCTCGGCATACGCCATATCGCCGCTTACTCGCCAGAAGCCAGGGGCCGCTCGGAGCGCATGTTCGGGACGCTGCAGGATCGCCTGGTAAAGGAACTCGCCGATGCCGGGATCGACACCATCGCGGCGGCGAACCGGTTCCTCAGCGACGTCTACCTGCCGGCACATAATCGTCGCTTCGCCGCGGCGCCGGCCGAGCCGGGGACCGCTTTCGTGCTATGGACCGGCAGCGACCTCGCCGAAATCCTATGCCATCAGGAGGACCGTATCGTCGGCAACGACAATACCGTCGTCTTCGGTCGGCTGCGCCTCCAGATCGAACCCAGTCCGCTGCGCGCACACTTCGTCAAGGCGACCGTCCAGGTCCGACGCTACGCCGACCACACCATCGCTATCTTCTACGGACCGCGCTGCATCGGTCGCTACGACCCAGACGGCAACGCCCGACACAGCCGACCACAGGCCGCGTGACACGCTTCAACGCGAGCCGCTTTGAGCCGGGGCATGCCCCGGCTCAAAGCAAGAACGAAGCGGACAACTGACTTGTTACGAAAACCGGCCAACTTGACTTGTCAGCGACAGCCCCGGGCTATTGCCGCAAGAGGCGGATGAAGGCGTGGGCCAGCGCCATGTCGGCCTTGAGGCCGGCGCGGCGCTGCGTCTGCTCGGCATCCTCGCCCCATTGCTCGATCTCGAAGCTCTCGTCGAGCTGGGCGGCGGCGAAGGCGCCCTCGACATCGAGCCGGCCCTCGATCAGCGCCAGCGCCACCACCAGCGAGCCGCAGGCCCCGGTCGCCAGATGCAGCGCCGCGAGCTCCAGCGGCGCATAGCTCTCGGCCGCGGCGGTGAAGGCGCGCAAGGTGACGGCCGATTGCGCGATCGGCACCACCCCGATGGTGGTCTCGAGCGGCGCGTCATAGCGCAGCGTCGCCCAGTCGATCAGCGGCTGCCAGGCCGCGTGCTGGCGCCGGGCGAGCTCCGGCGGGTGGCTCGCGCGATAGCAGACGAGGTCGGTGCCGGCATAGCGCGACACCTCCGCCACCGCCTCGGCGCGGCGCGGCGCCACCAGATCGATCGCCGTGCTGGCAAGCCGGGTGAACGCCAGCGTGCCGAGATCGACCTCCGGGCCCTGGTCGCGCCATTCGGCGGCGATCGCTTCGGCAAGCGCGCGGCTCGGCAGGGTGAGCGGCGCCTTCGCCGGGGTGCGCAGCGGCTTGTCGTCGAGGCGGACGCCGAAGCCGTCGGCCTCGGGCGCCACCGTCACCGTGCTGTAGAAGCGCCTCATCGCTCAGGGGCGATGTCGGCGAAGGGGTCCTGCTCCTCGCCCTCGTCGAAGCCGAAGAACGCCCAGGTCTCGCGCATATGCGGCGGCAGCGGCGCCACGACCTCGAGCCTGCCGCCGGCGGGATGCGGCAGCGACAGCGCCCGCGCATGGAGGTGGAGCTCGCGCGCATGCGGCACGCCGGCGGGGTGCGCCGCGGCGCCGCCATACTTGCCGTCGCCGAGGATCGGCGTGCCAAGCGTCACGCAATGCGCGCGCAACTGATGCGTGCGCCCGGTGATCGGCTGCAGCACCAGCCAGGCGAGCTTGTCGCCGGCATGCGAGACGGTGCGGTAATAGGTGACGGCGCGCTTGCCTTCCTCTTCGTCGGGCGCGACGCGCCCGCCGCCGGGTCCGGGCAGCTTGGCGAGCTTCTGGTCGATGCGGCCGCGCGCGGGCTTGGGCTGCCCGACCACCGCCGCCCAATAGATCTTGCGCGTCGCCTTGCCCCGAAAGGCGGCAGCGAGCGCGGCGGCGGCGATGGGGCGGCGCGCCAGCACCAGCACGCCGCTGGTATCGCGATCGAGCCGGTGGACGAGGCGCGGCCGCTCCTTGGCGCCGAAGCGCAGGCCGTCGAGCATGGCGTCGAGATGGTGCTCGGTGTTGGTGCCGCCCTGGACGGCAAGGCCCGGCGGCTTGTTGATGACGATGACATCGTCATCGATATGCAGCACCGCGCGCTCGAGCATGGCGATGTCGCGCGGCCGGGGCTCCGGCGGCGTGCTGCTGCGCGGCAGCGGCGCGAGCTCGCCCAGCGGCGGCACGCGGATGAGCTGGCCCGGCGCGATCCGGTCGCCGGATTTGGCGCGATGGCCGTCGACGCGCACTTGGCCGGTGCGCAGCAGCTTTTCCAGCCGGCCATGGGCGAGGCCGGGGAAATGCCGCCGAAACCAGCGGTCGAGCCGCAGCTCGCCGTCATCGGCGGCGACGGTGATGGTCTGAACGCCGCTCATGCCGGCGGGGGGCCTCGAAGATGGTGGTGGTGGCGGCAGGGCATCCTACCCGCCGCCGCCACGCCTCGCTACCCCCGCCGCGGCGTCAGCACTTCAGCGCCAATGGGCAGGGACCCACACCCAGCCGCCATGGCGCCATTGCCAGCCGCCGGCGACCCACACCGCGTGCGGATGGTGCGGGTGGACATAGCGGCCCGGGACCCAGACATAGCGGACGCCGTTCCAATGCCAGCCGCCGGGCTGCCAGACCCAGGCGCCGGGAGGGGGGGCGGGGACGACTTCGACCTGAGGCTGCGGAATGGGCGCCGGCGGTGGGGCGGCGCCGGGAGGCGGCGGCGCGGAGCCCGGGGGCGGCGCCGGCGGCGGGCTGGTCTGGGCCGTGGCGGCGGCGATGCCGGCGGCAAGCATCGCCAGGATGGCGGTCATGCGCAACAAGGCGGTGCATCGGATCATGAGTACGCTCTCCAGGTGTTTCCGAGAAACTGACGATTATAAGCCAATGCCGCCGGCGCAATCCCCGTCGCCGGCACCGCCTTTCCGGAGCAAAAAAGCGGCGCGGGTTGTGTAAGATCGCGTGGCATTCCGCCGTACGGGAAGGAGACCGCCATGAGCAGCGCCAATGGCCAGGACAGGGAGGGCAAGGTGGTGCTGGTCACCGGCGCCTCTTCGGGCATCGGGCAGGCGATCGCGGGCGAACTCGCGGCGCGCGGCTGGCGCGTCTTCGGCACGAGCCGCAGCGGCGCGGCGGTCCCGACACCGGGGGTCGAGATGATCGCGCTCGATGTCGATGACGACATTTCCGTCGAGCGCGCCGTCGCGGCGGTGCTCGCCCGCGCGGGCCGCATCGACGCCATCGTCAACAATGCCGGCTGGGCGATCATGGGCGCGGTCGAGGACACGGCGATCGCCGAGGCCAAGGCGCAGATGGAGACGAATTTCTTCGGCGTGTTGCGGCTTTGCCGCGCGGTGCTGCCGGTGATGCGGCGCCAGGGCGGCGGCACCATCGTCAACATCAGCTCGCTCTCGGGCTTGTTCGGGACACCGTTCAGCGGCCTCTACAGCGCCAGCAAATTCGCCGTCGAAGGCATGAGCGAGGCGCTGCGCTTCGAGACGCGCAAGCTCGGCATTCGCGTGGTGCTGATCGAGCCCGGCGACCACGCGAGCGCGCTCGCCGCCAGCCGCCGCGTCGTCAAGGATGCTTCGACCAATCCCGCCTATCGCGACGCCTTCCAGCGCTTTAAGGCCAATCAGGAAAAGGACGAGGCGAAAGCGCCGCCGCCCGAGCGGGTGGCGCGCCTGGTGGCGAAGGTGCTGAGCCTCTCCTCGCCGCGCCCGCGCTACACGGTGGGGCTGCTGAGCCAACGCATCGTGGCGCCGCTGAAGCGGTTCTTGCCGGGAAGGGTGTTCGAGGCGGTAGTGGCGAAGGCGATGGGGGTGTGAGCGATGCGGCTGCTGGGCGACATCATGGCGAGGTTCGGAGACGTTGTCAGGTCAATCAATCGCCTGCACCGTCAAAATCAGATTGGCATCTTCTGCGATAGCGTGCAGAATCAGTGCGGATAGGTCAGGCACCCAGTCTTCATCTGCGAGCTCTTCTCGCGTCAATGTTGTTGCCAGTGCGACCACTCTAGAGCCAGCCGCATGACCAGCGAGGAGGCCCGGCCACGCGTCCTCGATCACTAAGCTATCCACCGGAAGATATCCCAATTGAGTAGCTGCCTGCACAAACCCTTCGGGATTTGGCTTGCCAGCATTCACATCCTCAGCGGTGACGAGCACCCGAGGAATGGGAAGCCCGGCGAGATTTAGGCGGCTGAGTGCCAACGCGCGATGGGCCGAGGTAACAACTGCCCAGCGATCGCAAGGAAGTGATTGTAAGAGTGCGATGGCGCCGCTGACCGCACGGATTCCATCTGATTCAGCAAGCTCCTCATTTGCCAAAGTTTCCGCTTCCACAATTGCATCGACGTCGTCGCCAACAAACATCTGAACGGTCTCCAATGTGCGCATTCCGTGTGACACGCGCATAAGCTCGTTTAGGTCGACCTGGTGTCGCGTTGCCCAACGACGCCAAACGCGCTCAACGGCAGCCCTTGAGTCAACGAGGGTACCATCCATATCGAACAATATTGCCTTAGCGCTCAGGCGGGTTCCAACGGGTAACCGCATGATAGATCACCTGACCAGATGAGCGGACTGCTTCGACCGTAGCCCTGCAGGAGCCTCCGGCGGAAAATCTCAGTTCGGATTTCATAACGTTGCTTCACTGCGTCGATAGTGCCGGCGGAATGCACGCTCTACCACAACGGTACTGTATCCGGACTCCGAAAGAAGCGCCAGCACGGCACAAACCACTGCGTAGTTTACGACGTCGTATGCTGACAGAAATATTGCGATTTCATCAGGTCGAAATGGTATCGCGCAGGTATCATCCGTCTCAAACTTATCCCTCGCTTCTGCAATAGCGAGGTTTTCCATGAGTTTGCGTGAATGAAATTTTTGATCGTCTTGGCCGCGAAAATCGACGGAGCCAATCATGCCCCACTCATAGTAATCCTCGTCCAAGACCAGCGCGGTGAGGCGCACTAGCTCGGCTTCTTGACGCGACAGTACGATGCCAAATTCCTCATGAAGACCGCGGAGGGCAGTCTGAAACGGGTCTGGTTTATCATGTGCGAAGTCCTGATCTCCCATTCCCTCAACTACGCCACAGACGAAGCGACCTGCGTTCACAGCGACCCTATGACTACGTTTGGCGAACAGGATTTTGTCATCAGATGTAATGATTGCCAAAGTCACGCCAAAGCAGTTGCTAAATGTTTGATCTATTTTTCCATCCGATTCGCTTCGGCTCAGTATCTCACGCCGCCCGTTATCATTCAGAACCTCTCGAAAGACCGTGGTAGCTGCGCGTTGGTCCACGTAGCTCACTCGTGCGAACTCCAACCGCAGCCCCTGTTGGCTGTCGTGTCGGGACTGCCCGCCTCGAAAGAGGGAAGCGTCTCGCAGAGCAAGCCGAGGAGTGTCGTAGATGCGGCCTTTTGAAGCTTCTTTTTTCCAATGAGTCTGTGCGCGTATCAGAGCCGCCTCGATTTCCGGGCGAGCGGTTCTCGCGGCCGAATTTGTCATCCTCGTCTCAACCAAATCGGGCGGATAACCGCTTCGACATCGGTCGAAGATGAAAACACTCGCCATCACATTCAAAAAAGCGAACGCTTTGCTGGTGAACGCCGCTCGATCTCACTCAAAGGCACGCTGATGCGTCGAACTTTCCGGAACTTCAGCATGGCTCGCACTAGAGATGCTAGGATTGCCGATAGCGGGGCTACAACGAGACCAGTCAAAATGTCCCGGCCATTGAGTAGTTCAATCCATTGCCACAGAGCGTGCCACGCTCCGGTTACATCCAGGTTCAACTTCGGCAGACTTCCCATATGCCACGTCCACCGTGTGCTCGGTATTACAGTGTTGGTTCGCGGTTAGGAGGTAGACGATGCGTACCGCAATGAGGCGTCGCATAAGGTCGAGGTCGGAGTAGCCGAGGCATTCTCCCGTCGCGGTTTCTTCATGGCGAGCCAATCCCGGGCTGCCTGTTGGGTGTCTCGGCCTCCGCCCACCACGCGAATCCCACCATGTTGCATGTCGGCGTGAACTTGGTCCTCGCCAAGGTGCTCTAAGCGTCGATACAGGTCCTTTGGGCCTTCTTCGCTTGGCATGCGTTTCTCCCAGAATACTGGTCGCGGAACTGAGATGGGTCTGTGCCGCGTCCGCAAAGCGCATCGCGGCGCGGCACCAGCCGTCCGGCGAGCGGTGCATCACGATACCGCGCTGGAAGGCGATGTCGAGTAAACGCGCTCGCGCGAGTTCTAAACCGTGGGTAGAAGGGCGCGACCGACTTCGCGGAGACCCATCACTCCCCCTTCTTCCGCCTTAGCTTCTCCCAATACTCCAGCCGCTTCTTGATCTCGCGCTCGAAGCCGCGGTCGATCGGGCGGTAGAAGGCTCTGGCGCGGCAACTCCTCGGGAAAATAATCCAGGCCGGAAAAACCTTCCTCGGTGTCGGGGTCGTAGACATAGCCCTCGCCATAGCCCAGCTCGCGCATCAGCTTGGTCGGGGCGTTGACGCTGTGCATCGGCGGCATCAGCGAGCCGCTCTCCTTGGCGGCGCGCTGCGCCTGGCCGAAGGCCATGTAGGCTGCGACCGATTTGGGCGCGGTGGCGAGATAGATCACCGCCTGCGCGATCGCGAGCTCGCCTTCGGGCGAGCCCAGGCGCTCATAGGCCTGCCAGGCGGCGAGCGCCTGGACGAGGCCCTGCGGATCGGCAAGGCCGATATCCTCGACCGCCATGCGCAGCACGCGGCGCGCGATGTATTCGGGATGCTCGCCGCCCGCCAGCATGCGCGCCAGCCAGTAGAGCGCCGCGTCGACATCGGAGCCGCGCACCGATTTGTGCAGCGCGCTGATCAGGTTGTAGTGCCCCTCCTGCGCCTTGTCGTAGAGCGGCGCGCGCTTCTGGACGGCGGCGGCGAGTGCGGCGGTGTCGAGCACGGTGCCATCGGGCAGCAGCGCCAGCTCCTCGGCGAGGTTCAAGAGGAAGCGGCCGTCGCCATCCGCCATCGCTTTCAGCGCCTGGCGGGCGGCATCGTCCAGCGGCAGCGTGCGCCCGAGCGCGTGCTCGGCGCGCGCCAGCAGGATGTCGAGCGCGGCGTCGTCGAGGCGGTGCAGCACGAAGACCTGGCAGCGCGACAGCAGCGCGCCGTTGAGCTCGAAGGACGGGTTCTCCGTCGTGGCGCCGACCAGCACCACGGTGCCGGTCTCGACATAGGGCAGGAATCCATCCTGCTGCGCGCGGTTGAAGCGGTGGATCTCGTCGACGAAGAGCAAGGTGCCCTGGCCGCCGACGCGGCGCTTCTTGGCGGCGTCGAAGACCTTGCGCAGATCGGCGACGCCGGAGAACACGGCGGAGAGCGGCTCGAAATGCATCGAGGTCGCTTCGGCGAGCAGCCGCGCGATGGTGGTCTTGCCGCAGCCCGGCGGCCCCCACAGGATCATCGAGGCGAGGCGGTGTTGCGCCACCATGCGGCCGATGGCGCCCTGCGGCGCCAGCAGATGATCCTGCCCCACCACCTCCGACAGCTTCCGCGGCCGGAGCTTGTCGGCGAGCGGGCGCGGCGCCTGATCCTCGAAGAGGCTCATGTCATTCGCGCAAGGGCGGCGTCGACAGCAGCTTGTCGCCGCGCTTCACCGTCACCACCCAGGGCGGTCCGGCGGCGGCCAGCAGTCGCTGCAGCTGCGCCACGCTCTCGATCGGCTGCTTGTTGAGACTGACCAGGATGTCGCCGGGCTCGATGCCGAGCCGCTCGGCGAGGCCGCCCTCGGCGAGCGCGGTGACGATGACGCCGCGCTGGGCGCTGTCGATGCCGAGCTCCTCGGCGAAGGCGGGGTTCAGGTTGGCGATCGCGGCGCCCGACAGCGGCTCGCGGCCGGAGAGCCGGGTGAGCTCGCGCGCCGGCAGGTCCGGCGGCGGCACCAAGGTCGCGACGATCTCGCGGCGCTGGCCGGCGCGCCACAGCGTGAGCCGCACCGGCGCATCGGGCGCGGCGATGGCGATGCGGAAGCGCAGCCCTTCGGGATCGTCGATCGCGTGGCCCTCGACCTCGAGCACGACGTCGCCCGGCTTCAGCCCGGCGAGCGCCGCCGGCCCGCCGGGCACCACGGTGTTGAGCAGTACGCCTTCGGGCCGCGGCAGGCTCAGGCTCTGCGCGATCTCGGCGGTGACGCCTTGGCCGGTGGCGCCAAGCCAGGGCCGGGTGATCTTGCGGCCGCTCACCGCCGCCTGCAGCACGCCGCGCACCAGGCTCGCCGGGATCGCGAAGCCGATGCCGATGGAGCCGCCGGATTGCGAGAAGATCGCGGCGTTGATGCCGACGACGCGGCCGTCGAGATCGACCAG
Organism: uncultured Alphaproteobacteria bacterium; assembly: GCA_963789275.1. Taxonomy (GTDB): domain Bacteria; phylum Pseudomonadota; class Alphaproteobacteria; order ATCC43930; family CGMCC-115725; genus DAHUYF01. The sequence continues at coordinate 28,390 of CAWBKF010000024.1, forward strand.
CGCGCCGCCGGAATTGCCGGGATTGATCGCCGCGTCGGTCTGGATGAAGGAGCGGAAATCATTGGCGCCGATGGTGCGCGCGAGGCCAGAGACGATGCCGCTGGTGACGGTCTGGCCGACGCCGAAGGGATTGCCGATGGCGAGCACGAGATCGCCGACCTCGAGCGCGTCGCTGTCGCCGAGCTGCAGCGCCGGCAGCTTCTCGCCATGCGCGTCGATCCGCAGCACCGCGAGATCGGCATGCTCGTCGGCCAGCACGATCTTGGCCTCGAACTCGCGGCGGTCGGGGAGCACCACCAGCACCTCCTGCGCGTCCTTGATGACGTGGTGGTTGGTGACGACGAAGCCCGCGGCATCGAGGATCACGCCCGAGCCCAGCGAGTTCTCGACGCGCTCGCGCGGCACCCCCGAGGGCATCCGGTTGCCGAAGAAGCGGCGGAAGAGCGGGTCGTTGAACAGCGCGGCCGGCCCCTCCGCCGTGCGCACGACGCGGCGCGAGAAGACATTGACCACGGCCGGCGCGACTTTCTTCACCACCGGCGCGAAGGAGAGATGGATGAGCTCGCGGCTGGTCGGCACGGCGGGCGATTGCGCCGCCGCGGGCAAGCCGGCGAGGAGGAGCGCGCAAGCGCCGAGCAGCAGGCACTTCATGGCCGGCAGTTTAGGAGAGGGCAGGCGGGGACGCTAGGCGGGGTGGCGCCGCTCGTGTTACGAACTCGAGGATGCCGCCCGTCGACACCCTTCATTCGTCATGCGTGGGCTTGACCCGCGCATCCACGTCGCGCAGTGCGCTCGTTGCAAGACGTCGATGCCCGGGACTCGCCCTGCGGGCGGCCCGGGCATGACGATCGAGGGGTAGCTCTAGGTTCGGCGGTTCAGCCGGTGAGCCAGCGGCGGAAGCTGGCGACGGCGCTCAGCTCCTCGACGCGCGCGAGCTGGCAGAGCACGTGGTCGGATTTGCCGTCGTCGCTGCCGAGCGGCAGCAGCAGCAGGCGATAGCGCGCGCCGCCCGAGGCGACCGCGAAGCGCTTGTCCTCCTCCATCGGCTCGCCGCGCTTGGCGGAGCTGCGGCCGCGCGCCATGATCCAGTCGAGGACCGCGGCGGTGTATTCGATCTCGCCGCTGTTCTCGCCGAGCCGGGTGATCCGCGGCAGCTCCGCCGCCTCGACCGCGACCAGCAGCGTGTTGGGCCAGGTGGCGGCGATATGCTCGCGGTCGAGATCGTCCAGCGTGGGAAGCGCGCGTGCGCCGCGCACGCCGTCCCAATAGTCGAGAATATCCTCGCGGCTTTCCGCCTCGGTCGCGGGCACTTCCGCGTCGGTCGGCTCGGCCATCTCGGGTGGCAGCTCGTCGAAGGCCAGCTGCGTCGGCTCGGGCGTCGGCGGCAGCAGCAACAGCTCCGGCACCTCAGGCTCAGGCTCAGGCTCGGGCTCGGGCTCCGGCTCCGGCGCGCGCTCGGGCGTCGGCATTTCCGGCAGCACCAGCTCCGGCAGCAGCGCGATCGCATCGGCAGGATCGACGGCCTCGGCGTCCGCCGTCAGCTCCGGCAACAGCACGTCGGTAAAGGGCAGCGCCGCCTCGCGCAGGGCCGGCGCGAGCGGCGGCGGCGGCAACACGATGATCTCGCGGATCTCGCGCGCGGCGGCGGGCTCGGATTCCGGCCGCGCCTCGTTGCTGGCGGTGAGATCGCCGCGCTTGCCGCTGGGCGCGACCGCGAGCTTCCGGCGCTTCGACCCGCACCGAGGTGAGGGAGGCGGCCGGCTCGAGCGCGGCGCGGGGCTGGCTGTCGAGGGTCATTGGGTCTGGTCGGGGCGGGTCGGGTGATCGGGATGGGTGCGGCCGAATCCCAGCGCGGCGCAGCTGCCGACAGGCATGCGGCCCTGCTCGAGGCAGGCGCAATGTCCCGCCATCAACAGCGGCAGCACGGTGTCGATGTAATGGTCGATAGCGGCGAGCATCAGCGCGTGATTGCTGCGGCCGAGATGCGCCGCGGCGAGGCGCAGGCGCAGATGGCGCTCGGCGCTCATGCGCAGGCTCACCCGCATCCGCTCCTCGCCGGCGCCGGCGCGCTCGCGCGGCGGCTGCGGCAGGGACTGGACGTTGCCGACGAGGTCGAGCGGCGCCCGATCCGCGTTCGGCGCGGCGGTGCCTTTGGTGGTAACGAGCAGAGAGCTCGTGAGCGACGCGGCCTTCATGACGCCCCCTGCTGACCGACCATGATCGGCTCGATCTCCTGCTTCGCGGGCGCGGAGAGCAGGGTCGAGGGCAGCATGGTGCGGAAATCGCGGTTGAGCCGGTTGGCGAGGTATTCCCACAGCAGCGTAATCTCCTCCGCCGAGCGCGCCTCGCCAGGCACTTCCATCACGGTGCGGCCGTCGATCATGCTGGCGGCATAGCCGGTGCGGTGGTGGATGATGACCGGCGCCAGCGTGCCGTGCTGGGAGAGCGCCATCACCGCCTCGGCGGTGATGCGGGCGCGCGGCGTCGCGGCGTTGATGACGAAGACCAGCGGCTTGTTGAGGCGCTCGATGAGCTCGACGGTGGCGCCGGCGGCGCGCAGATCATGCGGGCTCGGGCGCGCCGGGATGATGACGAGATCGGCGAGCGTGATGACTTCGGCGATGGTCGCCTCGATGGCGGGCGGGGTGTCGATCACCAGCAGCTTGATGCCGAGCTCGCGCATGCGCTGGATGTCGGTGGCAAGCCTGCCCGTGCTGGTGCGCGCGAAAAGCGGCGTCTCGGCCGAGCGGGCGTTCCACCATTCCGACAGGCTGCCCTGCGGGTCGGTGTCGACGAGCGCCACCGGGCCGAAGCCGGAGCGGTCGGCCTGGACGGCGAGATGCCCGGCCATCGTTGTCTTGCCAGACCCGCCCTTCTGGGACGCGACAGCGATAATGTGCATATGCCTCTCCAAACGACACGACCGGCGCTCGCGAGTCCCCGGTCATCAACAGTCTTCGATCACCAGCGGTCGGATCGTACAGTATTTTTTGGAGGCTAGGAGCAAGTATCGGACAATATTTTCGGCGGTGTTTCTTAAAAACTAGAGACGAAAGCTTACCTATGCGTTAATTATTATTGAGCATTTTAGGGGTTCTGGGAAGTATGGTGAAAGTATTCTTCATTATCGGCGGAGCGGCCGGTCGAAGACCTCGGCGAAGGTGGCGCGCAAAGCGGCGTCCACCTCGGGCATGGCGATGGGCAGGCCCTGCTGGACGAGCGAGGTGACGCCGTGCTCGCTGACGCCGCAGGGCACGATGCCGCGGTAATGGCCGAGATCGGGATCGACATTGAGGGCGATGCCGTGAAAGCTCACCCAATGGCGCACGCGCACGCCGATGGCGGCGATCTTGCTCTCGCGCCCGCCGCCTTCGTCGATCCAGATGCCGACCCGGCCGGGACGCCGCTCGCCCCTGAGGTTGAAGCGGCCCAGCGTGCGGATGAGCCATTCCTCGAGCCCCTGCACATATCCCCTGAGATCGGCGCCGCGGCGGCTGAGATCGAGCATGACATAGCCGACCCGCTGGCCGGGCCCGTGATAGGTGTACTGCCCGCCGCGGCCGGTGCGGTGGACCGGCAGCAGCGTGGGATCGATGAGGTCGCTGTCGCGGGCGCTGGTGCCGGCGGTGTAGAGCGGCGGATGCTCCAGCAGCCAGACCAACTCCGGCGCGGTGCCGGCGCGGATGGCGGCGACGCGCGCCTCCATCGCCGCCACCGCCGTCTCATAGGGCACCGGCGCGTCGCTGACCTGCCATTCCACCTCGTCCATCGACTATTCTCCTGCCGCCATCCCGCTTGATATGGTCCCGGGGATTTGGTAATCACCCGCCCCACCAGCGGCAACGTGAAAGTTTGCGACGCCGCTGCTGCATGCGGTCGTGGCGGAATTGGTAGACGCGCTAGCTTGAGGTGCTAGTGCCCGAAAGGGCTTGGAAGTTCGAGTCTTCTCGACCGCACCATCCCTCCGGTCCCCCGATGGATAGACTGGGCTCGCCTTCGGCGGCAATGCCGCAGGGTGGCTTGGTGCGTCCAGGTGCTATAGAAGAAGCGCAAACCGGAGAGAGCCTCATGACCGAGGATTTGCGCGACAGCGCGCTTGAATACCACCGGCTTCCGACGCCGGGAAAGATCGGCATCGTCGCCACCAAGCCGCTCGCCAATCAGCGCGACCTCGCCTTGGCCTATTCGCCCGGCGTCGCCGCGGCGTGCCTCGCGATCGCCGCCGATCCCGGCGAGGCGTCGAGCCTGACCGCGCGCAGCAATCTCGTCGCCGTCATCACCAACGGCACGGCGGTCCTGGGGCTCGGCGCGATCGGCCCGCTCGCCGCCAAGCCGGTGATGGAAGGCAAGGCGGTGCTGTTCAAGAAATTCGCCGGCATCGACGTCTTCGACATCGAGGTCAACGAGCGCGATCCCGACCGGCTGGTCGAGGTCATCGCCGCGCTCGAGCCGACCTTCGGCGGCATCAATCTCGAGGACATCAAGGCGCCGGAGTGCTTCGCGATCGAGGCCAAGCTCAGGAAGCGCATCAAGATCCCGGTCTTCCACGACGACCAGCACGGCACCGCGATCATCGTCGGCGCCGCCATCCGCAACGGGCTCAGGATCATCGGCAAGACGCTGCAGGAAGTGAAGCTGGTGGCCTCGGGCGCCGGCGCTGCGGCTCTCGCCTGCCTCGATCTGCTGGTCGATATGGGCCTGCCGGTCGCCAACATCATCGTCACCGACAAGTACGGCGTCGTCTGGCGCGGCCGCGCGGAGGAGATGGACCCGCGCAAGGACCGCTATGCCAAGGAGACCAACGCGCGCACGCTGGGCGAGGTCATCGGCGGCGCCGACATCTTCCTTGGCCTGTCCGCGCCCAACGTGCTGAAGCCGGAGATGGTGGCGAAGATGGCGGGACGGCCGCTCATCCTCGCGCTCGCCAATCCCGATCCCGAAATCTCGCCCGACGCGGCGCGGGCGGTGCGGCCGGACGCGATCATCGCCACCGGGCGCACCGACTATCCGAACCAGGTGAACAACGTCCTGTGCTTTCCCTTCATCTTCCGCGGCGCGCTCGATGTCGGCGCCACCGCCATCAACGAGGCGATGAAGCTCGCCTGCGTCGAGGCGCTGGCCGATCTGGCGCTGGCCGAACCGTCGGATGTGGTGGCGGCCGCCTATGGCGACACGTCGCTGACCTTCGGCCCGGATTACATCATCCCCAAGCCGTTCGATCCGCGCCTTATCCTGCAGCTGGCCCCGGCGGTGGCGAAGGCGGCGATGGAGTCGGGCGTGGCGACCCGGCCGATCAAGGATTTCGCCGCCTATCGCCAGCGGCTCAGCCAGTTCGTCTTCCGCTCCGGCCTCGCGATGAAGCCGCTGTTCGACCGGGCGCGCACCGACCCGCGCCGCGTCGTCTTCGCCGAAGGCGAGGACGAGCGCGTGCTGCGCGCGGTGCAGCAGGTGCTCGATGACGGGCTCGCCAAGCCGATCATCATCGGCCGGCGCGACGTGGTCGCCCGCCGCATCCAGAAGCTCAACCTGCGCCTCAAGCTCGACGATAGCGTGGTGCTCGTCGATCCCCAGGACGATCCGCGCTACCACGAGTACTGGACGCTCTACCACCGCCTGATGGAGCGCAAGGGCGTCTCGCCCGATTTCGCCCGCGGGCTCGTGCGCACGCGCACCACCGTGATCGCGGCGCTGATGCTGCGGCGCGGCGAGGCCGACGCGGTGCTGTGCGGCGCGATCGGCCAGTATCACCGCCATCTCAGGCATCTCGTCGACATTCTCGGCCTGGCGCCGGGGGTGAGCGCGCCGGCGGCGCTGAGCGCGCTGATCCTGCCCAAGGGCACCTATTTCCTGTGCGACACCTTCGTCGTCGACGATCCCACCGCCGAGCAGATCGCGGCGACGACGGTGCGCGCGGCCGAGACGCTGCGGCAATTCGGCATCGAGCCCAAGGTCGCGCTGCTGTCGCATTCCAATTTCGGCAGCGCCGACGCGCCGTCCGCGCGCAAGATGCGCCAGGTCTTCGCGCTGCTGCGCGCGCGCGCGCCGGATCTCGTGGTGGAAGGCGAGATGCATGCCGACGCGGCGCTCTCCGAGGAGATCCGCCAGCGCATCTTCCCGAACTCGCTGCTCAAAGGCACGGCCAATCTGCTGATCATGCCGAACCTCGACGCCGCCAACATCGCCTTCAATGCGCTGACCGTGCTGGCGGAGGGTCAGCCGATCGGGCCGATCCTGCTCGGCGTCGACGCCGCGGCGCACATCGTGCCGCCCTCGGTGACGGTGCGCGGCCTCGTCAACATGACGGCGGTGGCAGTCTGCCACGCGCAGGTCGTGTCGCCGGCGACGAGCTGAGCAAAGCTAAGCAAGGCGCTCGAGGCGAAGCGCCTCGCCTGGTCCCGGTCAACCGCGGTGATGGCCGTGGTGATGCTCGAGCAGCTCGTCGGCGGTCTTTTTCTGCTCGGGCGACAGGCTGTCATAGAGCGGCTTGAAGGCGGCGAGGAAGCGCTGCTCATGCTGCGTGTGCAGCTCGCCGAACTTCACCTGCATCTCCAGCTGCTCGACCGCGCTTTTCGGCTGGTCGCGGTCGGCGCGGTGCTGCTCATGCAGCTTCGCCATGTCCTTGACGTTCTCGCGCATTGCCTCGGCCACGCGCTCGAAGGCCGGCGCCTGCGCAGCGGTGATCTTGAGCTCGGCCTTGAGGAAGGCGATCCGGCCCTCGATATGCCGGCCGGGATCGAAATGGTGCTCGGGCCGCGGCTGGCCTTGCGGTCCCGCGGTGGCCGCCTGGGCATCGGCGTCGGGCGCGTACAACGCCGGCAATCCGCCGGCGCCGGCCAGGACGGCGGCAAGGGCAAGCGCCGGAAGGGCGGCTTTGCGAATGAACATCGGGACGTGCTCCTCCTAAGAGCGGGGTAAGTCGTTCCCCTCATTCTAGGGCGGCAGCCGGCGGGCCATCCCTTGCCACCACACCCCCCGCCGCTAGACTGCGCGAAAGCCCGCCGGGAGGCGCCATGCCGACCAACCGCTACCCATCGCTCGATTTCGACCTCGGGGCCGAGATCGACCAGCTGCGCGACACGGTGCGCGCCTTTGCCGATGACGAGATCGCGCCGCTGGCGGTCGAGATCGACCGCACCGACACCTTCCCGCGCGCGCTCTGGCCGAAGATGGGCGCGCTCGGGCTGCACGGCATCACCGTCGAGGACGAGTATGGCGGCACCGGCATGGGCTATCTCGCCCATGTCGTCGCCATGGAGGAGGTGAGCCGCGGCTCCGCCTCCATCGGCCTCTCCTATGGCGCCCATTCCAATCTCTGCGTCAACCAGATCCGCCGCAACGGCAGCGAGCTGCAGAAGCGCCGTTATCTACCAAAGCTGGTCTCAGGCGAGCATGTCGGCGCCCTCGCCATGAGCGAGCCGGGTGCCGGCTCGGATGTGGTCGGCATGCGCACGCGCGCCGAGAAGAAGGGCGACCGCTACGTCCTCAATGGCAGCAAGATGTGGATCACCAACGGTCCCGAGGCCGAGACCCTGGTGGTCTATGCCAAGACCGATGCCGCCGCCGGCGCGCGCGGCATCACCGCTTTCCTGATCGAGAAAGGCATGAAGGGGTTCCGCACTGCGCAGAAGCTCGACAAGCTCGGCATGCGGGGATCGCCGACCTGCGAACTCGTCTTCGAGGACTGCGAGGTGCCGGAGGAGAACGTGCTGGGCCGGCCGAACGAGGGCGTGCGGGTGCTGATGAGCGGCCTCGACTACGAGCGCGCCGTGCTCGCCGCGGGGCCGCTCGGCATCATGCAAGCCTGCCTTGAGGCGGTCGTGCCCTATGTCCATGAGCGCAAGCAGTTCGGCCAGGCGATCGGCGAGTTCCAGCTGATGCAGGGCAAGCTTGCCGACATGTACACGACGATGAATGCCTGCAAGGCCTATGTCTATGCCGTGGCACGCGCCTGCGACCGCGGCCAGACGACGCGCAAGGATGCGGCGGGCGCCATCCTCTACGCCGCGGAGAAGGCGACCTGGATGGCGCTCGAGGCGATCCAGGCGCTGGGCGGCAATGGCTACATCAACGACTACCCGACCGGAAGGCTGCTGCGCGACGCCAAGCTCTACGAGATCGGCGCCGGCACCTCGGAGATCCGCCGCATGCTGATCGGCCGCGAGCTCTTCAGCGAGACCGCTTAACCCAGCACCGGCCCCGCGCGCTCGACGATGGCGCCGGCGTCGATGCCGGACGGCAGCGCGCCGAAGGTGCCGGCGCGCTCGCTCTGGAGCCGGCTGGCACAGAAGGCATCGGCGACAGCGGGCGGCGCGAAGCGCACCAGCAATGCGCCCTGCAGCGCCAGCACCAGATGCTCCGCCAGCCGCCGCGCCTGGGCCTCCGCCGGCCGCGCGGCCAGCATCGCGTCCAGCGCTGCGATGAAGCGGTCGAGCCGCGCATCGCCGCCGCGGGCCGGGGCGAGCTCGGCGCGCAGCGCCTCGCCGGCCTCGGGCGTGCGCGTCAGCGCGCGCAGCACGTCGAGGCACATGACATTGCCCGAGCCTTCCCAGATCGAGTTCACCGGCATTTCGCGATAGAGCCGCGGCATCAGGCTCTCCTCGACATAGCCGTTGCCGCCCAGCACCTCCATCGCCTCGCCGGCGGCGGCAATGGCGCGCTTGCACACCCAGTACTTCGCTGCCGGCGTCACCAGCCGGCGGAAGGCGCTCTCGGCGTCGTCGTCCTGGCGGTCGAAGGCGCGCGCCATGCGCAGGGCAAGCGCCATTGCCGCCTCCGCTTCGAGCGCGAGATCGGCGAGCACGCCGGTCATCAGCGGCTGGTCGACGAGGCGGCGCTGGAAGACGGTGCGGTGGCGCGCGTGATGCACCGCCTGCGCCAGCGCCTGGCGCATCAGCCCGGCGCTGCCCAGCGCGCAATCGAGCCGCGTGTAGGTCGCCATCTCGATGATCCCCGGAATGCCGCGGCCTTCCTCGCCGACGAGGAAGGCGAGGGCGCCTTCGAACTCGACCTCGCTCGAGGCGTTGGAGCGGTTGCCGAGCTTGTCCTTGAGGCGCTGAAGCCGCAGCGCATTGACCTCGCCATCCGGCGTCCAGCGCGGCAAGAAGAAGCAGGAGGGGCCTTTCGGCGCCTGCGCCAGCACGAGGAAGGCATCGCACATCGGCGCCGACATGAACCATTTGTGGCCGGTGAGGCGATAGGCCCCGCCCGGGCCGCCATTGCCCACCGGCTCGGCGCGCGTCGAGTTGCTGCGCAGGTCGGAGCCGCCCTGCTTCTCGGTCATGCCCATGCCCATCAGCGCGCCGGTCTTCTCGCCGGCGGGACGGAAGCGCGGATCGTAGCGGCGCGAGAACAGACGCGGCAGCCATTCCTGCGCCAGATCGCCTTGGCGGCGCAAGGCCGGCACCACGCCATAGGTCATGGTGATCGGGCATTGCACGCCGGCCTCGATCTGGCATTGCAGATAGACCTGCGCCGCGCGCGCGACATGCGCGCCCGGCCGCGGCTCGGCCCAGGGTCCGGTATGGACGCCCTCGCCAACCGCCAACGCCATCAGCGAATGCCAGGCGGGATGGAACTCGACGGTGTCGCGGCGCTGGCCATAGCGGTCGAAGCCCTGCAGCACCGGCGGGTTGCGGTTGGCCTGGAAGCCCCAGTCGATCGTCTCGGCGCGGCCGAGCGCCTGGCCGAAGCCGGCGAGGCGCTGCCTGCGCCCAGCCGCCGCCCTCGCGCTCGACCGCCTCCTGCAGCGCGCGATCGCTGGTGAAGACGTTGTAGTCGATGAGCGGCGGCGGCTGGTTGAGGACCTCGTGGGTGGCGAATGCCGCCGCGCTCGCTGTGCCGTCGCTCATGGCCGATCTCCTCGTTGCCGCATTCTACCCGCGGATCGGGCGCGGAGGGAAATGCGCTGCCCCGCGGCGTCACCCGTTCTTGCCCATGCCCGTGGCGGCAATCGGGGCTAGTATCGGCTCGAGCAGAAGGAAATTGCGGCGCAATGCCCACGGTCATGATCACGGGGGCCAATCGCGGCCTCGGTCTCGAATTCGCCCGGCAATACGCCGCAGCCGGCTGGCGCGTCATCGCCACCAGCCGCTCGCTCGCCAAGGCCGAGGCGTTGCGCGCGCTCGGCGGCAACGTCGCCGTCTATCCCTTGGACGTCGCCGATTTTCGCCGCGGTGAGCGCGCTTGGCCGCGAGCTCGAGCGACACAGCATCGACGTGCTGATCGCCAATGCCGGCATCGGCGGCCCGCGCGCCATGACGCCCGATGCCATCGACGCCGAAGGCTGGGGCGCGACCTTCCGCGTCAACAGCATGGCGCCGCTGGCGCTGGCCGGCGCGCTGCGGCACGCGGTGGCGCGCAGCGAGCAGCGCAAGATGGTCGCCATCAGCAGCCGGCTCGGCTCGATGGGCGCCAACGGCAATGGCGGGCTTTACGCCTACCGCGCGTCGAAGGCGGCGCTCAACGCCGCCTGGCGGTCCTTTGCGATCGATCATCCCGAGATCATCGCGGCGCTGCTGCATCCCGGTTGGGTGCGCACGGATCTGGGCGGCGCGCAGGCGCTGCTCGCGGTCGAGGAGAGCGTCGCCGGGCTGCGCCGCGTCATCGGCGGGCTCGGCAAGGCCGATACCGGCCATTTCTACAATCACGACGGCAGCCCGATTCCGTGGTAGCCTCGCGCCCATGATCCCGACGCAGGAGCAGGCGATCATCCGCGACATGGCGCGGAATTTCGCCACCGAGCGCCTGAAGCCGTTCGCTGCCGAATGGGACCGCGCTGCGCGCTTCCCGGCCGAGGCGGTGGGCGAGATGGGCAGGCTCGGCCTCCTCGGCATGCTGGTGCCCGAGGCCTATGACGGCGCCGCCGCGGACCATATCGCCTATGCGCTGGCGCTGGAGGAGATCGCCGCCGGCGACGGCGCCTGCTCGACCATCATGAGCGTGCAGAACTCCGTCGGCTGCATGCCGCTGCTCAAATTCGGCACCGCCCAGCAGAAGGAGCGGTTCCTGAAGCCGCTGGCGCGCGGCGAGATGTTGTGCGCCTTCTGCCTGACCGAGCCCGAGGCCGGCTCCGACGCGTCGGCGATCCGCACGCGGGCGCGGCGCGACGGCAACAAATACATCCTCACCGGCACCAAGCAGTTCATCACCTCGGGCGCCAACGCCAAGCTGGCGCTGGTCTTCGCCGTCACCGATCCTGGCGCCGGCAAGAAGGGCATCAGCGCCTTCATCGTGCCGACGGAGAAGCCGGGCTGGCGGGTCGCGAAGCTCGAGCACAAGCTCGGCCAGCGCGCCTCCGATACCGCGCAGATCGTGTTCGAGGAGATCGAGCTCACGCCGGATCTGCTGCTCGGCGAGGAGGGCGAGGGCTACAAGATCGCGCTCGCCAATCTCGAGGGCGGGCGCATCGGCATCGCCGCGCAGGCGATCGGCATGGCGCGCGCCGCCTTCGAGGCGGCGACGCTCTATGCCAAGGAGCGCAAGACCTTCGGCACCGCCATCGCCAACCACCAGGCGGTCGCCTTCCGGCTGGCCGATATGGCGACGCGGATCGAGGCGGCGCGCCAGCTGATGCTGCATGCCGCGATGCTGCGCGATGCCGGGCTGCCCTGCATCAAGGAAGCCTCGATGGCCAAGCTCTTCGCCTCGGAGATGGCCGAGCGCGTCTGCTCCGACGCCATCCAGATCCATGGCGGCTACGGCTATCTCCAGGATTTCCCGGTCGAGCGCATCTGGCGCGACGTGCGGGTCTGCCAGATCTACGAGGGCACCAGCGACATCCAGCGCCTGGTGATCAGCCGGCAGGTGCTCGCGGAATAGGCGATTACCGCGCGCACACCACGACGCCGGTGAATTTCTGGATGGAGTCACCGACCTCGCCCGCGGCGAGGCTCTCCGATGACGGATCGGCAATCCGATACGGAATGGAGTGGCTGTCGAGGAACAGCCGAAGGACGCTGACTTTCAAGGCGAAATTCACATTCTGCGGGATGTCGCCGGAGGCTTTCACCGCCGTCAAGGCATCGAGCTTGTAAGTGACGACGCCGATCACCCGTCCCGCCGCATCCATGACCGGCCCTCCGGAATTGCCGGGTTGCACGGGGGCCGAGATTTGCATGTAGCGGGCATCGTCGTCGATGCCGTCCAAGGCGCTGACCGAGCCGCGGGTCAGGTTGCCGGAGGTCGAGAGAATGCCGATAAGCGGATAGCCGAAGACCAAGAGATCCTCGCCCAAGCTCTGTTTGGCAGCGTCCGACAGCACCGCCGTCGTCGCGCCCGGCAGGGAGAAGTTCACCACCGCCAGATCGTTCTTGGCATCGACCGCGATGAGCCTGCCATTCGCCAACGGTTGCCCGTTCAAAGCGAAGCTTAGCCGCGAGCATCTGCCTGCCACATGGCTGTTGGTTACGACATCGCCGCGATCGTTGATGATAAAGCCTGTGCCGGTGCCCAGGGCGGGCTCCATTTTACTTGACCGCGATGGTGCCCTTGCCGGTTGTGGCGGCGCCGCGGACGATGCCCGACCGGACGGCGCAGGCAAATCGAAACCGACAATCCAACGGCGGGCGACGTCCTCGGCGTCGGCGCGCTCGGCCGTGGATAAACGCTGTGCGAGGCTGTCCCTGGCCGCGACCGCGCGCTTCAGCGCTTCGGTATAGAAAGTGCTGGTGGGGTTCACGCGGGCCTTTGCCGCAATGGTATACCAAGCGAGCGCCGTTATCGGCTCCCTCGGGATACCGCGTCCGACTTCGAACATTTCCGCAAGTGAGGATTGGCCGATGAAAAATCCCGCTACGGCCGCGCGTCGATACCAGTACGCGGCGCGAAGGTAGTCTCGCGGCACCCCGTCACCCTTTTCATACATATCGCCCAAGGATGTCTGCGCATTGACCTGGCCTTGGAGCGCCGCTTTTGAGAACCAGTAGAACGCTTCTTGGAGATCGACCGGACCGCCTCCGCCGCTTCGATAGAGGTTCGCAAGGTTGTTCTGCGCGTTCGCATTGCCATCTGTCGCCGCCGCCAAGTATTCCCGCCGCGCTGCCACGTAGTCACCCTGCTTGGCGTATCGGACGCCGGCGGCATAATCGGCAGAAGCTTCGGCAACCAAGCCACAGCTGATCGTGGCGACCAGGAGTAACCCCAGGCCGAGATGTCGGAAAGTCTTCCGGGAGAGCAAGACGGCCTCCGTGTGTTGACTAAGGCACGCTGCCAATACACAGGCCGAAAGTAAACCACAGGTTGCTCATCGGCGCCACGATATCTCAACCTCAGGGGAGGGCTGGCCATGCCCGAGCTCGGCATCAATCCGGAGAAGGTCTGCGACTTTATCGAGGCGGCACGCGAGGTGGCGGGGCTCGAGCCCTCGACCGCCGGCGACGCCACCACCACCGGCGACGACAGCGCGCTCACCACCCTCGAGGAGCCGATGGACGGCATGGATCCGCGCCGGCGCGAGATGATCGAGTTCGTCGCCGGGCTCGATGTCGAGGAGCAAGCCAATCTGCTGGCGCTCATCATGCTGGGGCGCGGCGATTACGACATCGCCGAATGGGCGGACGCGCTCGCCGCCGCCGGCGATTTGATCGACGACCGCAGCGCCGATTTCATGATCGGCGATGGCGCGCTCCCCGCCTACCTGCTGGCGGGGCTCGAGGCCTTCGGCGAGGGCTGCGAGGACTGATCGCCCGCTTTCCCGGCCAATTCGCCTCCCCCGGGCGCCGCCCGCCGGGGCCGGCGCTTTTCCCTTGCCGGGCGGTGCCACGTTTTGCATGGTGGCTGACAGCCCGCCGACCGTGGGTTGAAGGAAGGCCATGCCGGTCATCAAGACCTCGCTCGATCCCCGCTCCGAGACCTTCCGCGCCAATGCGGCGGCGATGCGCGCGCAGGTCGAGGACCTCGCGGCGACCGTCGCCAAGATCCGCGCCGGCGGCGGCGAGCAGGCGCGCCAGCGCCATCTCGCCCGCGGCAAGCTGCTGCCGCGCGAGCGCGTGCGCACGCTGATCGATCCCGGCGCGCCGTTCCTCGAATTCTCGCAGCTCGCCGCCCACGGCATGTATGGCGAGGACATCCCGGCCGGCGGCATCATCACCGGCATCGGCCCGGTCATGGGGCGCGAATGCGTCATCGTCGCCAACGATGCCACGGTCAAGGGCGGGACCTATTACCCGGTCACGGTGAAGAAGCATCTGCGCGCCCAGGAGATCGCGCGGCAGAATCATCTGCCTTGCCTCTACCTCGTCGATTCCGGCGGCGCCAACCTGCCGAACCAGGACGAGGTCTTTCCCGACCGCGAGCATTTCGGCCGCATCTTCTACAACCAGGCGACTTTGTCAGGGCTCGGCATCCCGCAGATCGCGGTGGTGATGGGCTCCTGCACCGCCGGCGGCGCCTATGTGCCGGCGATGTCGGATGAGAGCATCATCGTGCGCAACCAGGGCACGATCTTCCTCGGCGGACCGCCGCTGGTGAAGGCGGCGATCGGCGAGGTCGTCACCGCCGAGGAGCTCGGCGGCGCCGATGTGCACAGCCGCGTCTCCGGCGTCACCGACCATTACGCGCTCGACGACGCCCATGCCCTCGGCATCGCCCGGCGCATCGTCGGCCATCTCAACCGCGTGAAGCGGCCCGCGCTCGACATCGCGGCGCCGGTCGAGCCGCTCTACGATGCCGAGGAGATCTACGGCATCGTGCCGAGCGATACGCGCAAGCCCTATGACGTGCGCGAGGTCATCGCGCGGATCGTCGACGGCAGCGAGCTCGACGAGTTCAAGCAGCTCTATGGCCAGACGCTGGTGACCGGCTTCGCGCGCATCTGGGGCTACCCCGTCGGCATCGTCGCCAATAACGGGATTCTGTTCTCGGAGAGCGCGCTCAAAGGCGCGCATTTCATCGAGCTCTGCGCCCAGCGCGGCATTCCGCTGATCTTCCTGCAGAACATCACCGGCTTCATGGTCGGGCGCAAATACGAGGCCGGCGGCATCGCCAAGGACGGCGCCAAGATGGTGACCGCGGTGGCCTGCGCCAACGTGCCGAAATTCACCTTGATCATCGGCGGCAGCTTCGGCGCCGGCAATTACGGCATGTGCGGCCGCGCCTATGGGCCCCGCTTCCTGTGGATGTGGCCCAATGCGCGCATCTCGGTGATGGGCGGCGAGCAGGCGGCAGCGGTGCTCGCCACCGTGCGGCGCGACAACATCGAGGCGCGCGGCGGCGCCTGGAGCAAGGCCGAGGAGAGCGCCTTCAAGGCGCCGATCCTCGAGCAGTACGAGCATCAGGGCCATCCCTATTACGCCAGCGCGCGGCTCTGGGACGACGGCGTCATCGATCCCGCCGAGACGCGCCGCGTGCTGGCGCTGGCGATCTCGGCAAGCCTCAACGCGCCGATCGAGAAGACCGATTTCGGCGTCTTCCGGATGTGATGGGATGAGCGAGCCCAACCTTCTCATCGAGACCGATGCGCGCGGCGTCGCGCGCGTCAGCCTCAACCGGCCGGCGATCCACAACGCCTTCGACGACCGGCTGATCGCCGATCTCACCGTGGCGCTGCGCCGGATCGAGAGCGATCCCGCGGTGCATGTGGTGGTCCTGACCGGCAGCGGCCAGAGCTTTTCTGCCGGCGGCGATCTCAATTGGATGCGGCGCATGGCGGGCTACAGCGACGCCGAGAATGTCGCCGACGCCATGGCGCTGGCGGAGCTGCTGCGCAGCATTGAGCGAGCTCGGCAAGCCGACGGTGGCGCGGGTCAACGGCGCCGCCTTTGCCGGCGGTCTCGGTCTCGTCTGCTGCTGCGACGTGGCGGTTGCCGCGGCGGAAGCGGTGTTCTCGATCTCCGAAGTGCGGCTCGGCCTGGTGCCGGCGACCATCAGCCCCTATGTCGTGGCGGCGATCGGCGCGCGCGCGTCGCGGCGCTATTTCCTCACCGGCGAGCGCTTCTCCGCCGCCGAGGCGCAGCGCATCGGCCTCGTCCACGAGGTGGCGCCCCGCGCCGAGCTCGACGCGGCGGTGGAGACGATCGTCGCGGCGCTCCTCGAGGGCGGCGGCCATGCCCAGGCGCGCTCCAAGCGGCTCATCGCCGAGGTCGCCGACCGCGCCATCGGCGACAGCGTCATGGCGCTCACCGCCCGCGCCATCGCTGAGGCGCGCGCCTCGAGCGAGGCGCGCGAAGGGCTTGCCGCCTTCTTCGACAAGCGCAAGCCCGGCTGGAAGCGCTGAGGCGCGGGATGTTTGGCAAGATCCTCATCGCCAATCGCGGCGAGATCGCGTGCCGGGTGATCCGCACGGCGCGGGCGCTGGGCGTCCGCACGGTTGCCGTCTATTCCGCGGCGGATGCCGGCGCGCTTCATGTGACGATGGCGGACGAGGCCTATCCGATCGGCCCGGCGCCGGCGCGCGAGAGCTATCTCAGCATCGCGCGGCTGATCGAGGCGGCGCAGCGCTCGGGCGCCGAGGCGGTGCATCCCGGCTATGGCTTCCTGTCGGAGAACGGCGATTTCGCCGAGGCCTGCGCCAAGGCGGCGATCGTCTTCATCGGTCCGCCGCCCCAGGCGATCCGCGCCATGGGCTCGAAGGCGGCGGCCAAGGCGCTGATGGAGCGCGCCGGCGTGCCGCTGGTCCCGGGCTATCATGGCGAGGCGCAGGACGCGGCGGCGCTCGCCGCGGCGGCGCTGCGCGTGGGCTATCCCGTGCTGATCAAGGCGTCTGCCGGCGGCGGCGGCAAGGGCATGCGCGTCGTGGCGACGCCGGACAAATTCGCCGCGGCGCTCGCCTCGGCCAAGCGCGAGGCGCTCTCGGCCTTCGGCGATGACCGCGTGCTGATCGAGAAGTACCTGACGCGGCCGCGCCATATCGAAATGCAGATCTTCGCCGACCGCCACGGCAAGACGCTGCATCTCTTCGAGCGCGACTGCTCGATCCAGCGCCGCCACCAGAAGGTGGTCGAGGAGGCGCCGGCGCCGGGCATGAGCGCCGAGCGCCGGCGCGCCATGGGCGAGGCGGCGGTGGCCGCGGCGCGCGCGGTCGGATATGTCGGCGCCGGCACGGTCGAATTCATCGCCGAGGGCCAGGCCTTCTATTTCATGGAAATGAACACGCGCCTCCAGGTCGAGCATCCCGTTACCGAGGCGATCACCGGCCTCGACCTCGTCGAATGGCAGCTGCGCGTCGCCGCCGGCGAGGCGCTGCCGCTCAGCCAGGAGGATGTGGCGGCGCGCGGCCATGCGATCGAGGCGCGGCTTTACGCCGAGGATCCCGCACGCGACTTCCTGCCGGTGACGGGCAGCCTGCGCCGGCTGCGCGTGCCGGCAGCGGCGCCAGGACTGCGCATCGATACCGGCGTGCGCGAGGGCGATGCGGTCAGCGTCCATTACGATCCGATGATCGCCAAGGTGATCGGCTGGGGCGAGGATCGCGACACGGCGCTGCGCCGCCTCGCCGCCGGCCTCGCGCAGTACCGCATCGCCGGTCTCATCACCAACCGGGATTTCCTGTTGCGCCTGCTGCGCCATCCCGCCTTTGCCGCGGGCACGGTCGACACCGGCTTCATCGAGCGCCATCGCGCGGAGCTCCTGCCGCCGCCGGCGCCGGCGCCGCGGTATGTGCTCGCCGCCGCCAGCTTGGCGCTGCTGCTCGACCAGGCGGTGGCCGCCGCCGGCTCCGGGTCCGGCGATCCCCATTCGCCCTGGCACCGTCGCGACTTCTGGCGGCTCAACGGCGACACTTATCGGGATATGCGCTGGGCCGATGGCGAGACGCAGCGCCTGGTGCGCGCCTATTACCGCGGCGCACGCTATCGCCTGGAGATCGACGGCGAAGCGAGCGATGCCGGCGCCAGCCGGCTGCCCGACGGCGATCTCGCGCTCGATCTCGAGGGTGTGCGCGCCGAGCTTGCGGTGCTGCGCCGCGGCGACGACGTGACGGTGGCGGGGGATGACGGCAGCTGGCGGCTTCTCTATATCGATCCGCTGGCGCCGCGCGCGGCGGAGGAGGCGGAAGGCGGCCGGCTCAGCGCGCCGATGCCGGGCAAGGTGGCGCAGGTGCTGGTCAAATCCGGCACCGCGGTGAAGCGGGGCGAGGCGCTGATGGTGCTCGAGGCGATGAAGATGGAGCATACCATCACCGCTCCAACCGACGGCACGGTGGAGCGCGTCAATTACGTGCCCGGCGACCTCGTCGAGGAAGGCGCCGAGCTCATCGCCTTCGCAGTGGCGGGTGAGGCATAGGGAGGTCGGGCGATGCAGCTGCCAAAGCAGGTGCGCATGGTCGAGGTCGGCCCGCGCGACGGGCTGCAGAACGAGGCGCTGATCGTGCCGGCGGCGACCAAGATCGCGCTGATCGAGCAGCTGGCCGATGCCGGGCTCGTCGTGGTCGAGGCCGGCAGCTTCGTCTCGCCGAAATGGATCCCGCAAATGGCGGATACCGCCGAGGTGCTGGCGGGATTGAGGCGGAAGCCCGGTGTGAGCTATCCGGTGCTGGTGCCGAACATGAAGGGGTTTGCCGCGGCGCTGGCCGCGGGGGTCGAGGAGATCGCCATCTTCGCCGCGGCCTCGGAGAGCTTCTCGCAGCGCAACATCAATTGCGGGATCGCCGAGAGCCTGGCGCGCTTCGCGCCGGTGGCCGAGGCGGCGCGCCAACACGGCCTGCGCCTGCGCGGCTACATCTCCTGCGTCGTCGATTGCCCTTATGAGGGTCCGATCGCGCCCGCCGCGGTCGCCGATGTCGCCGCGCAGACTGCTGGCGATGGGCTGCTACGAGATCTCGCTCGGCGACACCATCGGCACCGGCACGCCGGCGCGTATCCAGGCGATGCTCGACGGGGTCGCCGAGGAGGTGCCGCGCGAGCGGCTGGCCGTGCATTTCCACGATACCTATGGCCAGGCACTGGCCAATATCCTGGCATCTCTCGAGCAGGGCGTGGCCGTTGTCGACAGTTCGGTCGCCGGGCTCGGCGGCTGCCCCTACGCCAAGGGCGCCTCCGGCAATGTCGCCAGCGAGGACGTGCTCTACCTGCTGAACGGGCTCGGCATCCGCAGCGGCGTCGATCTTGTGCGGCTCGCCGCGGCCGGGCGCTTCATCTCGCAGGCGCTCGGCCGCGAGCCGGCTTCCAAAGTGGCGCGCGCGCTCGCCGCGAAGGCGGCCTGAGCATGGCGCTCCATCTGCTCAAGCTCGCGGTCGGGGTCGAGGACCTCGCGGATCTGCGCAAGCAGCAGAAGGAGCGGCGGCGCGAGCGCGGACGCTCGGTCTTCTATACCCGCCATATGCCGCGCCGGCGCGAGGAGATCCTCGATGGCGGCTCGATCTATTGGGTGATCAAAGGCCAGATCCGCGTGCGCCAGCGCATCCTGGGCTTCATTCCCGTGGTCGAGGATGATGGCGAGCGCTATTGCCTCGTGCGCTACGACCCGAAGCTGGTGGAGACGGCGTGGCAGCCCAAGCGCGCGTTCCAGGGCTGGCGCTATCTCCTGCCCAAGGACGCGCCGGCCGATCGGCCGGCGCGGGCGGCCGGGGAGGACACGCTGCCTGACGCCATGGCCGAGGAGCTGCGCGCGCTGGGCTTGCTTTAGGGATCGAGATATCGGCGCGGCGGCTCTGGACAATTCTGTGACGGCGCTCTATATGTACCCCTCAGCCGCTTCTGGCGGCTCTTCTGACACGTGTCGCTTGCGAACGCCGCTCTCCGCGGCGGGCGTTTTTGTCGACCGCGGTGGAAGCTCCCGACAGCGGGTAATGCTTGTTGACTTGCCATAGTAGCGAGCCTATAAGCGCCGCTCCCTTTCGGGGGAATGCTCTTTGACAGTGTGAATCAGAGGAAGGGATGCGCAGGCGGCGGCGTTGAAGCGGCGCTGTAGGCGCATCTTTGGTAGGAATTGTTCTTGTCAATTCCGGACAAGAGAAGCGTTTTGCGGTGCCGGGACTTGGGTGCTTTTAGCGAGCGTCCGAGGCTAACTTGAGAGTTTGATCCTGGCTCAGAACGAACGCTGGCGGCATGCCTAACACATGCAAGTCGAACGCCTCTAGCAATAGAGGAGTGGCGCACGGGTGAGTAACGCGTGGGAACCTGCCCTGGAGTGCGGGATAACCGAGGGAAACCTCGGCTAATACCGCATAAGGCCCGATGTCGTGGAGATGTCGGGCGAAAGATTTATCGCTGCAGGAGGGGCCCGCGTCGGATTAGCTAGTTGGTGAGGTAACGGCTCACCAAGGCGATGATCCGTAGCTGGTCTGAGAGGATGATCAGCCACACTGGGACTGAGACACGGCCCAGACTCCTACGGGAGGCAGCAGTGGGGAATATTGGACAATGGGGGCAACCCTGATCCAGCAATGCCGCGTGAGTGATGAAGGCCTTAGGGTTGTAAAGCTCTTTCGGCGGGGACGATGATGACGGTACCCGCAGAAGAAGCCCCGGCTAACTTCGTGCCAGCAGCCGCGGTAATACGAAGGGGGCGAGCGTTGTTCGGAATTACTGGGCGTAAAGGGCGCGCAGGCGGCCTTAGAAGTCAGGCGTGAAAGCCCCGGGCTCAACCTGGGAGGTGCGCTTGATACTCTGAGGCTGGAGTACGGGAGAGGAGAGTGGAATTCCCAGTGTAGAGGTGAAATTCGTAGATATTGGGAAGAACACCGGTGGCGAAGGCGGCTCTCTGGACCGTAACTGACGCTGAGGCGCGAAAGCGTGGGGAGCAAACAGGATTAGATACCCTGGTAGTCCACGCTGTAAACGATGTGCGCTAGACGTTGGGGGACCTAGTCCCTCGGTGTCGCAGCTAACGCGTTAAGCGCACCGCCTGGGGAGTACGGCCGCAAGGTTAAAACTCAAAGGAATTGACGGGGGCCCGCACAAGCGGTGGAGCATGTGGTTCAATTCGACGCAACGCGAAGAACCTTACCAGCCCTTGACATGTCCCGTATGGGGCCGAGAGATCGGCTTCTTCAGTTCGGCTGGCGGGAACACAGGTGCTGCATGGCTGTCGTCAGCTCGTGTCGTGAGATGTTGGGTTAAGTCCCGCAACGAGCGCAACCCTCACCTTCAGTTGCCATCAGGTCAAGCTGGGCACTCTGAAGGAACTGCCGGTGACAAGCCGGAGGAAGGCGGGGATGACGTCAAGTCCTCATGGCCTTTATGGGCTGGGCTACACACGTGCTACAATGGCGGTGACAGAGGGAGGCAATGGGGCGACCCTGTGCCAATCTCGAAAAGCCGTCTCAGTTCGGATTGTTCTCTGCAACTCGAGAGCATGAAGCTGGAATCGCTAGTAATCGCGGATCAGCACGCCGCGGTGAATACGTTCCCGGGCCTTGTACACACCGCCCGTCACACCATGGGAGTTGGTTTTACCTGAAGACGGTGTGCCAACCGCAAGGAGGCAGCCGGCCACGGTAAGGTCAGCGACTGGGGTGAAGTCGTAACAAGGTAGCCGTAGGGGAACCTGCGGCTGGATCACCTCCTTTCTGGATGCTTGAGGTAGCTTTGAGCTGTCAGCTATCAGCTGTCAGCCTGGGGTTCTTCGGGCTTTCCATCAGGTGGATCAGTCAGATCTGCCACATCCGGCGTCGCCGTCTGCGCATCCCTTCCCCGATCCCGAGAAGCTGTTGGCTGAAAGCTGTCAGCTGACAGCTGTCAGCTTAGGGCTAGTAGCTCAGTTGGTTAGAGCGCGCGCTTGATAAGCGTGAGGTCGGAGGTTCAAATCCTCCCTGGCCCACCACCGAACGCCGCAGAGCGGCGTTCGTGTGGTCGCCGCGCCAGGCGCAACGCTTGTTGCGCCGAAAGCGGCCCGGTGCAGGAAGAGGCTCCGGCCAGGCGCGAGGCGGTGCAGATCTGAACGGAGCCCTTGCTTGAACCGAGCGGGCTTCCGCGGTTGCAAGCGCAACCGCTGGCGCCCGCCCCCGGTATCAGGGCGGCAGGGCCGCCCTGATACCGGGGGTGTAGCTCAGTTGGGAGAGCGCCTGCTTTGCAAGCAGGAGGTCATCGGTTCGATTCCGTTCACCTCCACCACCGCGCAATGCGCGTACGCGCATTGTCGCGGGCCGCGCCAGCGGTAGCGCAGCCACCGCGAAAGCGGCTCGGTGCAGAGAGGGGCTCCAGCGAGCGACGGGCCAGGGATTGGGAGAAGCAATTTTACCGGCGCGTTCTATGCCGGTTTGATCTTTGACAAGTGAAGAGGGAGTACCGAAGGAGCGTGAGCTTGAGGCGCTTGGCTTATGGCTGAGAGCTGACAGCTGACAGCTTCTTCGGAGAAGAGTGTCTTCATGCGAGACGCGTTGTGTTGCGGGGCTTGTCCCTGCGGACGACGGGTTGAGCGATCAAGCGTTGAGGTAAGGGCATTTGGTGGATGCCTTGGCGCCAAGAGGCGATGAAGGACGTGGCACGCTGCGATAAGCCCGGGGGAGATGCGAGCGATCGTTGATCCCGGGATCTCCGAATGGGGCAACCCACTCAGCAATGAGTATCCCGTACTGAATCCATAGGTGCGGGAGGCGAACCCGGTGAACTGAAACATCTCAGTAGCCGGAGGAAAGGACATCAACCGAGACTCCGTTAGTAGTGGCGAGCGAAAGCGGAAGAGGCCAGTGGCCGTGAGCGGATTACCAGAACCGTCTGGAAAGGCGGGCCGGAGCGGGTGACAGCCCCGTATGGGAAAAGAAGCTCAGGGTCCTTGAGTAAGGCGGGACACGTGCAATCCTGTCTGAAAACGGGGGGACCACCCTCCAAGCCTAAGTACTCCTTGGCGACCGATAGTGAACAAGTACCGTGAGGGAAAGGTGAAAAGCACCCCGATGAGGGGAGTGAAAGAGTACCTGAAACCGAATGCCTACAAGCAGTCGGAGCCCGCAAGGGTGACGGCGTACCTCTTGTATAATGGGTCAGCGAGTTGGTCTGTGCAGCAAGCTTAAGCCGCTAGGCGTAGGCGCAGCGAAAGCGAGTCTGAATAGGGCGCATGAGTTGCACGGATCAGACCCGAAACCGGGTGATCTAGCCATGGGCAGGTTGAAGGTGGGGTAACACCCACTGGAGGACCGAACCCACTACTGTTGCAAAAGTATGGGATGACCTGTGGCTAGGGGTGAAAGGCCAATCAAACTCGGAAATAGCTGGTTCTCCGCGAAATCTATTGAGGTAGAGCGTCGATTGCTCACCGCGGGGGGTAGAGCACTGGATGGGCTAGGGGGGCGCGAGCCTTACCAAACCTAACCAAACTCCGAATACCCGCGAGTGGAGATCGGCAGACAGGCGGCGGGTGCTAAGGTCCGTCGCCGAGAGGGAAACAGCCCAGACCGCCAGCTAAGGTCCCCAAGTCATGGCTAAGTGGGAAAGGATGTGGGATAGCCGCGACAACCAGGAGGTTGGCTTAGAAGCAGCCATCCTTTAAAGAAAGCGTAATAGCTCACTGGTCAAGCCGTCCTGCGCCGAAAATGTAACGGGGCTAAAGCCATGCACCGAAGCTGCGGATGTGCGCGCGCAAGCGCGCACGTGGTAGCGGAGCGTTCCGTAGGCCAGTGAAGGCGTGCCGCGAGGCATGCTGGAGGTATCGGAAGCGAGAATGCTGACATGAGTAGCGATAAACAGAGTGAGAAACTCTGTCGCCGTAAGTCCAAGGGTTCCTGCGCAAGGTTAATCCGCGCAGGGTGAGCCGGGCCCCTAAGGTGAGGGCGAAAGCCGTAGCCGATGGGAATGGGGTTAATAGTCCCCAGCCTGCTGGAAGTGACGAAGGCCGAAAGCCGTCAGGGCTTATTGGATTGTCCTGGCGGCCTGGGACTTCCGGGAAACAGCTCCAGCACCAAGACCGTACCCCAAACCGACACAGGTGGACTGGTAGAGCATACCGAGGCGCTTGAGAGAACGGTGTTGAAGGAACTCGGCAAATTACCCTCGTAACTTCGGGAGAAGAGGGCCCCGTTCCTGGGCAACCAGGGGCGGGGGGCACAGAGCCAGGGGGTAGCGACTGTTTACCAAAAACACAGGGCTCTGCGAAGTCGAGAGACGACGTATAGGGTCTGACGCCTGCCCGGTGCCGGAAGGTTAAGGAGAGGGGTTCACGCCCTGAACCGAAGCCCCGGTAAACGGCGGCCGTAACTATAACGGTCCTAAGGTAGCGAAATTCCTTGTCGGGTAAGTTCCGACCTGCACGAATGGCGTAACGACTTCCCCGCTGTCTCCAACACCGGCTCAGCGAAATTGAATTCTCCGTGAAGATGCGGAGTACCCGCGGTTAGACGGAAAGACCCCGTGCACCTTTACTACAGCTTTGCAGTGGTGTTAGGGAGGGGATGTGTAGCATAGGTGGGAGGCGATGAAGTTGGGGCGCCAGCTCCGATGGAGCCACCCGTGAAATACCACCCTTCCGCTTCCTGACATCTAACTGGCCCTGATCATCTCGGGGCAGGACCCTGCATGGCGGGTAGTTTGACTGGGGCGGTCGCCTCCCAAAGAGTAACGGAGGCGCGCGATGGTGGGCTCAAGCTGGTCGGAAATCAGCTGTTGAGTGCAATGGCACAAGCCCGCCTGACTGCGAGACCGACAGGTCGAGCAGAGACGAAAGTCGGCCATAGTGATCCGGTGGTCCCGTGTGTGGAGGGCCATCGCTCAACGGATAAAAGGTACGCCGGGGATAACAGGCTGATGACGCCCAAGATTCCATATCGACGGCGTCGTTTGGCACCTCGATGTCGGCTCATCGCATCCTGGGGCTGGAGCAGGTCCCAAGGGTATGGCTGTTCGCCATTTAAAGCGGTAC
>CAWBKF010000025.1:0-69801 GCA_963789275.1 uncultured Alphaproteobacteria bacterium
CTGTTCCCTTAGGCCGGCACCTGCCTCACCGCGCCAGCTCGTCGAGCAGCGCCTTCGCCTCCCTGAGATCGGTCGTGTCGAAGCCTTCGGTGAACCAGTCGTAGATCGGCACGAGGAGGTCGCGGGCTTCGCCACGTCGGCCCCGCTCGGTCCACAGCCGGGCAAGATCGGTCGCGGCACCGATCTCCCAACCTTTGGCGCCCTGCTCGCGGGCGACAGCCAGCGCCTGTTTAAGGCTTGCCTCGACCTCGGGGTCGGCGGCGCCTCGCAGGTGCCGCAGCAGCGCGCCGCGAGTCCGATGCAGCCGCGATAGATAGGCGCGCTCGCCGCCCCCGGTCGCGGTTAGCGCGGCCTCCACTTGCGCCAGACCCTCCAGATGGGAGCCGGCCATGAGCAGGGTTTCGGCACGGAGGGCAACCACCAGCGTCGCGTGAGCGAGTCCGCCCATTTGCGCAAGCAGGCGTTCCGTTTCCCGCAAATGCGCGATCCCCTCGGCCGTCTGCCCGGAACGCGCCAGCGCCCAACCCAGTAGGTTAAACCCGTGGGCGCGCGGCATCGGCAGGCCATGCACGTCGGTCAAGTCGATCAATTCGCGCGCCGTCGACGCCAAAACCTGGAGTTCGTCCAGCATGGCGAAGGCTTCGCAGGCCTTCCACAACGCATTGCCCAGTGTCGGGGCGTGGCTGAGCTGTCGGGCAAATTCAATACCCTCGAGCGCCAATCGGTGCGCTTGATCGGGAAAGCCAAGGACAAATCGTGTCGCGGCAGCGAAATTCATGCCGCAGACGTGTGGATCGTGGCCGAGATATACGTGTCGGTGATGCGCGTGGCGCTCGGGGTCGTAGAGTGACGCACCCGCGTTGATGTGCTCTTCTGCCTCGCGAAAGCGACCTTGGAATGAAAGCGTCGCCCAGCTGCAGTGATACGCCTGGAGGAGGATGTCTTTGTCGTCGAGAACACCTGCCATTCTGAACAGATCGGTTCCGATCTCGGCCGCACGATCGAGGCGACCGCGGCCGATATTGAAGATCCACAGATTGGCGACCGCCGGAGCGATCTCAGGCGAACTATCGAGCCGGCGTCCGATCTCGGCAGCCCGCTCAACGACCTCGCCGGCCTCTTGGGCTGACCAGCCATAGACGCCCATCATCAGCGGGGCTAGCTGCGACAGGATCGCCAACTCGCCGCGCCACCGCTCCGCACCTTCGGGTTGCGCCTCGACCAGCGTCAAGGCCCGCCGGAAATGGCCGATCGCCTCGCGAGCGGCAGCACGGCGCACCGCCTGCTCGCCAGCTTTACGCCAATAGACGGCTGCGCGCTGCGGGGTCGCCGGCTTCCGCCAGGTGGTAGGCGAGGATCTCGGGCTCGCGCTCGATCCGATCGGGCGCACGCGTTTCGAGCGCCGCGGCGATGCGGGCGTGCAACGCCTGGCGCGGGCCGCGCAGCAATGTGCCGTAGGCGGTGTCCTGCACGAGGGCATGCTTGAACTGGCACTCCGCGGCGGGCGGCGTGCCGCGCTGGAAGATGAGCCCGGCTGCGACCAGCTGGTCGAGGGCGGCACGGGTTTCGCCTTCGCTGCGCAGGGCGGTCGCGGAGAGCAGTTCGTAGGAGAACTCGCGACCGATCGCGGCACCGGTTTGCGCGATTTCGCGCGCGGCTGGGCCGAGCCGGTCCAGCCGCGCCAAAAGCGACGCCTGCAACGTAGCTGGCACCATAGTGCGAGCCGCGGGGATCGCGGCGATCGCGCCATGCGCCGTGGCGGTTTCCGTTTCGAGCACGACCTTCGTGACTTCTTCGAGGAACAGCGGCACGCCGTCGCTTCGCTCGACGATCTCGGCGACGATGTCGGCCGGGAGCGCGCCTGCGTTGGCCGTGAGGCGCTGCACCAGGGCCGCACCGTCGCGGCGGCCGAGCCGCGCCAGTGCCAGCATCGTCACATGCGACAGTCCGACCCAGGGCGGCTGGAACTCGGGCCGGAACGTTGCGATCAGCAATACCGGCAGATGCTCGACGCGGGCGATGGTGCGATCGAGGAGCTCGCGCGAGGTCGGGTCCATCCAATGCAGGTCATCGAACACCATCAATACCGGCTGCGCTCGGGCCAATCCGTCGAGGAGGTGCGTCAGCGCCTCGAACGTGCGCTTCTTCTTCTGCTGTGGACTGATGTCGAGGGCGGTGCCCGGCAGCGACAGCAGCTCGGCGAGCAGCGGGAATGCCTCAGCTTCCCCGCCCTCCACCAGCATTTGCGCCAGCTTCCGTTGCTTCGCCGCGGCATCGTCGTCGTTTGCGAAGCCGGCGGCACGCTCTAATTGGCCGATGATCGGGTAGAGCGCGCTGTCCGTGTGCTGCGGCGAGCAAAAATAGCGCAAGCGCGTGTGACGTTCGGCGGCGAGGCGTTCCAGCAGCTCGGCCGTGAGCCGCGATTTGCCGATGCCGGCCTCGCCGGAGAGAAGCACTACCTGACCTTCGCCGACCTTGGCGCGGGACCAGCGCCGCGCCAACAGCTCCATTTCCTCTTCGCGCCCGACGAGCGCAGTCAAGCCGGTCTCGTGCAGCGCCTCGAAGCGGCTTTCCACCGCTCTTGCGCGAAGGACCGCCCACGCCCGCGCCGGCCCGGCGATGCCCTTGAGGTCTCTTGACCCGAGATCCTCCAGCTCGAAGAGGTTGCCGAGGAGTGCTCGCGTACTGTCGGCGATGACGACGGTGTTCGGCTGGGCGATCCCCTGCAGGCGCGCCGCGAGATTGGGAGTGTCGCCCACCACCCCGCGCTCTCGCGCGTCGCCTTCACCGATGAGATCGCCGACGACCACCAGCCCGGTGGCGATACCAAGGCGAACCGCGAGGACGGCATCGTGGCCGGCCTGTAGTTTGGGGACTGCTTCGATCAGCGCGAGGGCACTCCGCACCGCCCGCTCCGCGTCGTCTTCATGCGCCTGCGGATAGCCGAAGTACGCGAGCACTCCATCGCCCATGTACTTGGCGACGAACCCACCGGCCTTGGTGATCTGCTCGGCGCAGCAGCGGTGGTACGTGCCGATGATCTCACGCATGTCCTCGGGGTCGAGCCGCGCCGAGAGCGCGGTCGAGCCGACGAGATCGCAGAACATGACCGTGAGGTAGCGCCGCTCAACAGAGGGTTCAGGGACGGGCGCGACAGTAGACGTCGCATTCGTTGGTGTGGTGGACACCGGCGCCGGTGGCAGTGCTTTCGCGTTGGAGAAGCCAGAGCGCAGAGCAGCGATGGCGTCGAGCAACTTGCGGCGGTGTCCGACGACCGCGACGCCCAAATCCTTCAAGTCCTCCGACGTCAAGTTCGGGAGGACCGTTTCGTCGATCTCGTTTTCGCGAAACGCCGCCTGATAGCGTTCGAGGCCTAGGCTCCGTAGCCAACCCCCGATGTCCATGGTGGTACCCTATTGCTGCGAAAGGGCATGATCGGCCGGGCGAAACAAGGTGTCCAGGGTCCGTTTGAAATAGCCGCTTCGGGTCAAACTGAGAAGCGCGTCACCTGCCAGTCGATGTCGGTGAACCGCTCAAGAGCGGACCGGACTCGGGCGAGCACCCTCGTCGAGGTTTGTTAAGGGTTCTCGGATGCCTGCCGCGGCGAGGACGGTGCGGCTGCTCTGGCGGCAGGCGTCCGAGAAGCCTCAGGGGAGGAAACCGCGGGCAGGAAGGGGCGCGGCCGTTCGGCGGGTTGGATCTATGGGGATTTGAGAGCCGCAGGTGTTGGGAAGGCGCGGTGGTGTCGTGATCGTAGGGCAAGGTCCGCAGCGTGACATTGCGGTGGCGGAGTGTGCGATGGCAGTCGTTGAGGTGCGAGCGCAATGGCCGAGCACGTGAGCTGGCGCACAACGATGGTGATTGGCCGAGCGGGGTGGTGGCCGGTCGATGGACAGCGGCAATTGTGAGCGGCATTCGAGCGTCGTGACCGGGTAATGGCGCTCATGAGGTGTCGATCCTGATCGAGACCGTCGGTCGATATCGCGGCGAGCAGCCGCGCTCGAAGGTCTCGATGACGATCATGCTACCGCCGCAGCGGGGGCAGGGATGCGAGCGCATCGGCTCGTCGCCATTGGCAGCGTCGGTAAGGCTCTCCTTACTGCGCGTTCCGGGCACGTCGAGCAGCTGACGCGCTCTCGCGATGTTGTCGGTGCGCGCGCCGTTGGCGAAGAGACCGTAGTGGCGGATGCGATGGAAGCCGGCGGGCAGCACGTGGATCAGGAAGCGTCGGATGAACTCGTCGATGGCGAGCGTCATCACCTTGGCCCGCTCGCGCCCCTTGGCCCGGTAGTCCTTCCACTTGAAGGTGATGCCGGTATGGTCGAGCGCGAGCAGCCGGCTATTGGCGATGGCGACGCGGTGCGTATAGCGCGACAGGTAAGCCAACACGGCTTCCGGTCCGCCGAATGGTCTCTTCGCGTAGACAACCCACTCGGCGTTGCGTAACGGCGTCAGATACGCCGCGAAAGCATGGCCCTCGGTGAGCTGGGCGTGACCGCCGAAGAAGTGCAGGCGGCCGGCGTCATTGGCGGCGACCAGCTTCTCCAGGAACAGTCGCCGGAACAGCCGCGAGAGCACGCGCACGGGGAGGAAGAAGCCGGGCCGGCAGGATATCCAACGCTGGCCGTCGAGCGAGATGCCGCCACCCGGCACGATGACATGCACATGCGGGTGATGCGTGAGTGCCGAACCCCAGCTGTGCAGTACGGCGATGAGGCCGATCCGGGCGCCGAGATGCTTCGGGTCGGCGGCGATGGTGATGAGCGTCTCGGCCGCGGCCTTGAACAGGATGCCATAGACGACCGCCTTATTTTGGTAGGCGATGTCGCCGATCGGCGCCGGCAGCGTGAACACGACGTGGTAGTAGGGCACGGGCAACAGCTCGGCCTCCCGATCGGCGAGCCATTCCTTCGCTGCCGCGCCTTGGCACTTGGGGCAATGTCTATTGCGGCAGGAGTTATAGGCGATGTGCGTGTGCGCGCACTTCTCGCAACGCTCGACATGTCCACCGAGAGCCGCCGTGCGGCAGCTCTCGATGGCGGACATGACCTTCAGCTGGCCGAGGCTCACGTGGCCGGCGTTGGCACGACGCCACGCCGGCCCGTGATCGCGGAAGATATCCGCGACCTCCAATGACGGCCGTGACACGAAGCCGGCGCTTTACGCCGGCGGCTTCACCTCGGTGAGCAGCAGGTCGAGCGGGCTGGTAACTTCGCCGATCGCCTTGATGGCCACACGCGTATAGAGCGCCGTGGTGTCGAGCTTCTTGTGCCCCAGCAAAACCTGAATGACGCGAATGTCGGTCTTGTTCTCCAACAGATGCGTGGCAAAGCTATGCCGTAGCGTATGCGGGGACACGCGCTTGTCGATCCCGGCTCTCTCGGCGGCAATATGGCAGGCGCGGTTAATCTGGCGGGTCGTCAGCGGCTGCCCCAGGACACGGCCCGGAAACAGCCAGCCCCGTGGCCGGACCGCTTTCCAATAGGTGCGCAGGAGATCGAGAAGATGCGGCGACAGCATCACGTAGCGGTCCTTGCGTCCCTTGCCCTGCTCGACGCGAATGACCATCCGCGCGCTGTCGATATCACTGATCTTGAGGGAGACGACTTCGGCAACGCGCAAGCCCGCTGCATAGGCTACGCTCAACGCCGCCCTGCACTTGATGCCGGGAACGGCCGCCAGGAGGCGGGCCACCTCGTCCGGGCTCAAAACCACCGGCAGCCTTCGCGGTTCACGGCAGAACGCGATCTCGTCCGTGACTTCGGGCCTTCTGAGCGTCACCCTGAAGAAAAAGCGCAAAGCGGTCATCGCGGCGTTCCGGCTGGGGACCGCGACGCCGCTCTTGGCAAGATGGAGTTGGTAGCGGCGAATGTCTTCGAACACCGCGTGGTCCAGGGGCCGGCCGAAGAAATCGGCGAAGCTCTTGACGGCGCGGATGTACTGCTGTTGGGTCTTCGGTGAGAAATGCCGGATCGTCATCTCTTCGATCATGCGCCGGCGCAACGGGCTGATGGCCTTCGCGGTCATGAGGGGCTCCTGTCTTGGGAGAGGTTGCAAGCCTCTCAATCTCAAGACAGGACGCTCCCTTCTGGCTACCGCGCCTTCGGTGACACGCCAGCGCCCTACCGCGAGAGCGGTTTAGTCCTCTGACCCTATCCAGACTTGCGGCCTTGGGCAGAGATCACGTCTGACGATGCCACGATACTGCCGGATCTTAGTGGCCGGAGGTCACGTGTAAATCCCTTCGGCACGCCGCTGCAGATTGCCGTGGGTCATCTTGACGGTTAGATTGGCACCTAAAGGCGCGGCCAATCTGGAGAATTTCAGCTTCTGCGAGACGATTCGGCAAAGGCTATCCGATGCTGAGCAATCAGCCTAGTCTTACTGCGCGAGGAGCTGCAGCGCACCGTGCGGCCCATCAGACGCTCGAAGGCGGTCGGGTCTTCACCGATCCGTTCGCTTGCGTGATTCTCGGTGAGGAACCTCGAGCCATCGCGGAGAGGGAAGCGGCCGAGCCGCAGCGGCGGCCGATGCGCCTCTTCGTCACCGCGCGCACCCGCTTTGCCGAGGATGCCCTGTCGGTGGCTGTGACGGCGCGCGGCGTGCGCCAGGTGATCGTTCTCGGCGCCGGACTCGATACCTTTGCGCTACGCAATCCACACGCGCATTTAGGCTTGCGCGTGTTCGAGGTGGATCACTCCGCGACCCAGGCTTGGAAACGCGAGCGTCTCGCTGAGGCGGGACTTCGGATTCCAGATTCTCTGACTTTCGTGTCGGTCGATTTTGAGCGCGAGAAACTTTCCGAGGCGCTTCGCGCCGCGGGGTTCTGCTTCGAGCAGCCTGGGTTCTTTCTGTGGTTGGGGGTAGTCCCGTATCTCACGCGTGACGCCATCTTTGCGACGTTGCGTTTTGTCGCGGGTCTATCCAATTCCGAAGTGGCGTTCGACTACTCCGAACCACCCGACAATTATCCACCCGAACGCCGCGTCTTCTACGACCGTGCGGCCAAGCGGGTTGCCACGCTCGGCGAGCCGTGGCTGAGCCATTTCGATCCGGCCGAGTTGGGTGATGAACTCGAACGTCTCGGATTTGGCGAATTGGAGGATCTGTCTCTTAGCGAAATGGTCGTCCGCTATTTCGGAGAGGAAGAAAACATGGGAACGCGCGGCGGCGGAGGACCCCATGTGATCCGTGCTCGGCGTATGACCTAGCAGGACGAGATCACCGCCGGAATCATACGCTCCAGCCGCAATTGGCACGAAGGCGACGTGACTGGCTCCGTTTTGGAGTTGGTCGATGGCGGCGAAGCGGATCAGGTGGCAGCTACAGAGCTCTTCCGAGACGTGCCAAAGGACTAAACCGCTCTCGCGGTAGGGCGCTGGCGTGTCACCGAAGGCGCGGTAGCCAGAAGGGAGCGTCCTGTCTTGAGATTGAGAGGCTTGCAACCTCTCCCAAGACAGGAGCCCCTCATGACCGCGAAGGCCATCAGCCCGTTGCGCCGGCGCATGATCGAAGAGATGACGATCCGGCATTTCTCACCGAAGACCCAACAGCAGTACATCCGCGCCGTCAAGAGCTTCGCCGATTTCTTCGGCCGGCCCCTGGACCACGCGGTGTTCGAAGACATTCGCCGCTACCAACTCCATCTTGCCAAGAGCGGCGTCGCGGTCCCCAGCCGGAACGCCGCGATGACCGCTTTGCGCTTTTTCTTCAGGGTGACGCTCAGAAGGCCCGAAGTCACGGACGAGATCGCGTTCTGCCGTGAACCGCGAAGGCTGCCGGTGGTTTTGAGCCCGGACGAGGTGGCCCGCCTCCTGGCGGCCGTTCCCGGCATCAAGTGCAGGGCGGCGTTGAGCGTAGCCTATGCAGCGGGCTTGCGCGTTGCCGAAGTCGTCTCCCTCAAGATCAGTGATATCGACAGCGCGCGGATGGTCATTCGCGTCGAGCAGGGCAAGGGACGCAAGGACCGCTACGTGATGCTGTCGCCGCATCTTCTCGATCTCCTGCGCACCTATTGGAAAGCGGTCCGGCCACGGGGCTGGCTGTTTCCGGGCCGTGTCCTGGGGCAGCCGCTGACGACCCGCCAGATTAACCGCGCCTGCCATATTGCCGCCGAGAGAGCCGGGATCGACAAGCGCGTGTCCCCGCATACGCTACGGCATAGCTTTGCCACGCATCTGTTGGAGAACAAGACCGACATTCGCGTCATTCAGGTTTTGCTGGGGCACAAGAAGCTCGACACCACGGCGCTCTATACGCGTGTGGCCATCAAGGCGATCGGCGAAGTTACCAGCCCGCTCGACCTGCTGCTCACCGAGGTGAAGCCGCCGGCGTAAAGCGCCGGCTTCGTGTCACGGCCGTCATTGGAGGTCGCGGATATCTTCCGCGATCACGGGCCGGCGTGGCGTCGTGCCAACGCCGGCCACGTGAGCCTCGGCCAGCTGAAGGTCATGTCCGCCATCGAGAGCTGCCGCACGGCGGCTCTCGGTGGACATGTCGAGCGTTGCGAGAAGTGCGCGCACACGCACATCGCCTATAACTCCTGCCGCAATAGACATTGCCCCAAGTGCCAAGGCGCGGCAGCGAAGGAATGGCTCGCCGATCGGGAGGCCGAGCTGTTGCCCGTGCCCTACTACCACGTCGTGTTCACGCTGCCGGCGCCGATCGGCGACATCGCCTACCAAAATAAGGCGGTCGTCTATGGCATCCTGTTCAAGGCCGCGGCCGAGACGCTCATCACCATCGCCGCCGACCCGAAGCATCTCGGCGCCCGGATCGGCCTCATCGCCGTACTGCACAGCTGGGGTTCGGCACTCACGCATCACCCGCATGTGCATGTCATCGTGCCGGGTGGCGGCATCTCGCTCGACGGCCAGCGTTGGATATCCTGCCGGCCCGGCTTCTTCCTCCCCGTGCGCGTGCTCTCGCGGCTGTTCCGGCAACTGTTCCTGGAGAAGCTGGTCGCCGCCAATGACGCCGGCCGCCTGCACTTCTTCGGCGGTCACGCCCAGCTCACCGAGGGCCATGCTTTCGCGGCGTATCTGACGCCGTTACGCAACGCCGAGTGGGTTGTCTACGCGAAGAGACCATTCGGCGGACCGGAAGCCGTGTTGGCTTACCTGTCGCGCTATACGCACCGCGTCGCCATCGCCAATAGCCGGCTGCTCGCGCTCGACCATACCGGCATCACCTTCAAGTGGAAGGACTACCGGGCCAAGGGGCGCGAGCGGGCCAAGGTGATGACGCTCGCCATCGACGAGTTCATCCGACGCTTCCTGATCCACGTGCTGCCCGCCGGCTTCCATCGCATCCGCCACTACGGTCTCTTCGCCAACGGCGCGCGCACCGACAACATCGCGAGAGCGCGTCAGCTGCTCGACGTGCCCGGAACGCGCAGTAAGGAGAGCCTTACCGACGCTGCCAATGGCGACGAGCCGATGCGCTCGCATCCCTGCCCCCGCTGCGGCGGTAGCATGATCGTCATCGAGACCTTCGAGCGCGGCTGCTCGCCGCGATATCGACCGACGGTCTCGATCAGGATCGACACCTCATGAGCGCCATTACCCGGTCACGACGCTCGAATGCCGCTCACAATTGCCGCTGTCCATCGACCGGCCACCACCCCGCTCGGCCAATCACCATCGTTGTGCGCCAGCTCACGTGCTCGGCCATTGCGCTCGCACCTCAACGACTGCCATCGCACACTCCGCCACCGCAATGTCACGCTGCGGACCTTGCCCTACGATCACGACACCACCGCGCCTTCCCAACACCTGCGGCTCTCAAATCCCCATAGATCCAACCCGCCGAACGGCCGCGCCCCTTCCTGCCCGCGGTTTCCTCCCCTGAGGCTTCTCGGACGCCTGCCGCCAGAGCAGCCGCACCGTCCTCGCCGCGGCAGGCATCCGAGAACCCTTAACAGCAGCGGAAGTAGCGGTCTTCACTCGATCACCTCGTCGGCGCTTTCGGCCCGGGCGCCGTTTCGCTCGACCGTCTGATTGTCCCCGGTACGCAAGGGCTGGCCCGGATTTCTCACACAGGCACGTGCTGCGTTGCACAGTGTTGTGCGCGCTGTTAGGAGCCAGGGCGCTGGCGATGCGGCGCCCGACGACAAATGACGATGTCGCAGACCCGTCCCATTTCCCGGACAGGCTCCCAGCTAGGTCTTAGGCGAAAACAGCTGGCACCAACCGTTCGGGTTGATCTCGCCTTGGACGAATTTGCAGGTATTCGGCGGTTGGAAGTTGTTGCAGACGCCGCAGTGATCGTCGCCCTTCGGCATATTCTGATACGTCGCAAGCGCCTGGCTGATCTTCTCCTGCGCCGCCGCCTGCCGGACCACCGCCGCAGCTGCCGCCGCGCCGAGCGCAAGCGCCGTCCCGGTGAGCGCCGTGCGGCGTGAGACGAGCCGGCGATCCCTCCCGCGTTCAGTCATGCTCAACCCCCCATCCATCGTGACGATGTTCGACGCTCAGTGACGCGGCAGGCGTCGCTCGAGCCGAAGGCAGCAGCGCCGTCACCGCTTCGGGTAGGCCGAGAAAACGTAATCTTTTGACGCCACGATCGTGTGGCACGCGAACCCGCACTTGGCGTCGTTCGCCTGCGGCGGCTTGTCAGTCAAGTTGCCGGGCCTGAACGTATCGGATGCGTCGTCATACTCGAACACGGCATATCCCCATCCGCCGCTGTCCGCGAATCTGTTGCTGTCCTTCACCATGAAGTCCACGTCATGCAGGGGGCCCGGCACTGTCGGGGCACCGGGCTGCGCGGCATTCTTCATCGCGGTCCAATGGATCTTCGCCATCTTGGCGCCATCGGGGAAAGGCTTGCCGTTGCCGGGAATGCCCGCCTTGAAGGCCTCGATCATTGCGGGATTGCCGAGGATCGTCTCGATCGTAGCTCCATTCTGACTAACGGCGACAGTCTGCCACTCGTCGTATCCCCTGAACTCGGAGAAGGCGAGACCACCCGGCACCTGCAAGGCGTACCTGTCCTGCGCCGCCAGGGCGATGCCGCCCAGCGCGGCGAGCAGCGCCACAACGGCCGCGGTCAGCGGGATGCTCGTGCGCTTCATCTTCCTCTCCTCCCGTTCGGAGCTGGTCACCGATGCGATTGCGCTTGGGCCAACAAGCCTAGATTGCGCGGGCTTGCGCGGGCTTGCAAAAACGGACTGCGAATTTGAAGATCTTGCGCTGCCAAGGCGCGCTTTCGGCCTCATTCGGCCGGCGCTCTTGAAGGTGGGCAAGCGTGCGCCGAAAAAAACTGCGCGTGTCAATTCAAACGGCTCTCTGGGCTCGGGCTACTGAGCCACGGCAGGATCATCGTTAGTCAGGAGCAAATAAAATCGTGCACCTTTCTTAGGTAGCGGCCCCGAGGTCCGCGCCCGGCGTGGCGCCGACCGTTCGGGGTATCGCCGGAGTTTAACTGCGCAATCTGCGCGGGCCGCTGACATAGGCGCTGCCGCGCTCGTAGAAGCGAAGCAGCCGATCGACTTCTTTCGTCAATCCGATGCGAACACTCCGGGAGGCATGTGCGCCGGGCCGCTCATCCTGACCCAGCCAAAGAGGCCCGGCGGCGCACAGATCGATGCCGTCGCAATGGCGATCGATCGCCATCGCGGTCGCGAGCCGACCCGGGCCTTTGGCCAACTCCGTCAGCCGTGCGGTGCCGCGACGGTGCTGCATGAGAGAAATCCCCTCCAACGGCTCCAATGCCCGCAGTAGCACGCCGGCTCCGACGCCCCGCCGCTCGGCCGCCACGTTGCACATATAGGACGAGCCGTAGATGAAATAGACATAGGCGTGCCCTTTGGCGAGAAACAGAGACTGATTGGCTGAGGTCATGCCGATGAATGCATGACCGGCTGCATCGCCGACAGGATACGCCTCCGCCTCCACAATTCGACCGCTGGTTCTGCCGCGGCGGTGATCGCGAACGAGTACTTTGCCGATGAGAAATCGAGCTAACGCCACAGTGTCATCCGGCAGCTCAAAACGGCGCATTCGACGAATGCGGCCAACGACGCCCGAGCCGATGGCGCGACCCGGACGGGCCGTCACGCCCCTCCGCTGAATTCGCAAGCCGGTCTTCATATTCTGTAGCGCATCACGTCCGCCGCACTTCTGCGGGCCTAACCCGGAAATCTCAAACCGCGTGAGTGCATCGGGGGTCGGAATCAGAGATAATTCATCTGCCAGAACGAGTTATCCGATACCGAGAGAATCCCCCGATGCAAACAGAGTGTACCCCGGAGCTGTTCCGATTTGAAGCGGTCGAACGCCGCGCCGTGGTCGCGAGTTTCGACGGCGGGAGTATCACCTCGAATGCCGGCGCGCTTCTGCTGCGGCAGCTCGATCGCGGCCTCGGCCTCGTGCGCCGGTTTGCCGGCTGCTTCGTCGACCGGCGCGATCCCCGCTTCGTCGAGCATCGGCTTGAGACGCTGGTTGGGCAGCGCCTGTTCGCTCTGGCGCTCGGCTACGAAGATCTGAACGATCACGATGAGCTGCGCCACGATCCGACCTTCGCGGTGCTGGCGGGCAAGCTGGCGCCGCGGCTTCGCTCGGACTGCGCGCCGGTCGCCGGGAAGAGCACGCTCAACCGCCTGGAGCACACGCCGAAACGGCACGCCGCCAAGTACCACAAGATCGACTATGATGAGGCGTGCATTGAGCGCCTCTTCGTCGACCTCTTCCTGGCCGCGCATCGGCGGGCGCCGGGCGAGAT
This sequence comes from uncultured Alphaproteobacteria bacterium, assembly GCA_963789275.1. Lineage (GTDB taxonomy): Bacteria > Pseudomonadota > Alphaproteobacteria > ATCC43930 > CGMCC-115725 > DAHUYF01. Next base: position 12,724 of record CAWBKF010000025.1, read on the forward strand.
CGTGCTCGATCTCGATGCGACCGACATCCCGCTGCACGGGCATCAGGAGGGGCGCTTCTTCCACGGCTATTACGACGGTTACTGCTACCTGCCGCTCTATGTGTTCTGCGGCCGGCACCTGCTGCTGGCCAAGCTGCGCCGCTCGAACATCGACGCCAGCGCCGGCTCGGTCGAGGCGATTGCCCGCATCGTGGCGCAGATCCGCGAGCAGTGGCGCAAAGTGCGCATCGTCCTGCGCGCCGACAGTGGCTTTGCCCGCGAGGCGCTGATGGCGTGGTGCGAGGCTAACGGCGTCGACTACGTCTTCGGCCTGGCGCGCAACCAGCGCCTGGAGGCGATCCTCGCCGAGCCGCTCGCCGAAGCTGCTCGCCGCTGCGCCGAGACGGGCAAGCCGGCCCGCCGGTTCCATGAGTTCCGCTATTGCACGCTCGACAGCTGGAGCCGCGATCGGCGCGTCGTCGGCAAGGCCGAGCACACCATGCAAGGCGCCAACCCGCGCTTCGTCGTCACCTCGCTGAGCAAGGCGAGGCGCGATGCCCGCACGCTCTACGAGGTTCTCTACTGCGCCAGAGGCGAGGCCGAGAACCGCATCGGCGAGCAGTTCGAGCTCTTCGCCGATCGCGCCTCCTCCGCCACCATGCAGGCCAACCAGCTTCGTCTCTGGTTCTCGGCGATGGCCTACGTTCTCCTCGACACGCTGCGCCGCGTCGCGTTGCGCCACACCCAATTCGCCGACGCGGCCGTCACCACGATCCGCCTCAAGCTGCTCAAGCTCGGCGCCCAGGTGCGGACCAGTGTCCGCCGCCTTCACTTCGCCCTTGCCGCCGGCTGCCCGAACCGCGAGGAGTTCGCCATGGCACACCTCTATCTCCGGCGCGCCTTCGGCTCCGCCTGAGTTCCTTCTAAGCGCCGACAATCCAAGATCGGACCGCGGCACGGGACTGGCATGCTCGCCCCTACCACCCCGCCGATTGCTACCTACCCTCGGGACTCGGAATGCACGAACAGCCGCCGGTCGCGCCTCACGCCGCACCCGGCGATCTCTTACGCCGGCAAAATCCGAAAATCCCGGCCGCCCTTCGGGCAAAATCATCCCCCGTTTGAGAAATCCGGGCTAACGTTGACCGCTCTGAGATTCAGGCTCATCATCGAACTGTCGCGCGTTGCCGAGCATTCTCCAGGAAAACGCGCGGCCTCCGGCAGTGAATGCACGTTCACGATCGTTTTCCCCGCGGGTCTTGTCGCATCCGCCGGCTGTGGAGCGCGGTATGAGCGTAGCACGGGAGATCGAGATGGGAGATCGGGAGATACGGGATGCGCTCGAGCGGCATTGGGCGGCATCCGATGCGAATGATTTTGCGGTCGAGCATGAGATCTATCGCGAGGACGCAGTGCTCCACTATCCGCAGTCGGGCGAACTCATTCGCGGCCGACACAACATCCAAGAGAGCAGAACGGTGCAGCCGAGCAAGAAGCGCTTCGCCGTCCAGCGGATCATCGGCAACGGCGATCTCTGGGTCACCGAATTCGTGCTCGGCTATGACGGCGTGCCGTCTTACACTGTCAGCATCATGGAATTCAGCGACGGAAAGGTCGCCCGCGAGACGCAGTACTTCGGCGATCCGTTCAAGCCCGGGCCGTCTCGGGCGCACTTGGTCGAGCTGATGCGGTGAAATGCAAACGGCGCGAGGTGGCGAGTCCAAGCATGGTAGCGCCCGACACTCTTCGCTATGCAAAGATCCCCCTCAGCCACGGATCTGGTGCAATTCCTGCCCTCGGGTTTGGTACGCTGATTCCGGATCTCCGCGCGACCGAACAGGCAACCAAGACGGCAATGGAAGTGGGGTTTCGTCACTTCGATTGCTCGGAGCGCTATCGCAATGAGCAAGCGGTCGGCGATGCGATGCGGGATGTATTCAAGGCGGGGACGATTCAGCGGAAGGATGTGTTCGTCACCACAAAGCTCTGGAATAACAATCATCGTCCTGAGCGGGTCAAACCCGCCTTCGAGGCGAGTCGCCTGCGACTCCGACTTGACTATGTCGATTGCTATCTCGTCCATACCCCCTTTGCCTTCCAACCGGGCGACGAACAGGACCCGAGGGACAAGCGCGGCCAGGTTATCTATGATCCCAGGGTGACATTGGTGGAAACCTGGCGGGCGTTGGAGTGCTTGGTAGACGAGGGCCAGTGCAAGTCAATCGGCTTATCAAATATCAATTTGGAGCAACTGCAGGAGATCGTTGAAGCCGCGCGCATCAAGCCGGCGGTCGTAGAGGTCGAATCCCATCCGTATCTCCCGGAATGGGAGTTGCTCGAATATTGTCAGCGACATGGGATTGTGCTGCTTGCGTTCGCGGCGTTGGGACATGGCATGGAGCCCAGATTGCTGGATCATCCGGTGATCATCGCCATCGCACAGCGTGTCAGGAAAACCCCTGCCCAAGTCTTGCTTGCCTGGGCGGTACAACGCGGCACCGCGTTCCTGACGACTTCGGTTACGCCCGCCCGCATCCAGGAGAACTTTGAGCTTTCGACCCTGCCGGAAGACGCCCTGCGGGAGATTCGGGACGGAGTCGCGACGACGATCCGATTCAATACCGTCGTAGAGACCGGCGTGCCCGGGTTTATTCCCAGAGGCCGCTGAGCGCGAGACCATTGACCCGGGCCGCCCGCTTCTCGCAGGCGTCGTAGGGCGCTGCGGCAAGTCGTGAGAGCGCTCGAGGCAGCGCGGCGCGCAAAAAATGATGGTCACAGGTAGAGGGGTAGCGGCGATGTTGGGCGAGCGTTCCGCCGACTGGTGGCGATCGGCGGTCTTCTATCAAATCTATCCGCGCAGCTTTGCCGACGGGAATGGCGACGGCATCGGCGACCTGCCTGGCTTCACCGCCCGGCTGGATTATCTCAACGACGGCTCCGCCGCGTCGCTCCAAGTCGACGCCCTCTGGCTATCCCCGTTCTTTCCGTCGCCCCAGATCGACTTCGGCTACGACATCAGCGACTACACGGCGGTCGATCCTGCCTATGGCACGTTGGCCGATTTCGACCGGCTGCTCGATGCCGCGCATCGTCGCGGCGTTCGTGTCATCCTCGACCTGGTTCTGAACCACAGCTCGACCCAGCACCCGTGGTTTCTCGAAGCGCAGGGCGACCGGTGCAGCTCACGACGATCCTGGTACGTATGGGCCGATCCGGCGCCTGGCGGCGGACCGCCTAACAACTGGCTCAGCTCCTTCCCGGCCGTGGGCAGCGCCTGGACCCTCGACGAACGCAGCGGGCAATATTTCCTCACCACCTTCACCCCCGCTCAGGCCGACCTCAACTGGCACAACCCTGACGTGCGCCATGCGATGCACGACGTCATGCGCTTCTGGCTGTCGCGGGGCGTCGATGGCTTCCGGCTCGATGTGCCGCATCGCCTGGCGAAGGACCCGATGCTGCGCGACAATCCGCCGTCGCTCGCCGCGGCGCGCCGCTTCATGGACCACGCGATCGACCGGCAGCGCCACATCGACCTGCCCGATGTGCACGAGATCCTGCGCGGCATCCGGGCGGTCGCCGACGAGTTTGAGGGCCGCGTGCTGCTGGGAGAGGTGACTATCTCCGAACCGCGCAGGCTTGTGCGGTATTTCGGGGATTCCGACAATGAATTGCACATGGTCTTCGACGTCCTGTTCTGGGACAGCCCGTGGTCGGCCCCGGCGTTCCGCGAAGCTGTTGCGGCGGTGGATCGCCTCGTCCCGCCGTGGTCGTTGCCGTGCCGTGCGATGTCGACGCACGACCACCGGCGCGCGGCAAGCCGATACGGGTTGCTCGAGGGTGACGGGCGTCGGGCGCGGCTGGCCGCGATGATGCAAATGACGTTGCGCAGCGTTCCTTGCATCTACTATGGGGAGGAGATCGGCATGACGGACGTGCTGGTCGGCCCCGAGCGGATACGGGACGTCGACCAGCGCGATTCCAACAGGACGCCCATGCAATGGGGCACCGGCACCCTCGGCGCATTCGATCCGGCGAGATCTTGGCTTCCGATGCCAGACGAGGCGGATCGCGTCAGCGTCCTGCGCCAGACGGCGGATCCTAACTCGCTGCTCGCCTTCTACCGGCGGCTGCTTGCCTACAGGCGCCAGTCAAGGCCGCTGCGGCACGGGAGCTTCGAATGGCTTTCGTCGGGGCCCGATCTGCTCGCCTATTGCCGCGCCGCCGAGGGTTCACGCATCGTGGTCCTGCTCAACTTCGCGCCGCATGACTCTCGGGCAATCCTGCCGCCCGACGCGCCGATTGCGGTCGCCGAGCTGTCGACTGATCCCCGTCGCCGCGTGGGCACGGCTTTCGCCGTGGGCGATCCCCTCTCCGCCGAGGAGGGCCTCATCCTGCGGCTTGCCTAAAGTCCAGGACGGCCCCTCACTCGGCGGGTGCGATTTTGTTGCGAGTCGACACGGGCGCCATTGCATCGAATACGCCGTCACGACGGACGAGCGCATGGAAGAGCGCTGCCGCGACGTGCAGCAGGATCAGGGCAAAGAACGCGAAGGCAAGGTAGAAGTGCGCGCTCCAGAGCAGCGCGTGAAGGCTGTCGCTCTGCGGCAGAATCGCCGGAAGGTTCACGCCTCCGAACAGCACGACCGGATATGCCGCAGCCGACAGCATCGCCCAGCCGATGAGCGGCATGCCAATCATCAGGATGTAGAGCGCGTAATGCGACAGCCCGGCCGCGAGTTTCATGGGCTCAGGCAGATCGGCGGGCAGCGGCGGCGTACCGTAGCGCAGGCGCACCACCAGGCGGACCACCGCGAGCACCAGGATTGCGATGCCGAGCGGTTTGTGAAGCGAAACGAGCGTCAAATATTTCGGCATGACAGTGGATACCATGCCCACGCCGATGAACAGCATGGCCAAGATGCAGACGGCCATGGTCCAGTGCAGCAGACGCTGGAGCAGGGTGAAGCGTTGGCGATCCCCGATCACGGCTTCGCGACCGCTGCAGTTCGGGGATAGTATCCGGCCTCCGCCGTGCGACGGTCATATGACTTCGCATAGGCAGACGACCGTGCGGCCGGGAATGGATCGTCCGATGTCCGGATGCCCGGCGGCAGGACGGTCGGATCAAAGTTGATGTCGCGGCACGGGCCGTCCCGCTCGGCCTCGATCTGCTGCACGATGAGCGTGCCGACCTCGACGGCGCGGCGGCCTTCCGGCCAGGCCTTGCTCGGGTCCGCCGTGGGATCGCCGGGATCGGCGACGGTGACCACCATGGTCCAGCGCAACGGCCCGCCACGGACCCGCTCGGTGATCTCTTGTTCGAGGAAGTCGGGTCCGTGCTTGGCGAGATCATCGGGCGGGACCGGCACCGGTTGCGCCGCCGGCAGGAGCGACCATCGCACCGTCTTCTCCCCACCGGCGCTGTCGGTGAAGACGAAGCTGTTGAGACTGTTGTAACGCTCTTCCGCGTAGCTGCCGGTCCAGGGGGCGCTCTTGGTCCAGGCGGCAAATGTCGCGATCTCAGGATGCGCGGCAGCGAATGTCTTCATCGCGTCGGGGGCCTTGCTCGCCGAGGCTAACAACAGTTCGTACAAGGCTTGCGGCGTCGACACCGGAAAGACCGGGGCGTCAATCATGGCGGTGCGCCATTCCTGCCCGTCCGGGGTCGAGATACGCAGCCCCATGCCCCGAACCCTGACCGTCGCATCCGGCGCGTTCGGATCGGCAGTCGCGAGATTGAAGCGCCCGAGGGCAGGATACTGGCCGCGGGTGAACACCCGAGCCTCGGAGAGTGCCGACCCGGCCCCATTCGCTTCGAAGGTGCCGGTGAAGCAGATCCCCTTGGCATGGTTCCGGCGATGGCCGAGCGGCGGCTCACGAGTGGGAGGCGTGAACGCATCCACCAGCCTGTCCGGAGTGAGGCGCTGGGGCGAGAGCCATCCGGCGGTGTAGGCGAAGGCAGCCGCTCCGACGACGATGACAATAGCGATGACCACCAGCGATCCAAATGCGGAACGCGTCGGAGATCGGTGGAGTTGGGTCATTCAAACCTCGCCGCTACGGCTCGACCGAGAGCCATTCAGGTTCGTGACGACCACTTCTTATCATAAGACCCGCTGTCTTCGACCACAATGTGCAAATCCGCCGCCCTTCGTACGCCTTGGTTGGAAAATGGAATTCGTGATCTGATCCCGCCGTGGGAATGCTCTGGATCGAGCGAGGCACGCGTGGCTCTACCTCGTCTCGCGATCGGGACGGCCGAGAGCCCTCCGTCGGCTTCAGTTGCGTCTGCTGTCGCACGCGTTGCGGATCTCGAACGGGCGGCCGGCCCGGACGCTGAAACATAGGTCCAGCCATGCATAGAATGGCCTCCTTCAGCCGCGTCTGGGAGCGTCATAATTCCGGCGAGGTTCAAAGCTTTCGAGGAAGGTCGCCATGGCACAGGACTCCACCATCCAGGACAGCAACAAGGCCGTCGTTCGGGCAAGCTTCGAACGCTGGAGAAATGCCACCGGCGGCCCGTTCGAGCTGCTAGCGCCTGACGCGGAATGGACCATTGTTGGTTCATCTCCCCTGTCGAAGACATATCACAGCCGGCAGGAATTCCTTGACCAGGTGATCGGCCCCTTCAACGCCCGGATGGCGACACCGCTGGTTCCCGCGGTCCGAGGCCTCTATGCGGATGGCGATATGGTCATCATCCTGTTCGACGCCAGCGCGACGACGAGAGACGATCGGCCCTATCGCAATACCTACACCTGGTACTTTCAGATGAAGGATGCGAAAGTCGTCAAGGCGATCGCGTTCTTCGACACGCGGGAATTCGACGAATTCTGGACGCGCGTGGCACCGGCGCGGTGAGGCTGTCCGGGCGGGAGCGGGCTTCTCGCCCGTCCTGCATTCATGTAGCATTGGCGCATGAGCGAATTTGAGACGTTGTTTGCTGCGTTGCGCCAGGCGCAAGACGCCGAGGCGGTGGCAGTGCTCGAGCGCATGGTGCAGGATGCGCCGGATCATGCCCTGAACAAAATCAATGCCCTCGATCTCGCGGCAAAAGAGGGCCTCGACGAGGAGCGCGTCATCGCCGCGCTGCTGAATGCGGTGCGGCTCGGCATCTTTGAGATGTCCTGGAATGTCATGTGCCGGAGCTGCGCCGGCGTCCTCGCCGCCAATCCGAGCCTGAAGACCCTGGATCGGGCGCAATACAATTGCGCCTTCTGCGCCGCGGGCTACGAGACGACGCTCGACGACATGGTCGAGGTGACATTCACGGTGAGCCGGCGCCTGCGCAAGATCGCGGCCCACAGCCCCGACGAATTGTCCGCAGCCGAATATTACCGCCAGATCTTCTGGAGCTCGGCCATCGACCTTCCGGACGATTTGGAGAAGCTGCTGCAGGAGGTCACGCTCGACATCGTCGACCTACCGCCGGGCGATAGGGCCATCCTCTCCCTCCAATTGCCGGAAGGCACGTTGATCGTCTTCGATCCGGTTACGCATGCGGCTCAGTTCCTCGACGTCAAGGGTGAGGCGACCCACGAGCGTCAGAACCTGTCCGTGGTCTTCAACAAGGTACAGGCTCCCGTCGATACCGTGGGTCTGCGCCCCGGGCCGTTTCGCCTGACCCTCGACAACCGCACCGATGGTCGCGTGCTGCCGGCCGTCTGGATGACGAACCAGGCGCTGGATGGCTTGTTGAAGCGGCGCAAGCCGGTTCTCACCGCCAAGCGGCTCCTCACCAATCAGACCTTCCGCGACATCTACCGGACCGACACGCTCGCCATCGGCCAGCGTCTCAAGATCTTGAGCCTGACCTTCCTGTTCAGCGATCTCAAGGGTTCAACGGAGCTCTATGAACTGGTCGGCGACCTCGTCGCCTTCGACCTCGTCAATGAGCACTTTCGGTTGCTGCAGGAAATCATCGCCTCTGAAAGGGGCGCCGTCGTGAAGACCATCGGCGATGCCGTGATGGCGACCTTCGCGACGCCAGACCGCGCCATCGCCGCTGCCGTGCGCATGCGGGACGCGATGGACACTCTCGGCGCCCAGCGCAAGCACCAGGGCCTGCTCCTGAAGATGGGCATCCACGAGGGACCGTGCCTCGCAGTCACGCTCAATGACCAGCAGGACTATTTCGGCCAGACCGTCAATATCGCATCGCGCGTTCAGGGCCTTGCGGCGTCACGCTCGATCGTGGTCACGGGACAAGTGGTGGAGAATGCGCAAGCGTCGGCCCTGCTGGAGACTACCGGGCTGAAGCCGACACTCAGGCGCGCCGCGCTGCGCGGCATCACCGACGAGATGTCGTTCTACGAGATCCCGTGAGAGAGACGGAGCAGAGCACTTCCCCACTTTCGCGCTAGCTGATGCGCACATCTCGCGGCAGCGTATGCCTCAACAAATCGCTTTGCCCGCGAAAGCGGGCATCCAGGAAACTAAAATGCAGTGGGCGGAGCGCTTCCGGTGGGTCCCCGCTTTCGCGGGGACGGCGGAATGAGTAACGGGAGCTACAGCGTTTTTCCGGATGTGCACATCGGTGATCCGATCTGCGCGAAACCCGCTCTAGGCGTGTCGCTTGTGCCGGGCGATGAGCTGATCGGCGACGTCGTTCAGGTCATCGCCGACGATCTGCGGCTGAGGACCCACCCCCAGGACATCGTTGCCGACCCGCTTGATCAGCGCCGCTTCCCAGCCGGCCGCCACCGCGCCCAGCGTGTCCCAGGTGTGGCAGGCGATAAGGCAGAGCCGGGAGGGGTCGACTCCAAGCTCCCGCTCGACATAGGCGTAAGCTTGGCGCGAAGGCTTGTGGTGCTTCACGCCGTCCGCGCTGAAGCGCCGCTCGAAGAGATCGACAATGCCGCCATGCTCGAGCTGACGGGTTTGAACCTCGAGCAGATTGTCGGTGAGGGTGAACAGCCGGAACCCCGCCTCGCGCAGCTTGCGCAGCGCCGCCGGCACCTCGCGGTGCGGCGGCATCGTCGAAAACCTCTCGGTAAGCTCCTGCTTGTCAGCCGCACCGACCTTGATGCCGCGCGTATCCGCCAGCATCTTCATCACCGCCGCGCCGATATCGGTGAACGGCACATAGCAGCCGGCCACGGTCAGTGCCGCGGAATACAGGATGAAGTTCGCGAACCACAGGCGCATCGCCCCCTTCTCGCGAAAGATGCGCTCAAATGTCGGCTCCATTGTTTGAAGATCAAGCAATGTCTCATTGACGTCGAAGACGATCAGGGGAAGAGAGGTCATTGATCGGGCTCCGCTCTGGGGATCATCTCATCTGGAGCGCGGGAGGAAGTCGCGGATCACCGCGGCAATCTCCGCGGCGTGGGTCTCCAGCGCGAAATGTCCGGTATCGAAGAACCGCACGACCGCCTCCGGCATATCGCGCTTGAACGCCTCGGCGCCCGCGGGCAGGAAGAACGGATCGTTCTTGCCCCACACCGCCAGGAAAGGCGGCTTGCGCGTGCGGAAGTACTTCTGGAAGGCCGGGTAGAGCGCGACATTGCTCTTGTAGTCGCCGAAAAGGTCCAGCTGCAGCTCGACCGCGCCGGGCCGGCCCAGGTAGAAATTGTCGAGGGAATAGCCGTCCGGGGACACGGTCGACGCGTCGGCAACGCCGTGCGTGTATTGCCAAACCGTCGTCTCGGGCTTGAGGAAGGCGCGGAGCGCGTCGCGGTTGGCCGGCGATGCGTCTTCCCAATAAGCCCGGATCGGAGTCCAGCCGTCGCTCAGCCCTTCCTGATAGGCATTGCCGTTCTGCGAAATGATCGCGGTGATCCGCTCCGGATGCTTCACGGCGAGCCGGAAGCCGGTCGGCGCGCCGTAGTCGAAGACATAGACCGCATAGCGATCGAAACCGACGGTTTCGGTGAAGCGATCGATCGTCTCGGCGATCCCGTCGAAGGTGAGGCCGCGGCCCGGCATGTCCGACTTCCCGAAGCCCGGCAGGTCGGGCGCGATCATGTGGAAGCGATCGGCCAGCAGCGGGATGAGATCGCGGAACATGTGGCCGGCGCTGGGAAAACCGTGCAGCAGCAGCAGCTTCGGCGCGCCCGGCGTGCCCGCCTCGCGATAGAAGACCTTGAAGCCGTCGACATCGGCGGTACGATACTTGATTGCGGTCATGGCGTCTTTCCTCTGCGACAGGACGTAATTTCGGCAATGAGACCGGTTGCGGTCAACCCGCGGCCGCCGCGCCGATCGCCTCGCGAATGATGCCCACGACGACGGAGGGCTCGGTCACCATCGGCGTATGATCGACGGGATGCGCGCGCACCCTCGCCTTCATGCGCTCCGCCATGAAGCGCTGGGTTTCATGGACGATCATGCGGTCCTGCTCGGCGAGGAGGAACCAGGTCGGACGGTCCTTCCACAGCGGTCGCCCGACCGCCACCGAGATGCAGGCGGGCGAGAGCGGCCGCTGCACCGCCGCCAGCACGATCTGCTCCTCGCGGGTGGCATGCTGGGCGAAGGCGGCGGCGAAGGCTTCCTCGGGCAGATAGATCAGCCCGTGCTTGTCGGGCGCCAGCTTGGGAGCCTGGGGGTGGGGCTCGGCATGGTAGAAAACCGTGGCGACGGTTTCGCCCTCGTCCGGAGCGAGTGCCGCAACATAGACGAGCGCCTTCACCTTGGGATCGCGCGTCGCCGCGATGACGGCGCCGGCATAGGCATGGCCGACGAGGATGACCGCCCCCGTCGCCCGCTCCAGCGTGCGGTCGAGCGCCGCCACGTCATCCTGGAACGACGTCAGCGGCAAGGGTGCCGCGATCACCTTGATGCCGTCGGCCGCCAGCGGCCTGATGATTTTTGCCCAGCTCGATCCGTCGGCCCAGGCACCATGAACCAGCACGACGCTGGCGTCACTCAGGGACATCTCCACTCTCCTTCACGATAGCTCCTGCACGCCGCCGGCCGGCGCTTCTCTCGATCGCGCTTGCAGCTGCACCGGCGCCTGCATGATCTGGTCTCGCCCGATCCTAGGCGTGGACCGGTTTCTTCGGCTGGGATGCTGTTGCTGTTCTCGGGACGTGATTGCCGCAATCGCAACGGGCGTGGTCAGAACGAGTTACCACGGAGACACGGAGGTCGCGGAGAAGAACCCATGGAAACGTCTCCGTCGCCCCGGCGAAAGCCGGGGCCCAGCAGCAACCACGCGGCGCTCGCCAACGACAACGTTTCCGTTACGCTGGGGTCCCCGTTTGCGCGCCAGCTGATGCACACTTCCTGGATGCCCGCTTTCGCGGGCAAAGCTATTGTTGGAGCGCATCAGTCTCCTCTTCTCCGTGACCCTCCGTGGTGAACCGCGCTGCGCGACGCAGGATCAGACTTTGGCGACGTCGACGATCGCTTGGGCAAAGGCGTGCGGGGCTTCCTGAGGGAGATTGTGGCCGATGCCGCCGGTGATGAGCCGGTGCGCGTACCTGCCCGAGAACTTCTTGGCATAAGCGCCGGGGTCAGGGTGCGGCGCGCCATTGGCGTCGCCTTCGAGGGTGATGGTGGGCACGGTGATGACGGGACCGTCGGCAAGCCGGTTTTCCAGATCGTCATATTTCGGCTCGCCCTTGGCCAGATCGAGCCGCCAACGGTAATTGTGGATCACGATGGCGACATGATCCGGGTTGTCGAAGGACGCTGCGCTGCGGTCGAACGTGGCCTCGTCGAAATTCCACTTCGGCGAGGCGAGCTGCCAAATCAGCTTCGAGAAGTCGTGCCGGTACTTGTCGTAGCCGACCCGGCCGCGCTCGGTGGCAAAATAATATTGGTACCACCATTGGAGCTCGGCGCTGCGGCGGCAGCGGCATCTTGCCGGATTCCTGGCTGCCGATGAGATAGCCGCTCACCGAGACCATGGCCTTGCAGCGCTCCGGCCAGAGCGCCGCGATGATGTTGGCCGTCCGCGCGCCCCAATCGAAGCCGCCGATCGTGGCCTTCTCGATCTTGAGCGCGTCCATCCAGGCGGTGATATCAACCGCGACCGCCGAGGGTTGACCGTTCCGCACGGTCTCGCTTGAAAGAAACCGCGTCGCGCCGTAGCCGCGGAGGTACGGGACGAGCACGCGGTAGCCGGCCGAGGCCAGCAACGGGCGCGACATCGACATAGCTGTAGATGTCGTAGGGCCAGCCATGCAGCAGAATGACCACGGGACCATCGGCGGGGCCGGCTTCAGCGTAGCCGACGGACTGAGCACGCCGGCGTCGATCTGCTTCAGGGGAGCCGAACGATGTGTTGGTTCCCGGCTTCACCGCGGGCAGCGGCGTCGACTTCGGCGTGTCCGCCTGTGCGTTCGCGGCGCCGACAAGGTCGAGCTGAGCGGCAGCGACGGCCACCGCTGCGGCGCCGACGAAGCGGCGCCGGCTGTGGTTGATCTCGTCGGGCTTTCTGATCGTGCTCATTGATGAACCTCCCTAGGGGGCACGTCGGAACGCTGGTAAATCAAAAGCGGGAAGCGCGCAGGTCCGCGCCTCCCCGAGTTCAGTGAGCCTGACTATTTCGCCTTCTTCTTCAGCGTATCGATCAAAAGCCTGGCGGCCGGGCCCGACGAGGCCGGATTCTGGCCGGTGATCAGCTGGCCATCGGCGACCGTATGAACGCCCCAGTTCCTGACCTTCGAAAAGGTGGCACCGAGCCGCATCATTTCGTCCTCGACGAGGAAGGGCACCACCTTGGTCAATTCCACCTCTGCTTCCTCGCCATTGGTGAAGCCGGTCACGGTCTTGCCCTCGACCAGCAGCTTGCCATTCGGGGTCTTGACATGGCGCAGCGCGCCGGTCGAGTGGCAGACCACCGCGAAGGTCTTGCCGGCGGCGACAAAGGATTCCAGCAGCCTGATCGAGGCCTTGTCTTCGGCGAGATCCCACATCGGCCCATGGCCGCCGGGGTAGAAGACGGTATCGTAGTCTTCCTGCTTGACGCTATCGAGGCGCACCGTCCTGTCGAGCTGGGCGTCGGCGTCGGCATCCTTCTCGAACCGGCGGGTGATGTCGGTCTGGAACATCGGCTCGTTGCTCTTGGGATCAAGCGGCGGGCGCCCGCCCTTGGGCGATGCGAGGGTGATCCGGATTTCGGCATCCCTGAAGACGTAATAAGGCGCCGCCAATTCCTCCAGCCAGAAGCCGGTCTTGCGACCGGTGTTGCCGAGCTGGTCGTGAGAGGTAAGAACCATCATGACTTTCATGGCGTGCGCTCCATTCGGGGTCGGAAGGATCAGACGCTCGAATTGATGTCGAGCTGACGTCTGCGACCTACGCTACTCCGACGGCTCGGGCGGCTCTTTGCTGTTCGCGCCGCCTTTGGTGAATTCGCGCGCAATAGTGATCCCGCCTAAGGGCTGGCGCATGCCGGTGCCCGCAGCCGCGCCTATTCGAGCTGCAGCGGTGCCGAGTCCGGCAGAAGGTGATGCGAGGTGTTCATATAGAGGACGAATTTGATGGCGCCCGAGGGCAAGGCGCTCGAGGATCCAATCTTCGCCGACCACGGCCTTGACGAGATTGGGCGCGGGCCGGTCGCGATAGCGCGCCTCCCAGTAGACCGTGCCAACCGCGCGAACGCGGTCAGGTGACGTATTGAGAACCGTCAGATTGAAGCGGCCGAAGATATGCCGCTCATCGGTCCATTGCGCGTGCAGCGTGTGATGATCCTCGAGCGCGATCGCCTCGCCGCTCGCGACGATATGGATTTGCGACTGCGGATCGAGAAAGAAGACCGCCTGATCCATGCCAGTTCCGCCGCCCGCCACCGTGTCGAAGAATTGCTCCGCGAGATCCAGCACCTCAGCCAGCGTGATCGTCATCGCTTTCTCCCTGCATCTATGCCCGGCTCGCCCCTCCGAGGCGACGCCGCGTTGTCACTGCCGGTCAACATCAGTTCCCGGATCAACGATCGAACGGCCTCCGCCAGCAAGGATTTCCGTCGGGGCGACAGTGCGGGCAGCCGGGCTTGCCGCCACCGCTCGGTCAGGCGTTCGAGCCGCGCAGCGGCAGCGCTGAGCGAAGGGTAGCCGAAGACGCCGCCCGCTCCGGCGAGGCCGTGGGCCAATTCTTCGATCTCAGCCAGCGACTTCGCCATTCGGGGCCGCGCGCCCTGATGGCGCACGCGCTCGGCGAGCCGCGAGAGGCGCGCGCGGTCGCGGGCGGCCCGCTGACGGAACGCGGCATCGGGGTCGGCCGGCAAGGGTGTCGGTTGCGTCCGGCGAGCATCTGACCGGCCGCCGCCGCGCGTCACGGCGCCGTCTTGGTCAGACGGTAGCCGACGCCGCGCCGAGTTTCGATGGCGGCTTGGGCGCCCGCGCGGCGCAACGCCTGGCGCAGATTGTGGATATGGACCTCGATCGAGTTCGAGGACACTTCTTCGCCAAATCCATACAATGTCTCTTCGATATGGCGCTTCGACAGCACATGACCGCCGCGCTCGGCCAGCAGCCGCAGCAACCTAGTCTCCTGGCGCGACAACGGCATCGGCCGCCCGGCCACCGCCGCTTCGATGCCGTCGCGATCGAACGCGATATCGGCGAAGGCGGTGACGTCCGACACCATGGTGCCGGGGCGCCGGCGCAACGCCGCCAGCCGCGCCCGCAGTTCGGCCAGTGCGAAGGGCTTCACCAGGTAATCATCGGCACCGGCGTCCAAGCCCGCCACGCGGTCGGCAATTCGGCGGCGCCCGGTCAAAATCAGAATGGACGTCTTCACCTCGCGGGCGCGCAGCTCGCGGACGAGGTCGAGCCCGTCGCGATCGGGCAGGCGCAGATCGACGACGATCGCCGAATAATCCACATCGAGCGCGGCATGCAATCCGCTTTCCGCCAGATCGAAGGCGTCGACGGTATAGCCCGTGGCCCGCAGGTCGCGAGCGATCAGGCTGGCGATGGTGACATCGTCCTCGACGAGCAGGATCCGCATGCCATCTCCCGGAACAAGGCCGGACCGGTCTGCCATAGACGTCCCGGGCCTTGGTTTCGACCGTTCTGCGGCCGTTTTGGCAAGCTTACCTCGAATTGCCCGGGGGCGGAAACACGGTAATATGGTGCGGCGCAGCGATCCGGAGCCCCGTGGAGACCGATGCAATGCCCGCTTCGATCCTGATCGTAGACGACGATCCGAACATCGTGCTCGCCCTCCGCTTCCTGATGGAGAAGGCGGGATATCAGGTTCGCGTCGCCGCCGACGGCGAGGCGGCCATTGCCGCGGTGGGCAAGTACCGCCCCGATATCGTGTTGCTCGACGTCATGTTGCCGCGGCGCAACGGCATCGACGTGTGCGCGGCCATTCGCGCCGCCCCGGCCACGGCGGGAACGCGCATCATCATGCTGAGCGCCAAGGGCATGGAGCGCGAGCGCAACCGCGGCATGCAGGCGGGGGCGGACGAATACATCACGAAGCCATTTTCCACGCGCGACGTGATGGAGCGGGTGCGGCTGCTGCTCGAGCCGATCCGCGGCGGGCGCGGCGGGACATAGGCGATGACGGAGGAAGCGCGGCGGCGGGACAGGATCATCGCCGTGTGCGGCCTGGCGGCGGCGCTCTTCAACCCGCCCTTGCTCGACCTCTTCAGCGGCGGCACCGTTCTGGGCTGGCCGCTGCTCTATGTCTACCTGTTCACCGCCTGGGCGGCGGTCATCGCCATCCTCGCCCTGGTGATCGAGCGCCGCCCCGGCACCGCCGACAGCGCCGAGGACGAAGACTGACGATGATCAGCCCGCTCATCATCGCCGGCGTCGGCATCGGCTATCTGATCATCCTGTTCGCGCTCGCCTATACGGTCGACCGTCAGCCAGGCCAGGGCGCGCGCGCCATCAACTCGAGCGTCGTCTACACCTTCTCGCTCGCGACATATTGCACGTCCTGGACCTTCTACGGCAGCGTCGGCCTCGCCTCCAAGGGCGGCATCGCGTTCCTGCCGATCTATCTCGGGCCGACGCTGGCCTTTTGCCTGGGCTGGGTGCTGCTGCGCAAGATGCTGCGGGTGAGCAAGGCTAACCGGATCACGTCGATCGCCTCGCTGGTCGCCTCGCGCTTCGGCAAGAGCTCCGGCCTGGGCGCGCTCGTGACGGTGGTGGCGACCATCGGCACGATGCCCTATCTGGCGCTGCAGCTCAAAGCGGTCTCCACCAGCTTCACCGTCTTGACGATGCCGCCGGAGCGGTTTCAGGACGCGCTCAACGCTCCCATTATCGGCGATGCCGGTCTGTGGGCCGCGATACTGCTCACCCTCTTCGCGATGCTGTTCGGCAGCCGTAGCATCCAGCCGGGCGAGCACCATTACGGCATGGTCGCGGCCGTGGCCTTCGAATCGATGGTCAAGCTGTTGAGTCTCGTGGCGGTCGGGCTGTTCGCGGGATTCGGATTGTTCCACGGCTTCGGCGATCTCTTCCAGCGGGCCGTCGCCACGCCGGCGCTTGCGCCGCTGTTTCACTTTGACGGCGCCCCCGCCCGGTTGAACTGGGTGGTGCTCACGCTTCTGTCGTTGATGGCCAGCGTCTGCCTGCCGCGCCAATTCCAGGTGATGGTCGTCGAAAACGTCGACGAGCGCCACCTCGATCGGGCGATGTGGCTGTTTCCGCTTTACCTGCTGGCCATCAATCTGTTCGTCCTGCCGATCGCGCTCGCCGGGCGCCTGATCCTGGCCGGCGACGCCGACCCCGACACTATCGTCCTGACGCTGCCCTTGTCGACCGGACATCCGTTGCTTGCCGTCGCCGTGTTCGTCGGCGGCCTGTCGGCCTCTGCCGGCATGATCATCGTTTCCACCACCGCGCTGAGCACCATGGCCTGTAATGATCTCGTGATGCCGGCCCTGCTGCGCCTTCGCCACCGGCAATTGGCGCGGCGACGGGACCTGATCCCGCTGCTGCTGACGATACGCCGCTGGGCGATGGTGGTGGTGATGGGCCTCGGCTACATCTATATGCGCTATGTCGGCGAAGAATATCCGCTGGTGTCGATCGGCCTCGTGTCGTTCGACGCCGTCGTCCAGATCTTCCCTGCGATCGTGTTGGGGTTGTTCTGGCGCCGCGTCACGCGCCTGGGCGCCTTGGCCGGAATCGCCTCGGGCTTCGCCGTTTGGACCTACACGCTGCTGTTGCCCTCGATCGTCAATTCGGGACTCTTCTCGGGCAGTTTCGTCGCCTACGGACCGTTCGGCATTGCGGCGCTGAAACCTTATGCGCTGTTCGGCCTGACCGGGCTCGACCCCGCGGCGCACAGCCTGTTCTGGTCGATGCTGGTCAATTTCGGCGCGATGATAGCCATCTCGGTCTGGTCGCGGCAGAGCCCCGTCGAGCGCGCGCAGGCGGCGCTCTTCATCGACGTGTTCGGCGGCGCGGAGGCGGCGCAATTGTGGAAGCGCACGGCGGCGCTTCCGGCGTTGCGCACGCTGGTCGGACGGTTCCTCGGCCATCGCCAGGCCGAGGTCGCCTTCTTGAACGATGCCCGGCGACGGGGTCTCGATCCCGCCCGCGACGAGGCCGACGCCGAGATGGTGCTCTATGCCGAGGGCCTGCTGGCCGGCGCGATCGGCAGCGCCTCGGCGCGCGTCCTGGTCGCCTCCATGGTCAAGGAAGAGCCGCTGGGCATCGACGAGGTCATGCGCATCCTCGACGAGACGTCGCGCCTGATCGAGGTCAACCGCCAGCTCGAGGAGAAGTCGCGCGCACTGGAGGCGGCGGGGATGGCGCTGCGCCAGGCGAACGAGCGGCTGCAGGAGCTGGACCGCCTGAAGGACGAATTCGTCTCGACGGTCAATCACGAGCTGCGCACGCCGCTGACCTCGATCCGGTCGTTTTCGGAGATCCTGCGCGACAATCCGGAGCTCGATTCCGAGCGCCGCGGCGAGTTCTACCGGATCATCATCCGCGAGGCCGAACGCCTGACCCGCCTCATCAACCAGATGCTCGATCTCGCCCAGATACAGTCAGGCCAGATCGCCACGGTGGTGGCCCCGGTGGACCTGCTCGGCGTCGTGAATGACGCCACCGCGGCGACCAGCCAGCTCTTGCGCGAGAAAGGGGTCGCTGTCACGGTGACGCCGCTCGCGGCGCCCATAGTGGCGCTGGCGGACCGCGATCTCCTGATGCAGGTCGTGCTGAACCTGCTGTCGAACGCCGTGAAATTCTGCCCGGGCGGCCGCGGCCGGGTGACGGTGTCGCTCGGCGCACCTCAGGCCGACTGGGTCGAGCTCGCCGTGGCGGATAACGGCCCCGGCGTGGTGCCCGACCTGCGGGAGGCCGTGTTCGAGCGCTTCCGCCAAGGGGGCGATGCCGCCAGCGGCAAGCCCGCCGGTTCGGGCCTCGGCCTGACGATCTGCCGCATCATCATCGAACGGCTGGGCGGCGCGATCTGGGTCGATGACGGGCCCGAGGGGGGCGCCCGGTTCCGGGTGCGGTTGCCGGCGGCGCGGGCGCGCGGCTGACTGCGGTGCCCGAGCCGGTCACACGCCGACGTAGCGGGCCAAAATCTCCGGCGCGGCCTTGAGATCGGCGACCCGGCCGTCATAGACGATGTGGCCGTTGTTGATGATGTAGGCGCGATGGGCGATCGCCATCGCCGCGACCACGTTCTGTTCGACCACGACGATCGTCTGGCCCTGCTCCGCGAGGGCGCGGCACACGGCCATCAGGTCGCGCACGATGATCGGCGCCAGCCCTTCGAAGGGCTCATCGAGCAGAATGATCCTGGGATTGCGGATCAAGGCGCGAGCGATGGCGAGCATCTGCTGTTCGCCGCCCGACAGATCGGTGCCACGGCTGCGGCGCCGCTCCGCCAGCTTGGGAAAAGTCTCGTAGATGCGCGCCAGCGGCCATCGCGCCGGCGCCGTGATCATCGCGAGCTCGAGGTTTTCCTGCACGCTCAAACTGCCGAAGATGCGCCGCTCCTCCGGCACCAGCTGAACGCCGCGACGCGCGATGGCAAAGGGCGGCAGCCCCGCGATGGCCTCCCCCTCGAGGCGGATCGAGCCGGAGTGCGGCGTCACAACGCCCATGATGCTGTTCAAGGTCGTGGTCTTGCCGGCGCCGTTGCGGCCAAGCAGCGCCACGACCTCGCGCTCCTCCACGCGCATCGCCACGTCGAAGAGAATGTGCGAATCACCGTAATAGCTGTTGAGACCCTCGACCTCGAGGAGGCTCATGACGCATGCACCCCGCCGAGATACGCTTCCTGAACCCGATCGTTGCCTTGAATCTCTTCGGGCGTGCCCTCGGCAAGAACGCGGCCTTCGTAGAGAACCGTGATTCGTTCGGCGAGATCGAACACCGCGTCCATGTCGTGCTCGACGAGCACGAGCGTGCGTCCCCGGCGAATGGTCTTGAGCAGGCGAATTGTATCGAGCCGCTCCTGCGGGCTCATGCCTGCCAATGGCTCGTCCAGCAGCAAGACGCTCGGGGCGGTGGCGAGCGCGAGGCCGATCTCGAGCCGACGCTTCTCGCCATAGGCAAGATCGGCCACGGGAACGTCGGCGCGCATGGTCAGGTCGACGAGGCTCAGCGTCTCATCGACGTCATCGTGCAGACCGGGCACGCGGTCGATGTGACGGAGAAGATCGAGCCGAAACGGCCCGCGCGTTTCTGCCAGGGCCGAAATCAACAGGTTCTGGCGCACCGTGAGCTTCGAGAACAGCTGGTTGATCTGGTAGCTCTTGGACATGCCGGATTGACAGACGTCGGTGACGCCTTCGCGGGTAATCTCGCGGCCCCTGAAGAAGATCTGCCCTGAGCTGGGGATGACCTCGCCGGTGAGCATCTTGAAGAACGTGCTCTTGCCCGCGCCATTGGGACCAATCACGCCGCGCAACTCACCCTCTTGAACGGCAAAGGTGATATCGCTGTTCGCCACCAGCCCGTCATAGCGCTTGCTGAGGCCGCGTGCCTCGAGAATCGGCGACCCCTCAGCCACAGCGGGGCGACGGGGCGCCGCTTGCTCCCGACGCGACCTGGCTTCGCCGCGCGGGTGCGACCGCGGCAGCGCCGGCAACCGGCCGGACGCAGCTCTCGATGGCCATTTGCGGGCCAGGTCGGCAACCGCGCCCACGACGCCGCGGCGCAGCAGGACGACCAGGGCGACGAAGATGAGCCCGAGGCCCAATTTCCAGGCCGCGCCGAGCCCGAAGGTGAACTGCAAGAGATCCTGAAGCGAGAGCCAGATGGCGGCGCCCACGAGCGGCCCGAACAGGGTGCCGGCGCCGCCGATCACGGTCTGCATGATCAGCTGGCCCGAGGTATCGAAGGTGAATGCCTCGGGCGGCATGTAGCCTTGCAGGACGCCGAGCAGGCCGCCGGCGAGACCGGCATAGGCCGCGGCAATCGCGAATACCGTCAGCTTGTAGCGCTGGATGTCGTGCCCGACCGCAGCGGCGCGCTGCGGATTGTCACGGATTGCCGTGAGGATGTGGCCGAACGGGGACAGCGCAATCTGTCGCGCGACCGCCAAGCCGAGCACGAATATCACGGCAAGAAACGCGTACATCGGCCAGCCCGAGGTGAGATGATAGGAGAAAGCACCGAAGCCAAATGTCGGGGCGGGAACACCGGGCAAGCCGTTTTCACCGCCGGTCCAATCGGAGAGCGGCGAGTTCTCGAGAAAGAAAAACATTTCGGCGATGGCGACGGTAATCATGGCGAAGTAGATGCCGGTTCGGCGCAGCGCGACCATACCGACGGCGACGCCGACGATTGCCGCGCCCACGGTTCCCAGCAGCAGGGCAAGCAATACATTGCCGATCAGCCCGGCCGTCAGCAGATAAGCCGCAATGAACCCGCCCGTGCCGAAGAACGCAGCTTGGCCGAACGACAGCAGTCCCGTGAAGCCGAACAACAGATCGAAGCCGAGCCCGAAGACACCCCAGATCAGTATCCGGCCCAGCGTATCCGCATTCGCGCCGATCGCCGGCCCGATCAGCGGCGCAACGATCAGCGCCAGTATCGTCAGGGCCTCGGGCGCCCACCGGCTCCCGGCCCCCGCGGCCATGCGGCCGCTCACTCGCGCCCCCGAACGCCCAGCAGGCCCTGGGGACGAACCACCAGGACGACGGTCATGATCGCGAACAGCATCACCTGGGAATAGCTCGGATCGAACATCGAGGTGAGGCTGAGGATTTCGCCGGCGAGCAGGCCACCAACGATCGCGCCGAAGAACGACCCCACGCCGCCGATGACCACGACCACAAAGGTTTCGACCAGAATGGTGTCGCCCATATCCGGCGTCAGCGATACCACGGGCGCGTTGATGATTCCGGCATAGCCCGCAGCCATCGCGCCGATGCCGAAAACGATGAGAAACACCCGGTACACGTTGATGCCGAGGATATTGACCATCGTCGCATCTTCGATGCCGGCGCGGACCACCATGCCGATGCGGGTGCGGTAGAGCACCAGGTAGAGCACCAGCAAGCTCGCCGCGGCGATGCCCATCACCACGATGCGGTATGTCGGATAGATCAGGAAGCCCATCGGCGTGATGCCGGCTGCCCAGGAGGGCGGCGGCACCTGCTTGGACAGGCTGCCGAACGTCAAGCGCACGAGCTCGACGATGACGATGCCGAGACCGAACGTCAGCAGGATCTGATCCTCCGCCGCCCGGTGGTAGAACCGGCGGATGATGCTCCATTCAAGCACCAATCCGACGACCAGCACGAAGACGGCGCCGGCCACCACGGCGATCAGAAACGATCCCGTGGCGTCGTAGGCGACGTAGCCGGCATAGCCTCCCAGCATGAACATGGCACCGTGCGCGAGATTGAGCACGCCCAACGTGCCATAAATGATGGTCAGCCCGGCGCTGATGAGAGCGAGCAGCGTGCCCGTCGCCAGCCCATTGAACAATTGCGAGACAAAGTTAGACCAGGTGATCATGGGGACCGGAGGCTGGGGAGATATCGCGCGTGGCGGCGGCTGGTGTGACGTCGCAGGCAGCCGTAGCTGCCTGCGCGTCACAGCCGGTATATCCGTCAGACGGATTAGGCATCCCTAACCCGCCGCGCCACGATCCTCAGGTGGCGGCGCCGAGGTGGCAATCGAACGCGTCCGGCGCCTGCATGAGGGGGGCGCCGGGGACGACCTCGACGATGTCCCAAAAATCTTCTGCATTCTCCATGTCGTGGGGCTTCTTGCCGCGAACGACGATCACCGGCCGGACGAGCTGATGATCGGCCGCGCGGAAATAGACCTCGCCTACCGTGGAGTCGTTATGGTTGCCGGCCTCGAACGCCTTGATCACTTCCGGCGGATAGAAGGTGCCGGCGCGCTCCACGGCATCGGCCCACAGGGCAATGCTCATATAGCCATTGTTGGCGCCCCATTCGGGCTTATAGCCGTATTTCTTGCTGAACTCCGCGACGAACATCTTGGCCAGCGGATATTTGTCTTCCAGCGTCCACCAGAAATCGGTGGCAGCATAGACGCCTTGCATGACGTCCGCCCCGACCTCTTTCGCAAGGAAGGGCACCTGATAGGGAATCACCAGCTTCTGCTTGGCGAGAATGCCGAACTGCTTGGCCTGTTGGATGGACAAAACCGCGTCGTGACCCCAGTTCACGTTGATCAACACGTCGGCGCCCGAATTGGCGACGTTGAGCAGGTATGAGCTGTAGTCCGGCGCGCCGAGCGGCGCGACCTGGTTGGTTGCCGTCGTCCAGCCGCCGTTCTTGCCAAGAAAGTCTTCCATCGCTTTCTGAACGGTATGGCCATAGGTGTAATCCGGCGTCAGGTAGGCTGCCTTCTTGTTCTTGCCCATGCTCTTGAGCAACACCGGACCGATCGCGGCGGCGGCCGTCTGGCCGTAGAAGCACTGGCGGAAGCCGTAGCGAACGCAATCCTTGCCGGTGGTGTCGTTGGAACCGGAGATGCCGGTGACGTAGAGCACGTGCTGTTGCTGCGCCAGGTGGTTGAGCGCGACCGCGACAGCGCTCGAGGTCGAGCCGGTCATCAGAACGGCCTTGTTGTCGCTGATGAACTTCGTCTGTTCCTCGACCGCGGTGTTCGGCTTGGCGCCGGAATCGGCGACGCCATACTTCACTTCCTTGCCGAGCACGCCCTTGCTCGTCTTGGGCGAGATCTTCTTGATCAGGGGATTGCCGCTGTTGATGTGCTCGACCGCGAGCATCCAGCCCTTGAGCTCGTCCTCGCCCTGGAGGGCGTAGGTGCCCGTTCGCGGGCGGCGTCATCCCGATGAACACCGAGGAACCGGATGAACCCTCCGGCCAAGTCCCGAGCGGCGGATAATTCTCGGCGGCGAAAATGGGCATGGCCATGGTCGGCGTCAGCATGGCGCTGCCGACAGCCGCCGCGCCCGCCTTCAGCACGCCACGGCGCGACAAGCGCCCGATATCGGTCAGTGATGTCTCCATCGCCTTACCTCCCTCGCTTCTGGTTGAACCGTCCGATGCTTTGGGGAGGCCGTTCTTGGGCATCGCCACCAACCGATGCTCGAAGCGATCGACCATGGCCCGCGATCCGTCGCAGAAACTGCGCGAAGGATGATTCCGCGACGGCGTGCAGTTTTCCTTCAGGCCGCGGGCGCGATGGCGGATGACGGCAACGTCGACCTCCCTACAGGTCTTTTGGTTCGTTTCCTTGGGGACATCAGACGCCAGCGGCATTAAGGCATCATTAGCCCAACCTTAAGGCAACCTTAGGGGGCGCAGGCATGATCGGAAATCAGGACGATAGAGATCGCATGGAGAAGTTTCCGGCCGCTCTCGCTACCACTCAGGCGGCGCAGCACGCCAGCCAGCTGATGACTGTTAGCTCGGAAATCTTGGAGGGATATCTGAGTTGCCGATACAAGGCATACCTCAGGCTCTCCAATGAAGTAGGCATGAAGTCTGATTACGAGGCCGCACTTACAACTTTACGGCGAGAACTAAAGTCAAAGGGGCTCGATAAGCTCCAGCATCAATATCCAAATCTTACTACCGCTACCGGCGTCGGCGAAACGCGCAGCAGCTTGGGCAGAGGTGACGCGCTCATTGCCGACGGCACCCTCTCGATCGACGGCTTTTGCGTGGATATCGACTTACTGCGGAAAGTCGTTGGGCACTCTAGCTTAGGCAATTTCCATTACGAGCCATTGTTTTTCCATGAAGGTCCGCGGGTCCGACAGCCGCAACGTCTCCTCCTCGCCTCCTTTGCGCTACTGCTATCACGCGTCCAAGGTAAAGTGCCCAATCGTGGCGTCATCTATCATGGTGGTAAAGCCACGGCGTCTACCGTGCATTTCAAGAGCAGCTTGAAGCAAGCCGGATTCGTATTGGACGAACTCGATCGTATGCGACGTGGCGAACTAAAGCCCATGCACATACTAAACGATCACTGCGGCGTCTGTGAATTTCGGCGCCGATGCCACGATCAGGCGATCCAGGAGGACAACCTCAGCCTTCTACGCGGTATTGGTAAGAAGGATATCAAGACCCATGGGCGGAGGGGCATTCTGACGCTGACCCAACTCGCACACACGTTCAGGCCCAGACGTAGCGGGAAGCGATCTGATGAACGGAGGACGAGGCGCTATTATGCGCTTCAAGCCCTGTCCATTCGCGATCGGCGCATCTATGTGCTCGGGGCGCCGCGTATGCAGACGCCCAATGTCCGCATCTACCTTGACCTGGAGGGCAATCCCTATGATGGGTATATCTATCTGATCGGAATGATCATCAGAGATGGCGATCGGGAAGATCGTCGCTCATTTTGGGCAAATAGCCAAGCAGAAGAACGGGTTATCTTTGAACAATTCCTAGCTGTCGTGGCGCTATACGATACCCCGACGATCTTCTGCTACGGAGAATATGAGAAAGTATACTCCGCCGAATGCGCAACTTCGCACGGCGCAAGAAGGCAGTGGACCGTGCGCTCGATGCGATCGTGAACATCTTATCGCTCATCTACGCGTTCTTTTATTTTCCGACTTACGCCAATGGCCTCAAGGAAATCGCCGGATGCCTTGGTTTTTCCTGGTCGAACAAGGATGCCTCAAGCGCGCAGAGCATTGCGTGGCGCATCTGGTGGGACAGAACGCATGACGATCTTTGGAAGACCACACTGGTCGAATATAACCTCGAGGACTGTGCTGCGCTTCAGAAAGTGGTCGACTTTATTGAAATAGCGTGTGCGGAGGCGCAAACATCTCAAAGTGTCTCCACTCAGAACTGCGCGGTGCCCCCAACGTCGCGGGTGGAGGAGCTGGC
The DNA here is from genome assembly GCA_963789275.1 of uncultured Alphaproteobacteria bacterium. Taxonomy (GTDB): domain Bacteria; phylum Pseudomonadota; class Alphaproteobacteria; order ATCC43930; family CGMCC-115725; genus DAHUYF01. The sequence goes on from CAWBKF010000025.1 coordinate 37,877, forward strand.
CAAGCTGGCCTCTCCCGAAAGCTGGGGCGGGAAAAAGTTTGCGATTTCAGACTACAAGTTTGTGAACGACCGCGCGTATTTCGACTACCAAAGGACACGGGTCTTCGTCCGGGCGAATAGGAAGATCAAAAAGCATTATCGGAAACCCGGGTCGCCGCGAAACCGCAGCCTCCGGGCTGTGCGTATAGTGGCAGAGCCGACGGCGTGTTCCGCGTGCGGCGGCAGGGATCTCGTAAGGATCAATGCGGTCGACGGCAGAAGGCTGAGGACAAAGCGCGCATTCGATCTGCAGTTTTTGGCGGGCTCGATCGAACGCAGTGTCATCGACTGCGAGTTCGGCGATCTATCGTTGCTCGTCATGCGGGAGCTGCCGCACCACGGAGCAATATGAACGCTTTGCCAAGTGTCGCCATGGGCTCATGAGCTGGGCGATCTACCTGCACATCGCATACGGGCTTAGTGGACGCGCGATCGGCGGGATGCTGGACGAATTTTTTGGTCTCGTGCTCAGCCGCCAGGAGATTCACGTCTTCAAGAACCTCATGGCGCGTCGCTACCGCTCAACCTATCGACGGCTACTCGCCAAGTTGGTGGCGGGGCGTATCCTGCATGCTGACGAAACAGAGATTAGACTGAAATCCCGCAAGGCCTACGTTTGGGTGTTTACGAGCCTGGAAGACGTCGTGTTCATTCAGCGGCCAACGCGGGAAGGTGCATTTCTGCGGGAGGTGCTGAAGGGATTTGACGGCGTCTTGATTTCCGATTTTTATTCCGCGTATGACTCCCTGGAGTGCCCTCAGCAAAAGTGCCTCATCCATCTCATTCGAGACATTAACCAGGGGCTGTTGGACTCGCCCTACGACCAGGAACTCCGGTCCATCGCGGAGCAGTTCGGATACTTGCTGCGCTCAGTTATCGCCACCGTGGACGAGCGTGGGCTCAAGCGGAGATATCTTGCGCGGCACTCAAGAAGGATCAAAGCGTTCTTTATTCAGCTGTCGGATTCCTCCTTCCGTTCCGAAGATGCTCAGGCTCTGCAGAAGCGGTTGCTCAAATCGCAGAACAAGCTTTTCACCTTCATCCAGCATGATGGGGTGCCGTGGAACAACAACAACGCCGAGAACGCCATCAAGCATTTTGCGTACTATCGCGCCGACACTGTCGGGCTCATGAAGGAGGGCGGTCTCGACGACTACCTGGTCCTGCTCAGCCTGTACATGTCATGCCGTTACAAGGGCGTCAGTTTTCTTAAGTTCCTGCTGTCGAAATCGCGGGACATCGATGCGTTCCGCGCACGGCCTCGGAAGCGACGCCGCCCCACGACAATCGAGCTGTACCCGAAGGGCTTCGACTCACGAGGACCGACAACGCGGCGAAAGCCGAGCATGGCGGAGGTGCCGACTGCGAACAGGTAACTCCCATCCTCTGGCTGCCCATCGGCGGCATCTCGACGAGTTGCTTCTGTCAGAGTCCTTTGGCACCTGGAACACATACTGACGCGAACGCTGTCAAAATCCGCCATTGTATTCCTGCCTCGCAGGCATTTCTGGTATAAGGAGTTGATGTCCGGCGAACGTGCTCAGAAATTCGGCGGCCTCTGGTCGCTGCTCAAGGTCGAAGCGGTCGAGAAATACTTGCACGCCTATGCTACCGCCATGAGCAAGCAGCCGTTCGAATTGGTATATATTGACACCTTTGCCGGCAGCGGCTCCTTCACCTTCGGAGAGGGTATGCCGCTCATGGGCGAGGACGAAGCGGCGCGGATATTCGCTGGCTCGGTCAAGCGGGCGCTAGCAGTCAGCGCATTCAAGAAATTGTTCTTCATCGAGTCTGACGAACACAATGTCGCCTCGCTCAAGGCGATCGCCCAAGGCGACAAGCGGGTGAAGATCATCCTCGGCGATGCCAATGTCAAGCTGGTCGAACTCTGCCAGCGGCTGAGGTGGAAAGGCCGGCGCGGCGTGGTGTTCGTGGATCCCTGCGGTCCAGAAACTAACTGGGCGATGCTGCGGGCGATTGCCGCGACCAAGGCGCTGGATATGTTCTGGCTGTTTCCGCTGTCGGCGGTTTATCGCAACGCACCGCACGATCATGGGATGCTGACGCCGGAAAAACGGGCCATGGTCTCCAAATGTCTAGATTGCACCGAGTGGGAGGACAGCTTCTATGGCGCGTCCAAAGCGGTGGTGCGCGATCTGTTCGACGACGCACCCAGGGTGCGCCACGTTGATATCGAGAATATCGAAGCTTTTGTACTGCAGCGGCTGCGGAGCATCTTTCCCCATGTCGAGAAGCCGGCACGCCTCTTAGGCACGACTAAGGCGCCGTTGTTCAATCTGTTCTTTGCGATGGCCAATCCCAGCCCAGCGGCGAAGAGGGTCGCCAGCCCTATAGCACGGCACTTGCTGGATGCGATCTGAGCGGGAATTCGTCCCAGGTCTCACCATCGATCTTGCGCCCCGCCGCCTTCTTGTTGCGCCCGCCCCATTGCTTGAAGAAAAACGCGGTGTCGTAAGCGCGACAGGCGGCGTGGATCTCATCCACCCATCGTCGCTCCATGCGACGCGCGTTGGGGCCGGATTCGCCACCGACGATCGCCCAATGAATGCCGGAAAGATCGGCAGAGCCCACCGATCCGAGCAGCGGCTCGAAGGAAACGAAGCGCACCTGGGCGCGTACCCGGCGCAGATCGCCAATTCGATCCAAATAATCGCCGCTTTCGACGCTGGTACCCAACCAGACATTCTCAAGCGAGGGCAGAACCTTGGTTAGATGCGCCATGCGATCGGGCCGCTTAGTGAGGATTTGGAATGTGTGTTTGGAGGCCTTAGCCATAACATCCCACACCCGCGCCACAAAAGCGTCCGCAACCCTCTCATGGAAAAGATCGGACATGGAATTGACGAAGACCATGCGCGGCTCTTTCCAGCGAAGCGGAATTTCCAGCGAAGCGAGATCGGGGCGGACAGTGCCAGTCCATTTAGCCCGGCCACCGCTCAGCCGCGTGAGACCGCGATATTTGGCGACACCCATGGCATCGAGACGCGCAGCCATGCGCATGGCATAGCAATTGGTGCAGCCTGGCGAAAGCACCGTGCAGCCCGCCACCGGGTTCCAGGTCATGTCGGTCCATTCAATCGACGTGTCAGCCATCGTGCACTCCCTCATAAATCATAGTCGAGCCGTGAGCGAAAGGGAATCGCAGCCAGCGGAGACCCTGCGCGTCGCGGGAAAGTTGGCGTCTTGAGAGTCGAGGCGAAATGCACCTAGTACCCAAATTCGATATCGGCCCCACCTCTCCCTCCCGCTACGCGGGTCCCTCCCTCTCCGCCCCGCGGGGCGGAGAGGGTTTGGGTGACCAGCATTCTGAATTGCGATAGCGCGTACCGGCAGTTCTTCACAACCCGATATACGCCCGTCTCACGCGGTCATCCGCCAGCAGCTCGGCGCCGCCGCCCTGCATCACGATGCGCCCGTTCTCCAGCACATAGCCGCGATGCGCCAAGGTCAGCGATTGCGCCACGTTCTGCTCGACCAGCACCAGGGTCAGCCCGTCGCGCTGGTTCAGCTCGCGCACGACGCGGAAGACCTCGTCGACCACCACGGGCGCCAAGCCCAGCGAGGGCTCGTCGAGCATGACGAGGCGGGGTTGGCCCATCAGGCAGCGGGCGATCGCCAGCATCTGCTGCTCGCCGCCCGAGAGCGTGCCGGCGAGCTGGCGGCGGCGCTCGGCAAGGCGCGGGAAAAGCGCCAGCACGCGCGCCATCGCGGCGTCGGCGCCGGCGCGCGCGCGCGGCACCACCGCGCCCATCTCGAGATTCTCGCGCACAGTCATGTTGGGGAAGATCTGGCGGCCCTCGGCCACCTGGCCGATGCCGAGATTGCAGATGCGGTGCGGCGGCGTGCCGGCGATCTCGGCGCCCTCGAAGCGGATGGAGCCGCGCTTCGGCCGCTCCATGCCGAAGATGGTGCGGATCAGCGAGGTCTTGCCGGCGCCGTTGGCGCCGATAATGGCGACGATCTCGCCGGCGGCAACGCTGAGCGAGACGCCGTCCAGCGCCTGCGCGTCGCCATAGAAGAGGTCGAGGCCGGCGATCTCGAGCATGCTCACGCCGCTCCCCCTGCCCCGCCGGCCGCCTTGGCGTGGCCGAGATAGCATTCGAGCACTTGCGGGTCGCGCGCCACCTGCTCGGGCGTGCCCTCGCAGATCTTCTGGCCGTGATGCAGCACGATGATGTGATGCGAGAGCGCCATCACCGCGCGCATGACATGCTCGGTCAGCAGGATCGCGATGCCGGTGTCGCGCGTGAGATCGGCAAAGGCGCGCACCATCTGGTCGATCTCGGTCGGGCGCAGCCCCGCCATGACCTCGTCGAGCAGCAGGATCTTGGGCTTGGTCGCGAGCGCGCGCGCGGTCTCGAGGCGCTTCCTCTCAGGCAAAGTCAGGCTCTTGGCGGGGCTCTCGGCTTTTTCGGCAAGGCCAAGGCGCTCGAGGATATCCCAGGCGGAATGGCGCGCCGCGACCCGGTCGGAGGTGGCGCGGAAGGCGCCGACCATGACGTTCTGCAGCACCGAGAGCGCGCCGAAGGGCTTCACCAGCTGAAAGGTGCGGCCGATGCCGGCATGGCAGGCCTGGTCGGGGCGCTTCCCCGTGATGTCGGCGCCGTCGAGCACGACGCGGCCGCTGTCGGGCGCGATGACGCCGGCGATGAGGTTGAAGGTGGTGGTCTTGCCGGCGCCGTTGGGGCCGATCAGCGCGACGATGGCGCCCGCCGGCACGGCGAAACTGACATCGTCCACCGCCTGCAGCCCGCGGAAGCGCTTGGAGAGGCCGCGCACCTCGAGCAAGGGGGCGCTCATCGCGGGCGCTCGCCCAGGCCCAGCAGGCGCCTCAGCCACGGCCAGAGCCCCGCCGGCTGCAAGCGCGACGATGGCGAGCAGCGCCGCGCCGTAGATCCATTGCTTCAAGCCGCTGATCTCGAAATAGTTGGAGACGTTGGTCATGGTCTCGCCGAGTCCGGTGAGCAGGAAGGCGCCGACGATCGGACCGAAGAGCGTGCCGAGCCCGCCGATGATCGGCGCAGTGATGATCTCGATCGAGCGGCCGACCGAGAACACCGTGTCGGGATAGAGGTTGTTGTCGTAGAAGGCGAGGAAGGTGCCGCCCAGCGCGGTCATCGCCGCCGACAGCGCCATGGCCGCGATCTTGTAGCGGAAGACGTTGATGCCGAGCGCGCGCGCCGCCTCCTCATCCTCACGGATCGCCTGCCAGTAATAACCGATGCGGCGATCGAGCAGCGCGCGGCTCAGCGCCAGCGCGCCGAGGCTCAGCGCCAGCAGCAGGTAATAGAACATCTGCGAGGAGCCGCGGAGGTGCAGCACATCGTCATGCGCCATGTTGGCGACCGGCAGGAACAACCCCTCGGTGGCGCCGACCCAGGAGAAATGATCGAACAGGATGCGGGTGAACTCGGCAAAGGCGATGGTCAGCAGCGCGAAATAGACGCCGCCGACGCGGAAGCGGAAGGAGAGCGCGGCGATGGCGCCGCCGGCCAACGCCGCCACCGCCATGCCGGCGATCATGCCGAGCCAGGGCGAGAGGCCGAGATGCACGAAGAGCGCGGCGCTGGTATAGGCCCCGAGCCCGACATAGAGCGCATGGCCGAGCGAGAGCTGCCCGGCAAAGCCGGTCATGATGTTCCAGGACTGGCCGAAATATGCCGCGAACAGCACCACCACCAGCACCGAGACGATATAGGCGTTGACCAGCAGCGGCAGCACCAGCATGACCGCCACGAAGACCGCCAGCGCCGCGGCCGCGCGCGGCGACACTCCGGAGCGCGCGCGCCGCCCTCATGCGCGCCCCAGCAAGCCTTGCGGCCGGACGAGCAGCACCAGGATGAGGAGGCCGAAGCTGAAGGCGCTCTTGAAGGAGGGCTCGACGAGGAAGCCCGACAGCGCTTCGGAGACGCCGACGAGGATGCCGCCGAGCAGCGCGCCGGGCATGCTGCCGAGCCCGCCGAGGATGACGATGATGAAGGCGAGCAGCGTGTAGTCGGTGGCGATATAGGGCTGGACGTCGACCAGCAGCAGCATGAGGCAGCCGGCGGCGCCGACACAGGCGGCGCCGAGGCCGAAGGTCACGGCGTAGAGGCGCTTCACGTCGAGGCCGACGACCTGGGCGCCGATCTGATTGTCGGCGCAGGCGCGGATCGCCTTGCCGGTGCGGCTGAAGCGGAAGAAGCTCCAGAGCGCCGCCGCCCCCAGCACCGCGCCGCCGGCGGCGAAGACGCGCACCTTGTCGAGCAGCACCGCGCCGATCTGGTAGCTGTCATAGGCGTAATCGAGCTGCACGTTGCGCGCATCGGGGCCGAAGCCCATCAGCAGGCTCGCGGTGATGATGGTGGCGAGCGCCAGCAGCAGCAGGAACTGCTCGTGGTCGGGCCGCGCGATGTAGCGGTTGATGAGGCCGCGCTGCAGCGCGTAGCCCAGCACGAAGAGCGCCAGCGTCACCAGCGGCAGCGCCAGCAGGGGATCGAGACCGAGCCGGGTGTTGATCAGATATGCCGCGTACATCGCCAGCACCATCATCTCGCCATGGGCGAAGTTGACGATGCGGATGACGCCAAAGATGACGGACAGGCCGAGCGCCATCAGCCCGTAGACGGCCCCGGTCAGCAGCCCCGCGACGATGATGTTGAGGTAGAGCATCGGCGCGGGGCGCGGCTTCGCGTGGGGCGTGCAGCGCGCTCAGGCGCGCTGCGACCAGCCCGGCACCGGGAAGACCGGCTTCTCCTCGGCGCTTTCCGGCGGCAGCACCACGACCGGCTTGCCGGCGCGGATCTGCACCACGCCCGAGGGCAGATTGACGTTCTGCCCCTTGGCGTCGAAGGTGATGGCGCCGCCCATCATCACGCGCTCCTTGATGTTGGTCGCCTTCAGCGCCTCGACCAGCGCCTGGGGCTTGGCCGAGCCCGCGCGCTTATAGGCGTCGCCGCAGATCATGAAGCCCTCGAAGGTGAAGCCGGCATCGAGGGTGCAGACCTCGTCCGGATAGGCCTTGGTGAAGGCCGCGGCGAAAGTATGGGCGAAAGGCTGCTTGGGGTCGAGCCAGGGAATGTTGGTGATGGCGTAATCGGCGTATTTGCCGAGCGTCTTCATGAATTGGGTCTGGTACATGCCGGGGCTGCCGGGGCTCATGATGCCCATCGGCTCGAAGCGCTGCTTCACCATCTCGCGCACCATGAGGAGCGCGTCGTTGAGCCGCGTCACCACCATGAGGATGTCGGCCTTGGCGGCTTTCGCCTTCGCCACCTCGATCGACATGTCCTTGGCCTGCGGATCGTAGGGGATGGTCTCGACGATCGTGAACGGCAGATCGGCCTTGGGCATGAGCGCGTTGATGCCCTTCAGCATGGTCTGGCCGAAGGTGTCGGTGGCGACCATCAGCACCGCGGTCTTGGGCGACGTGCCGGTCGCCTTGAAGAGATCGTTGAAGCGGCCGAGGCCGTGGCTGCCGAGCATGATGCTGGTCGGGAAGTTGCGGAAGATATACTTGTAGCCCTGCTCGGTGATGGCGGGATCGGCGCCGATGTTGATGACGAAGGGGATGCCGCTCTGCTCCGCCACCTGAGCGATGGCGAAGGTCTCGCCGCTGTCGAAGGCGCCGACCAGCATCTCGACGCCGTCGCGGATCAGCTTCTCCGCCTGGGTGCGCGCCACCTCCGGCTTCGAACTCGGTGTCGGCGTCGATGACCTCGATGGCATAGCCCATCTCCGGCAGCATCTTCTTGGCGAGATCGACGCCGTGCTGGCAGCTCTGGCCGATCTGCGCCAGATAGCCCGAGCGCGGCAGCAGGCTGCCGAGCTTGATCGGGCGGTCGGCGGCGCGGGCGCGGGTGATGCGGCCGGCACCGGCCAGGACCGCGCCGCTGGCGGCGGCGCCGAGGCCGAAATCACGACGGGTAAGCGCGTGCTTCATCGGAAACCTCCCTGGCGGCCCAATGCCGCCACTTTAAATCATTGTAATGCCGGATTATTCGCGTCCGGCGCTGGCCGCCACCATACCGGAATGCCGCCGCGGATCAAGCCGCGCCCGCGAGCGCGCGGTTGCGTTGCCGCGCCAAGCCTTTAGACTGCATCACGTGCCGCGCCAGGACGCCTTGATGAGTCGCCAGGATCTGTTTCCGCCGATCGAGCCCTATGCCACCGGCATGCTGAGGCTCGACGCTCTGCACACGATGTATTGGGAGCAGTCCGGCAATCCGCGCGGCCTGCCGGTGGTGTTTCTCCATGGCGGCCCCGGCGCCGGTGCTACGCCGACGCACCGCCGCTTCTTCGATCCGCAATCCTATCGCATCGTCATCTTGGATCAGCGCGGCGCCGGGCGCTCGACGCCGCTGGGCGCGCTCACCGACAACACCACCGGACATCTGGTCGCGGATATGGAGCGGCTCAGGCTCCATCTCGGCATCGAGCGCTGGGCGGTGTTCGGCGGCTCCTGGGGCTCGACCTTGGCATTGGCTTATGCCGAGGAGCATCCGCAGCGCTGCACCGGCCTGGTGCTGCGCGGCATCTTCCTCTGCCGGCGCGCCGAGGTGGACTGGTTCCTCTATGGCATGCGCAGCGTCTTTCCCGAGGCGTGGCGCGCGTTCTCGAGCTTCCTGCCGGAGGCGGAGCGCGGCGATCTGCTGGCGGCCTATTACCGCCGGCTCACCGATCCCGACCCGAGCACGCATATGCCAGCGGCGCGCGCCTGGAGCACCTATGAGGGCGCCTGCTCGACGCTGCTGCCGAGCCCGGACACGGTGGCGGCGTTCGGCGAGGACCGCATGGCGCTCGGCCTTGCCCGCATCGAGGCGCATTACTTCCGCGCCAACGTCATCTCGCCGGAACACGATCTGCTGAAGCGCGTCGACCGCATCCGCCGCATCCCCGCCTTCATCGTCCAGGGGCGCTACGACATGGTGTGCCCGATCGTCAGCGCCGACGAGCTCGCCCGCGCCTGGCCCGAGGCCGAATACACGATCGTCGCCGATGCCGGCCATTCCGCGATGGAGCCGGGCATCCGCGCCCGGCTGGTCGCGGCGACAGAGAAGCTCAGGCGGAGCTTGTAGCGCCGACGAGCGCTTGTCATGCCTCCTCGATTCTGCTGCCTGCGACGGCGCTTGCCAGTCGCGGCACAGACCCTAAGATGCAACAAAGCGCTGCGGGTGGCACGAGGGGCAGAATGGTGGGGCAGGTCGGCGGTCTCGGGACGGCGATTATTGCGCTCGCCCTTATGCTGCCGGCAGTGGCGGCGCGGGCGGATGATCCCGACCTGCTGACCATCGGCGGCGGCGCCTACAACGTGCTGCGCAACGCCAAGGAGGCGGAAGGCCGCCTCCAATACGATTTCTCCTATCGCTTCCTCTACATCATCCGCCCGATCCTGGGCGTGCTCGCCACCAACGACCGCACCGTCTACGGCTATGGCGGCTTCCGCTTCGACGCCGAGATCGGCCCGCATTTCGTGCTGTCGCCGGAAGCGGCGTTCGGCTTCTGGTCGCGCGGCGAAGGCAAGAATCTCGGCGGCTCCGAGGAATTCAAGACCGGCGCCGAATTCGCCTATCGCTTTTCCGATTATTCGCGCCTGGGATTCATGTTCGATCACATCTCCAATGCCGGCATCTATTCGAAGAATCCCGGCGTGGAATCGGCGATGATCATGTACTCCATCCCGATCGGCGGCCCGCGCGGGCAGTAGCGCAAGGTCCCGGACCCCTTTGCAGCAGGTGTGGGTCGAATCATTATCGCTGCCCCCGCGAAGGCGGGGGCCCAGGACAAGTGTACATCGCTGGCCCTGGATCCCCCCTTTTCGCGGGGAAGACGAGGATGATGATTGACCACGGCAGCGCGGCGGCGCATGCGATCGCCCTCTCATCCGCCCGTCTGTTCTCTTGCCGCGCGTTAACCATATCCGGGGGGATTTAACCGATTTCCCTGCGCTAGGGTTGCCGTACGTTAACTAGGGCTCAACTGATGCGCGCTATTTTTTACCGGCATTGCGGCGGCAGCGATCGGCGCGCCGCCCCACCCGAATGACCGGGAGTACGCGCTTTGGGAAAACTCGAAAAACATGTGTTGGTAGTCGATGACTACAACACGATGCGGCGCATCTTGCGCAACCTGCTGTCGCAAATCGGCTTTATGAATGTCGAGGAAGCCGAGGACGGCTCCACCGGCCTGCGCAAGCTGCGCGAGCGGCCTTTCGGCCTGGTCATCTCCGACTGGAACATGGCGCCGATGTCCGGCCTCGAGTTCCTCAAGGAGGTGCGCTCGGACGGCGCGCTGAAGGACATGCCCTTCATCATGATCACCGCCGAGAGCAAGACCGAGAACGTCGTCGCGGCCAAGGAGGCCGGGGTCAGCAACTACATCGTGAAGCCGTTCAACGCCGACACGCTCAAGAAGAAGATCGAGGCGGTCCTCGGGGAGCTCTGAGCCCATGTCTTCCCAGCGCCGGCCCGAGCTGAGCGAGGAGGAATACCTCGACATCGAGGAAGCGCTCGCCAGCAACGCGCGCGGCCGCACGTTCCTGCGCATGCGCGACCAGCGCGCCCGCCTGGTCGCGGTCAACGAAGTGCGCAAGCTCGCGCGCGAGTTGAAGGAAAGCGCGCACAAGGCGCCCGCCGAAGTGGCGGCGCCGGTCGAGAAGAAGGACGACGCGCATCTGCGCATCCTGCGCGAAGAACTGCGCGAGATGGCCTCCTATATCCACCAGACGCGGCGCGAGATCGCGGCGCTGAAGCCGACCGATGCCGGCTCCAACCGCATCATGGCGGCGACCGGCGAACTCGATGCCATCGTCTCCGCCACCGAGCGCGCCACCTCGGAGATCCTCAACGGGGTCGAGCGCATCAACGAACTCACCATGAAGCTGCCGAAGACCGACGACGTCGCGCCCATCGTCGAGGAGATCCAGGCGCAGGTGACCGAGGTGCTGATGGCCTGCTCGTTCCAGGACATCACGGGCCAGCGCACCACCAAGGTGGTCAACACGCTGCGCTATCTCGAGCAGCGCGTGAACTCGATGATCGAGATCTGGGGCGTCGATGCCGTGCACGGATTGCCGGCGCCGCCGCCGGAGGTGACCGACGATCGCCGCCCGGACGCTCATCTCATGAACGGCCCCGCCGCCGATGGCGGGCCGAGCCAGGCCGACGTCGATGCGCTGTTCGAGCAGCTCGGCAAGGCCACCGAAAAGACGGACGACAAGCCGGCCGAGAAAGCCGCCGGGAAGGCGGCCGAGAAACCGGCGGCAAAGGCCGGCGCCGCCGACACGGGCGAGACCAAGCCCAACAGCCAGAGCCAGATCGACGCGATGTTCGACACGGCCTAAGGGCTGTCGCCGTCAGACGGCGCGCGACGCCGCGCGATCGAGCAGCGCCGCCACTTCACGCCAATAGGCCTCGCGCCGCTGATCACGCTGCTCGCGCGCCGCGCTGGTCATCTGCGCCAGGAAAACATCGATCCAGGCCGGCGGCGCGTTCCGGCGCAGCATCGACGCCGTGCGCACGGCGCTGAAGCTGACGATCTCAGCGCTCACCGCGGCTCCCGCACCCGGCGCCGGTGCTCCGGCAGCAGATCGAGCTGGCCACGCGCGAGGCGCTCGGCGCGGCGGTGAGCGAAATCGGCCGCGATCATGTCGGCGACGAGGAACAGGCTGACAATCCCGGCGGCCCAGGCGACAACCAGCAACACGGCATCCATCAGGCTCTCCGCTTGTCTCTAGGGAGGGGGCAAGGGGACCGAAAGGAAGGTGCTGGCGATAGACCAAAGGTGCGTCGGGCCCATTGGACGCCGAACATGGTTAACCGCAGGTAAACGAGCGGCATTTCTTTGCCAGCCTGCCGTTGCATCGGGGCCGGGCACGGCCTAGCTTGGCGCGCGATGAAGCCCGTGCCGCTCGGCCTCGCCAACCGCCATGAGATCACCCCCGACCAGCGCCACACCGCCGCCGCCGTCGGCAATGTCGGCGTCGAGGTCGTCGGCACGCCGTTTCTCGTGGGCTATCTCGAGATCGCGGCGCATCGCGCCATCCTGCCCTTCTGCGAGGCGGGAGAGGTGACGGTGGGCACGCGCATCGAGGTCGATCATCTCGCCGCGGCGCTGCCGGGGCGCAAGGTGGTCGCCGACGCCACGGTCGTCGCGGTCGAGGGACGGCGCATCCTGTTCGAGGTCGAGGTGCGCCAAGGCGGGCGGCTGCTGATGAAGGGGCGGCACGGCCGCGCCATCGTGCGACTCGACCGGCTGCTGGCGCGTGCCGCCGCGGCGGAGTGAGGGGAAAGACCGGTTTCGCGCATCAAGGAGGAACGGAAGATGGCGGTCGACGGAAAATGGAAGATTGCGATGGAGACGCCGATGGGCACGCGCGAGGCGACGCTGACTCTGGCGTCGAACGGCGGCGCGCTCACCGGCACGATGTCGGGCGATGCCGGCTCGATCGATATCTATGACGCCAAGCTCAGCGGCGACCAGGCTTCGTTCAAGGTCGACATCACCCAGCCGATGGCGCTCACCCTGGAATTCACAGCGAACATTTCCGGCGACAGCCTCGCCGGCAGCGTCACGCTCGGCATGTTCGGCGACGCGCCACTCTCGGGCAAGCGGGCCTAGGGGCGAGTTTCCGCTGCATTGAGGTCGGTGCGTCCTTCGACAGGCGCGCTGCGCGCCTGTCGAAGTCCATCCAGCGCTGGCTGACGCGGATCCCGCTTGATCTTGTTCCTGTTTTGTTCTAGATAATCGGCGCCCGTTTACCTTCCTGCGTGTGCGCCAATGAGCGACGCCTATGCCGGCATGGCCGAATTCGGTGCCACCTATGGCTTCCTGCGGGCGCGGCGGCCGCCGCCCTATCGGCCGGGCCCGGCGTCGCGGCAGGTCGACGCCCTGGTCGGCCGACGGCTGCGCCAGGCCCGCGGCCTCGCCGGTGCCAGTCGCGAGCAGCTCGGCGACGCCATCGGCGTCAGCGCCGAGACGGTGCGGCGCTATGAGAGCGGCGCGCGGCGGATGCCGCCGGCGCGCATCGTCGCCGCCACGCGCTTCCTGGGATTCGCGCTCTCCTGGTTCTTCCGCGACGACGATCGAACGCCGGGCTGAGCCCCTCGAAACGCAAATGGCGCCGGGTCGCCCCGGCGCCATCCGCCTCGGTCAGAGGCCGCGTCTCAGCGGAAATTGACCTCCACCACGCGGTTGCGCGGCTCGCGCACGCCCGCGGCCGTCGGCACCGGCGGCTCGCGCATGCCGACCCAACGCTCGTCGATACGGTCGGCCGGCACGCCATCGGCCTGCAGCGCCTGACGCACGGCGTCGGCGCGGCGATGCGACAGCGACATGTTGTAGGCGTCGCTGCCGGAGAGATCGGCCTTGCCGGTGATCGCCACGCGGCTGCTGGTCTGCTTCACCTGGCTCGCCACCTGGTCGATGATCTTGCCGGCATCCGCCGTGAGCGTCGCCTTGTCCCAATCGAAATAGACGTTGTATTGCCTTGTGGCGGCGGCCGGCGCGGGCTGCGGCGCCTGGGCGGGCTGCACCGTGCCCTTCTCGAGATCGTTGAGCGCGGCGACGAACTCGGCGTGGCAGGGGCCGTTGATCGCGGTGCGCCAGTCATCCTCCATGCGCTCGACCCAGCAATCGTAGCGCTCCTGCGCGCGCGCCGCGAGCGCCGGCTGACGCTCGCGCGCGCCGCCATCGAGCACCGCGACGAGGCGACGGCGGCTGCTCGAGAGCTCGTCGCGCGTCTGCAGCGGCACTTCGAGCGGCACCAGCCAATTGCTGTTGTTCTCCGCCACCACCACCTGGCCGTGCCCGGCGGCGAGGCCCTTGCGCGAGAAGTAGTCGGCATCGGCGTAATCACCATCGACCTGCGACAGGTGCGTGGCGAGGTCGGTATATTCATGGGCCAGCGCATCATTGAACGGGTTGGCCGCCTGCGGCGCGGTGCTCTGCGCCGACGGCAGGTTGAGCGGCATCAGGACGGGATTGCCGCGCATCGGTGGCGAGGACGACCAGGTCGAGCAGCCCGCGAGCACGGCAAAGCCGAGCAGAGCGAGCGAGGTGGTGACAAGGTTCCTGTGGTCCATCTGGGCTTCTCCCTTGGAGCTCATGGGGTTGGTTGCCGGCCCGCCGGAAGCGGGCCGCGTCGCGGCAAGCACACGGAAAGGCTAGAGCGCCGACATGGCGACACTGGGTCTGCGGTGAGAAAGACCGGGACATGCATGGCATTCAAGCGCCGATTTTGGGGCAACACCGATCCCCCGAACGAGCGGTAAGGCGAAGCAGACGCCTCCCAACTCGCGGTGTCGTCTCGGGAAACAACCTTAACTTCGCATTGTTCCCGGCCGATGGCCGCAATAAAGGGAAATCTGCGGCGCGCCTGCACGCCGCCGCGTGGTAGAGTTCACGCCACGCGCGCGGCGCCAAGCGAGGAGAGCGGCATGTCGGTCAGGGTCGGCATCGGCGGGTGGGTGTTCCCGCCCTGGCGCGGCACATTCTATCCGCCCGGCCTGGTGCAGGCGCGCGAGCTCGCCTATGCCAGCCGGCGCGTCACCTCGATCGAGATCAACGGCACCTTCTACGGCGCGCAGAAGCCGGCGAGCTTCCGCCGCTGGCAGGCCGACACGCCGGAGGATTTCGTCTTTGCGCTGAAGGGGCCGCGCTTTGCCACGTATCGCCGGGCGCTGGGCGAGGCGGGCGCCACGGTCGAGCGCTTCCTGGCGAGCGGCGTGCTCGAGCTCGGCGCTAAGCTCGGGCCGATCCTGTGGCAATTGCCGCCGACGACGCGCTTCGACAAGGACAATCTCGCCGCCTTCCTCGCCTTGCTGCCGCGGGAGCGCGACGGCAGGGCGATCCGCCATGTCATCGAGGGCGGCCATGCCAGCTTTGCCGATGCCGCCTTTCCGGCGCTGCTCGGCGATTTCGGCGTCGCCGCGGCGATCGTCGATTCCGAGCGCCATGCGCTGATCACCGACGCCACCGCCGACTTCTTCTATGCCCGGCTGCGCCGCTGCGTGGCGGACGAGGCGACGGGATATCCGCCGCCGGCGCTCGACGACTGGGCGGAACGGTGCCGCGCCTGGGCGGCCGAGGGCGGGCGCGACGGCTTCGTCTATTTCATCAACGGCGCCAAGGAGCGGGCGCCGGCGGCGGCCGAGGCGATGATCGTCCGCCTCGCCGCGGCGCCCGGGAAAGCGAAAGCTAAGTCGCCCGACCTCACCCCAGACTCTCCGCCCCCCGGGGCGGCGAGGGAGGGACCCACGCCGCGGGAGGGGGAGGTGGGGGCGACGAGTGCTCGCCGCGAGCCGCGTCCGACACCAGCTACAAAGTCCAAGAAATCCAGTCACAAAGCGCGCGGCCCATGATCAGCTCCTGGTCGCGCTCGGAGAGGAACGGCATCTCCTCGGTGAAGGCGGTGACGCAGTGGCGCCAGCTGCAGGGCATGCGCGTGATGTCGGTGCCCCAGAACAGCCGCGCCGGGCCGAAGGCATCGTAGAGCCGGCGATAGTAGGGATGAAGGCTGCGGAAGGGATAGGCGTCCTCGGCATAGCTCGGCCCGCCGGTCGCCTTCACCGCGATGTTGGGATGCCGCGCCAGCGCCACCAGCTCCGGCAGGTGCTCGAAGGCGGCGGCGCCCTTGCGGTTGCGCACCGCCGCCATGTGGTCGACGATGAGCCTGAGCCCGGGATGGCGGCCGGCGATCTCGCCGACGCAGCGGCAGGAACTCGCCGGCCAGCAGCGCCACCGGCAGGCCGGCGCGCTCCGCCGCCGGCCACAGCCAATCCACGGTGCCGTCGCCGGGCCAGCTCTTCTGCTGCGGCTGCAGGAAGGTGAAGCGGAATCCCAGCATGCCCGGGCGCCGCTTCCAGCCCTCGACCAGCGCGCGGCTCTCCGGCCGGTCGAGGGCAAGACGGCCGAGAATGGCAAAGCGGTCTGGATACGCGCGCGCCGCCTCGACCGCCAACTCGTTCGACTGGGGATCCCAGCTCGGCGGATGGATCACCGCGCGGTCGACGCCGGCCGCGTCCATGTCGGCCAGCGCCTGCTCCCGGCCATAGGGCTCGGCCCGGTGCGGCGGCAAGGGGAGGCCGGCGGACCAGAGGTGAATCTGGGCATCGACGATCAGCATGGCATTCCTCCCCGGGCGCCGGTATCCGCCGGCGCGGTGGCCGCGGCAGCGCCGCGGCTGTGAGCCCCGTCACAGGCGGGGAAAGCGGGCGATCCCTATGTTATCGGCAGTAGAAGGCGCCGGGGTGGCGCCGAAGGATCGACCGATGACACCGAATTCGCCCTTTGCCCGCATGACCATGTTCTATACGCCGCTCACCCGGCCGCTGCTGGCGGAGCTGCTCGAAAGCTCCAAGCGCGACGCACTCGGCGCCTATGCTGAGGATTACGCCCGGCGCGCCGGCTACCGGCGCGGCGACAATGGCGAGTGGATCACCGACGTCGCGTCGTAACCGCGACTCGGCGCCGCGGCCTCGGTGAGGCCCGGCGCAGCCGCTATCGGGCGGGCCCGCCGTCGCTAAACCCGGAACAGGACGTCCTGACCGTCGCTAGAACAGGGCGACAAACCGATGCCACAGCCCGGGCGCGGCGGTCCGCGCCGGCGCCAGATATTCGCCGGCGATGATGTTGCGCCGCGCCTGCCGCAGCACCCGCATCACCAGCGCGTGCGTCGTGGCGCGGTGGTCGTTGAATGTCTCGATGCGCGGATAGGTGTGGCCGGTGACCTGCTCGATGGCGGCGAGCAGCGGCACCTTCAGCGCCTTGTCGGCATGCGCCTCAAGCACCGCGCCCAGCATGCACAGCCGGCCGTCGCTCGATTTCAGCACTCCCTTGCACCATTTCTCCGGCGTATCCAGCAGGTTGATGACCCGGTCGAGCTTGTCGAGCGTGTCGAGCTGGATCTCCATTCCTTTGCCGTCGAAGGGCATGGCCTCCTCCTCTCCAGAGTTTCACAACGCCGGAAAAGGTACGGTGATCACAGCCGTCGCGCGCGACGCCGGCGTGCCGCCTCGCCGCCCCGCGCCGTCTTGTCGGCGGCGGTCGAAGCGAGGGTGCGGCTACATCGCTGCGCCGCTTAACGATAGTGCCGTCCGAGGCAACGCGCCATTGCATATGCGTAAGGGGTGGGGCGGCGCGAACGGTCGGACAGGCGCGCCCGCCCCGGCGCGGGCGGCTGGCGCATCGGACAGAGACAAATCGCCGCATCACGGCCTAAGATTACGCGGCGACAAGAAACATGGGGGCGGAAATGTCGAACTACGTCTATGTCGGCGCGGCGCCCTGGTATGCCGCGAGCAAGGATGCGATCACCGGCGGGCTTTATCGACTGGATACCGATCGCGGACGGTGGGAGAAGTTGACCGCCGGCCTGCCGGAAGGGGTCGAGGCGCGCTGCCTCGCGATCGCGCCCGGCGCCGCCGAGACCATCTATGTCGGGACGCAGCACGGGCCCTATCGCAGCCGCGATGCCGGCCAGAGCTGGAGCCGGCTGGCGCTGCCCGGCAAGGAGCAGCTGGTGTGGTCGATCCTGCTGCATCCCGATGATCCCGAGACGCTCTATGTCGGCACGCAGCACACCACGATGTATCGCAGCCGCGACGGCGGCAAGAGCTGGACAGAGCTGAGCCCGCCGGCGCCCAAGGGCATGGTGACGATGAGCTTTCCCTGCCGCGTCATCCGCCTGGCGCTCGATCCCGGCGATCCCCGCCAGATCTATGCCGCGCTCGAGGTCGGCGGCGTGCTGCACAGCCGCGACGGCGGCGACAGCTGGCAAGGCTGCAACGAGAGCCTGCTGGAGTTCACCCGCGAGCCGCGCCTCAGAAGCCGCATCGTCAGCGACACCGAGACCGAGGGCATGATGGATTCGCATGCGCTCGAAGTGAGCCCGGCCAAGCCCGGCACGGTGTTCCTCGCCAACCGCATGGGCCTCTTCCGCAGCGGCGACGGCGGCGCCGAGTGGCAGGAAATGGGCATCGGCCGCTTCTCGCCGCTGACCTATGCGCGCGACATCAAGGTGTCGCGCCACGACCCCCGGACGATGTATGCCGCGCTCAGCGTCGCCGCGGTGAGCGACGAGGGCTCGCTCTATCGCAGCCGCGACCTCGGCGAGACCTGGCAGCGCTTCGATCACGATGTCGCGATGAAGAGCACGCTGATGATCATCGCCGAGGGCGCGGCGAGCGCCGACCGGGTCTATTGCGCCACGCGCAAGGGCCAGGTGTTCGGCACCGAGGATGGCGGCAAGCGGTGGCGGGAGTATCAGCTGCCGGACGGCATCGAAGGCGTCTACGCACTCGCGGCCCCCTAGGTAAACGCGCGCAGCGCGTTTACCTAGGGGACTAGCGCCGGCGCCCCCTCACCCGGCGAACTGGCGCTCTATCATCGGCCAGTTGACGGTGAGCCAGGTCATGATGCCGGCGAGCGCCAGCGCCCCGGCGGCGGCGCTGTGGCGCCGCTCGCCCTGGCGGATGAGCTGGCCCACCAGGACGCAGCCGAGCACGCCGAAGCCCAGGGGAATGAAGGTCGCGCCGAAGCCCACGACGAAAGAGAGGAGTGCGATGGCGCCGCAGATGTAAGCCCACATGATGCGGTTGAGGCGCTCAGACTGCGCCTTGCGCGCGGCCCTGGCACCCTCGGCGTCGGCGGGCGCGGGGCTGGCCTTCTCTGGGGTCATCGTGACGCCTTATGATGGCTCGGCGGGAAGCGGAGCCGGGCTTCGATAAAGCGGGGAAGCCGGCCGAAAGCAACTCCCTTTCGCGCCTGCGCCGGCGACCGTCTCTCTGCTAGACTGCGTCGGGCGCCGACTGCCGGTCGGCGCGATCTCCGGAGGAAGGCTTCCTCATGCTGCGGCTCTATTATGCGGCCCATACCTGCGCGCTGGCATCGCATATCGCCCTGGAAGAAGTCGGCGCCGCCTATGACACGGTGCGGCTCGACATCGACGCCGGCGAGCAGCGCTCTCCGGCCTATCTCGCGATCAATCCGAAAGGCAGGGTGCCGACCCTGGTGACCCAGCGCGGGACGCTGACCGAGACGCCGGCGATTCTCGCTTTCATCGCGCAGAGCCATCCCGAGTCGCGGCTCGCGCCGCTCACCGACGCCTTCGCCTTCGCGCGCGTCCAGGCGTTCAACAGCTATCTCTGCGCGACCCTCCATGTGGCGCATGCGCACCGCATGCGCGGCTATCGCTGGGCCGATGATGCCGCCGCCATCGCCGCCATGCAGCGCAAGGTGCCGCAGGCGGTCGGCGCGTGCTACGAGCTGATCGACCACGACATGCTGCAGGGGCCCTGGGTGATGGGCGAGAGCTACACGATCTGCGACCCCTATCTCTTCACCTTGGCGCAATGGCTGGAGGCCGACGGCGTCGAGGCCGCGCGGATTCCGCGGGTCCGGGATCACCGGGCGCGCATGGCGCAGCGCCCGGCGGTGAAGCGGGCGATCGCCGCCGAGCTCGACTGACGCTGCCGCCTGCGGCGGAACCCGGCGCCAGCGCAGATGTTGTCGGTCTGACCGCGAGAGGAGACCATGGTTGCGAGGATCGCCCTTTGCGCCGCCGTGCTGCTTGCCCTGTCGGCGCCGGCGCATGCGCTGTGCCGGGACGACCTGACCCAGCTCAAGCCGCGCATCGACCAGATCAAGACGGCGAGCCCGCAGCGCTATTTCCTAGCGCTCAAATGGTGGGGGCGCGCGCAGCAGGCCGAGCCCGGCAGCGAGGTCGAATGCCTCAGCTTCGCCGCCCGGGCACGCAAGGCGCTCACCGAGCCGATCCCCGACATCGCCACCTGCACCGGACCCAACGCCTACCTGCCCAATTGCGAGAACGGGGTCGTGCAGTACGGCGCCCCCGGCATGGCGCCAGGGGCAGGCCCGGTGCAGCCGCTCGGCGGCGGCGGCGGCACCACCGGGGTGCTGCCGGTCGCTCCGCTCACCCAAGGCGGCCCGGCGCCGTTCAATCCCACCGGCTCGGTCGGAGCGCGGTAGAAATCCGAACGCTGACCAGTGCTTCGGGCAGCAGATCCTGGCTGGTCCAGGAGATGAACAGCCCGGTGCGTCAGGTCGGCTTCGCCGTAGACCGCCGCCCCGGTGGACGCGGTCAGCGCGCCCTGCTTGGGACCAGCACTGCAACGGCGACGAAAGCACGCCGGTCCCCGGTCCCCCCGGGAGACGCGACAGAGCAGCACAGCCGCGGACCCTCCCCCGACATACGTAGTTCTACCTACCCGCGTCTGTATGCTCCGCACAACCAATCCTTAAGGCGTTCCGGGGCATCCTTTGCAACATACGCTTGAGAGGCCATGGAGTTTGTCTCGGCGACATGACTCTCGTGGGTAGGGCGAGCGTAGAAAGCTAGCTAAGGAAGAATAGGATGAAGCGGAGCATCGCCTGGCAGATACTGCTGCCGATCCCGGTGATCTCGGGAATTGCCATCATCGGTGCGGCCCTGCTCGTGCCACCGCTTATCGCCAGCGACGCGGTCGAAAGCGCGATCGAGCAGGGGCGCCAGACCGTCAGCCAATTCAAGACCGTGCGCGGCTATTACACCAAATCGGTCGTCGCCAAGGTGATCGCCGGCGGCACGATGAAGGCGGCCTTCGACCACCAGGGCAGGGCCGACGCCATCCCGTTGCCCGCAACCATGATCCTGGATTTGAGCGCGCTGATGCAGCAGCAGGGGACCAGCCTCAAGCTCTACAGCCCCTATCCCTTCGCCAACCGCGCCGGCCGCCAGCTCGACGCGTTCAGCAGAGAGGCCTGGGATTTTCTCTCCAAGAATCCCGACAGCGTGTTCTCGCGCCGCGAGATGCTGGATGGCCGGGACGTCGTGCGGGTCGCCGAGGCGGATCGCATGGTCGATCCCGGCTGCGTCGCCTGCCACAACTCCTTCCCGGGATCACCCAAGACCGATTGGAAGCTCGGCGACGTCCGCGGCGTGCTCGAGGTCGATGCCGATCTCTCCGCCGCGCTCGCCCGCGGCACGACGCTCACCCATCTCGTGCTGCTCGGCGCCGGCCTCGTCGCCGGTCTCATGGCGCTCGTCGCCGCCCTGCTGGCGCGCCGCGTCAGCGCGCCGATCAAGGCGATGACTGCGGCGATGCAGCGACTGGCGGCAGGCAAGAACGACGGCGACATCCCGGCGCTCGGGCGCCGGGACGAAATCGGCGAGATGGCCAAGGCGGTCGAGGTGTTCAAATCGAACGCCGTGCAGAAGCTGGCACTCGAGGAACATCAGCTCGATGACCAGGCGGCCAAGGCGCGGCGCCAGGAGGAGGTCGACCAGCTCGTGGGCTTCTTCGGCCGCAGCACCGCCGGCGTCTTCAAGGCGCTGGCCGGCGCCACGGCGGATATGGCGCGCACCTCGACCTCGCTCGAGCAATCCGCCGGCGAGACCGACAAGCAGTCCGAACTGGTGCTGAGCGAGGTGGGCCACACCTCGGCCACCGTCCAGTCGGTCAGCGCCGCGACCCAGGAGCTGACCGCCTCGATCGAGGAGATCGGCCGCCAGGCGTCCGAGTCCTCGCAGGTCTCCGGCGGGGCGATGGCGCAGACCGAGGATGTCGTCAAGAAGGTCACGGAGCTGCGCGCCACCGCCGAGCAGATCGGCACGGTGGTCGAGCTCATCAACAGCATCGCCAGCCAGACCAATCTGCTGGCGCTCAACGCGACCATCGAGGCCGCCCGCGCCGGCGATGCCGGCAAGGGCTTCGCCGTGGTGGCGAGCGAGGTGAAGTCGCTGGCGACCCAGACCGCCAAGGCGACCGAGGACATCGCCGCCCAGGTCGCTTCCATCCAGGCGGCCACAATCGGCACTTCGGACGCGATCCAAGGCATCGCCGGCACGGTGCGCAAGGTCAACGAGATCGCCGCGGCGATCGCCGCGGCGGTGGTCGAGCAGAGCTCCGCGACGCAGGAGATCGCCCGCAGCATCGAGCAGGTCTCGAGCAGCACCGCGAGCGTTACGCAAAGCATGGAGCGGGTGAAGGCCGCCGTGGTGACCAACGGCGACAACGCCGTCGAGGTCAAGCGCACCGCCGCGACGCTCTCCAAGGAGGCCGATGGCCTCAGCGGCGAGGTCAAGGATTTCCTCGAGGCGCTGCAGAATCTCGGCGAGAGCCAGCAGATGCGCAGCTATGAGGTCAATCTGGCGGCGGTCGCGACCATCGACGGCCGGAAGATCGAGGGCCGCGTGCGCAAGCTGTCGCCGGGCGCGGCGCTGTTCATCGGCGCGCTTACCGGCGAGGCGGGCAAATTATTGGAGCTGCGCATCGAGGGCGTCGACCGCGATCTGCGCGCGCGGATCGTCGAGGCGGCCGAGGGCGGCATGCAGCTCCAGCTTGCGCTCAATCTCGACAGCTTGAATTACGTGACCAAGGCCCTCACGCGGCTCGTCGCCAGCCGCGCCGCGGCGTGAGCGGCGCCGCAATGATCCCAAGCGAGGAGATGCAAACGTGACCGAGATCCTGTTGATCGACGACATGGCGGGGGTGCGGCGCGCGGTGACCGGCATGCTGCAGCGCGCCGGCCATACCGTCACCACCGCCGAGAACGGCGCCAGCGGCCTCGAGATGATGAAAAGCCGCCGCTTCGACCTGGTCATCACCGACATCCTGATGCCGGAGCTCGACGGCTCCGAGGTGCTGTTCCAGCTCACCGCCATGCCCAATCGGCCGAAGGTGATCGCCATCTCCGGCGGCGGCGCCGGCGTCTCGGCCGACACCGCGCTGCGCACCGCCCGCTTCAAGGCCGACGCCTTCATCGCCAAGCCCTTCGAGGCGGAAGAGCTGCTCGCCGCCATCCAGAAGGTGCTCGGCACAGCCGCATGAGCTCGCCGGGCGGCGAGGCCCCGGCGGCCATTGCCCCCGGCCATGGCCAGATGCCAACCGGCGACCGCGACCGCCGCCGTTTTGCGTGGCCGCTTCAGGCGCCGCTGCGCGTCGGCCTGCTAGCGCTGTGCGGCCTTATCGTTGTGAGCCTGCTCGCCTTGGCGGTCTGGAGCATGGTGGTCGCCGGCGTCGCCGCGACGTCGGCGGTGCTGTTGGCGCTTGCGACGCTGCTGCTGCGGCAGATCAGGCGGCGCGAGCTCTCCGACGCGGCGTTGCGCCGGGAACGCGACGGGCTGGAGCGGCTCGTCGGCGAGCGGACCAAGGCGTTGGCGCTCGGCGAGGCGCGGCATCGCGACGTCGCCGAAGTCGCGAGCGACTGGTTCTGGGAGATCGACGCCCAGGGCCGCTTCGCCTTCGTCTCGAGCCGCTTCGAGCAGCTCGCGGGGCTTGCCGCGGCCGACATCCTCGGCCGCAGCTTCGACGATCTCGCGCGAACCTTCAACATCAGCGGCGAGGAGCGCGATGAGTTTCGCCACGCGATGGCGGCGCGCGCGCCCTTCGCCAATATCTGCCTGCGCGTGACGCCGCCCGAAGGCCCCGCGCGCCTGTGGCTCACCAGCGGCAAGCCGTTCGTCGATCCCGAGAGCGGCGACTTTGCGGGATATCGCGGCACCGGCACCGACGTCACCGCCATCGCCGAGCGGGAATTGGCGCTCACCCGCGCGCTGCGCCGGGCCAAGGCGGCGGAAGACGAGGTCGAGACCTCGCGCGCGCGGCTGCTCGACGCCATCAAGGTGATCCCCGCGGGATTCGCGCTGTGGGATGCCGATGACCGGCTGGTGCTGTGCAACGAGCATTACCGCGAGCTCTATGTCGGCGCCGCCGACCTCATCGTCCCCGGCATCGGTTTCGAGGATCTGGTGCGCCAGGCCATCGCGCGCGGCCTCTACGCGCTGGGCGACCAGGACCCCGACCAATGGATCGCCGATCGCATCGCGCTGCATCGGGCGCCGGACGGCGTGCGCGTGGAGCGCCAGCACGCCGACGGACGCTGGATCAGTTCCGAGGATCGGCGCACGGCCGATGGCGGCGTCGTCGGCATCCGCGTCGACGTCAGCGAGGCGCATCGGCGGGAGACCGTCGAGCGCGAGCGCCAGAAGCTGACGGCGCTGGGCCAGCTCGCCGGCGGCGTCGCGCATGAGATCAACAACCTCCTGCAGCCGGTGCTCACGCTCCCGGCGCAGATCGAGGAGCAGCTTCCGGCCGACGCCGTCGAGGCGCGCGGCGATCTGACCGAGATCGTGGACAGCGCGCGGCGGATGCGCGAGATCGTGCGCAACATCCTGCTGTTCGCGCGCCAGGAGGGACCGACGCTCGTGCCGCTCGATCCGGCAATTCAGGTGAAAACCGTTCTCGCCTTCGTCGGCAAGCTGCTGCCGCCCAGCGTGACGCTGCGCCAGGCGCTGCCTCCGGCGCAGGCGCCGCCGATGGTGGCCGCCAACCAGACCCAGCTCACCCAGGTGCTGACCAACCTGGTGGTGAACGCGGCGCAGGCCATGGCCGATCACGGCACCATCACCGTGGCGCTCGGCGAGGAGCGGCCGAGCGCGGCGGTGGCGCAAGCGCTCGCGATCGATCCCGGCCGCTCCTATGTCGTGGTGACGGTCGCCGATACCGGCAGCGGCATGGATGCCGACACGCAGCGGCGGATTTTCGAGCCGTTCTTCACCACCAAGCCGGTGGGCCAGGGCACCGGGCTCGGCCTTTCCGTGGTCTACGGCATCCTGCGCAGTTGGCAGGGCGCCATCGCCGTCGCCAGCGCGCCGGGCAAAGGCACCACCTTCAGCCTCTATATCCCGGCGCTTGCCGACGCTGCCGCGCCGGCCGCCGCGGCGCAGGTCGCGGAACCGGTGGCATAGCGCGAGGCTGGCGACGGAGCGCAGCGCCCGTCAGCCGCCACCAGCATCGAAGGCTTCGCGTCAAACGTAAAGCAATACTTGACGTTTGGCGCGGCAGGATTATCTTGCCCGCATGATACGCACGTTTCGAAGCAAGGCGCTCCGCGTCTATTTCGAGACCGGGAAGGCAAGCGGGTTGAGCGTGCAGAACGTGGCGCGAGTGGGCCGCATGCTGCGGGCCTTGGACGCCGCCGCCCGACCCGAGCATCTGAACCTGCCGGGCTACCGGTTCCATGTTCTGCAGGGCGAGCGGCGATGGTCGATCAGAGTGACCGGGAATTGGCGGATCACCTTCGGTTGGGATGGCGCCGACGCCATCGAATTGGACTTGGAGGATTACCACTGATGGGCAAGCGGGCGATCAAGCGGGGGCTCCCGCCCATGCATCCCGGCGAGCTGCTGCGCGAGGATGTCGTCCCGGCCCTGGGGCGCACGCGCGCCGAGATCGCGCGTCTTCTTGGCGTGTCACGGCAGACCCTGCACGCGATCCTGACGGAGCGCGCGCCGGTGACCCCGGAGATGGCGCTGCGGCTGGGCAAGCTTTGCGGCAACGGCCCCGAGCTCTGGCTGAATCTGCAAGGCCGGTTCGATCTGGCGCGACTGAGCAAGACCAAGCGCGCCGAGATTGCGGCGATCCCGACGCTGGCCGCGGGGTAAGCGGGCGTTCCGGCCGAGGCCGCCACCGCGCAGGCCGCGACCCCGGAGTGGTCAGCCGAAGATGGCGCGGCGGCGCTCGAGGCTGGCGGCCGATGCCGCACCGCGCCGCAAGCGCACCCGCCTTGCCGTTGCTCGCTTATGTGATGTGACCTCCTCTCGCGGTAGAACGGTCCGGAAGCTGGCGACGGTATCACATTGGATCAGAATGGGCCGCCGCCCGGCGTCACTCCTTGCGCGTCCTCGCCCGGGGGACCGCAAGACGCATGAAATCATCACCAACTCGCTCTCGGTCGGACTCGCTTCCGGAGCCCGCGGAAGCGGGCTCTGACGCGATCGACGCCGCTGCCGAGATGTCGATATCGGCTGGATCTTCCATGAGCGCTGGAGATGCGACGCCGCCGAGCCACGCGATCGCCAACACGCGCCAGAGATTTGCCATGGGCATGCTCCTGCCTTGTGAGACAGCCGCGCGCTACATCATCCGCCTCGTGGCGATCCGGCCACCTTCCCGCCTCGAGACCGAGCGACATTTCGGTCGCCCGCGCTTTTCCCCTCCAGGATACTGCGACACGCTCCCTGCGCCGAACTATATCCGACATAACCGAAACTGATGAGCACCGATGCGGCCCCGTGCCGGGATCGCGCTGCCGATCTTGCGCACCGACATCCTGAACGATCTTTAACGTGAAGATAGAAGGATGCACGCGTACCTTATGGGTCATGATTGGCTCGAGCAGCCCAATGCCAATTGGGAGATGCGCATGAATGAGCAACATGCTCCGCGAGAGGTCGAGGCACAGCAGATCGCCGAGGAAAAAGCGATGATCGACCATCTTGTCGAAACGTTCCGTCCGGATCGCAGCACCGATTCTGGCTCGTATCGATCGGGCTCCGATGCCATCGTTCATCGGATCAAGAAAAGACGACCTGCGCGCGGATGAGCTGACCAGCCCTTGGATCCCGCGACGTCTCATTTGATGAGGTTCGCCCGGTCGCACTTTGTGCCGTGAAAAGCCGCACGAAGCATGGAGGAGCGCGTCCATGAATGTCGGTCTGTTCGGCGCACCGCCGAGATCGTTCGCGACAGAATTCACATGGGGTTTGCCACGCATGCCGCACGACAGCCAGGGTTTGCGCCAATGTCTGGACCGAGTGCGCCAGTATCGCGCCTACGCGCAAGAGCTGCGCGCCATTGCCGAGACAATTGCCGATCCCGATGCCAAGTCGGGCATGGTGGCCGCCGCCGAGAGCTACGCGCGGTTGGCGAGCGAGATTGGAAGCCGTTGACGCAACCAGGCCAAAGGGGGTCGAGAACATGTCGCGTGATGATTTGGAGGATGAAGAAACTTGGCTTGGCCATCGCCTCAGACGGCTGCGGACGATCTTGCGCTTCGCCAAGGATGCGCGCGTCGAGGCGGAGTTGAAGCAGCTCATTGGCGAAGCAGAGGAACGATTGGACGCGCTCACAAGACAACGCGTCTTCGCCCGCAACCAGACAACTCAAAGGGCATCGCGTTAGCAAGCTTACCCGGAGCGAATTCGAAAATTTGCTCGTCGCCACGGCGGTCGCATGCGCGAGGATCGCGAGCCGCACAGGGAAGGATTGCATGATGTCATCGTCGCTGTCGCCGGCTCCAATCCGTCCTTCGTCTGCGCGACTCCGGGCTGCGCTGGTGATCGCGGCATTTGGTATCGCGCTTGCAGCGTCGCCGCCGGTCGGCTCCGGCCTCGCGGCCACTGCACCGGCATCCGCATCCGCTACGGCGGTGCCGCTGCCGGGATTTGCGTCGTTGGTCAAGCAGGTGCTGCCGGCCGTCGTCAACATCTCGGTCAGCGAGAAGAGCGGCTTCAACGACGCGGAAAATGACGACGAGGACCAGTCATCGCCCGGCGAGGGACCCTTTCCAGGTTTTCCGCCGTCGCCCTTCGACCAATTTCTCCGCCGCTTCTTCAATCAGCAAGGGCCTGGCTTTCCCGGGCTGCCCGGGCGCCATGCCGAGCAGCGCATCGCGCTCGGCTCCGGCTTCATCATCGATCCCGCCGGCTTCGTCGTGACCAACAACCATGTCGTTGCCAATGCCGACAAGGTGACGGTGATCTTCCAGGATGGCAGCAAGCATCCTGCCAAGGTGCTCGGCCGCGACACCAAGACCGATCTGGCGCTGCTCAAGATCGACGCCAAGGAGCCGTTGCCCTATGTCTCCTGGGGCGACAGCAACGCGGCGCAGGTCGGCGACTGGGTGCTCGCCGTCGGCAATCCCTTCGGCCTCGGCGGCACCGTCAGCTCCGGCATCGTCTCGGCGCGTGGCCGGGACATCCAGTCCGGTCCCTATGACGATTTCCTGCAGATCGACGCCGCCATCAACCGCGGCAATTCCGGCGGTCCGCTGTTCAACCTCGAAGGACAGGTCGTTGGCATAAACACCTCCATCTATTCGCCCAATGGAGGCTCCGTCGGCATTGCCTTCGCCATCCCTTCGAGCCTTGCCAAGCCAGTGATCGAGCAACTCCGGGAACATGGCAAGGTCGAGCGCGGCTGGCTCGGCGTCGAGATCCAGCAGGTGACACCCGAGATCGCCACGGGCTTTCACCTGCCCAAGGCGGAAGGCGCGCTCATCGCCAAGGTGACCGAGGGCAGCCCCGCCGCCATCTCCGGCTTCAAGCAAGGCGACGTCATTTTGTCCTTCAACGGGCATGATATCGCCAAGATGCGCGAACTCCCGCTGATGGTCGCGGAGACGCCGGTGGGCGACAAGGTGGCGGTCTCGGTCTGGCGTGGCGGCGAGACCGTGCCGCTCGACGTCACGATCGCGAAGATGCCGACGAACCTCGAGCTGGCGCAGAGCACGGGGAGCGAGACTGCCGCGGGACTCCGCATGGCTCCATTGACCGATGCCCGGCGCGATCGCCTCGGCGTCGGCGATGGCGTCGAGGGCGTCGTCGTCCTGTCGGTCGCTCCCGATAGCCCACTGGCGGATCTCGGCATCGAGCGTGGCGATGTCATCGAGCAGATCAACCAGCAGCCGGTGCGCACGGTGCAGGAAGCCGAAGCGCGGTTGAACGAGGTACTGAACGCGATGGGCAACACGCGGAGCCTGCTCATCCTGCTCAACCGCCACGGCATCAGCCAATACGTCGCCATGACCGTCAGGAATGGCGGTGCGAATGGCTGAGGCGACGGCATTACCTATTGCAGCGGTGACGCCGGCTGCCGCCGCGGATGGCACGCTTTACCTCATTTCGAGTTCTGACGGCTCACCACCTCGCGCCCGAAATAAGCGAGCGCCGCCTTGAGCTGATCATCCCGACTCGTGCCAATAAGGCGCGGCGCTATCGGTGGCGAGCCATCCCGCGCCGTGACCGTGGCGGGCGTTGCGGAGACCGGCGCGAATGCGCCGGGCAACTCGCTTTCACGGGCAAACAAGGCGTTCGACACCTGCTCGTCCTTGGGCACCGGGACGAAGACGTTCGGCGAAATCCCGATGCCCCGGATCGAGCGCCCCGACTGTTGTTCAGTCGTAGCAGGTGGCGCGCGGCGCGATGCGGAGGCGCAACGCGACCGCGATACTCGCTCGCCGACCGCCGAAGGCGCGGCTGAACGCGCCGCTTCGCGAAATATCATGCGGATGAGCTCCGGGCGGCGGCAACGGCCCCGAGCTCTGGCTGAACCTGCAAGGCCGGTTCGATCTGGCGCGACGGAGCAAGAGCATGCGCGCCGAGATCGCGGCGATCCCCCGCTGGCCGCGCGGTAAGCGGGCGTTCCGGCCGAGGCCGCCACCGCGCAGGCCGCGACCCCGGAGCGGTCAGCCGAAGATGGCGCGGCGGCGCTCGAGGCTGGCGGCGGGCCATAGCTTGCGCGAATCGTAATAGGCATCGAAGGCGGGGACCGAATCGGGCAGCGTGATCCAGGGCAGCTTCGAGCGGATATAGATGTGGACGTCCGGCGGCAGCGACGCGGGATCATCCAAGGTGCCGACGCGCACGAACCGCAAGCGCGGCGACACCGCCATACTCGCTCCACAGCGCGGTCCCACAGGCGACGCAGCGAAAGATGCGGTGCGGCCGGCCGCTATCGGTCGGCGCCGCAATTGCGGCGAGATCGCCCGAGGAGAGAACGACCCGGTCGGTCTCGATCAGCGCATTGAGGACGAAGGCGCTGCCGGTCTGGCGCTGGCAATCGCGGCAGTGGCAGCAATGGACGAACATCGGCGCCGAGGTGAGGTGATACCGCACCGCGCCGCACGCGCACCCGCCTTCCCATTGCTCGCTCATTGTGTTTGCCCCTCCCGCAGGTCGGACGGTCTGGAAGCTGGCGAGGGTAGCACATTCGGTTTATCAAATATCGCCCCTGGCGCGGGGACGCCTGGCGCCGCCGGCGCGTATATCTCACACCGCCTCGCCGGGCTCCCGTGCCTGGGAGCGGCAGCGGAAGAGGAGGAACCACACGATGCGACGCCGCGTGATCGCCGGTGCTCTCGCGCTGGCCGCCGCCAGCGCGCCGTTCGCCGCCCGCGCAGATTCGCCCGGTCTCGCCGGGCGATGGCTTTGGAACCCGTCACAATCCTCCTCGACCCCGGGGGAAGCGCCGCCGCGCGAGGTGCTGCTGGTGATCGACAGCGCCAGCCCCGCCCATGTGCAATGGGAGCTCACGATCATCGATCCCGCCGGCGGAAAGCACATGCAGTCCTTCAGCGGCAGCGGTGACGGCAAGCCCGCCGCGGTCTCCGGCGCCCCGCCGGGAACGACGGGCGCGCTCACCGTCACCGCGACGTCATACGAAGCCGTCTACTCCGACCCCGACGGCAGTTCGGACCGGTCGACCTGCTCGCTCTCCGCCGACCGCCGGAAGCTGACCTGCCAAGGTACGGACAGCGACGGCAAGGGCCATTCGGCGCCCTATACGGACGTCTACGACCGGCAATAGATG
Organism: uncultured Alphaproteobacteria bacterium; assembly: GCA_963789275.1. GTDB lineage: Bacteria > Pseudomonadota > Alphaproteobacteria > ATCC43930 > CGMCC-115725 > DAHUYF01. Next base: position 68,284 of record CAWBKF010000025.1, read on the forward strand.
TTATCCGGCGAGATCTTGCAGTTGATCACCGCGGCATGCCGACGCTAGATCGCCGGGATCGGCCGCAAAGAAGTCCACTCTGACCCCAGATATTCACTGGAGTGCACCCCTAGAATGAGACAGAGAAAAGGGGGACAGTTCTTCTTGTAGAGGAGAACTGATGGCGGAGGAACGGGTCAGGCTTTTCAGCCGAGCCTACAAGCTTGCGGCGCTTCGGCGGATGTTGGCTGGGGAGAACGTGAGCGCTTTGGCGCGCGAGCTTGGGATTCGGCGGAAGTATCTTTACCAATGGCGGGAGCGGTTTCGCGCTGGCGGCCCCGAGGCGTTGCGCAGCCGAGGGCGACCAACCAAGGCAGAGGCTCTGGCGATCGGCGCCCATGGCGGCAGATCGAGGTCGGCGGAAGACCTGCCGATGGTCGAACCGCCGCCGCCGGACGAGCTTTCGAAGGCGCAGCGTCGGCTTGCCGAACTGGAGCGCAAGGTCGGTCAGCAGCAGGTCGAACTCGATTTTTTTCAGCGAGCCTTGCGGCAAGTCGGGGAGGCACGCCGGTCGACCGGCGCACCTGGCGCGACGGCATCTACGCGGTCATCCAAGCGATGACGGCGCCGCTGTCGCAAGGCGAACTCGGAATCGAGCGGATGTGCCGGCTGGCCGAGGTAAGTCGGGCGGGATATTACCGGCACTGGCGAGCCTCGGCGCCCCGCCAGGAGGAGATGGGATTGCGGGATGCAATCCAGAGGCTGGCGCTCCTCGACCGGCATTATGGCTATCGCCGGATCACGGCGGAGCTAGGCCGCCAGGGCTGGCGGGTCAATCACAAGCGTGTGCTGCGGATGACGCATGAGGACAATCTTCTGTGCCTCAGGAAGAGGGCCTTCGTGCCGGCCACCACCGACAGTCGCCATGGTTGGCGCGTCGTCGCCAATCTTGCGCGCGGCATGGAGCTGACCGGATTGGACCAGCTCTGGGTTGCCGACATCACCTATGTGCATCTGGCCGAGGAGTTTGCCTATCTTGCCATTGTGCTCGACGCCTTCAGCCGTCGCGTCATCGGCTGGTCACTGGAGACGCATCTGCAGGCGAGCCTCGCCATCGCGGCGCTCGACATGGCGATCGCAGCCCGCCGGCCGGCTCCCGGCAGCCTTATCCACCACTCCGACCGCGGCGTGCAATACGCCTGCGGCGATTACACCGCGCTGCTGCGCGCACATGACATCCAGCCCAGCATGAGCCGGGTCGGCAATCCCTACGACAACGCCAAGGCGGAGAGCTTCATGAAGACCCTGAAGCACGAAGAGGTCGACGGCAGCGACTACCGCGGCATTGCCGATGCCCGCGCCGGCATCGGCGAGTTCATCGAGAAGGTCTACAACCGCCACCGGCTTCACTCGGCGCTCGATTATCGGCCGCCGGCGGAGTACGAAGAAACATTGCCGAGTTTGACGGCGGCGATATCGCCGCCGTCAAACTCGATCACCCTGAGCTGTCCCTGATTCCCGTGTCTCAGGCGAAGGGTG
>CAWBKF010000026.1:0-11289 GCA_963789275.1 uncultured Alphaproteobacteria bacterium
ACGAGGTGGCGCGCGGCCGCGCCATCATCCCCGCCAACATCAACCATCCCGAGATCGAGCCGATGATCATCGGCCGCAATTTCCTGGTGAAGATCAACGCCAACATCGGCAACTCGATCGTGACCTCCTCGATCGACGAGGAGGTCGACAAGCTGGTCTGGGCGATCCGCTGGGGCGCCGACACGGTGATGGATCTCTCCACCGGCAAGAACATCCACACCATCCGCGAATGGATCGTCCGCAACGCGCCGGTGCCGATCGGCACGGTGCCGATCTACCAGGCGCTGGAGAAGGTCGGCGGCAAGGCCGAGGACCTCACCTGGGAGATCTTCCGCGACACGCTCATCGAGCAGGCGGAGCAGGGCGTCGATTATTTCACCATCCATGCCGGCGTGCGGCTGCCCTTCATCCCGCTCACCGCCAAGCGCGTCACCGGCATCGTCTCGCGCGGCGGCTCGATCATGGCGAAGTGGTGCCTGGCGCATCATCGCGAGAGCTTCCTCTACACGCGCTTCGAGGAGATCTGCGAGATCATGCGCGCCTATGACGTGTCGTTCTCGCTGGGCGACGGCCTCCGGCCGGGCTCCAACGCCGACGCCAATGACGAGGCCCAGTTCGCGGAGCTGAAGACCCTGGGCGAGCTCACCAAGGTCGCCTGGAAGCACGATGTCCAGGTGATGATCGAGGGGCCGGGCCACGTGCCGATGCACAAGATCAAGGAGAACATGGATCTCCAGCTCGAGCATTGCCACGAGGCGCCGTTCTACACCCTCGGGTCCGCTGGTCACCGACATCGCGCCCGGCTACGACCACATCACCAGCGGCATCGGCGCGGCGATGATCGGCTGGTTCGGCACGGCGATGCTGTGCTACGTCACGCCCAAGGAGCATCTCGGGCTGCCCGATCGCGACGACGTCAAGGTCGGCGTCGTCACCTACAAGATCGCCGCGCATGCCGCCGACATCGCCAAGGGCCATCCGGCGGCGCGCTTGCGCGACGACGCGCTCTCGCGCGCCCGCTTCGAGTTCCGCTGGCGCGACCAGTTCAACCTGTCGCTCGACCCCGAGACGGCGGAGAAATTCCACGACCAGACGCTGCCCGGCCGAGGGCGCCAAGCTCGCGCATTTCTGCTCGATGTGCGGGCCGAAATTCTGCTCGATGAAGATCTCGCAGGAGGTGCGCGACTACGCCCAATCCGGCATGGCGGAGAAATCGCAGGAGTTCCGCGAGCAGGGCAGCGAGATCTACAAGGTGCTGGAGGGACAGACGGCGCCCGTCGATCCGTGACCAAGAGCGGCGACCGGCTCTATCCGCAACGGCCGATCCTGGGTTGCCTCGCCGCGGTGCGGCGGGGCGGCCGGATCCTGTTGGCGCAGCGCTCGGTGCCGCCGGGGATCGGCCGCTGGGGATTTCCCGGCGGCATGCAGGAACTGGGCGAGACCGTCCACGCCTGCGCCGAGCGCGAGCTGCGCGAGGAGACCGGCATCGCGGCCGCGCCGGTGAGGACGCTCGGCGTGCTCGACACCATCCGCCGCGACCCCGACGGCCGGATCAAGGTGCATTTCGCGCTGGTGGTCGTGCTGCTCGACTGGCGCGAGGGCGAGGGCGAGCCGATCGAGGATGCCAGCGCGCTCGGGTGGTTCACGCCGGAGGAGGTGCGTGACGGCGGCCTCGACCTCTTCCCGCAGGTGGAGGAGCTGATGGCGCTGGCGTTGGCGGATTAACCGCGCGCCGCCAATCGCCGCGATGCCGCCCGCGGCGAGCACCCAGAGCGGGTTGAGCCGCGGCCGCCACAGCAGGATCGCGGTCGACGCCGCAGCGATCGCGCAGAGCGCGAGGTCGGTGGCGCCGGCGCGCAGGATGACGAGCGATCCCGCGAGGATGAGCCCGGCCGCGACCGGCGCGAGGCCGCGCTCGAGCGCGCTGTGCCAGGTCTTGCCGCGATGCGCGTTCCAATGCCGCGCGATCGCATAATAGAGCAGCGAGGAGGGCACGAAGAGCGCGAGCGAGGCGAGGATGGCGCCGGCGATCCCGGCCACCTTCCAGCCGACCAGCGTCGCCAGCAGCACGCCAGGGCCGGGGGCGGCGCGAGCAATGGCGAAGAGGTCGATGAAGTCGCGCTCGCTCATCCAGCGGCGCGCCTCGACCGCGTTCTGGATGCCGGCGAGAATGCTGGGACCGCCGCCGATCGACAGCAGCGACAGCGGCACGAAGACGATCACCAGCCCCAAGAGCGGATCCTTAGACATCGTCGCTCCGCGGGGCGAGCCAGGCGAGCGCGATGCTGAGCGGCGTCAGGCACAGCACCACCGGCACCATCGGCCAGCGCAGCACGCCGACCATGAGGAAGATGGCGGACAGGATGGCGAACGGCCCGAGGCGCCGCTCGACCCGCCGGGCGGCGCGCAGCCCGACCATGGCGGTGAGGCCGATCGCCGCCGCGGCGACGCCGTCGATGCCGCGATGCAGCCAGGCGACCCCCGCGACGCGCTCATAAAGCGCGGCGAGCACGACGACGAGCACCATCGGTGGCAGCAGCATGCCGAGCAGCGCCGCCACCGCGCCGACGCCGCCGCGCAGCCGTTGGCCGATATAGAGCGACAGGTTCGCCACATTGGCGCCCGGCATGATCTGGCCCAGCGCCAGCCGCTCAGGAACTCCTCCTCGCCGAGCCAGTGCCGGCGCTGGACGATCTCGCGGTACATCCAGCCCGACAGCGCGCCGCCGAAGCTCATCAGCCCGATCTTGGCGAAGGTGCCGATGAGCGCCGGCAGCGAGACGCGGACGGTCGCGACGGCAGAGCCGGCGGTCACGGCGGGCTCAACCGGACGCTCTTTTGCCGCCGCGGCCAGGCCAGCGAGAGCGCGAACAGCACCGCCGCCGTCAGCACCACCGCCGGTCCCGCCGGCAGGTCCCAGCGCAGCGAAGCGCCGAGGCCGCCGAGGACGGCAATGCCGCCGGCGAGCGCGGCCAGCGCCGCCATCGCCTCGGGGGTGCGGGAGAAGCGGCGCGCCGCTGCCGCCGGCAGGATCAGCATCGAGGTGATCAGCAGGATGCCCACGACCTTCATCGCCACGGCGATGACCAGCGCCACCAGCAGCATGAAGGCGAGACGCGTCGCGGGCACGTTGATCCCGTCGACCTGCGCCAGCTCCTCATGCACGGTGATCGCCAGCAACGGCCGCCACAGCCAGATCAGGACCCCGAGCGCCACGGCGCCGCCGCCATAGATCCAGGCAAGATCGCTCGGCATCACCGCCAGGATGTCGCCGAAGAGATAGCCCATGAGGTCGACGCGCACGGTCTCGAGAAAGGCGAGCGCGACGAGGCCCAGCGAGAGCGCGCTGTGCGCCATGATGCCGAGCAGGGTGTCGCCGGCAAGCCGGCGCTGCTGCAGCAGGGCCGCCAGCGCCAGCGCGATCACCAGGCAGACCACAACGACCGCGAGATTGAGGTTGACCCCGAGCAGGAAGCCCAAGGCTACGCCGAGCAAGGCGGAATGGGACAGCGTGTCGCCGAAATAGGCCATGCGCCGCCACACGACGAAGGAGCCGAGCGGGCCCGCGACCGCGGCGACGCCGAGACCGGCAAGCGCCGCGCGCGTCACGAACTCATCCATCCCGAAGGGCCTCGGCGGGCGCGTCGTGGCGGTGGTCGTGATGATGGGCGTAGAGCGCGAAGCCCTCGATCGCCGCGCCGAAGAGCGCACGGTAGGCGGGATCGCGGCTCACCTCCGCCGGCAGGCCGCTGCAGCAGACATGATGGTTGAGGCAGATGACCCGGTCGGTCGCCGCCATCACGAGATGGAGGTCGTGCGACACCAGCAGCACGCCGCAGCCGCGCTCGTCGCGGATGCGGCGGATCAGCGCGAAGAGCTCCGCCTGGCCGGCGATATCGACGCCCTGGACGGGCTCGTCCAGCACCAGCAGCTCCGGCTCGCGCAGCAGCGCGCGGGCGAGCAGCACGCGCTGCAACTCGCCGCCAGACAGCGTCTGCACCGGCAGGTCGAGCGTGTGCGCGGCGCCGACCTGCGCCAGCGCCGCGCCGAGGCGGTCTCGCCCGCCCGGCACCAGCGTCAGAAAGCGCCGGACGCTCAGCGGCAGCGTCTCGTCGATGACCAGACGCTGCGGCAGATATCCGACGCGCAGCCCGGCACGGCGCTCGACGCGTCCGGCCTGGGGCCGCTGCAGGCCGAGGGCGACGCGCAGCAAGGTGGTCTTGCCGGCGCCGTTGGGCCCGATGACGGTGACGATCTCGCCGGAAGATACGGCGAGCGACACGTCGGCGAGTGCCACGCGCCGGCCGAAGGCGACGTGCACGCCGGAGAGCGCGAGGAGCGGCGGCGGCGGGAGCGCGTTCATCACGCGTCGGCGACGGGCTGGCACCGCGGACAGATGCCGCGCAGCTCGATCGTCTGCTGCTCCACGGAAAATCCCAACGCGCCGGCGCGGCGCAGCACCGCCCCGGCGATGGCGGGATCGTCGAGCTCGGCGGCGCCGCCGCATTTGCCGCAGATCAGGAACTGGCTCACATGCCGCTGCTCCGGCCGTGGGCAGCCGACATAGGCGTTGAGCGATTCGATGCGATGGATGAGCCCGTGCTCGATGAGGAAATCAAGCGCGCGATAGACGGTGGGCGGCGCGGCGCCTGGGTGCGAGCGGCGGAGCGCCTCGAGAATGGCATAGGCGCCGACCGCCTCGTGGCCGCGCCAGACGAGCTGCAGCACCTGCCGGCGCAGCTCGGTGAGCCGCGCACCGCGCTGGGCGCAGAGTTGCGCCGCGCGGTCGAGCGCGTCATCGATGCAGCTGCCGTGGTCGTGGCTGGCCGTCTGAAACGGGCTAGCCGCCTGCGCGCGCGAACGGACCACCGTCGTCTTCTCCCGGCTTGACGATGTTATGATATAACATATCATCGGTCGATAGAAGCGGCCTAGAAATGCTGCCGGTCCGGAGTTCCATGCTGCGCCTCGCCCCTCTTCTCGCCGCCGCGCTCGTCGCCTCGACCCTGCTCGCGCCGACGGCCGATGCGGCGCCCAAGGTGGTGGCGAGCATCAAGCCGATCCATTCGCTGATCGCCGGGGTGATGGAGGGGGTGGCGGATCCCGATCTCATCGTCGCCGGCGGCGCCTCGCCGCATCTCTATGCGCTGAAGCCCGTGGATGCGGAACGCCTCGAGCGCGCCGACATCGTCTTCTGGATAGGTCCGATCTTCGAAAGCTTTCTCGCAAAGCCGCTGACTGCGCTTGCCGGCAAGGCGGAGATCGTCGAGCTTGACCGCGCGCCGGGCGTGACGCTGCTGCCGGCGCGCGCGGGCGGCGCCTGGGAGGAAGATGAGGATGAGCCTCGCCACGCCGCCTCGGCGCTCGAGCAGGACGGGCATCTCTGGCTCGATCCCGAGAATGCCAAGGCGATCGTGCGCGTCGCGGCGGCGCGGCTTGCCGCGCTCGACCGCGCCAACGCGGCGCGCTACGCCGCGAACGGCGCCGCGCTCGAGCGCCGCCTCGATGCGCTCGACGGCGCGCTGCGCCAGCGGCTCGGTCCGCTTGCCGGCAAGCGCTTCGTGGTGTTTCACGACGCCTATCACTATCTCGAGCGGCGCTACGGCCTTGCCGCCATCGGCTCGATCACGGTCAGCCCGGAGAACCAGCCCGGGGCGCGGCGGCTCCAGGCGATCCGCGAGAAGATCAGGACGCTCGGCGCCCAATGCGTCTTCCGCGAGCCGCAATTCGAGCCGCGTCTGGTCGATGTCGTCATCGCCGGCAGCAGCGCGCGCACCGGCGTGCTCGATCCCGAAGGCGCCTTGCTGGCGCGCGGGCCGGAGCTCTATTTCGAGCTGATGAACGGGCTTGCCGACGGGCTCGTGCGCTGCCTGGGGAAGGGTTAGCCAAAATCAAACGCCGAGCACACTGTTGGATGCCCCACAGATGCTTCCATTGTGACGGTCACGGCGCGATCGTGAACGTGAAGCCGCCGTCGGTCCGATGGGTGGTCACCGTGACAGCGCGCCAAGTCACCCGGTATTTGCCTGGGGCAAGCGGCAATAGAGTTATCTCAAGCAGCATTGGATCCTTGGCGTTTACTGCGGCCTTCCCTTGCCCAACCTGCAGGCCTGTTTTATCGGTCACGGTGATCGAACTCGAGGATGGGTCTAGCGCCTCGGTGAACCAAATCCGGATCTGTCGTGGCGGTAGGTTGACCGTACTGCCGACGCCGGGATCGGAATGGTCGAGAAAGGCGTGAGCGAAGGTCGTCGACACGCTTGCGAGAAGAATCGAGCAAACGAGGACGATGCGAGCCAGGAGGTCTGGTAGCATGGATCACCTTGCAAACAGAGGTCTGCCTATCGAGGCTGGAAAGGCATCGTCGAGATACATGTGGAACTGGACGACGCCGCCGAAACCGTGACCCTGGCCCACGCCATAGGGCACGATTGCTTCCGCTCCGATCTGAAAATATTCTCCCGCTCAGATCAGGCCCGGCGCGATCACGCCCGTGGTCGCGTTTCCGGTGCCGTTGGTCACGCCTGACTCCGCGCTGAAGCTGCGGTTGAGCGGGGTCTCCGTCGTGACCTCGACGAGAGGGATCAGGCGATCGAACGGCGCATGAAGACCGATGTCCCGGACATTGTGCTGGAGAAATTCCAGGCTGTATTCGATCGCGAAGCCGGCGTCGAAGACATCCTGATTGACCGTGGCCGCGCTATTGATCCTCGTGGGGAAGGTCGACGCTGAGCCTGCCGGTGATGGCAAGCGGTCGCAGCCATGGCAACAACTCCGGTAAATCGCCGAACCCTTTTCCGAAATCCATGGTCGGCGAGAGCGTGGTATGGTCGTCTGCGCGCCCGGCATTGACCGCTCCGGTATGTGCCCAAGTGACGTTGATCCCAGCCAGCGCGATTAACTCGTGGGCGGCGTCGATGAAAAGCTGATACTGCGCTCCGGTCGCGAGGCTGCCGAAACCATTTGTCTCAGGCTTCCCCTTCGGTTGGAAATAGTTCCACTCATAAGCGGCAGTAAACCCGAAATCGGGGGTCATCCGCTTGGCCACGTCGAGCTCGATCGCGTAGGACTGAGCACCTGAGGGATCGGTGGGGTTCTTGGTGAGCGTGGGCAACGACATCTCATCGGCCACGAATGGGTCATCGGTCTGAATGGTCGCAGGAAAGAAACGATCGCCGGCGAATCCGTGTGCGTGCGCCTGCTGGCTAAGCGCGGCAAGAAGGGCCCCCAGCGGTGCCCCCCGACGAAAGACAGAGATCATGGCAGCGCTCTGTCGGCCGGTTAATCCCCGTTGGCCGACCCTGTTCCGCCCCAGGCACAGCCGAATTACTTGAAGAACTGGTGTCGAGACTTCGCCCATTGGACCCTCCGGAAGGGCGTGTCGCCTATGGGCTCGTCGCGTGGAGGGACAGGCGCCTAAAGCACCGGTACTGGCTGGAGCCGCCTCCGCCATCGACGAGCGTGATTAAGCCCGTCCCCCTGGGGACGGGATGGCTTCAGGCGCTAGGTCTGGGAGGGTCGTAATCGGCGCGAGGCAAAAATTCGCCGGTCGACGCCATGGGTTTGGGCTCGAAAACGGGCTGCCCCCGACGCAGCCACCATTCCGATGTGTCGCAAATAGCGACGACAGAGGCGCACATCGCGAGGCAATCGGCGTCGCAGGAACAGTGTCCGTCGGGGCAATGGCACGGCGCCCCTAATACAGAAGTGCGCTGAAGGATCAAGCGATCGGTCGTCGTAAATGCGATCGACTTTCCGGCATGAGCTGGCGCGTATCCCGTCCCATTACAGTCAACGTGCCCCGGATGTGCAGAGGCGTCGGGACTCCAGCCCATAAAAACCAGGAGCACGAGGGTCGGTATCAGCCAGAATATTCGCCGATGCATGGCGAGCAGACTAACGCATTAGACGCTTCATTGGAAAGCCCATACCCAACCACGCTAACCCTCGATCCAGGCGAGGCGCAGCACGTTGGTGGCGCCGGGCGTGCCGAAGGGCACGCCGGCGGTGACGACGATGCGCTGCCCGCTCTCGGCGAAGCCTTCGCGATGCGCGCTGCCTTGGCGAGGGTCAGTTGAAAGCAGACGCTTGTTGCCCGGTGGAAGGCCTGCTCTCGACCCATATGGGCCATTTGTTGCTCGCGAGGACATCGGCCGTTGCTGACCCGTAAGCGATATAAGATCGCGCGTCGTCGTGAATATGCCGATTTGACGCAGTAGTTCGCGCCGAGCCGCACAACGGTCTCAGGGCGGCAGCAGGATCTTTTCAAGCTGTTGCAGCAGTTCGCCATAGCGGACGAAGTTGCCCGCGGCGTATTCCCGCTGCATATCGCGAAATACTGCCCGGCCGCGCTCAAGCTGGCCGAGATCGGTCACAGCGGATGTTTCCTCGCCGGGCTGTTCCGGGGGCATCCCGACGAGAAGGGCCTCCGCTGCGCTGAGGGTATTCCCCCATTCGATTTTGCGGTCGTCGGGGAGCAACTGGCCGAACACGACGCGGGCAAGCGTCGGGATCTTGGTCTGCTCCGCTTCGATATAGATGGGTTCGATCGCCACCAGCTGGTTGTCGTTGAGCGGCAGGATGATCAGATTGCCGCGGATAACGAGAGAACCGTGCTGGTCCCACAGGGTCAAGTCCCCCGAGAACCGGCTGTCGGAATTGATCCGCAACTCGATCTGCGCCGGGCCATCGACAAACCGGCCTTTGGGGAAACGGAATGCGACGAGCTTGCCGTAGTTGTCGCCATCCGACCGGCCGGCAAGCCATCCGGCCATCTGGTTCTTGCCCGCGACCGACAAAGGCAGCATCAGCATGAATTCCGGATTTCGGGCACGCGGCAGCTGAGCCATTACGTAATACGGCTGAACCTCGATCTCGCGGTCGCGATAGAGCTCGCGCGGCACCTCCCATCGATCCTCCCGATTGTAGAAGGTGGTGGGATTGGTCATGTGGTAGGTGCCATACATTTCCGCCTGCACCGTGAACAAATCCTCGGGGTAGCGGGTGTGGCGGCGGAGATTTTCGGGCATGTCGCCGCGGTCCCTGAACAGGCCGGGCAGCATCTTCCGGTAGGCCTTGATAATCGGATCGTCGGTTCCGAAGACGTAGAATGTCACCGATCCGTTGTAGGCGTCGACGACAGCCTTCACCGAATTCCGCAGGTAATTGCGCTCGTGGAAATCGGCGATCGAACCGTGATAGGCCTCGCTGTAAGGATAGTTCTCTGAACTGGTATAGCCGTCGATGATGTATGAGTAGTGATCGCCGTCGGCGACGATATATGGGTCATGATCGAAGGTGAGGAACGGTGCCAGCCGCTCGACCCGTTCGACGACGTTGCGGCGGATCAGGACGCGGCTCTCGGGGGTAAAGTACCCCGAAATGAACAGCCGCAAGCCGTCGAATTCATGGGCGATGACGAGCCGGCGCCAGAGATTCGACAAGAAAATACCGCCGTTGCCGCCGTAAACGGTCTCGGCGTTGGCGTCGCCCTGCGGAAAGTCGAATTCCTTTTCGGTGGTATGCACGTACACCCGGTCGCGGGTCAGTATGCCGTAGTAGATTTCGCCGTGCGTTACCGCGAGGTCGCCCTTGGCCTGGATCGGGATATCGTGCGCCCACAGGACCGGGTTTCCCCGATTGTCCATCTCGTTGACCGGGACCGCGACAGCGCCATAGCCGTGCGTGTACTTGAGGGCAAGGTTCACCCAGACCTGGGCGGGCGGGGGCAGTTTCTCAACATTGAGTTCCCGCGCGGTGATCATCACCTGACGTTCGACGCCGCCGATCCGGTAGCGGTCGATATCGACGCTGCCGAAAGTATAATAGGGGCGCAGGCCCTGAGTCTGCTGCAGCTGAGGTTCGAGCGCGCGCCAATCCCAGATGCGGGCGTCCCGCAAGGTTGCCGCATTCTTGTCGAGATCGTCGCGGCCGATTGGTGTTGCCGAAACGGCGAATTCCTGTTCTTCGACATTTGGACCGTCGAGCCCGTAAGCCTGCCGGGTGCCGGCGATGCTGCGGACGAGATAGGGTTGTTCGAGGGTTATTTGGTTGGGGCCGACATAGAGATGCTCGACCGCCGTCGGGACGATCGCCGCTCCGAGGTAGACCGCGGCGAACAATGCCGCACGGCGCCGCCCAGTGCGAGGGGGCGGCGAAGAACCACCGGCGCAAGCGCGGTAGACAGGCGGCGGCGGCTAATCCGATGGCAGCTGCCACCCAGCAGGCGATGGTCACGGCATAGGCCGGCAGCCAGAAATGAATGTCGACCCAGGAGGCGCCGGCAACGACGGCCGAGTGCCCGTCGGTGACAAGCTGATACCGGCCCAAAAGGCGCGCGAGGCCGCAACTGAGGCAGAAGAGCGCGCCCAGCACCATCCCCTGCGGGAACCAGGTATCCCAGGCGTTCCGGCGGATGGCGGCGAAACGCCGTTCACCTTTTTCCTCTTCGCCGGGTGCCCGGTCCTCGAGCAGGACCGGGTAGTGGCTGTGGTACCGCCAGGGCTTTCCCGGCCGCGGATAGAACAGGAATCCGATACCCGCCCAGGCGGCGATCGTGATTACAAGGAGCGTGATGACGAGATACACTACCTCCTCATAAAGCGGCAGGGCGAGAAGATAGAAGGACAGGTCCTTGCCGAAGACCGGGTCCGTCACGCCCGACGGCGCCGCGCCGAGGAACGCCGTTAGCCGCGTCCAAAGACCGGTGGCGCCGAATGCGATCACCGCCGAAATGATGAAGCCGACAATCCACGGCGCGCTTCGCGGCACGATCGCCACGGGTCGGCATACCACCCGCAGATTGATCGCAATAAACAACCCGCCGAAAATAAGAACGGTGGCGAAAATCGCTACCCGCAGGCTTAGCGCGAACCAGTAGCGGTATTGCTGACCGAGTTCGACGAACCAGTAGTTCTGCAACGCGATTGTGAAAATCGTCTCGAACACGATGATCGCGAAAACCGCAGCCGCGACGTAGGCAAGATCCCGGTACACCCGGTGGATGAAGGCGAGCGAAGGCGGGTTGCCACGTTCTCGCAAGACCGTCAATGCGAGCGGCAGCGCGGAGGCAAGGACGACAATCACGTAGCTGAGCGCGAACATCAGGCGTCCCTCCCCGGACAGCACCTATCGCTGCTAGTTCAGCATTGATCGAGTTCCCCTCATTGCCATTGATATAGATCAACCGATGCGTGATCGGCACGACCTGATGTTCGATCAAGATCAATGCAAGCCGACGGTTCTTGGTGCTCCGGGTCGGCGCCTACAAAGCGTCAGATCTTATCCTTAG
>CAWBKF010000027.1:0-81807 GCA_963789275.1 uncultured Alphaproteobacteria bacterium
GCGTCACCGGACGCGTACCCTGGATCACGCATCCTGTGCGAGGTGAGGCAAGCCGCCCGCCGCGAGACGGTGGCGTGGCCTAGGTGGTGGCCTGAGGCTGCCTTGGAGGGCACCTAACAGGGCCTGTGCCTCAGGGCAGGGACGGCAGGACGCTATAGGGAAGGCTCGTGCGCCGCGTAATCGAGCGCGCCGCCGAGCCACCGGGGGGGGGGAACTTTGAACCACCATGGTGCGCTGATGGAACGGACTTCGGCGGCAAAAATAATCGTTGCGGGGACCCGTGCGCGCGCGAACAAGCCCGCTCTCTAAATCCCTGGGCGGAAGGTCACTATACCTGATCAGGTATCATACGGAGTCGACTATCTACTAGATATTGATACCTCCCATCAATCCTAATATACATGCGTTCCGGGTGAAGTTGGTTCGCCCGCCCCTGCCATCCGGCGGACCGCAGAAAACGGCGCGCCAGAAGGACGGAGGTATTTTATGAGTGCAGCCGCAGGCGGGAGGCGCTTTCCATCTCCGCCGCCAAAGAACGTCGTTCGTGAGTTCCAGGAGTTCACGAAGCGAACTAAGGTTCCGGAGACCTATCCGCTCCTCGCGCACGATCCTCCAGACAAGCATGCTGTTGGGCATGTGTTGGTTTGCCACGTCTACGTCCCACGCTGGCAACGGCCCAACGAGGATTTCGTGCCTTGTGCAGCCTGCGGGGAGAGGCCGAAGTTCAGCCACGGTTGGTTAGTGTGGTCCCCTGATGGCGAGTTGCGCCTTGTGGGAAGTTGCTGCGGCCCCAAGTACTTTGGCGCTTCGGCGTTCCGCGACATGGAACGAGCGGCCACCGACAGTGGGCTCGAAGAGATCAACCAAGATCTTCTCATTGCTCACCTAACGCGCATTCCTGAACTGATAGCGCAGGCCTGTTTGTTGCGTCCCGCGGCAGAAACCTACGTGCGGCAGAAGAAGCTCTTCATCCGTGGTGTTCCGCAATTAGCGAGCGCGCTCAGCAAGTGCTGGCGGGACTCAGCCGGTCCGCTCATCGTAAGTGTGAGGCGCAGTGAGGTAAGCAGAACCGCTGGTCCCCAAGGTTACCGCTCCGCAGAAGGTGGCGAGAGTGAATTCGAGAGCGTGACAGTGGGCACACTGAGTGGAGAAGGCTTCCTGGAACGAGATTTCACGTGTGCTCGACAACTTGACCAGTTGATAGTGCATCTCAAGGCGTTCAAGGTGTCCGAGAACTCATTTGTGACAGAGGATGACGCGTTGAGCGCGGTGTGTGAGTTGGATAGGCGACAGCTTGCGATGACGGTAAGCGCATTTAGAAAGGTGCTCAGAGACGGCGTGAAGCTCCATGCTAAGCTCAAACACCATTCCCAGTTTCTCTCCTTGGAAAATCTGGATTGCCTGAAGCGCTGGTGTGAGCATCCTGCGAACGTGCGCGGATTTTCAGTTGCTATCCACAGGGAGACCGCGCTTTTTCGCGAGACGTTAGGTGGATATGCTTCACTGAAGATCGGCAATATCGCAAACGTGCCTGAACTGGTGGGCTTCGATCCGATCTAGTGGCGTGAAGTGTGAACTGATGCCGCTTGAGATAACATCGCGGGGAGACGATAGGATGAACGTGGAAGACCCGACTGCGTGGGCGCAAGGTGCAAATGCATTTAAGGCGATCTTTGACAGCCTGCGCGCAGCCGTTGGATTGTTGAGAGACGTGCGAGCGTCAGGCGGTGACAACATTGCGCAGCAGCGGCTGGTCGATGACGCTCTGGACAAGGCGGAGAGGGCAACGAAGGTCGCCGAAGCCGAGATTGCCAAGGCGCTCGGTTTTGAGCTGTGCAAGTGCCAATTTCCTCCGACGCCAATGCGGACGGTTGGCCATATTGAAAACTTTCATATCAACAGGAGCGGCCCCATCTACGAGTGCCCAAAGTGCGGCTACAATACCGCTGGCCCATGGGCCTACAACCGTATCGCGCCGCCTTGGAAGGCTCCAGAAGCGGAGTAGCCAATGGTTGTTGTCAGAGGCTTCGTCATTGCCGCCCCCTGCGTTGTAGTAGCGTTGGCCATCGCGTGCGCCCCTTGTTTTGCTCAGACAAAGGTATATGGGCTAGGGAACGCTTCGTGCGGGTCATACATCGAAGCTAGGGCGGGTCGGGGCGCGGTTCGAACAGAAAACTTTACAACGTGGCTCACAGGTTATCTCACCGGCGTCGTTCAACAAACACCATCGCTGGATAAGAAGGTAGCCGCCGCCGACACGGACGCGTATGCAGTGTGGCTCGATAACTACTGCCGTCAGAACCCTACGTCCTCTTACTATGCAGCATCCTATTCTTACTGAGTTAGAAAGGGTGAGTCAGAACGCCGCAGAGCGAGTGTATCAAGCCTCTGATAGGGTTGTGAGATTCATTTTTGGTGGGGAGCCTGAGGTGGATCTTCAAGGAAAGGACGAGAGCGACGCGCGGTTTGCGAGGTACATGGCCGGCCTTGCGAGCGTGATCGGTCACGCGGATCGCGCAAGTCCTCTGCGGGACTATTGCGTCGGCCTGATGATGCCGTGCGAGCGCAAGAGCGTGGAACCGATGGCGGCGGTGACGGCGCCCGATCGGACGGCGGCGCAGCATCAATCGCTGCTGCATTTTGTCGGCCAGGCGCCCTGGTCGGACGAGAGGGTGCTGGCCAAGGTGCGCGAAATGGTGTTGCCGGAGATGGAGCGGCACGGTCCGATCGAGGCGTGGATCATCGATGATACCGGCTTTGCGAAGAAGGGCCGGCATTCGGTGGGCGTGGCGCGTCAGTATTGCGGCCAGCTCGGCAAGCAAGACAATTGCCAAGCCGTGGTATCGCTGTCGATCGCCAATCGCCATGCGAGCTTGCCGGTGAGCTATCGGCTGTATCTGCCGGAAGCGTGGGCGCAAGACGCCGCCCGCCGTGACAAGGCAGGGGTTCCAGAGGAGATCGTCTTTCAGACCAAGCCGGAGATCGCGCTCGAGCAGCTTCGCGCGGCTTGCGAGGCTGGTATTGCGCGCGGCGTGGTGCTGCTGGATGCGGGCTATGGCAACCACACGAGCCTGCGCCAGGACATCAGCGCCCTGGGACTGCCTTACGTCGCCGGCATCCTGTCGAGCACCACGATGTGGGCGCCCGGCACGGAGCCGCTGGCGCCGAAGCGATGGTCGGGCCGCGGCCGGCGGCCGACACGCATCCGCCGCGACGCCAAGCACAGCCCGGTCTCTGCCAAGGAGCTCGCGCTTGGCTTGCCCAAGCGCGCCTGGCGCACGATCGGCTGGCGCGAAGGTACCGCCGAGCGGCTGTCCTCGCGCTTTGCCCGCGTGCGCGTGCGCGCCGCCCATCGCGACCAGCGGCACGATGAGGAATGGTTGCTGATCGAGTGGCCCAAGGGCGCGCAAGAGCCGACCAAGTACTGGCTTTCGACGCTTCCACAAGACATCACCTTCGAGCGCCTGGTCGATCTTGCCAAGTTGCGCTGGCGCATCGAGCGCGACTATCAGGAACTCAAGCAAGAACTCGGGCTTGGACATTATGAAGGGCGAGGATGGCGAGGCTTCCACCACCACGGAACGCTCTGCATCGCCGCATACGGCTTCCTGATCTCCGAGCGGGGAACGATCCCCCCCTCAGCACCTCGTGCCGCCGCGGGGTTCCCGAAGCTTGAGCTTCCCGTCGGTTACCGACCCAGAGGTGCCGCCGATCAGGCCCGAACGCCACATCCCCAATTCGATCGCAACCCTGCGCCGGCGAATGATCGTCGCTCTCGCCAGGCGCTTGTCGAGATGCCCGTGCTGCATCCGCGGAAGCGCACGCAGCAAGACGATCCTCTTGTGACACAGTAAGACTATCAGCTTGTGCATTTCCTAGGTAGCAAGCCATAGGCCAGTTAAAGGTGGACCTGGCCGGTCCTATGGCGCGCCAGTAAACGGCTTTAGTATCGCGGTCTTATCCTCCACAGCGTCTATCAAAAGAGCTTCATCGAACGCCACCATGCCTGTTATCGCGAACGCCGTATTGAAGCGTGCCATGTACATACCCAGGCTACCATCCTCAGAAATCTCGAAACGGTAAGCGAATTGCTCATTAAGAGCACGGTTAGCGCGCCGCAACGTTCGATAGCCGGTCATCATAGGCGGAATTTCTGTCGGTATTTTGCCATCTGCCGCTTGTACGTTTGACCACCACCAATAACGTATCGCTCCGGCGCGCGGGATGATGCGTCCAGTCTCCCGGTAGTGAAGCGCGCAGAACAGCTTGCGCGCGAACTCACGCAAGCTCGCTGTTGCTATCGGACCACTGAGTCTAATGAGGGGAATATCGGCTGTCGTTTTGCCCGCTGGGATGGGTAATCCGCGGCGCCTAAGAAACCGTCTGACATCGTTTGCGCTCGGGCGCATCTCTCGAAAAAGAACCGGATTATTGTTGCGGACGCCGTCAAGAGCCTGCCTAATCTCGCTATCGTGCAAATCATCGCTCGTTGCGACGGAGACACGCGACACCATGGCCATGACTTGCTCGGTGAAGCGTGTTGCAGAATTGCATGACTGACAGGCGGGGAATACGTAGCCTTCAGGCCACTGGCGCCTTCGAAACATCGCCCTAGGAGGAACGTGATCCTCGGTAGTTGCCGGTGCGCTACCTCCGCAGAAACAACATAATGGATGCGCCGAGAGGAAGCGCCTCTTACCCGCTGCCTTTGCCCCCATGCTCATTTCCCAACTTTCGGGTATTAACGATCGGATATTTTGGCTTCTCAATCGCCTTCCTCTTCGTCTCCAAGCTCGCACCGCCGCTATAAAGGCCATAACTCATTCCTAGCTTCTCATGCGACAGGATATCACTGGCTATGCCCCCAGGCACCTTCGCGTCTTCTAGGAGGGTGGCCACGGTGCGCCTGATGGAATGGAAGACGTATCCCTTACTGAAACCTAGCTCCGTTTTCAGTCTCGCAAACCGACCGGCGGAAATCAGTACGCATCCGGCGAGGCCAGCTTCTCTGGTGGCGGTGGTGAGCGGACTCTTGCACGATTGTCGGCCAGCTTGTGGTGGGTTGTGTCCTCGAATCCGGTTATGGACACTGGAACGGCGGGCCTGCCAAACTGGCGGCATGAGTGCCGCTCGCGCCGCTGCCGACAGCTTCAACGAGATCGCCACCGCTCGCATTGAGATCGAGGGCAGCGATCCTGTGATCTGGCGCGAGGTCGATGTGCCAACCCCGGTGACGCTCCGGACGCTGCACGACATCGTCCAGGCACTCATCGGCTGGTGCGACTATCACCTCTGGCAGTTAACCATCGCGAAGCGCCACTTTCGCCTGCCGATGGACGAGGATGGGGAACCGAGCCCCGCATCGATGCGAGCAAGGTCCAGTCCCGCGACGTGCTCGGCCCGCGCAAGAGGTCGCGTCAAAGTGGGGATTCAAGATGGTGGAGCTCGACGCGCGGGAATTGCTGAAAGCGTGAATGCGATGAGTAAAGATCGCTTCGAAGTGAACAAGCGCGCCGTGCCGTCGGGACGCTGGTGAGCCCGCAGGCCCGACAGTGCGTCTTCGGGAGATGTCCGATGCCGGAAGATAAGACCTGGCATGTCTTTTTGTCCTATCCCAGTCCCGCCCGAGCCCAAGTCGAGAGGTTGGCGCTCCGCCTCGAGGATGAGGCGCACTTCAATGTCTATCTCGACAAGTGGCGGCTCGTTCCCGGTGAAGAATTCATTGCCGCCCTCGGACAGGCCATCGGCACGTCGGCCTGCTGCGCCGTGTTCATTGACAAAGACGGGATTCGGCCTTGGCAGAACGAAGAAATGGAAGCCGCGCTCGAAAGAGCGGTCACGGGGGTGGGCCAGGCAGGCGAGCGCCCGTTCCGGGTGATTTCCGTTCTGCTACCCGGTGCCATGCGCCCGGCGGCGGGCGCGGTCCCCAGTTTCATCACCTTGCGCACATGGGTCGATTTCAACTGCCCGAGAGGCATCGACGACCCTGACGCGTTCAATCAGCTCGTCGCCGGCATTCGTGGCGTCGAGCCTGGCAAGCCCCATGTCCCTCCCGCGTGGCTAACTACGATCGACGTGCCAGAACTCAAGCGTCCCACTGGCATCGCCGTCGACGGCGATGCCATCATCGTCGCCGATCATGAGGCCGGTCACGTCGTCCGGATCGCGAATGGCAAGGTTGTCCAGTCCGCGAAGGGCTTGCTCAGACCTCACCACCTGATCACGATGGGCGAGACGGTGATCGTCTGCGATACGCACCACAACGCGCTGGCCTTCCTAGATCTGGACCTGAAGCCGCGAAGCGTGATGTCGAAGCTCGGCGAGTACGCGCTGCGGCGTCCGCATGGGTTGGCATGGAACTACCCCGACGAGTTCTATGTCACCGATGCGGACAATCATCGCGTCCTGCGCGTCGAGAACGCCGAGGTCACCGCCGCGCTCGGATGCCCGGGGGGCCGTAGTGGCTTCGACATCGGCGAGTTCTCGATTCCCTGTGGCGTGGCGGCGGCGCCCGACTGCATCTATGTTGCCGATACTTACAACCATCGCATTCAGGTGCTGACGAGAGATCTTCGCGCGCTCTATAGCTTCGGTCGTCTCGGGCATCGAGTCGGAGAGTTTGCTTATCCGGTGGCCGTTGCCACGCAGCATGAGTGGATCCTGATCTCAGATGGGCACAACAAGCGTCTCCAATTGTGGCGACGCGAAGGGGAAAGTGTTACGGGCAGGGCAGTCTGCGTGTCGGTCGATCTGTGCGGCCAATGGCTCGGCTCACCGTTCGGAATTACCTTCGATGCGAATGGCCGCCTGTTCGTGGCCGATCGCACAGGCGGGAAGGTGCTCCGGATCGAATTCGACAGAATGCTAACCGACCTTTCAGCGAAGGACACGACGGAGGCGAGCGCGCATGGCTGACGGCGCGACGACGTGGGAAAGCAGGATGGCGAAAAGCGTGCCTGCTCGCGCGCGACCCGCCGCGCCTCGCCGCTAGGGGGCGCGGGGGATGCGCGGAAGCCTTGCACTGGAGCTGGGCGCCGGCCTGCGGTTGGTCCAGAATTCAAGGCTCTTGCGGGCTTCGGGGCAGTTCGGGTTCTCCGCGTCGGTGCTACAATCCGTAATGACTCCGCTCACAGCCTCAGAGCCAATCCGCGGGTCGCGTCGATCTAATCGGCCGGCGGGAGGGGCTTCAGTCCAGAGTAATCAAGCGGCGGGTTGACAGGCTGCCAGTTATGCGAAGGCAGCCCGGGGGTGAGTGGTGGCGGGGTGACCGGCTGCCGGGAGCGCAGCCATTCCGCATAGGCTGGAGTCTCTCCGAAGAGATCGAACCTATCCATCTCGAGGTGGCTAAGCACGCGGAGATCATCGGATGCCACGGCCATCATCGCGTGAAACAGCGTGTCCGGTAAGCCCATCCTCGCGAGGTAGGCGCGGACCTTGTCTGCGCGCTCGTCATAAACCCTCTGCGCTTCGGCGGGACTAAGACCAGCGAAATAGGCGTCGTCGAAACGCGGGCGATGAATACCGACGGTCCCATCGCGGGGCAGGCGCACGACGCCGGCGGCAAGGACCAAGACGCAGGCGCTGTAGCATCGATCGGCGACCGTCACCACTGCCGCGTGTTCCCGCAAAATCTCACCCATGCCCATTGCCGCGTCGACATCGCCTCCTGGTGAGTTGAGCCAGATCGTCACTTGGCGCGCGTGCCACTGTTTTAGCCCAGCGAGGATCAAAGCCCGTAAATCGGAAACGTCCCTCGACGCGATGTCGCCAGTCATCTCAATGACCTGAACACCGTTATCGGCCGGCGACTGGAACTGGATCACCTTTCCGAGTGCGGGGCCAGAGAGGAAAGGTAGTGCCGCGACCAGCGCGACGGCGCGACACCGGCGCGATCCTCTCATGACGGCGCAAACTGCTTTCCTCGGCGCAACTAGCGTCCAGGGCTCATTGGATGGTTCTTCGGTCAAGGCTCGCTCGAGGTGCTTGCTGATCCACGAATTCTACTTCGGATATATCCGATGGTCAATTGATACGCAAAGCTCTCGCTTGCGCGCATGGACTTACGCAAACAGTTCGGCCGGATCCTGCGGGACCTGCGGAATGCCCGTAACCTCACGCAGGAGGAGCTAGCCTATCAGGCGGGCATGGATGTCACCTACTTGAGCGATCTCGAGCGAGGCAGATGGAATCCTTCGCTTGCGATGCTGGTCGATCTTGCTGGTGGTCTGGGTATCCATCCATCGGAACTGCTCACTGACTTGAAGGTAGACCCAAAGGGCTTACCACCGGCACGCAAAAGACCGCGCACACAGTAGCTTTCGCCAAGTCGCGATCAGGCGTGCCTACTATAGCCCACCCGACCCGTTCTTCCGGGGGTCGCCGGCCGAGGAGGTGAGGGGGCGCCGTCTTTGCTCGGCTGGCGTTACATTCGGCGCGGCGATCCGGCGTCGTTTCATCCGGTCTCGAGGAGCTTCTTCACGAGGCGGTTCACCTTTTCGGGTGGGAGTTCGTCGATCATCTCTGCGACGATTGCCATTCTGAGGTCGGATGGCACGGCCATCATGGCACGAGCTAGCGTGTCCGGAATGTCCATCCTTACAGGGTCCGCGCCCACCTCGGAGCTATCTTCGTAGTCGATATCGTCCCCCTCTGCCGGCACCGGGTAACGGTCCGGTAAGTCGATGGTGATCCGCTGACATTGCCCTACGAGGATTGCCAGGTGATACCAAGCCCGATTCGCTTGCATGGGCGGAGTGCCGAAGGTCGCGGGCGACTGGCACCATCGGCGGCTCATGTGGCACCCCCTCTCGCATGCGGCTCGAGGAAGGTGATCGCCTCGGCCACCGCCTGGACTCCGGGCGCTTGATCGCCTGGGGTCGGGCCACCCATTGGGCTTTCATTCTCCCAATTGAGGGCAAGCGCAAAGCGCAGCTTGGCGATGACCTCGGCCAGCGACACGGGGGCCATGTCGGTAATCTGGCGCTCAAGCTGGGCAACCGCGTCTTCCGTCGCATCGACCCGCGCTTCCGCCTCAGCCACGCCCAGCCGCTTCTTTGTCCGCTCCACCTTGGCGCTGATTTGCCGGAACTGTTCCAACAACTCGTCGCGTGCGGCCTGCCAGCGCCGGTTTTTGTCGTAGAATTGATTGATCTCCACCTCGGAGTACCCAAAGGTGATTTCCGCCCCCTGGTCGTCTTGTTCGGAGCGATAGACCGCCAGCCGAACGCGCGGTTCGACGGGAAGCCCCAGCTTGCCGAGGATCACGAGACGACGGTTATAATCGCGCTGCGCCTTAGCCCAAGCGGCATGAAGCGGGAGCCATTGGTCGACCAGCGCCACAAGCGGATCGCTTCCCGTGACTGCCAGCGGCGCGGCTTCGACCTCAGCGGGCGGTGCCCATCGCGGGGCGGCGGTGGGGCCGGCGGCGGAGCCACTGAGTACGCGGCGCCAGTCGGTATGCTGCTCATTACCATGGGGCATGACTTACTCCTTGCAGAGGGTTAGACCGGGCGGGGTATTGACGCACCCCGCTCAGACGGTTCGCACTGTACGCTAAAAAGGTATAGTTGCAGGATTGCGAAGTCAACCCTTTTAGCGTACAGTTGAGACATGGAAGCGTCGTCACTCGCACCGGAGCAATGTCGCGCGGCCCGCGCGTTGCTCGCATGGTCACAGGACGAGCTGGCGGCGAAGGCGGCAGTTGCCAAGAAGACGCTGCAGCTCTTTGAGGTAGGAAATCGCCAACCCTACGCGCGCACGCTCGCAGCGCTGCAGGCGACGCTTGAGAAAGCCGGCATCGAGTTTATCCACGAGAACGGTGGCGGTCCTGGTGTGCGGCTGGCGAAGCGGAAGAAAGTCCGAAATCCATGAGTGATGGCATCGCCGACCGCGGCGCCGCGCGGCAGCAGCTCGAGCCCAAGTTCACTGCCAAGGAGGTGTGCGAGAACCTGCACATTGACGCGCGCACGTTGCGCCGGCGTCTTCGCGAGAACCCCCAGATTCGCCCCTTAAAGCCGGGGCGCGCTATGCTCTTCACCCGCCAGGACATAGACGCACTTGAGGAGGCGATCAGACGCCGCTGCACCTCGTCTCACCCGGAAATCGGACAGGGAATTGATTCTACCTCGTCCGAGGGAAGATCGGTGACAGAAGTGCTTCGGACTTTGCGGCTACGCGAGACCAAGCGGCTCCTTGCCAAACTCCGTGATGCAAAATAGCCAAGAGAGCGCGAACGGCCGGCGGGTTTCGAAACCATGCGGCCCGGTTCGCGGCCACACGCGCAACTCAGCCGCCTGTCCGGTCGAGGCGGAAGCCGGTGCCGAGACTTGTCAGGGTAGCTCTGGCGCCTCGGCCGAGTCTCAGTGGCGGATGTCGGTCGGGGGCGTGCCGAGGCTTATGATCGCCGCGATGATCCGGCGCCAGGCGTCGGCACCGTCCGCATCGCCTCTGCGCTGCATCTGCTTGACCATCTCGCGGGCCTTAGCGGCGGCCTGATCGCCGTGCTGCTGCATCCAGAGATGAGCGGTCTGGTGGATCTCAAGATCGGAAACGGGCATACGCGCCGGTGGGGAGGCTACATGCGGCGAAGAATGTCAGCCTTCTTGGCTTCATATTCTTGATCGTTAATCAGGCCATCGTCATGCAACTTCCGTAGCTGCCGAAGGGCTTCTTCGGGGTCTTTCGGTGCCGGCTGAGGCACCGCTGCGCTACCTTGCGGCGGTTGTAGCGACGCAATACCCGAAAGGAGTATGGCACGTGCCTGGACAGCGATTCCGGTCGAGATGATGCCGGACTTGACCGGCTCGTAGTGGTCCACGATGACCCCATTGGCGCCAAGCTCCCGCGCCTTTTCCCTGAGCGGCTCGATGACGTCGCCAAGGCTCAGGACCTGATACTTCCCGGGGTTCGTATAGGAGATCGTCCCGATCACGGTGAAAGGCTGGGTGACCTGGCTATCGCCGGTGAACACCTTCACCTCTGCCAGCGAGGGTAATGGCTGGTAAGTGGTTGATCCAATCCTCTCGGCCGTGCTGCTGACGCAGGCTGCGAGGAAAAGATACAGAATGCCGCAAAGCGCTGTCTTGATCATGGCAGTACCCCCGCAATTTCGACTATACCATCCCGCGGGCTCGTTCGCATTCGGCCCTACTACTGCCCATTCAGCGAGCTCCGGGCGTCCTCCCGGCCGCCATTTTGTCCACCGGCATCGGAACAAATATGGTCACTGGGTCCGTGGTCACGGTTCGCCGAATCGGCGTCGTTGCCTGATAGGCACTCTGCCGGTCTGTGCGGCGCGCCAGTTGTTTGGAATGCGCCCGGGGCCCTTGCGCGGGCGCATTTAAATTCAGCAGCGCCCTATCGAACTCCGTAACTTGACAGCGCCCGGCCGGCGGGATCAGTCGCAAGTCATCTGATCAATCGAAGGCTCGTTTGCCTCCGCCGTTTTGCTGAAATGCGTCAGCGTCCGCTCACATCTTACGAGGTGGTTTGCGTCGAGGCGCAGCACGCGGTCGGTCCCTTGATAGTGGCAATCGACAAACCGCACCCATCCCGGCCCGTCACTATCCATCCGCCACGACTGATGCAGCGTGCCGGCGCTCAAGCTCTGGTCGTCCGGCACAAGGGAGGGCGGGCTCTTGTCGTCGATGGCTTCGCCAACCTTCGCTGACAGCACCTCGACGCCGGAGAGCCGCGCCTGTGGCATGCGCCAATCGGCGGGCGCAGTCTGCGGGCATTCGAGCTTGTGGTGCGGCGGCTCGGCGTGGGCTACCGGAATCCCAGCAGTGACCAGCACTAGGGCGAGCAGGATGCGCATGGGGTCATTCTCTCAGGTCAGCATCGGCGTCATGCCCGGTTCGGCCTTGGCCATTGCCCGCCGATAGGCCGGGCGCGCGCCGATCCGCGCAAGATAGGCCCGCAGATTGGGATAGCCCTCGATCGATGTGCCACGAAACGCTCGGCTGGTGGTCAAACCATAGACCATCATGATGTCGGCGGTGGTCAGGTTCGCGCCGCCGAAGAACGGCGCCTGACCAAGCCTCACCTCGACCATCGCCCAACCGCGCCGGCTTCGATCTGTGACGAAGACCGGGGCGGGATCGCTGCTGCGGGTCAGCACTAGCTGCATCATTAGCGTGGTCATGAAGGTGCCGTTGGACCAATGGAACCAGAACAAGTGATCGGCGAAATCCGGATCCTCGGGCTCGGGCGCGAGCCGCCCGCCGCCATAGCGCGTGCGGATGTAGTCGCAGATTGCCCCGCTCTCGCCCAGCACGAGGTCGCCGTCGGTAATGATCGGCGCGATCCCCATCGGGTGCAGCGCCTTGTACTCGTCCGGCGCGAGGCGGTTGTCCGCCCTCCGCTCGTAGCGTTTGAGCTCATAATCGATCCCCAGCTCCTCGCATAGCCAAACGATGCGTTCGGATTGGGAGACGCCCAGGTGATGGATTGTCAGCATGTTGGTTCCGCCCTCTTTGAGTTTAGTGCTCGGAAACTAAGCCCTACTAGCGAGGGCCGGAAGCCCCGCGGTGAGCGGTTACTCAGACGCTCACCTACGTCAATTTCACAATTTTCCGGCGGGCACACGGTAGCGCGGGAACAATGCATGCCCGGTGGGCCGAGTTAGTCAATTTCGATTAAGGACGGGGAATGCTAACGATCGGCACCGTCTGTTAGTCCTCTTTGCTTGCGCCGTTGGTCTATGTGTTCGGCGAGTTCGCCCAACTGATGCAAGAGCAAGAACCCGAATAGCGCCACGGCGAGGACCGGCCGCGCGGCCTCGGCGCCGATCCCTGGAAGATCGCCAAACTCCAACAGGCGCCGGGCGATCTCGATTACAAGCCCGATGCCAAGCACGGCGTTGTATGCCGGCCCGAGTTTGCGGCCGAGCGCGGCATCGAGCCCCTGCGCGGCATGGAGGATTTGAAGGATCATCTGAGTCTCTTTCTCCGACGAAACTCGCCGCCCGAAGCAGCGGTCGAGGGTCGCGCGGGCCTCGTATCTGGTCAAGCGCCGTAATGGTGCATTAACCATGATCGAGGTGTTCACCTGCAGAGACTCAGGGAGCAAGCACATGCCTCAACACGACCCGACCATTGCCGCCGACGACGAGACCGCCCTTGGCAATGTCGAGACTATTCTCCTCGAATACCACAGCGATCCCAGCCCGGGCCGGTTCTCCTTCGACACCGTGGCTTGCGATTGCGCCATGGTGATGGCCGACATACTTCGTCAGCTGGTGCGACGCCATTCCATGAGCCGTCCCTGACGGTTAACAGCGGCGAGGCGGGCCTAATCGCTTCGTGGTCACTCTCGCAATGGCTCGGATGAGCTGTCGGCTTCTCGTCGCTGCCCGGTCGGCTTGACTACCGTCGGCATGCCGGCCCCGAGGAGCCCCGAAACTTCGGTGAGCAGCGCGTTCATCGAAAACGGCTTGCGCAAAAAGCGGTCGCCGGGCTCGACGCACCGTGGACAATCGGCGTCGGAAGGATCGCGGCCGGAGATAAAGAGGATCGGGCAGTGGAGCCGCGCCCGCACCACGTTGGCGACGTCCATTCCGCTCAGCCCGCCAGGCAGATTGATATCCAACACGACCAGGTCAAAGGGCTGATCGAGGATCGCGCGCTCGGCCACGTCGCCGTTGTTGGCGGTCCTTACCGCGTAGCCGCCCTTTTCCTGGAGGACCGTCTGCATCAGCTCGCGCAGCTGCTGGTAGTCTTCAACTATAAGGACACGCTCGCGTGGCATGTGCGGCCTCTAATACAGCCGGTCGATTATCAGGCAACATGGTTGCCAAATCATTAAGATCGCTGGTTCCGCCGAGCCGGCATCGCCCGCTAAGGTTCCTATTGTCCGTTCAGCGAGCCTCGAGCCCCCACCGCATCGGCTTCAGTCTTACACACATAGGCGCCGTTCTTTGTCCGCCCATACCATCGCTGTCCCTTGAGGTGATAGACCCGCGTCGGCAGATTGAGCCAAACAACGACATCGCGCGGGCAGTGCTGCTGCGCTAGATCCTCTGATGTGTAGAGGGACAAGGAGCCCGCAGCCTGGACGGCGGGAGGCGCCGTCAGCAAGACGATTGCGAGCAAGATCCCCGCTAGTATGGACCGCAACCCTGCCGGTCCTTTCGCGATGATCTGACGGTATTTCTCGTGGCGCATGATCGGGCTCCACAGTATCCAGGATAGCCTTAGCCTGCGCAGGGCAGCGCGTCGAACGCATGGAGAGGGCCGTTTGCTGTAGCGCGATCAAGGCGGTACGTTGCAGCGGCGTAGCGCTCAATGGAGGTAAGCTTGCGAATCGCCATTCTAGTCTTAGTGAGCGCTGTCGCGCTCGTCGCCGGTCCTAGTCCTTCGCGAGCCATATCGGCCTTGGCGCCCGAGATCACCGTCGATCAGTCTCCCAATATCGTTCAGGTGGACCGCCGTTGCGGGGTTCATCGGCATTGGGTGCGGGGCCATCGGCTGCGGGACGGTCGATATATTCGCGGCCACTGCGTCCGCTACCGTCACCGTTGAAGTCTTTACCAGACGAACGGAATGTCGGACTTAACCGACCCTCGCACCCACTACGCATTCGGCGAGAACTGGGCGCGCTTCGTTGCGGGGCTGAACGACGCTCAAATCGCCCGCGCTGCCGCGGGGCTGGTCCGGCTGCTCGGTGACGACATCGCCGGCAAGACCTTCCTAGACCTCGGCTGCGGCTCTGGCTTGCATTCCCTCGCTGCATTGAAGCTTGGCGCCGCATCGGTGACAGCGGTCGATCTCGACCCGCGTTCGGTCGAGACCGCCCGCGCCCTGCTGTCGCGCCACGCCGCCGGGCAAGCCTGGACGGTCGAGGCGCGCAGCGCCTTCGATCCCATGCCCGACCCGGCCGGCTACGACATCGTCTACTCCTGGGGAGTCCTCCACCACACGGGCGACATGCGCCGCGCGATCAAATGCGCTGCGGCCCTGGTGCGGCCGAGCGGCCGGCTCGTCCTAGCGATCTACCGGAAGACGCCAATGTGCCGGTTCTGGCGCCTGGAGAAGCGCCTCTACTCTCGAAGCCCCGGCTGGATGAGGGCGATCGCCGATGCCGCGCTCGCCAGCCTGATGGCACTTGGCCTAGTGGCAACCGGGCGCAACCCTGTCCGCTACATCCGAACCTACCCGGGGGCGCGTGGCATGTCGTTTCTGACCGACGTGCGGGACTGGCTCGGGGGATATCCCTATGAGTTCCGCTGCACCCTCCGAAATCTATGCCATGCTCGAGCAACTGGGCTTCACACCAGAGCGCTTCTTCCCTTGCAACACCCGCATCGGGCTCCTTGGCGTCGGCTGCGATGAGTATGTCTTTTCGCGGCAACGGTAAGGCCCTGCAGCAGCGCAAAGCCCGAAGCGGATGAATCGCCAGGTGGAAGGCATGCCTTTATCCCTGGCGCCTATAACCCCGTTGCGTATCGTTTGCTCGCCAGAAGGGACGGCCGGATGCAGCAATTGGATCTGTCTTACAATCGGCATCCCATGTTCACGGAGTGGGTCGTTCGCCATGGTCTATTGGCCTCGCCGCTTGTAATCGTCGATGTCGGCGTCCAAGGCGGCGCGAGCGTGCGCTGGGATCATCTGGCCGACCGTGTGGAGATTCACGGGTTTGATGCACTAGAAGAGGCTATCGCGCCTCTCAGGGCTGAAGGACGGCCGAAACGCCATTATTACGCGACAGCACTCGGCAACGAAGACGGGGAGCGGGAGCTTTTTGTTGCGTCCGAACTGACGGCAAGCTCGTTCTACCCCTCCGGCTCCTCGCGTTATGACATAGTTGCGGCCGTTCAGCGTGGCGCGAACAGCCGGCGTGTACCGGTCCGCCGACTTGATAGCCTAATGACTGACGGAACGATCCCGCGCGCCGATTTTATCAAGATCGACTGCGAAGGGTTTGAGCCCGAGATTTTGAAGGGCGCCGAGAATCTCTTGCGGACCGGGGTGCTCGCGATTGAAGTCGAGACTAGCTTCGACGTCTCCACGACTGTGCCCGAGACGCATTTCGGGGCGGTGTACAAGCAGCTATTGCCGCACGGCTTCCTGCTCTACGATCTTGAGTTTAACCGAATCCGACGATCTAGCTTCGTGAGGAGGGCGCGAAGTCGCGGGATGAAAAACCTGCGCACCGTGGCACGCCCAGCCACGTTCAACGTCCTCTTTTATCGCGATGCGCCATCCTCTTCCGCTGACGAGGCGCTGAAGCGGGCGATCATCCTCGAACTTTATGGCATGGTCGATAGCGCCTACGACATCCTAATAGCCAACACCGCGATCTTCGCGGGCGACGTCTCTATCGAGGAGGCGGCCGATCAACTCCTCCGCGGCGCCAGGCGCTGGGAGATTGCTCGGCACAACAGCCTCACCACCGCGGTTCGCGATAGCATTTACGCGATCAGCTCGGCGATCCGCCACAGCATCCACCATCGTCTGGGCAATAGACCTCGATCCTGACCGCGAGCGTGGCGAGGCGGTACAGCTAAGACCCACCGCCGACAAGCAGCACCATGATCTTATAAAGCAGCAACGTGAGCGTTGCCGCCTTGACCAGTAAGCTCATCGCATAGTCGGCGATGATCAACCATGGGTTCGCTGTCTTCTTCGTTCGGCGAGTTCGCTTCATTCCCGTATTGTTCCTCTGCACCCCTCCAGCGCCAAGGCTCATTATGAAGAGTCATTTGCAGTGTTCCTGCCAATGGGTGGACACTTCCGGAATCGTTGCGTCGGGGGGAGTCCCATGTCGATCGACAGACCGGTCTGCGGCATTGCATCTGTCTGGGACTCTCTTGATGAAGCGCTCATTCGGTGGTGGACCGAGCAAGGCAGCGGACGGCGAAATAACACACGCGAGCATCTGGGACCTTTCATGAAATGGTGCGCGTCGCACGCCATCGCCCCCGAATGGGTCGCGGATGAGACGATCGTCGCCTATCTCGCGACGAAGAACTTCGAGGGGGAGGCTCACTATCGCCGGCACGAACTCTACCTTCGGCGGTCGTGGAACGACGCAGCGTGCCGGGTACCAGCGTGGCCCGCAGTGTCGGTACCGTGCCCTGTTTATTATGTACACAACTACCCAAGTGTTCGCGCGGGACATATCGTCGCCTTTGCAGAGTGGCAGTACCACGAAGCCCTTGTCGCCGAAGTGAAGATCTATTGCGGCGCGGGCGGGCTTCTGGTTGAGGCTTCGGACGGGAAGGCGCCGACCCATTCGGAGCGCATGGAGGAGCGGCTCAAGCTGCTGTCCGGGCCGAGCGGAGATCGTCGGAGGATTTATCCGGCGCGACCGCTTGCCCTTCTATCCAAGACCACGCTCTACACGCAACGCCGGATCATCTATATGATGGCCACCGCGTTGCATTTGGCCGGCGAGGCCGATCTGTCCGAACTTAATTGCATCGCCAATGTGGTGACCGTAAAGGGCGCGGCACTCTTAGCCGACGCCTACGAGAAGCGCCTCGGGCCGACCAAAGGAAAAGCTGCTGCGGCGAGATGCGTTCGATATTTTCATTCGATCGCGGTACGGTGCGGGCT
Organism: uncultured Alphaproteobacteria bacterium; assembly: GCA_963789275.1. Lineage (GTDB taxonomy): Bacteria > Pseudomonadota > Alphaproteobacteria > ATCC43930 > CGMCC-115725 > DAHUYF01. The sequence continues at coordinate 17,556 of CAWBKF010000027.1, forward strand.
AATATTTAATGCCGCCGAACGCGAAGCTATCCGTGATCTGCAGCACGATCTCGATGGGCGCACCAGACCTATAATTGGGATCTCCGAACGCAATCTTCGCAATTTGGCCCAGTTCGACGATCCGAAGATCTTTAGCATGCTAATTGCGCTGCCCGAGGTCTTGATGCAAGAACTTGAGCGCGAGCGCAAGATGCACAGACGAACGACTCAGTTCGATGCGCGCCGGGCAAAATGGGCCGTCGCGATCGAGCTTCTCAATACGCTGCCGATCCGGCGCGACACATTGATTCACCTTAAGCCGGGACGGAACTTCGTCAAACCGCGCGGCGGCAAGGCGAAGCTTATGGTGTTTCCTGACCAGGAGAAGACCGGAAAATTGCTGGAGGCAAGGCTCAATAATGCCGGGTGGAGAATGCTTCAATTATACCTGCGACACTATCGTCCAATTCTGCGGGGTGCCGAGCGGTCCCCGTACCTATTTCCCGGCAACAACGCGAGCGGCCTCACTTGGCCGCAGGCGCTCAGCCGGGAGATCACTCGCATCGTTAGGGAGCGCATCGGCGTGGACATTTACCCACACCTCTGGCGCCACCTGATGTCCTCGAAGCTCGAAGAGGTAACCGGGCGCATAGAGGATGCAGAGAGGCTCCTGGGACACGTCCCGGGCAGCACCGCCACGAAGCGATACGCGCGCTGGCGCTCCAAAGCGGCGGCCGAGTTGCTCGGCCGGGTGACAGACAGGGCTCGGCCGAAGGGAGCGCGGCTGCTGAGCGCGCGGCGCGACAGGACGGTAGCGGGACGCGCCAGGCGATAAGGCCGTGACCCCCGCGTCTTGACCTCCCGCCCGCCTCCGTGCTGAATCACCATTGTCGGGGGACACAGCAGCAGGAGCGCCGCATGTCCGACGACACCCCCTTCCCTTGGAATGGCAAATACACTGCCCGGGTCTGCCACCTCCGGCCCGGCCATCTTGTCGGCGTCAGTTGTGAGTGCGGGCACTCGACCGAACTCTCGTCAGACCTTTTCCGCAGCCGTTACCCTGCCCGCGAGATGCTCCGGGATTTGACGCGGAAATTGAGGTGCGTCGAGTGCGGGGCGACTTGGAAAGGTCGCGATCTATCCGGGCGAAGCGATCGGCCGCGGCCTGTCGCGGGAGTCCGCCTTTCCGTGACCGGCCTGATGGTCGGCGGTCGTTTGGGTCTCCAGCCACGCGCGCTCGCTTACCGCGGAGAAGCCACCGTTGGCGCATAGCGGCCGCGCCCATGACGACGCAGCGGAACAAATGATGGTGCAGCACGCCAAATGGTATAGGCTCCAGTTCTGGAGGAGCCGCCATGTCGCGCATTCTCGTCGTTGAAGATGATCCTGCGTTCGCCGCGGCAGCGGAAGCCTATCTCCGACACGCCGGCTTCGATGTCGAGATTGCCTGCGACACCGTTGCCGCTTTGGACAGAGTAGATGCGCGCGACTTCGACCTGTTCGTCGTGGACGTGACGATGCCCGCTGGCAAGCCAAACGGACTGAGCTTTGCCCGCATGATGGGGTATCGGCACCCGGGATCGCCGGTTATCTTCCTGAGCGCGTACGCGGAAATGGTTGATGTCATCGGCAATCTTCCGGCCAAAGCGTTCGCTAAGTCGGTCGACCTGGGAGTATTGGTTTCCGAGATAAAGTCGATGTTGGCAGCGAAAGCCCAATCGAACACAGCCGGTGGGAAAGTCTAGCGGGTGACTCTTCGCGCCTCCCGCTCGGTTCGCTCGGCCAGCTTCTCGTATTCCGCGGCCAGGGCAAGGAACTGCTCGTGCAGATTCTCCGCCTTCGCACTCGAAGCGAACTCGCGCATCTTTGCCGCCTGCTGGCGGTAGTGATCGGCGTCCAGCGTCATGTCTCACGATATTAACTCCAGTCTCTCCAGCCACGCTCCTTCGCCCCCTAAGGTTTGGCGGTCGAGCCACGAAACCAATCTCAGGTTTCCCGCGTTGACCGGCAGTAGGGGCGCGAGCCTTGTCGTAAGCGAGATCGGAGAAGCGCTGTCGATGGCACTCAAGATTCGGAAAGACCTGGAGGGAAGATCGGTGTGGTTGGCGTGGATCGGCACTCAGCCTAGTTGGGGCTCCCGCAAAGTCGCGTGGCGGTTCCGCGACCTGTGGACCGCCGCGGACGCCCTGAACGCGCTTCCGCCAGAGGATCGTCACGGCGCCGCGGTCGTGCCGGCAGACTGAACTACTTCATCCTCTGCCGTTGCCACAGAGGCAGCACAGGCAAAATTAGTCCACCGCCCAAGACCGCGAACAAGGACGCTAGGCTTTCTCGAGCAGGACCAGCCGCGCCTCGGCCTCGGCGATGAGCGCATCTATTGCTGCGCCCGCCTGGGGGTCATCCACGAGCCGCCGTACCGCCTGAAGCCGCTGCATGCGGTGGCGAATCCAGTCCGGCTCATCTTGAAGCTCGGTCGAGCCTTCAGCGGCGGTCATCCAGGCGTCCCGGCACAATGAGTTTCTTGTCTGCAAACAGGGCCGAGGCCGAAATCAATCCGCTGCTGGGAACGCCGCCCCTGACCGAGCAACCGCCTTAGCTCATCGCGGTCTTTCAGGAGTCGCGCGAGCGCCTCGCGCATGATGGCCAGATTGTCCTGAGGTTGGGCGATGGCCGCGGCGCACTCCGCCACCAGTCGGTCGGAGCGGAAAGGCTTGAGCAGGTACGGGAAGCCCAGACGCGCCGGGCTATCCGGATCGCCCGTCACTACGATGAGCGGGATGTCGCGCTGCGTGGCGTGGAGGGCGAACTCCATCGCGGACATGCCCGTCCCGAGGGCGTCCAACACGACGAGGTCGGGCCTGTCTCCGTCGAGGGTTGGCAACGCCGCATCGCCGGATGCGGTGGGGGTCACCCTGTAGCCGCCGATGTTCTCCAGCGTCGCCTGGAGGACGGCGCAGACATCCGGGTCGTCATCAATGAGAAGAACGTGCCGCGGGCGCATGGGTGCAAATGCCTGACCTGTAGAGAAACCCGGAATTGACCAGCGGCACCCACCCTACACGCAATCGCATGCGGGCGGGAGGCTCAGAAATCAGTCAGTCTCGGAGCTATCCCGGGCCGGAGACCGAACCGCGGTTGCGCTTTATGCGCCGCTCGCATACGGTAGCTCGGGGGAACAAACTGTGAACGCTTCGGAGTGCCGATGCCGCCGGTTCCCTTGTTTAATGCAAGAGTTGATGATCTGGCGCACGCTGAAACCATAGATGTTGAATGCCTGGGGTGCGGTCACCAGAGCCGCGTGCAAGTTAGCGAACTGAAGTCGAAGATACCCGACTGGTATCGGGTGCTCGACTTGCCACGGGTGCTGCGATGTGATCACTGCGGCGAAGCCGGGCGCGCGCGCATCAACGCGCGCAAGGCGCTGGGCTACGATAGCGTCAAGACGGGGGAATGAACCGTGTGCGGACGCAGTTCACGTGGCAGGAGCTACACGCCACGATGCCCCGGACCTGCGGGAGGCTGTCGATGCGTAGCATAGGAGCCGCTGCCTTTGCGCTCGCCGTCCTCCTTGCTCCCACTGGCCGAGCGCTTGCCTGGGGCTCCGAAGGCCATCGCATCGTCGCCGACATCGCCGAGCAATACCTCGATCCCGAGACAGCGCGTCAGGTCCGCGAGCTGCTGGCGATCGAGAACGCTACCACGCTGGCCGAGGTGTCGACCTGGGCGGACGAGATCCGGCGCCAGCGGCCGGAGACGGCGCCCTGGCATTTCGTCAACATTCCCATCCATCCGCCGGCAGGCACGCCCGCCGCTTATGTCGCGGCGCGCGACTGCCCGCGGAGCGATTGCGTCGTGGCGGCAATCGAGCGCTTCGAGGGCGTGCTGCGCGACAAGACGGCACCGCCGCGCCAGCGGCTCGAGGCGCTCAAGTTCGTCGTGCACTTCGTCGGCGATATCCATCAACCGCTGCACGCGGCCGACGATGGCGACCGCGGCGGCAACGACGTTCACGTCGAGTTCATGGGGCGGTCGACCAATCTGCATGCGGTGTGGGACAGTGGCATCCTTGCTGCGGCCAGGATCGGCGACGAGCGCGCCTATGCGCTGAGCCTGGCGCGCTCGATCACGCCGGCCGAGGTCGATATTTGGCGCGCCGGGACGCCTGCGGATTGGGCGAACGACAGCTACGGCATTGCGAGCCACCTGATCTATGGCGAGTTTCCGCACGGGCCCGGCGCGCTGCCGGCATCTTACGAGCAGGCGGCGCTCCTTGTGGTGGGCGCGCAGCTTGAGAAGGCCGGCGTGCGGTTGGCCGCGGCGCTCAATAGCGCGCTACAGTGACAATGCCCGTCTCAGACCTCGACATTCACCGCGCCGCGCATCAGTGGAAGCAGCAACACCGCAAGAACGCGATTGCCCGAGCGCGCGAGACGGTCGAGACGATGCGGCGAAGGGGTGACGCTGAGGGCGCCGACACTTGGCTGCGAATCATTGCGGCGATTACGTCCCTCGGCACACCGCCCACCGGTGCCAGCCATTGAGAGGGGCGTGTCGTGTCGGAAAGCGCTCGTAGGTTGTTCGCGAGCCGATGGACGAGGCCAAAATACAATTAACAAGCGTGCGTGCGGTACGATATATTGTACCCGATTTGCTCGCCTATGGGGAGCACGCGTGGAACATGGGCCGCTCGTCCAATCCTGGTAATGACGAGAGTCGGGAAATCCCAACTCGGGCAATCGCTGGCACCGTGGTCCATGCCTGAAACCGCCGAGAAACCGCCGCAACCCGAGACCTACGCCCGATTTTGGAAGTGCGCGCTCCAGGTAAATCCCGGGACTTACGCTCAGCAATACCAGGGGGGCGGACACGGTCTTTCGGAGGCCAACTACAACAGTGCAATCGTCCGCCAGTGCCTCAAGAACGAAATCCAGGTCGTCGGCATCGCCGATCACGGCAGCGTCGCGGGTGTCGAGGGCTTACGCGGCGCACTCGAAGCGCAGGGCGTGATCGTATTTCCAGGCTTCGAGATCGCCAGCACCGAAAAGGTACACATGGTGTGCCTCTACCCCGCCGGAACTTCGGTCGAAACCCTCAACCAATACCTTGGCAATCTCGAAGTTCCGGTCGGCGCAGCAAAGACCGCCCCATCGACCCTGGGATGCTTGGCCATCGCCGACCGGGTTTTGAAGCAAAACGGGTTCTGGTACGCCGCCCACATCACAGGTGCGAGCGGACTGCTGCGCCTCAATCAGGACGGCGGCGGTCTTTCGCATATCTGGTGCGCATGCGAGACTGTTCTCGCCGCACAGATCCCGGCAGACATTCCTTCGGTGTCGGAGGTCGAAGTCCAAAAGATATTGCGGAACAAGAACGCGGCCTATAAGCGGGAACGCCCCATCGCACTGTTAAACAGCAAGGACGTCCGCAAGCCGGAAGACCTGGACAACCCGCGATGCTATTCGTGGATCAAGATGACGGCTCCGACGCTCGACGCGCTACGGCTCGCGTGCCGCGACCCGGAATCACGCATTCGCCTCAGCCACAACGTCAACCCGACCTACTATTCGCGCATCGAGCGCATCCTCGTGCATCGCGGTTATCTCGACGAGCTGGACCTTCGCCTTTCTCCGAACCTAAACGCCGTCGTCGGCGGTCGAGGCACGGGAAAGTCCACGCTTATCGAAGCCGTTCGATACGCCCTCAATCTGACTCCGACGAACAAGGATGCGGCTCGCGCGCATAACGGGATCATCGAGGCTAATCTCGCCAAGGAAAAGGCGGGTATAGAGATCACGCTCACCTCCTACCAGCAAAACGCTGAGCGCTACGTGATCTCCCGATATTACGGAGAACCGCCCAAGGTCCTTGACGAGGCCGGCAAAGTATTGAACCTTTCACCGAAGGACGTGCTGCCCAAAGTCGAGGTGTACGGACAGAATGAGCTGCTGGCGATAGTACAGGACGAACGCGCCAAAGCCTCGCTTCTTGGACGCTTTCTACCCGACGACAGTACCGTGAGGCAAAAGCTCGACGGGCTCACGCGAGATTTACAGAAGAACAGAGCGGACATCGACGGCTTAGAGGCCAAAGTGGTCGAGGTAGCGACCAAACTCGAACAGTTGCCGGCGCTGCTCGATCGGGAGAAGTCGTTCAAAAAGCTTGGATTGGAAAAAGAGCTCGATCAGGTGAAAGCCCGCGAGTTGAGACGGGCTTGTGTGACCGATCTTGACGAAACCCTTGAAAGCCTCTCCGACACCGTGGACGAATTTCTGACGGGGATCGGCAATGTGGAGATGCCCGAGGTCCCTGCCGATCTCGCAGCCGAGCCGCTGAAAGGGCTTTCGGAAATCGTCGCGCGCGCCAGAAAGGCGATCAATGACGCCGCGAAACGCGCGCGACTGGAAGTCGACAACGCCCGGGAGATATTCGACAAAGAGAAAGCGGAATTTAACAAGTCGATTTCCTCCGAGGAGTTGGTCTTCAATGCTGGGGTGAACAGACTTCCGGCGATGAAAGGCAAAACCGTCGCGCAACTCACGGCGGAGTACAAGAAGGTTTCCGGAGATATCGCCAAACTCAAGCCGCTCGGCGGACAGAAGACGGCCCACGAGACCAAGCTCCGCACGCTGCGCAACGATCGCACCAACCTGATCGAGCAACTTGCGCAGGCTCGCAACGCGCGATGGACGACCTTGGGAAAGGCGATCAAGGAGCTAAACAAGCGGCTCGAAGGGCAGTTGCGAATCGAATTCGAGCCGGCGCGCATCCGCTCTCCACTGAAAGACTTCTTCATCGAATGTCGGCTGGAAGGCATCGGCGACAGACGACTGGCATGGATCGACGAAACCGAGACCCTCTCCATCTCCGAACTCACCGATCTCATCAGCCGGGGTAGCGATGCGCTATTGTCCCGCTTCAAGAAGGCTGGAATGCAAAAACAGGTAGCGGATGCGCTCGTGACCCTGTCGCCGGCAAAGGTTCGGCAGCTCGAGGAGCTGGAGCTACCAGAGCGGATGGAACTGCTTCTGAACGTATCCCACGAGGGCGAGAACTTCCGTGAGGTTGGAAGGCTCTCAACGGGTCAGCAATGCACAGCCATCCTTCATCTTCTCCTGCTCGACAACCCCGACCCCCTCATTATCGACCAGCCGGAAGACAATCTCGACAACGCGTTCATCGCGGACCACATCGTGAACGAATTGAGAGTGAGTAAAACGAAACGACAATTCATCTTTGCGACGCATAACGCGAACATCCCCGTCTTCGGGGATGCCGAGTGGATCGGCGTGTTGCACGAAGAGGACGGGCACGCGACGTTGGAAGCGTCGGGGTCAATCGACGCCCCTGATGTGAAGGAGCTTGCCACCAATATTCTTGAGGGTGGCAAAGAAGCGTTCAACCGACGGCGCGAAAAATACGGCCTTTAGTGATATCGGTCATGGCTATAAGAGAATCGCGTGGGAGCTTCTAGGATCCTAGTTTTGCGCCCGACCGGCGGGGGAGGGGAGAAACCTTGCCGAGCTTGAGCCCTAGCTTGAAGGCAGACTCCTCCACGAGCTTCCGCCGGGAAGCAGCGATAAACTTGCCGTAATGCACCTCCAGCATGCGAATTGACGTCCCCATATTTTCCGCCAGCAGCTTCAAATTCATTCCGGCCAGGATCGATTGGCTGGCATAGGTGTGGCGCAAGCTATAGATCGTACAGTCGCTTGGCAGCTTGGCCCTTTCGACTGCCTCTTGCATCGGCCGGGTGTGATGGTTCTTCGCCCACCGCTTGCCATCGTCTTTCGGCAGCAACATGGCATCCGGCAACCGTCCGGCAGTGAGTTGCTGGAAGAACCGAATGGCCTCCTTGGTCAAAACGATATCGCGGGGCCCGGTCTTGCCATCCACCGATAGTGTCCCGAGATCAGCACGGAAGGCGCGCACTTTCAGGTCAATCAGTTCATGGGGTGCCCTGGCGCCCGTAAGCAGCGCCGCGGTAACCAGGTTACGTAACGCGCCTGCGCAGACATCAATCAACCTATTCGACTCTGCTGCGTCGAGATGTACCTGGCGGGCTCGGCCCACATCCTCGAATGGCTTGACCCTGCGCCAGGCGGCATCGGTATGAATGCGATTGTCTTCATCATCGAATGCCCGGTTGAGCGCGGCCTTGAGCATCGTGAGCACACGGTTGGCGGAGTCCTTACTGCGGCGCTCGACCTCGGGATCGTCGGGGTCGCGGCGCACCATGCCACGCTTCCACTGGTCAATCTCGGTTTTGGTGAGGGCAGGGATGGCTCGGTGGCCTAGTGTCGGATAAACGTGCTTCTCAAGTCGGGCCCTGGTGTCATCCGCCGTCTTCCGCTCAGCGCGCAAGAAATCAACATAGGAAACGCACGCCTGCTTGACGGTGAGATCGCCAGCAGGTCCCCGCGCCAGATCGCTAAACCAGGCTCGTGCTATATCCTGGGCCTGGGCGAACGACAGGATGTGCTCGCCATCGGCATCCGCAATATCGTCAGCGGCGCCAAGCGCGTGGAAACGCCGGCCTTCTTGCGGGGTGTAGTGCCGGGCGATCCAAGTACCGCCAGTGGTCAGTTTGCGATATCCGATCGCCAGGCCGGGCGAAAGCGAGCGCCAGTGCGGCTCCGGCCGCCGCTTGAGCGTCTTCCGCGCGGACCTGGTGTCGAGCTTGGCGTCCTTAAGCGTCCTTGCCATCGCGGCCTCCGGTTCCATACGGCATTCATACGGCATAGATGGGTGCGAAAGCCGGCGAAAGCCCACGGGTATAAAGATAGCAGTAATGGCCGGTTTTGCGAAGATTGGCGAAAGGTGGCGAATATCAAAAACGCCCTTTCACGGCGGTAACACGGGTTCGAATCCCGTCGGGGACGCCACCCTCAATTCTCATCTCTCTCCGACCCAAAGTGCTCAGCCCTACGTCGGGGGTGTACGCCGGGGACTCAAAATTTTTACTACGCCGGTGACGTAGGGCGTGGCGGTGCGACTGCCGGCCAGGCTGAAGCGCGCGCGGAGCACCAGCATCGGAGCAATGGTAACGATGCGCCCCTCTGCCGCCAAGGCTCGCTTCTGAGAACACGAGAACCGCCGCGTTTCGAGCTCACGAAAATTTGTGCTTGACGCTGAGAACATATAGTGAACAATTGCGCCGTGGTGAAACCTTCTGCGCAATCCAACTCAACCTAAGATGGAGGCCCATCATGTCCCTTGCCTACCGTTTCGTCCCGTTCCTCTTCGCTCTCGCCTTGGTGGGTCCGGTCGGTGCGCTGGCCCAGACCAACGAGCGCGCCGCAGCTCCGGCGCGACTGGGCCGATCGCTACATGGTCCGGCTCGATCCCGACCGGAAGGGTTACGCCACGCTCGACGACGCGCTGCGCTTTGCCGGTGCCCAGTTCGACCGCTTCGACCGCAGCCATGCCGGCGTGCTTGACATGGCGAACTTCACCGCAGCACAGCGCGCCTCGCTCGAGCGGGCAAGCGAGGCCCGCAAGCCCTACGCGCAGCGCGCCCTCGAGCGCCGCGAGGCGCTCTTCCGCACGCTCGATGCGAAGGGCGAGGGCAAGATCACCAAGGATTCCTATCTCGCGTTGACACGCCAGCATTTCGCCGACATCGACGTGAAGCAGGCCGGGAAGATCACCGTCGCCGACCTGCGCCTCGCGCATCACGGCCTCTAAGCCAGGCCCCGCCTCGCCGCCGGCCGCTTGGCGGCGAGGCGCGTTGCCTGTTCGATGTTGCCGGCGAGCGAGTCCGCTTGTTTACTCCGACCCCGATTTTCTTCAGAAAGAGTACCGCAGACCGAGCTTGGGGATGTGCGCGGCCTCGTCGCCGCCCACCGATGCGTTCAGAAAATAGCGCTGATAGCGATCAATTCCGGAGTGCCTTCGCTTTAATTGGTGCGGCCGGGGGTCGAGCAACGCACTCACGGTTGTCGGCGGGGTTCGTCGCCGGTCCGTCGCAAGAGCTCGCGGACCCGCTCGTAGACCGCGTCGATCGGCGGCCGCGGCAAAGAGGCGACGCTCGCCTCCAGCGCGCATCTCGTTCTGGCCCAGCTCCGCACATAGTCCGACACGGCGGGATCGGCGAGCATGGCAACCACCACGCGTCCCTCGACGCCCGGCGAGGGCGCGCTGTTCTCGGCCGTCAAATCCATGTGGACGGCTTCCACATAGGCCATGGCCTCGAGGACGAAGTCGGGGTCTTGGCGACGCAGCGCGATGCGATCCCGATCGGCTCGGGCGGCCTCTACCCTAGGTCCCGCTGGTGATGCTGTGGGTGCCGCCATCATCCGATGGACCGAGATCCACGCATGTTCTATCACCTTCGGCCGCCACTCGACTGATGGCAGCATGCAGCCGGCGTGAACCAGCCGCCGGCGAAACCTAGAGACGATCTCGCCGACGGGATAGGTTCGGAAAATACTCACGACCGCGGGCGATGCTCGACGTGTGGACTGCCTGCGCGTGCGGGTCTGCTCACGGCATGCTGCGCCCGCTTCGCGAGCGGTTCGGAGGCTGGCGCCGCCCGAGACCTCGATGTGCCGGGCATTGATCCAGCGGCAGCCCTGGCGCTGCAGTGCCGCGGTCACGCCGCCGAAATCGGTCGCGATGGTGGCTGGCGCGCTGGTGCCGGCGGCGATGCCGCTTGGCCCTGGCGCATGGCGAGATGGCGCTTCATGGATTGGGGGAGGCGCGAGGGGGCGGTATCGATTAATTTTGGCTGGTCACGCCATTCGGGCGTCAGATGGGATCGGAAACGGATCCATTCCGCGGCGCCACCGGACCCCCGGCGGCCGTGGCGTGCCAGGCACGCTCTCGGCTGCGCAACGACCCTCGATCCAGGATCTCGAAACAAGCCCGGCATCCCGTCGGGCCCCCCTCCTAAGTGGCTATGGCATCCGGAAGAATATTGCTTTGTCCGCGGGTGCCTAGCGATCTTTTCTTCACACTTTGGGTCAAGGATGGAGGAGCGTCAATTTCCGTTGGGGTGGTCCCATGGACGCTGCTTCCCTGCTCCGCCAGGCCGAGAAGTACCGGTGCCTCGCGGATGGAATAAACGACCAGGAGACCCTCGTGGTGCTCGAGCAGATGGCCTGCGAGCTGGAGCTCCGCGCCAGAACTCATCGAGGGGCATGAGGCGCGATACCGTGCCTACGCCGCGTATCCGCGGCGGAAGGCACGATAATCCCGCTTTCGCGATCGCGCCTGCCGTTCCCGGCACGGCAGGCACGCTAGCCGGGCCCGGCCAACGCTGTTCGCGGACTTACCGATCGGGGGTGAGAGGGCGGGCGCATCAGCGTCCAATGACCGTTGGATCGTTGGCACACCGTGCCGGTGGCGCGCCGCAGCGCGCCGTCGATGACAACGCTGCGCTGGACGACGTGGCAGAGCCGGCCATGCGCATTCTTGAATGTCGAGACGACCCGCGTTTTTTGCTTATGAGCCGTCGCCGCGGGCGGATGACCGGCGCGCGTTGGCGCGCCGTTGCCCGTGGCCGTTCCGGGGTCAGCGCCGGCATGGGCGTAAGCCTTCTCGGCCAGCAGCGTGCCGCCGCCGGCCAAGGGCGCCAGTGTCGCGAGCACCGCGGCGAAGGCCGCGACGACGATCCGGGGCGACCTCCCGGAGCCGCGCTGAGCGCTCATCGATAAGCCCTCCTTGGGTCCGAACAGCCCTCGATAAACCCCTGGTTTTGTGATCGGTTCCGCAATGCGCCCCTCGTGTCGGGCGGTGCGAGACGAGCGCAATGTGCGATTGCTCATTGCGGGCACCCTCGCCTAATCACTGCAACTTTAACGATAAAGTCCTTTAAACCGTCACAACCCAGGACTACGCTTTGGGTATTCGGGGACGCTGTCGGTTGGGGAAGGGGCAGATGGAAACCGCAACGCTCGCGACAGAGGATGGGGTTGCGCGCCTGCGCAAGACCGCCGCGCAGCTACGCGCGCTCGCCCAGCGCCACGCAGAAGCGGAGAATCACGCGATCACCGTGAAGCTCAATCAAGTGGTGGCGGAAATCGAAGCAGAGGCTGACGCGCTGGAGCGCTTCGGCGATCCCGCTAGACCGCAGCGCCGCCCGCCGCCATCATCGGCTCTATCAGCGTGGGATCATCGTTCTTCACGGTATTGACCCGCGTGCTGATCGAATAAGCCCTCATCCGCGCGGCCGGGAAGGGCGTCAGCAACGCCAGCAGTTCGTGCGTCAGCGCCGGCTCCTCGCCCAGCCATCTTGCCCAGGCCTCGCGCGGCAGGATCACCGGCATGCGGTCATGGATCGGCGCGACGAGCTCGTTCGGTTGGCCGGTCACGATGGCGCATGTCCGGACCCATTCGGCACCCTCGCCGGCGGATTTGTCGCGCCAATTCTCCCACAGCCCCGCGAAGGCGAAGAGCGGCTCGTCATCGGGGAGGATGACGTAGGGCGTCTTCGTGGTCCCGGTCTTCTTCCACTCGTAGAAGCCGCTCGCCGGGATGATGCAGCGTCGGCTGTTGAAGGCCTCGCGGAAGGTCGACATAGTGGCGATCGTCTCGGCCCTGGCGTTTATGCAGCGGGCGCCGAAGGACAGATCCTTGGCCCAATGCGGCACAAGACCCCAGCGCAGCGCATCGAGCGACCGCTCCCTGGTCTCCGGGTTGTAGCGCACGGTCAAGACGGGGTCCGTCGGCGCTATGTTGAAGCGCGCGGGATAGTTCGGAAGCGGGTTGCGCGTGTTGAAGAGGTTCGCGATCTCCGCGACGGGGTGCTTGTTCAGGAGCCGGCCACACATCGTGATACTGTCGGCATCCCGGGAGACCGGGTCAAGTGCGCCCGCCCTTGCTAATCGCGGGTGCCGCTGATCCGACGTTTCAAGGAATGGCGCTGCACCAGACCATGAAGCCTGTGGGCCATTGCCATGGCACGGTCAAAATCGGCGCCACTGTAGGGGAACAATCTCGAGCCGCTATTGCGATCGCGTTCGAGGAGAATGGTCTCGATATTCTCGAAGGCGGTCTCGTCGTTGGCGGCGATGGTCGGGTCGTGCCGAGGCATGTGCTTGCTCCTGCGATTGCCCCCTTACAAACACTTTGATCGTGGTTAATGCACCATTCGTGCCTCACGATTGCTCGAAGCCGGGGACACGCTGTGCGCGGCGCATGGGCCTATGACACGCCGAGCATGTTGCCGGCGAAGGGCGATGATTCGCATGGGATTGCGGGATCACCCGAAATCCGGGTTCCCGTGATCATTGGACGAAACCGGCCTCGGCGTTAGCGAGGCGTCCGGCAGGTTCAGCCGGCGGTCATTCTTCCAAATCGCTTTTGACGTACACCAGGAGCAGCTGCATCTGTTCAACCATGCAAGCGTCCTCGATGGTCGCAAAGAGCGCGCCGACGAGACGGCGTTTCGTCAGGCGCGAGGGCAGCGCATCGTAAGCCGCCGCCAATGTCATGCGGTTGGTGCTCGTCGTGGTCGCCAAGCAGGCGCCAAGCGCCTTGGTAAAGTTCTCGATTTTTCGCGTCATCGTTCGCCCCCGGTACACCAAGCGGTCGCGCGAAGGGAGGTCGTGCTCGGTCGTCGGCGAGGGATACGTCGCGACACGCATCGCGGCGTCCTGGCCATGGAGTGGTAGAAATCTACCCCGATGAGGCGAGGATGGCCCGTTCAATTTACGCGGAAAGGGAGTTTCCAGGTGCCATGGTATTCGCGCAGGGGGACGTATGGCAATATGTCGCATGTCAAATCGTCCCGCCCATCCTTCGCGCGCGACGGGTACCGTCTGTCGGCCGGCTTTCCCTCGGAAGGCCCGGCGCCTATGGCCGGCCGTTCGCGCCCGGCTTTCGCTTTCTTTCCGTCTGCACGCGGTCAGGTTTCATATCCGGGGGGTCAGCTAGCTACTTAGTCCTTTTGTCGCCACGTATTCGCATCTCCTGCGTTAGTGCCTGGACAACATCAAGGCGGGCGATGGCAGAAAGCATCCGTTCACAGTCGGCGGTGGATCGCTTCGTGGGGGCGCGCATCAGGGAGCGCCGGACGATGCTCGGTTTCACCCAGCACGAACTCGCTCTGCATGTCGGGGTCACCTATCAGCAGCTGCACAAATACGAGACGGCAGCAAACCGGATTTCCGCATCGCGGCTCTTCCAGTTCGCCCAAGCGCTGGGGGCGCCCATCGATTACTTTTTTGCGGGTGTTTACGAGGATCGCGCGGGCGGCCCGCAAGAGGCCCCGCGACAACGGCTCGCCCTCGAGCTAAGCCGCAATTTCAACGAAATCACCGAGCCGCAGCATCAGCAAGCGCTGGCGGAGCTCGCCCGCGTCCTGGCCCAGCGCGATGATTGAGCGTCGTCGGGCGCAGGCCGAGCACATCGGCCGGAAACCCCGATGCCGCGCATGACTGATCATCCCACGCCGGCCCGGAGCCCCATTCGCGTGGGCTCGAAATGGGATGAGAAGATGGCGCAACTGCGCGAAGCCGGACTTGCCTTGGACTACGCGGCCGGTCAGCTCGTCTCCTGCTACCGGCCGTTGTCCGCGGTCGGCGCACGTCTTCCGGTCGCTGCAGCGGCGACGCGGCTCGGCGCGCGAGCGCCCGCGCGGCGGCGCGGCGGACGGCAAGCGCCGTCTCGCGGAGCTTGACCGCCGCTCGTCACCACTCCCGCCCGTGCTGATCTTCTGCCACGCCGTTTTCATCAGGTCGTCGCGCCCGGCGCCGCCCATCATTATTCTGAGGCGACTATAGAGGGAGGCGCAATCATGACCGGGACGACATCGATTGTTGGAGACAGCCGCGAAGCCGTCGCGTTCCGCCTGTTGGAGCTGGTGATATCGGATGGCCAGAAGCCGGCAAGTCCCGACGCGATCAAGAAGTGGCTGCTGGACACCTATGCGGAATGCCTGCTGGCCGTGACCAACCCGAAGCGGACACTGAAGCTCGGCCCCAGCCCGCGCGAGGCGACGGACAAGTGAAAGGAGGCGCTCCGGCCGTAAGCGGAAGGTGCGTTTTCTCGCGGATTCACGAGCTGGAAAGGTCTGCACTGTATCCTGCCCCCATGAACCGTGACCTGTGGCAAGTCGCCGTGTACCTCGCGGACCAGTTCGGTCCCCGCGTCGCGTACATACTCCATGCGGAGATCATGGAGCAGCGCCGAAAGCTGGCCGATGAGAGGATGATCGCGGTTCTCCTCATGGTGGACCGCGCCGTGAGCGAATGGGCCAAGCCGAGAGTCGCTGACGCCATCCACTGAGCGCGCGTCGACCACTTTGGGACTGCAGGTTTTTCGGCGACGAAACCTATGAAATTTACGATTGAACTCGTCAGGGACTTGTGCGTTCATGGCTCGTGATCGGCAATTTCACGGCGCAGGTTTTTCATGAGCAATCGGGCTGGGCCATTCGAGCCATCGCCTGCGGCCTGTTGACCCTGGGCAGTGCAGCCTGGGCGCCAACGACGCCCGTAACGAGCGTCAACAGTCAGATCCAGGCTCCGGCATCCGCCCGACCGGTCGTGGTGCAGTCTCCGCCGGCGCACGCAGCCGCTGGTCCCCTGGTCGCGATCCGCGGGGCTACCGCCGGCACGAAGCAGAGAATAGATACCTATATTGCGCTGAATCCTGATTGTTCTCCGGAAGAGTCCTCCGTGGCTGCGGCCATCATCAAATCGCCGCCTGCTCACGGCACCTTCGTGACCGAAAGGGGGGAGGATTTCCCGAATTTTCCAAGAGAGAACCAGCGTTTTCCCTGTAACTTGAAACGTTCGCCGGCGGTCTTGGCCTATTACACCGCCGCGCCGGGATACAACGGGACCGATACTGTCCTCGTCGACGTCATTTTTCCGCGCGGAGAAACCAGAGTGATCGAATACCGCATCACCGTGCTGGACGGACACTGATCGGATCAGGTCATGCGCGCCGGCCGGCGCGCCTTCCTCAGCGACGAGAACGCTTGACGCCGCCGCACCGGCCGATCACCCAATCATTCGCCAAGGCTCGACTGATTTGCGCTAGTTTTCGATCGGGCATCGTCGATGCGCGGCAGAACCGTTTGCCTTGGCGCGTCGCGCGCGGCGGAAGCCCGTCGGGAGGCTGGGTGATGAGTCGCAAGAGCAGCGCCTTCGTGCCGCATGATCTGCAGGCGCCGCTGCGTGGCGCCGCGAGCGGGCCGCTTGCCGGTCTTACGGCAGCGGTCAAAGACATGTACGACATCGCCGGCGAGCGCACCGGGGGCGGCAATCCCGATTGGCTGTCCTCCCACCCGCCGGCTGTCGGCACGGCCGTGGCTGTGGCTCGGCTGCTGGCTGCCGGCGCCGAGATCATCGGCAAGACGGTCTGCGACGAATTCTTCTTCAGCATCGCCGGCGTCAATGCGCATTACGGCATTCCGGCCAATGCCCGTGCGCCCGGAAGGCTGCCCGGGGGATCGTCGAGCGGATCCGCGGCGGCGGTGGGCGCCGGCGCCTGCGACATCGCGCTCGGCAGCGATACCGGCGGGTCGATCCGGGTGCCGGCGGCGCTCAACGGCATCTATGGCATCAGGCCCACCCACGGCCGCGTGGCCATGGAAGGGGCGATGCCCATGGCGCCGAGCTTCGACACTGCAGGCTGGCTCGCCGGCGGCCCCGGGCTGTTGCGCAAGCTCGGCGCGGTCCTGCTGGAGGGGCGCGCGCAGCCCGCGAAACTGCAGCGGCTGCTCGTCGCCGCCGACGCCTTTGCCGAGGCCGATGCCGGGGTCGTCGAGGTGCTGCAAGGGTTTTTGCAGCGCGCTGCACCGCTGCTTCCCGAGCGCGAGACGATGTGCGTCGCGCCCGATGGCTTCGCGGCCTGGCAGGCGGCATTTCGCGTCATCCAGGGGCGGGAGGTGTGGGCGGTCTACGGCCAATGGATGGAGCAACGCCAGCCACAGCTCGGCCCGGGCATTGCCGAGCGCATGGCCTATGCCGCCAGCGTCACGCAGAGCGACGCCGCCGAGGCCCGCGTGGTGATGGCGGCAGCCCGCCGGCACCTCAACACGCTGTTGCCGCCCGGCACGGTGTTGGCGTTGCCGACCGTGCCGATGATCGCGCCACCGGTCGATGCGTCGCCGGCGCAGCTCGAAGACTTCCGCAAGCGGACCATGGCGCTGACGTGCCTCGCCAGTTTGGGCGGCTTGCCGCAGGTGACGCTGCCGGTGGGCGCGGTGGCGGGCTGTCCCGTCGGGCTGTCGCTCATCGGCTGGAGCGGGGCGGACGAGACGCTGCTCGATCTTGCGGCGACGATCGGCGCTTTTTGCGGCGCCTAGCAGCTAAGGGATCGGCGTGCTCGCCGCCAGGAAATCGGTGATCGCGCCGGCAGGTGCCTTGCCGTAGAGGCCACCGCGGCTTGCTGCCGTGCCGGTGAGGCGGCAGAGCGCCACAGCCATCTCGGCGGTCTTGAGCACCGTCGCGATCCCCTCGAGCACCACGGCGCCGCCGATGGCGAAAGGCTGCTCCTCGGCGAAGAGGAGCATCGGCAGGCCGCCGGCCGGGATCAGCACATCGGCGCCGCCGGCGATCAGCTCGCCCACCTGGGCGGCAAAATCGACGCGCACCAACTCGCGCTCGCCCATGTCGGAGAAAGCACGCATGAAGCGCGGCAGATCCGCGGTGATGGCGCGGACGCCAACGCAGCGCCGCTCGAGCCCGTGGCGGACGATCTGCTCCTCGTGCCACGGCACGAACACCGGGTCGATGGTGACGAGACCGAAGCGCCGTCCGATCGAACAGGCGTAAAGCATCGCCGCCTCGCCGAGCCCGACAACCGGGATGCTCACAGTGCCGCGGCATTCGGTAAGGCCCGGCTCCTGGAAGTGCCCGATGACAAAGGCATCGTAGCCCTCGCGCTCCGCCGTCAGCGCGTTGCGGATCGTGCGGTCGGCACAGCGAAATTCGGTCAAGGGGTGGAAAAAGCGGTCGGGCGGCGTCATGCCGAACACGTCGACGGTGACGCCCGGCGCGGCCAGGCGCCGCAGGCGCTCGCGCAGCCGCTCCATGTAAGGCGCCTGCTCCTCGGGATCGACGAAGCTCTGATACCAGATCCGCATCGGTGCGCTCGCATCTTTTCCCATCGGCGTCGTCGCCTCTTGCTCAGAGTTTAGTTTCGACTGTGTGTTAGCAACTTCTACGTCCAATGTGGCGGGCGGGGGCTGGAATATCGCCGCGCCCGATGCAAGTTTCGCCGATGGCCGACTTTGCCGGCAAGACGGTCCTCGTTACCGGCTACGAGCGGGTCTTCGGCGCCAACGTCAAGGGCCTCTTTTTCTGCCTCAAGCACGAGATAACAGCGATGCGCGCCGGCGGCGGGGCGATCGTCACGGTCGGCTCGATCGCCGGCGAGAAAGTGATCCGCGGCAACGGCATCTACAATGCCAGCAAGAGCGCGGCCAATATGCTGACGCGCACCGCCGCGCTCGAGGCGGCCGAGCACGGCATCCGCGCACGAGGTGGCGCCGCTGCCGGCTCGACGCTGAGCGAAGCCGACATCGCTGACGCCGCGCCGCTCAAGCGGGTTGGCGCGCCGGAGGATATCGCTGCCGCTCCTGTTCCTCTGCTCCGAGCAAGCCGGCTTCATCACCGGCGCCTCGCTCTCTGTCGATGGCGGGTTTCGTCTCACCTGAGAGCGACATCGCCAAGACGCCCGGCGTGATCGAGCCGATACGGGCTAGGGCTCCAGCTCCTTGCGCTCTGCCTCGATCTCGGCGCGCTCCGCGAATTGCTCGTACTCCGCGGCCAGGATAAGTAGCAGCTGATGCGCGACCGGATCGCGCGTCGCCTTGCTCTGATCGCGCATCTCCGCCGCCTTGTGCCGATAGGCGGCTGCCGCCCGCGCCTGCACTTCCAGATCATTCGCCCAGAGCTCGAGCTGGCGCGCCAGCGCCTCCAGCTTCGCGGCCGAGGCGCGGGTCTTGGCGAAAGCGGCTTTCCTGAAGGTCTCCGCCGCTTTTTTCCTGAGCGTGGCGGGATCGCGCATGGCATGCCAAACGGGGACGCGCTCATGGGGTTCCGAACAGGGCACAGGGAGAAGTTTCGCCGGCGTGCGTACAACCGAAGATGTCATATCTCCAAGCGGATGCTCCGCCCAGCGATGCTGGGCCTTTCTTGTGCGGAGCTTGAGGCGCTGCATCGCGCCCTTATCCCGGCAGCATGTTTATGCGTCCAGCGAGAGCTACGACCTCTTCCATGATTGCAATCGCTGGACGCTCGCGGCGCTGCGCGGCGGCGGCCTGCCGGTCGATCTTCACCGGTCAGGTCATGGAACAGGCGCGGCGGATTGCGGCACAGCAGCGACAGCTCCAACCATCGCCGGACACGACCTGCGCCGGGTAGGCGCCGATCTGCCGCACTGTGCGCGGGGTGCCGTGCGGTGCTAGGATCGCCAGCAACCGCGGAGGTTGCCATGGGTGCGAGAACAGTGATCGTCCTAGCAGTGCTGGCCGGGGGCCTGAGCATCTCCGGCTGTGCTCCGACGCTCGAAGGGTCCAAGGAACGCGGCGGCGTGATCCGCTACAGCCAGGTGCGGCCGGGCACCGATGGGACCGACGTGGCGGCGATGGCCGACAAATATTGCAGCCAATTCGGACGCTCGGCGCACATGTCCAGTGAAGAGCTGGGGCCGTTCTGGTCGGATACCGTGAGTTTCGACTGCGTGGAATAAGCCATCAGCGCGGCCGCTCGCACCGGCGCCACGAAAATCGGCTGTGGGGCTAGCAGCCCGGCGCCGCTCGCATATCGTTGGTGGCGGGGCCGAGCGGGAACATCTGCCGTGCCAGGGCTTCATCGCCGGCTGCCGCCGGTCATTTGGCCGCGGCGGAATTGATCGGCTCGAGGCCGCTGTCGAGGATCGCGGCTTGTGCCGCCGGCGAGGCGAGGAAGGCGATCAGCGCTTTCGCCGCATCCGGCTCTTTCGACGCGGCGACGACCCCGGCCGAGAAGATCGTGACCTTCTGGAGATCGGGCGGCAGCTTGCCGACGATATCAATCCCCGGGATCGGCTTCAGCTCGCTCATCTGCTGGAAGCCCAGCGCCGCCTCGCCGCGCGCGACCACCAGACCGACCGGCTCGGCCGGGATCATGCGGCTTTTATCCCTAACCTCGGTGGCGATGCCGAGGCGCTGGAACAGTTCGGTCGAGACATAGACGCCGCTGGCGCTGTCGGAATAGGCGATCGACGGGGCCTGGAGGAGGGCGCGCTTCAGCGCGTCCGGGGTGGCAATATCGGGCTTGGGCGTGCCGGCGCGCACGGCGACGGCGATAAGCGATCGTGCCAGCTCCACCGCGCTGTCCGGGAGCACCTTGCCCTGCTTCGCGAGATCGGTCAGCGAATACCCCACCATGATTACGACATCGATCGCCTCGCCGCGCGCCAGGCGCTGCGGGATGGCCTGCGGCGTCTCGCCCATCGAGGGGCCCCATTCCGTCACCACCTTGTGCCCGGTCGCGCGCTCGAATTCCGGCACGAGCTCGCGATAGGCCGCGGCGAAGCCGCCCGAGCTCACCACCGTGATCTCCGCCGCCGCGGCCTCGCCAACGACCAGCAGGGCCACGGCAAGCCCCAGCGCGAGCGCCTGGGCGAGGAACGATCTCCGCGGGTTGGACAATGGCCTCTCCCCGATGATTTTTGTAGCTTCGGTGGCTCGTGCGGCATCATAGCCGGAGAGCCGCCATTGGTGCCACCGCGCGGGCTCCAGGGAAAAGATTGACCTCCGTGCGCAAGCCCTGGAGTTCGATCAGCGATGCGCGGCCCCGGCGCTCAGCACCTCAGGATTGACGACATTGATCGGCGCGCCTGCGCCGTAGGCTGCGATCTGGTCGAAGATGCCGGCGAATTGCAGCTCGTATGCCTCGCGCGACACGTAGCCGATATGCGGCGTGCAGACGACGTTCTCCAGCGTCAGCAGCGGATGGTGGATGTCGCGCACCGGCTCCTCCTCATAGACGTCGATGGCGGCCATTCCCGGCCGCCCGGCGCGCAAGGCCTGCGCCAGCGCTCCGGGCGCGATGAGCGCCGCGCGGCTGGTATTAACCAGGAGCGAAGTCGGCTTCATGCGCGCAAGGTCCTCGGCCGTGACGATGCCGCGTGTCGCTTCGACCAGGCGCAGATGCAGCGAGAGGACGTCGCATGCCTCGAAAAACGCCGCCTTGCTCGGCGCCGTCCCGCAGCCCTCGGCCTGCGCCAGCGCCAGCGCGGCGTCGCGCGCCCAGACCACGACCTTCATGCCGAAGGCCTTGCCGTAGCTCGCCACCACGCTGCCAATCCGGCCATAGCCATAGATGCCGAGCGTCTTGTCGCGCAGGCTGAGGCCGATTCCCATCTGCCACTTCCCCGCTTTGAGCGCGGCCATCTGCTGCGGGATCTGGCGCATCGCGGCCAGCACCAGCCCCCAGGTCAATTCGGCGGTCGCATAGGAGGGCGTACCGGGATCCTGGCCCGAAGACACGATCACGCCGCGCCTGGTGCAGGCGGCGATGTCGATATGCGGGTAGACGCTGCGCTGACTGATAAGCCGGAGCTTCTCCAGGCGCTCGAGCAAAGGCGCCTCGATCCGGGTGCGTTCGCGGATCAACACCAGCGCCTCGGTACCGCTCAGGCGCCGGGCCAGGGTGTCGACATCCTGGACGTGGTCGTTCCAGACCTCGACGTCATGGCCGGCGAGCTTCTCGAAGCAGGCGAGGGTGCGCAGGGTGTCGTGGTAATCGTCGAGGATCGAGATTTTCATGATAGCCGTGCCGTCTATGATGCCCGAAGCCCTGGGTATAGCTTCTGCGGGTCAAGAAAGGCGAGAGCCGGCGGCGCCTTCCTCGCTATACCGGCAGCTCAAGGCGCGCGCAGAGGCCGCCGCTCGGACGGTTGGCCGCTATCGTCGGGCTCGTGCTGATGATATTCCTCGCGGGCTTCCTGCTGGGGAGGGCAGCGCCGCGCTCCTGCGACGATATCGACGACGGTCCCGCGATCGGAGATCTGTTCTGGTGACGCCGAAGGAACAAAGGCGATCAGTCCCACACTCAAGTCAAACCGCCATGGTCACTTCCGGCCGTTGAGATAGGGCAGCAGCGACGCCACGCGCTCGATGGCGCCGCCGGCCGCGAGGAGCGTCGATGTCGCATCCCAGCTGCCGTCGAGAAGCTGGGCGCGCGCCCGCTCGGGCAGCTCGACCGCGACCACCAAATTGCCGCTGCGGATCGTCTTCTCCTCGAGGTCGATGGCGAAGCGGCGCGCGGCGTCGCTCTCGCCGGCGTCGCGCAGACAGGCAGCGTCGGCCGGCGTGACGCGCAGGCACGGCACGCCCAGCGCCAGGCAATTGCCGGCGAAGATCTCGCCGAAGCTCTCGCCGATCATCGCGGTGATGCCCCAGCGGCGCAACGCCTGCGGCGCATGCTCGCGCGAGGAGCCGCAGCCGAAATTCTTTTCGACCAGCAGCAGGCTTGCGGCGCGGCGCTTGGGATCGTCGAAGGGGTGCGGATCGCCGCCGTCGCGCCGG
Source organism: uncultured Alphaproteobacteria bacterium (assembly GCA_963789275.1). Lineage (GTDB taxonomy): Bacteria > Pseudomonadota > Alphaproteobacteria > ATCC43930 > CGMCC-115725 > DAHUYF01. Next base: position 40,006 of record CAWBKF010000027.1, read on the forward strand.
GCGCTGCGCTCGTCGGCGAAGACATGCTGCTCGAGCCCGGCGAAGCTGACCGCTCTTGAGGAAGCGTCCGGGGATGATGCGGTCGGTGTCGATGTCGTTGCCGCGGAGCGACACGGCGGTGCCAGCGATATGCCGCAGCGCGGCCGGAGTGGCCGAGTGGAGCGGCCATGGTGTTGCGCGCTCACGAGAGGGCGCCGAACAGGGCGCGCGGGTCGGTAACGACGCCGGTGATGGCGCAGGCCGCCACCATCACCGGCGACATCAACAAGGTGCGGCCGGTCGGCGATCCCTGCCGTCCCTTGAAGTTGCGGTTGGAGGAGGAGGCGCAGATCTGCCGCTCCTCCAGCCGGTCGGGATTGAGCGCCAGGCACATCGAGCAGCCGGCCTCGCGGAACTCGAAGCCGGCAGCGGTGAAGAGCCGGTCGAGGCCGCGCGCCACGAGCGCCTCGCGAATGCTCTGGGAGCCCGGCACGACAAGTGCCTTGACGCGCGGCGCTACGCGCAGATCGCGCCCGGCGAGGAGATCCGCGACAGCGAGGAAATCGGAGAGCCGGCCGTTGGTGCAGGAGCCGATGAAGGCGACGTCGATCGGCGTCCCCGCAATCTTCTGGCCGGGCTCCCAACCCATATAGGCGAGAGCGTCGGCCAAGCCGGCCGCGGCGGCGCTTTCGGCGGCCCCCGGATCGGGGATGGTGCCGCCCACCGCCACCGACTGGTCGACCGAGACACCCCAGCTCACCATCGGCTCGATCGTCTCGCCGGCGACGACGACACGGTCGTCATAGATGGCATCGGGATCCGAGCGCAGGGCGTCCCAATCGACGACCGCGCGATCCCAGGCGGCGCCACGCGGCGCGTATTCGCGCTCGCGGAGATAGGCATAGGTGGTGCCATCGGGGTTGACGTAGCCGCAGCGCGCACCGCCCTCGATCGCCATGTTGCAGAGCGTCATGCGCTCCTCCATCGAGAAGCCATCGACGATATCGCCGCCATATTCATGGGCGAAGCCGACGCCGGCTTTCGCTCCCATGAGGTGGATGAGGTGGAGCGCCACATCCTTGGCGTAGACGCCGGGGCTCAGGCGACCGACGATGTCGATCCGGCGCACCTTGAGTTTTTCGAGCGCTAGCGTCTGGGTCGCCAGCACGTCGCGGACCTGCGAGGTGCCGATGCCGAAGGCGAGGGCGCCGAAGGCCCCATGGGTCGAGGTGTGGCTGTCGCCGCAGGCAATCGTCATGCCCGGCTGGGTCAGGCCGCGCTCGGGAGCGATGACATGGACGATGCCGTGCTCGCCGCGCTCGGGCGAGAAATAGCGAATGCCGGCGGCAGCGACATTGCGCTCCAATTCCTGCACCTGGATATCGTTCTCGCGGTCGGCATAAGGGCGGGCGAGGCTGGTCGTCGGGTTGGCGTGGTCCTGGGTGGCGAAGGTCCGTTGCGGGTGGCGCACGGACAGCGCGTGGTCGCGGAGATCCTGAAAGGCGGCAGGGCTGGTCACCTCCTGGACAAGATGAAGACCAATGAAGAGCTGGTAGGCGCCGCCCGTCAGCCGGCGCACGACGTGGCGGTCAAAAACCTTTTCATACAGGGTCTTGGCCATTGGCTTTCCTTCCGGGCGCGAGGTCAATGAAAGCCAAGAGGTATCATGATCCCGATATGAAGTCCATAATGGTATCCCAATATGGGCACTGAAATGATATGCCGCGATGGCGGCCAATACGAGGCCGTGCTATTGATCTTCGCGGAGGTGCCCGATGCCGCAGATGCACGACATTCACCAGAAGCTCCGGGAAATGATCCTGTCGCTGGATCTCGGCCCCGGGGAGAGGCTCAGCGAGCGCTGGCTCGAAGCCAAGTTCGAAGGGTCGCGCACGCCGGTCCGCGCCGCGCTCATCCGGCTCGAGGCTGAGGGTCTGGTGCGTCGTGAGGGGCGCAACTGGGCGGTGGCGCCGATCGATCTCGGCGAGATCGAGGCGCTCTACGAGTTCCGCGAGCCGCTGGAAGCGGCGGCGATCCGGCTCGCCTGCGCCCGGGCCGAGGGCGGCGATCTCGACGGGCTTGAGGCGCTGCTCGGCAGTTGCGGCGCCGGCGCGCCGCGCGAGGAATGGCATCGCGTCGGCACCGAGTTTCATGTCGGATTGGCCCGCCTGTCGCGCAATCCTTTCGTGGTGAAGGCGATCGAAGACATCATGACCCGGCTGGCGCGGGCGCGCTGGCTCGAGGTCTGGACCGAGCCGCCGCGCGACCAGGCTTGGGCGGATCACCACCGGATTCTCGACCTGATCCGCCGCAAACTGCCGGAAGACGCGGTCCGTGAGGCGCTCCACCACGTGCGCGAGACTCGGGATCGCCTGCTCCGCTCGCTGCGCGAAGACCGACGCGGCCTCAAGGCGCGTGGCTTCGCCGTGATAAGCGGCTAGGAGCCTGTCCGGGAAATGGGACGGGTCTGCGACATCGTCATTTGTCGTCGGGCTAGGAGCGAGGAGCGCGGCGATGCCTTGGCATCGTAAGCGACGAGCGACGACGTCCCGGCGGCAAATGACGGCCGACCCGGCCGACCGCTTTGCGGTCGGCCCCTTCGGGTTTCGATCGCGAAGCGATCGAACGGAGTCGGCCCCTCCGGGTTGGACAAGGATGGGGCGCTGCCGCGTCGCGCGGCCTTGCCGATGCGCACGGCATCGCCTGCGGCCGCGCTCCTAACATCGCCCCATCCTTGTCCAACGCAGACCCGTCCGATTTCCCGGACAGGCTCCTGGGGCGTGGCCCTCAATCGTCGATCGCCTGATAGGACGCCGTCCAGAAATCGCGATAGACGCCGGAGAAGGCCGGGAACTGCGCGCGCTGGGTCATCAGGATGGCGACCATCTCTTCGCGCGGGTCGGAGGCCCAGGTGGTACCGTAGCCGCCATCCCAGCCGAAGCGTCCCCGGGGTGGCGCAGAGCTCGTCGCGGCCGGTCACTACCGCGACGCCGAAGCCCCAGCCGCGGTTGTCCCATTGGCCGTTGAAGAAAGCCGATATCTCCTTCTGCCGCGGCGTCAGATGGTCGCGCGTCATCAGCTCGACCGACGCGCGCGACAGGATGCGCTCGCCGCCGTGCTTCCCGCCGTTCAGCATCATCCTGCCGAAGGCGAGGTAGTCGTCGGCGGTGGAGACCAGGCCGGCGCCGCCATCGGCGAAAGCGGGCGGCTGGCGCCAGCGGCTGTCGGCGACGCCGTCGTGGCGATCGAGCGCGCCGGTCTCAGGATTGACCCAATAGCTGGTTGCCAGCCGATCGAGCTTGGCGGCCGGGACGCTGAAGCCGGTATCCCTCATGCCGAGCGGTTCGAAGAGCCGCTCGCGCAGGAAATTCTCGAAGGTCTGGCCCGAGGCGCGGGCGATCAGTACGCCCAGCACATAGGAGCCGGTGTTGTAGAGCCACCGCTCGCCCGGCTGATGCATCAGCGGCAGGGTCGCGAGGCGGCGCAGCCATTCATCCGGCCCCAGCGGCGTCGCCTGGTTGGGCGGCCCGAAGCCTACGATCTCCAACGCGCTGATCGCCTTCTGAATGGGATGGGCATCTGGCGGCCCCCAGATCATGCCGAGGCCAAGACGGAAGGTGAGGAGGTCGCGCGACGTAATCGGGCGCCGCGCCGGCACCGTATCCTCCAGCGGACCATCGATGCGCTGGAGCACCCGGCGGTTGGCAAGCTCCGGCAGCAGCCGGTCCACGGGATCGTCGAGCCGGAGCTTGCATTCCTCCACCAGAATCATTGCCGCCGCCGCGGTGATCGGCTTGGTCATCGACGTGATGCGGAAGATCGTGTCGCGGCGCATGGGGTCGCCGCCGCCCAGCGCTTTCTTGCCCATGGCGTCGACATGCAGTTCGCCGCGCCGACACAGCAGCGTGACGAGGCCAGGCACTTCGCCGCGCTCGACATAGCCCGCCATGATATCGTGCAGGCGGCGGAGCCGCGCGGCGGACAACCCGTCCTTGGTCATCGGCATTGCGTCTAGGCCTCGCAGCAGGAGGCTTCGGGCTTGGCGTTCTCGTATTCGTCATGGCGGCGCACCCAATCCATCAGATTGTGATGCGGTCCGGTCTCGTTGCGGCCTTTCGGCGTGAGGTCAAGCACCATGTAGGTGGTGATCAGCTCCTCGGTGCCGCGGGCATAGCTGGAATAGGTGTGGAAGATGTCGCCGGCCGCATCCTTGTAGAACACGCTCAATCCCGGCAGCTCGTCGATCCCTGCGTCGATCAGCGTGTAGTTGTAATAGACCTTGCCCCGCGCCAGATCGTCCTTGGTGAAGGACACGTGGAAATCGTAGTTGAAGTCGTTGCCGTGGGATGACACCCATTGGAATGGCCAGCCCATGCGTTTGCGATAAGCCTCGATCTCGGCGAGCGGGGCGCGCGAGACCGCGACCACCGTGACGTCATGATGCTCGAGATGCACAAGCCCGTTCGACATGTGGTCGGCGCCGAAGGAGCAGCCGACGCAGCCCTCCTTCCAGCCGGGGCCCAGCATGAAATGGTCGATGACGAGCTGGCTGCGGCCGGCAAAGAGATCCGCCAGGGTCTTCTTGCCGGCGGCGGTGTCGAAGACATAGGTTTTGTCGACCTTGACCCAGGGCAGCGCGCGCCGCTCGGCGCTGAGCGTGTCGCGCAGATGGGTATAGTCCTTCTCCTTCGCCAGCAGCGCGCCTTGCGCGCGGCGGTCCACTCGTCTCGAGATACGATCCGGTTGTGCTGCATCGCTCGATCTCCGGTAGGGAGGGGGCAAAGATGCTGCGGCGCTTTCTCCTTGACAATAACGTTGATATCAACATTATTGCCTCATGTCAAACCGCAACAACCTTCCCCTCGCCGTCACCCGAGAAGTGCGCGACACCTGCCTCTGCCTTCATGCACAGCGGGCGGCACGGTCGATGGCGCGGCGCTATGACGAGGCGCTGCGGCCGATCGGGCTCACCAATGGGCAGTTCTCGCTGCTGATATCGCTCAACCGCGATGCGCCGGCGAGCATGGGCAGCGTCTCGGCGCTGCTCGCCATGGATCGCACGACGCTCACCGCCAATCTCAAGCCGCTTACCCGCCGCGGCCTGGTGAAAGTGGCGGTTGATCCCGCCGACAAGCGCAGTCGAATCTTGACCCTGACCGCCTCCGGCCGCAGCCTGCTTATCGCGGCGCTGCCGCTGTGGCGGGGCGCGCAAGCCGAGACCGCGCGCCTGATCGGCGGATCCACCCTCGACCGGTTGCGCACCGATCTGCGCGCGCTGTCATGACGGAACCATCAACGCGATATGTCGCCCCTAGGAGGAGAAGAGCCCCATGCAAGTGCAGCCCTATCTGATGTTCGACGGCCGTTGCGACGAGGCGCTCGGATTCTACCGCAAGGCGCTCGGCGCCGAGATGGAGATGCTGATGCGCTTCAAGGACGCGCCCGAGCGCAGCATGATCACCCCCGGCACCGAGGAGAAGGTGATGCATTCGAGCTTCCGCATCGGCGACACGACGATCATGGCGTCGGACGGAAAGTGCCTGGGCAAGCCGAGTTTCCAGGGCTTCGCGCTGTCGCTCATCGCGGCTGACGACGCCGCGGCGGAGCGGATGTTCGCCGCGCTCGCCGATGGCGGGCAGGTGCAGATGCCCTTGGCCAAGACATTCTTCGCCTCGAAATTCGGCATGGTCGCCGATCGCTTCGGCGTGTCCTGGATGGTGCTCGCCAGGCGCTGAGACCAGCTCCCCGATGCGAGCTCAATCGAGCGTCTCGCGATAGGACCAGGTCGCGATCAAGGCTATGGCGAGGGTAAAGACGGCGATCGGCCACATCTCAGGCGCGATCTCGGCAAAGCCATTGCCCTTGAGCAGAATGCCGCGCACGATGCGCAAGATGTGCGTTACCGGGAAGACCTCGCCCGCCCATTGCGCCCAGACCGGCATGCCCTTGAACGGGAACATGAAGCCGGAGAGCAGGAAAGACGGCAGCAGCGTGAACTGCGCCATCTGGATGGCCTGCATCTGATTGGTGGCGATGGTCGAGAAGGTGAGACCGAGCGCGAGATTGCTGGCGATGAACAGCCCCAGCGCCAGGATCAGCAGCAAGGGCGAGCCGCGGATCGGGAGACCGAACACCGCCCCTGCGACCGCCATGATCAGCGCCACCTGGACATAGCCGATGAAGACGTAAGGCACGATCTTGGCCAGCATGACCTCGATCGGCCTCACCGGCATCGCCAGCAGGTTCTCCATCGTCCCGCGCTCGCGTTCGCGGGTGATCGACAGCGTCGTGATGAAGAGCGTCGAGATCGTGAGCACGATGCCGATGAGCCCGGGCACGATGTTGAGCACGGTGAGCTGCTCCGGGTTGTAACGGGCATGCAGCTCGAACGAGAAGGGCGGCGTCGCCATTGTCGTTTGCAGTTCCGGCGGCAGGTCGCGGTTGAGCGCGGCGGTGATCGCTGCGAGCGCCGCGGTGGCATTGCCGATGGTCGCAGGATCGGTCGCATCGGCATCCATGAGGATCGCGGGCTTTTCGCCCCGGTCGACCGAGCGATCGAAATCGGGCGGGATGTTGATGACGAAGAGCACGTCGCCTTCGGCCAGAGCCCACTCCGCCGCCGCTTCGGAGGCGAGCGGCTTGATGTCGTAATAGCCGGAGTGCTCCAGCGCCGCGACGAGCGTGCGTTCGTATTTGGAATGATTGACCGAGAGCAGGCCGGTCGGCAGGTGCTTGGGGTCCGAGTTGATCGCGTAACCGAAGAGAAACAGCTGCAGCACGGGAAGTGCCACGATCATTTGCAGCGTGAAGGGATCGCGCCAGACCTGGATCCATTCCTTGCGCAGGACCGCAAGAAAGCGCTTCAGGGAAAAGCCGTTCACGAGGTCTCAGCCGTCTGATCGAGCAGATGGATGAACACGTCCTCGAGCCGCGGCTCGACCTCGCGCCAGTGTAGCGCGCGGTCGGGATCGAAGGCTGCGATGGCGCGCTCCAGCGCGGCACGGTCCATGCCGGCGACCCGCAGCGCGCGCCCGAACACGGCGGCGGCTTCGATCCCGGTCACCCCGCGCAGCTGCCGCGCGGCCTCGTCGACCCCGCTGCCGGTCGCCTCGTAGGTGACGAGACCGGAGCGGCGGACAACATCATCGGCGGCGCCCTGCACGACGATGCGCCCATTCGAGAGATAGACGATGCGCTTGCAGCGCTCCGCCTCGTCCATGTAATGGGTCGAGACCAGGATGGTCATGCCGGCGCCGGCCATGTCGTGGATCAGGTCCCAGAATTCGCGTCGCGCCTTGGCGTCGACCCCGGCCGTGGGCTCGTCGAGCATAAGGAGCTTCGGCTGATGCAGGACGCAGGCGGCAAGCGCCAATCTTTGCTTCCAGCCGCCGGAGAGGTGGCCCGCAAGCTGATCGGCACGGTCGGCGAGCGCCATGCGCGCCATGATCTCCTGGACCGCTTTTCTGCGGCTCGGCATCTCGTAGACGCTGGCGACGAAATCGAGGTTCTCGCGCACCGTCAGATCGTCGTAGAAGCTGAAGCGCTGGGTCATGTAGCCGATCTGGCGGCGAATGAGCGACGCCTCGCGGACGATGTCGAAGCCGAGGCAGGTGCCGCCGCCGCCATCCGGCGTGAGCAGGCCGCACAGCATGCGGATGGTCGTCGTCTTGCCGCTGCCATTGGCGCCGAGAAAGCCGCAGATCTCGCCCGCCGGGACCTCCAGGGTCAGGCCCTCGACAACCTTGCGCGCGCCGAAGCTCTTGTGCAGATCGTGCACGTCGATGACGAGGCCGGTCATCGCGCGGACCCCGGGAGGAGGGGCCGGACCTCGATGGGCTGGCCGGGATTGAGCAATGCGGCCTGGTCGGGCGGCGGCCGCGCCTCGATGAGATAGACCAGCTTCGCCCGGCTGGACTCGCTGTAGATGACCGGCGGCGAGTATTCGGCCTGCGGCGAGACGAACGAGACCGTTGCGATGAGATGGGGCGGGCAATTGTCGCAGAGCAGCGCCACGGGCTCTCCCCGGTGGATCCCGGAGAGCGCCGCTTCCGGCACGAAGAAGCGGACGAAAATGTTCTGCGGCGGCAGCAGCGACACGACGGGAGCGCCCGCCGCCATCGTCTCGCCGGGACGCGCGAGCACGTCGGCGACGCGTCCCGCCACCGGTGCGGTCACGCGCCGCTGCGCGAGCCGCCACTCGGTCATGGCGACCGCCGCCTCCGCGGCGTCGACCGCCTCGTTCTGCGCCATGATCTCGCGGTCGCGGCCGAGGGGCGCCCGCGCCTGCGCCAGCGCGGCTTCCAGCGCCTGCACCTTCGCCGTCGCCGACAGATAGTCCGCCCGGCGCTGGTCGATGGTCTGAGCCGAGATGGTGCCGGCGCGGAACAGGGATTCGCCGCGCTGCAGATCGGCACGGGTCCGGGCCAGTATAGCCTGCGCATCCGCGAGGGTTGCCTGCGCCTGGGCGATCTCGGTCTGCTTACCCGCGGCCTGCAGATTGGCGAGCTGCTCCCTGGCCTGCATCACCTGGCGCATCGCCTGATCGCGCGCCGCGTGATCGGAGGTCTCGTCCTGCGCAAAGAGCGGCGCGCCCAGCGCGACCTGGTCGCCGCGCGCCACCGAGACTTCGGTCAAGAGCCCTTGCTGGGTGGGACCCACCTTGACGTAATCGGCCTCGGCATAACCCTGCCAGGCGACGGCGGCGGGTGAGCGGTGCGTGAGCCACCACGACAGGCCGGCGGCCAACAGCAGGAAGGCGACAAGCGCGAAAACGACCCGTCGAGACACGTCGGCCACCCAGAATGCTATGCCGCGCTCGGTCAAAAGCTTGACTTGCTAGCTATTTCAGCATTTACTGAAATCAATAGCAATCAGTAAACTTTGTGACCCGAACGCGACAGACCCGTCCCGCCACCGAGCGCGCCCAGCTCCTCAGCTGGGTCGAACGCGTCGCGACGTTCTTTGCACAGGATTACGGACTGCCGCCGATCACCGGACGGATCCTCGGCTGGCTGATGATCTGCGAGGCGCCGGAGCAATCCGCCGGCGAGATCGCCGAGGCGATCGGCGCCAGCCGCGCGTCGTTGACGACGGCCATGCGGCTTCCTGACGGCGTCGGGCTTCGTGCGGCGCCTGACCCGGCCCGGGGGGCGCACGACCTATTACTGCGTCGATGACGACATGTGGGAGACGGTGATCCGCCGCCGCATCGCCAGCATGATGTCGTTCAGCAAGATCACCCTCGAGGGCATGAGCCTGATCGGGCCCGAGACCCCGCGGGCGACGCGGCTGCGGGCGGCGCACGACTTCTCCGAGTGGATGGCAACGCGTCTTGCCCACGACTTCTCCAAGTGGGTGGCAACGCGTCTTGCCGATGCTTCAAGGCGGCGGCCAGGGCCGGGGCGCGGCCGGTAGTTCCTGCCGCGGCGAATGAACAATCTCGGCACCGGCGGCGTTTTCGATCGGATGCTCCTGCTCGCCGCAGTGCCTTGCCGATGACCGCCGGCCCGCCGTCACTGACCGGCCGCGCGCACTTCCGGCCGGCGTTCCTTGATGCGCTCAACTTCCTTCTGGCCGATGTGCGGGGCGGGCTTGGGCCCTACCTCAACGTGTTCCTGGTCACGCAGCAGGGATGGAGCCAATCGTCGGTCGGGCTGATGACGACCGTCGCGGGCCTGGTCGGGCTCGCGGCGCAGACGCCGGCGGGAGCTGCGATCGATGCGACCAGGGCAAAGCGCGGGGTTGTCGTGCTCGCGCTCGCCGTGCTGGCGCTTGGCGCCGGGGTTATCTTCGCCGCGCCGCGCTTCTGGCCCGTGCTGGCAGCGAACACGGTCCTGGCTGTCGCCGGCGATGTCTTCGGCCCGGCCGTCGCGGCGCTGACCCTCGGCCTCTTCGCGCGCGCGCAGCTCGCCGATCGGATGGGGCGCAACTCGGCTTTCGATCACGCCGGCAATGTCGCCTTCGCCGTCATCGCCGGCGGGATCGGCTGGCTCTTCGGCCAGCGCGCCGTCTTTCTCCTCGTGCCGTTCTTTGCCGTCTTCGCCGGCGGCTCGGTGTTGGCGATTCCATCCACCGCGATCGATCAACGCCGGGCGCGCGGTGCCGAGCCGGACGCCGCGACCTCGAGCGTGTCGGGCTGGCGGACGATTGTCACCTGCCGGCCGCTGGTGATCTTCGCCGCCTGCATCATGCTGTTCCACTTCGCCAATGCGCCGCTGCCGCCGCTGGTCGGGCAGAAGCTCGCCATCGCCAACAAGGCGCTGGCGACGGCGATGATGTCGTCCTGCATCATCGCGGCGCAACTGGTGATGCTGCCGATCGCGCTGCTGGCCGGGAAAAAGGCCGATCAGTGGGGACGCAAGCCGATCCTGCTCGCGGGATTTGCCATCCTGCCGCTGCGCGCCTTCCTCTACACCTTGTCGAACGACAGCGCCTGGCTGATCGGCGTGCAGCTGCTCGATGGCGTCGGCGCCGGCATCTATGGCGTGCTCGCGCCGCTCGTCGTGGCCGATCTGATGCGCGGCACCGGCCGCTACAATCTGGCGCTGGGCGCGGTCACGACGATGCAAGGTGTGGGCGCGGCGCTGAGCGGGCTCGCGGCCGGCATCATCGTCGATCATTTCGGTTATGATGCGGCGTTTCTCGCCTTAGGTGCCGCGGCGGCCGTGGCGCTGCTCGTGCTGCTGCTTGCCATGCCGGAAACCGCCCCGGAAAGCGGGCGGCGCGCAGCACCGGTCCTTGTCAATCCAGGTTAGGTCGGCAGCGCACGATCAGCGTGCCGATCTGCACCTGCACCGCGTCGCCCTTCTGATTGAGCATGGTCGTCCGCAGCTTGATGAGGCCTTGCTCGGGGCACGAGGCCGAAGGCCTGACCTCTAGCACCTCGCTCTCGAGATGGAGACTCGCTCATCGCGTCGCCTCCGGCGCGAGGGGAACACGCCCCGACGCGCTGAACCAGGCTCCCAATGCCACCGCCGCGGCGTTGATCACGCCGAACGCGGCGAGCGCCACGGCCAGCGCGATGAAGACATGCGAGAGGTCGCCGTCCCAGCGCAGCACCAGCCAGCCGCCGCCGGCGGCGATCACCAGCCGCGCGGCATTGGCGAGCAGCGGCCAGAGCAGCCGCCCGGCGCCTTGCGAGGCGAAATAGAGCGCCATGCCGAGGCCGAACAGGCCATAGACCGGGCCGACGGTATGGAGATAGCGCGCTCCCGCATCGAGCATCGCGGGATCGCTGTCGAACAGCCTGAGCCAGGCGCCCGGCGCCGCGGCGGCGGCGAGGCCGATGGTCTCGCTGAGCCCGGCGGCGATGGCGGCGCCGATCCAGGCGGCGCGGAGCGCGCGCTCGCGCTGTCCGGCGCCGATATTGGTGCCGACCATGGCAACGAGTGGGCCGCCAAGGCCGAAGACCAGCGGCACCAGCAGGTATTCGAGGCGCGAGCCGGTGCCGTAGCCGGCGATCGCGCCGGCGCCGAAGCGGCCGACGAGGCCGGTTGCAATGGCGATCGTGAGGTTGGTCTGGACGGTGATCAGCGCGGCAACGGCGCCGACGCGCAGAATGTCGGCGAAGAGCGGCCAGCGCAAGCGCAGGCCGCGAAAGGCGAGGCGGACGACGCTCCGCCGCGAGCGCAGGTAGGCGGCGAGTACGAGGCTGCCGACGGCGTAATAAGCCAGCACCGCCACCGCGCCACCGGCGACGCCGAGATGCGGGAAGGGCCCCCAGCCGAAGATCAGGCACGGCGATAGCGGGATCAGCACCGCGACGCCGGCGCAGGTGACGATCGCCGGAAACGCCATGTTGCCGGTGCCGCGGATCACATTGGCCAGCGAATTGAAGAGCCAGACCAGGATGGCGCCGGCGAAGATCACGTTGGAATAGGTCAGCGCCGCCGCCAGCGACGCGCCGCTGCCGCCCATCGCGGCGTAGAGAAAGCGTCCGCCGGCCAGCAGCGCCAGCATGAAGACGAGCCCGAAGGCCAGCGCGATGGCGAGCGCATGCAGCACCAGCGCATCGGCATCGGCGCGGCGCCCGGCGCCGAGTGTGCGCGCGATCGCCGAGGAGATGCCGCCGCCCATGGCGCCCGCCGACATCATCTGCATCAGCATCACCAGGGGAAACACCAGCGCCACGCCGGCGAGCGGCGCGGTGCCGAGCTTGCCGATGAAATAGGTCTCGATCAGTCCGACCGATGCCTGCGCCAGCATCACCAGCACGTTGGGCGCGGCGAGCCGCAGCAAGGTGCCGGCGATCGGCGCCTCGAGCAGCCGGCGCGTCCTGGGATCGTAGCCCGACGGCGGGTGGCTCATCGCGCGGTCAGATCCGCCCGCGGCTTGCGGCATGGCGTCGATGAGCGTCGTCTCGGCCATCGCGGCGCCTAGGCCGCGGCAGCGCGCTCGCGCGCGCGGCGGGCTTCATAGGCTTTGACATGGGTGTAGGCGAGGCGCAGCGGCGAGCGCTCTGCTGCCGGCGTGCCGGCGCGGCGGAGGAGATCGTCGAGAATGTGCTCGGCTTCGACCGGCGCGCCGCGCTCGATGTCGCGCAGCATCGAAGCGGTGAGCGGCGAGCCCGGCGTGGTGAAGGTCTGCCGCATCCGCTCGAGAAAGCCGGCGCGCGGCGGGAAGCCCTGTGCGGCGGCGATGCCGGCGCATTCCTCGAACAGCGCCAGCGCGAGATCGGCGGCGCCGGCCGCGACGATGTCGCCGATCGCCGCACGCATCAGGCAGGTGATGCCGGCGCCGGTGGCGATGAACACCCATTTCTCCCACATCTCCTGCAGGATCGTCTCGCTGAGCCGCGTCTCGAAGCGAGCACCCGACAACGTCTCGACGATCGCCTCGGCGCGCGCGGAGCGGTGGCCGTCCGGCTCGCCGAAAGTGACGGTGTGGGTGTCATTGAGATGCAGGATTCGCCCCTCGGGATCGAGCGCCGTCGAGATCAAGCATTGGCCGCCAAGTACCGCACCGTCCCCGAAGTGTGCCGCGAGCACGTCGAGATGGCGCATGCCGTTGAGCAGCGGCAGGATCGCCGTTTGCGGTCCATCCGCCGGCGCGACCGATGCTATGGCGCCGTCGAGGTCGTAGGCCTTGCTGCTCAGCACCACCAGATCGACAGTGCGGCTGAGTGCGTCCTCGGTAACGGTCGGCGGCGCCGCGATATGGACATCGCCGAAGCGGCTGCGGATCGACAAGCCGGTCGCGGCGAGCGCTTCGGCGCGTCGCGGCCGCACCAGGAAGGTCACGTCGCGTCCGGCTTCCAGCAGCCGGCCGCCGAAATAGCCGCCGATCGCGCCGGCGCCCACCACCAGAATGCGCATGTCCCTCTCCCTATGGTGCGGCGCCTACGCCACGGTCTCGATCGCCAGCGCGATGCCTTGGCCGCCGCCGATGCACAGCGTTACGATGCCGCGCTTCAGCCCGTCGCGGCGCATCGAATGGATGAGGCGGGTGGTGAGCACGGCACCGGTGGCGCCGATCGGATGGCCATGGGCGATGGCGCCGCCCTCGACATTGACGATGTCCTCGGGCAGGCCGAGCTCGCGCGCCACCACGATGGCGATCGCCGCGAAAGCTTCGTTGATCTCGACGCGCTCGACGCTGCCGGTACCCCAGCCGGCGCGCTCGAGCGCCTGCTTCACCGCCGGAATGGGGCCGAGGCCGAACATCCCGGGCTCGACTGCGGCGATGCCGTAGGCAATGAGGCGGGCCGCCGGCATAATGCCGTGCCGCTCCGCCCAGGCTTCTTCGGCCAGCACCATCGCGGCGGCGCCGCTGTTCAGTCCCGGCGCGTTGCCCGCGGTGATGGTGCCGCCCTCGCGGAAGGCCGGCTTCAGCGCCGCCAACGCCTCCAGCGTGGTGCCCGGCCGGTTGTGCTCATCGGTCTCGAACAGGGTCGGGCCTTTGCGCGCATTGATCTCGATCGGCGCGATCTCGCTCTTGAACTTGCCGGCCACCTGCGCGGCGGCGAAACGCAGTTGCGAGCGCAGCGCCCAGCGATCCTGCGCCTCGCGGCTGACCTGGAACTCGCGCACGAGATACTCGGTATGCCAACCCGACGCCTTGTCCGAAAACGCGTCATTGAGCCCATCGCGCAGCATGGCGTCGTAAAGCTGCCCGTCGCCCATGCGGTAGCCCCAGCGCCCGCGCTCCAGCAGGTAGGGCGCGAGGTCCATGTTCTCCATGCCGCCGGCAATCGCCGTGTCGAGCGAGCCCAGCAGGATCTCCTGCGCCCCCGACACGATCGCCTGCGCGCCGGAGCCGCAGACGCGGTTCACTGTCATCGCCGGCACCGTCACCGGCAGACCGGCATGTATCGCGGCCTGGCGGCCGGGATTCATCTTGTTCCCGGCCTGGACGACATTGCCCATGACCACCGTGCCCACCGCCTCGGGCTTGAGGCCGGCGCGGGCGAGGCTGGCCTTGATCGCGACCGCGCCGAGATCGGGCGCGGCGATGTCCTTGAGGCTGCCGCCGAAGGTGCCGATCGCGGTGCGCAGCGGCGCCGCGAGAATGACCGAGCGTCGTGACGTCATGGCAAGACCCTCCTTCGTCCAACCGGGCCGGCCGATCGACGGCCCGGCGCGCGGTTGACTTAAGCGTATACGCTCCTATATGAGGGCATATGCACGCTTGTCAAGCGACAGGGGGTCAGCGATGCCGGACGAGAGCCAGGGAGAGGCCGAGATCTGCAATTGCCTGGCGGTGCGCCAGGCAGCGCGCCATGTCAGCCAGTTCTATGATCAGTGCCTGGCGCCGGCGGGACTGCGCACCACGCAGTATTCGATCCTGATGAAGCTGAAGCGGCTGGGGCCGATGACGATCAACGCGCTCGCCGAGCGCATGGTGATGGACCGCACCACGCTGGGGCGCAACATCCTGCCGCTGCAGCGCGAAGGGCTCATCGCCGTAGCGAAAGGCAGTGCCGACCGGCGCCGCAAGGAGCTGCGGCTGACGGAAGCTGGCGCCGCGCGGCTGCGCGCCGGCCGCGCCGGATGGGCCGAGGCGCAGGCGCGGTTCGAGACGGTGTTCGGCGCCAAGCGCAGCGCCGAGCTGCGCGCCCTGCTGCATGCGGTCGCGGCAAGCGATCTCGCCGGCGCTGCCTGAGGAGCTATTCCGCCGCGAGCTCTGCCGTCTCGACGAATTGCGAGACCCATTTCTTGCGGCGTTTCAGCGCCTCGCGGTACATCGCCTCGAATTCGGCCGGCGGAAAGGAATGGGTCGACGCGCGGTCCAGCAGCGCTTCGGTCCAAGCCTTAACGCGCGGGAATTGCTCGAAACGGCCGAGCCGCTTCACCCGGTCGAGGAAGACATAGCGCTGCAGGAAGGGCGCATAGGCCGCATCCACCAGTGAATATCCGGCGCCGTTGAAGAAGGGGCCGGCACCTTGCGTCGCCAGCGCCCGCTCGAGCCGCTCGAACGCGACCGGCAGGCCGGCAGCCGCCTTGGCGTAGTCGGCCTCGCTATCGGCATAAGCGGTCGCGGTCACCGCCGCGGCAAAGCTCGGCACGTAGTCGGTCCACGCGCGGTTGACGGCGCGCGCGACGGGATCCTCGGGATGGAGCCGCGGCGCGATCGTCTCGTCGAGATATTCGGCGATGGCATTCGATTCGAACAGCGACACCGTGTCGTCGACGCGCAGCACCGGTACCTTCTTGTGCGGCGAGATCGCAAGGAACCAGTCCGGGCGGTTGTCGGGGTCGATGTGGCGGAACTCGAAGTCGACCCGCTTCTCGCGCAGCACGATCGCCGCGCGCTGCACCCAGGGGCAGGTCTTGAAGCTGACCAGCAGATATCGTGCCATGGTGTCCTCCGGCGTTTGCCGGGGCATGGTGGCATGCCCGGGTTGGGCGTTCCTACCGAAATCGATGCTGCTCTTCGCGCAGCGCCCGCAGCGTCAGGAAGGGCGTCATGCCGCAGAGCAGGCTGATCACGGCAAAGCCGATCACGAGATCGTAGCCGCCGCTCCAATCATGCAGCAACCCGCCGGCCCAGGAGCCGATCGCGCGGCCGACGCCGGAGCCGCGTGCTTTGAGGCGGCGACGACGCTGGGTATCCTTGCGCGGCGCATCACGAGGAGCGGTCCCATGGCGGATGACTTGCAGCGCAAAGCGGCTTTCGATGACAGGGTCCCGACACTGGCGCTGCTGGCTTTCGCCTCAGCCAGCACCGATGTGCTGAGCTTTCTTGCGCTCAACGAGGTCTTCACCTCCGCCATGACCGGCACCACCGCGCTCCTCGGCATGGCGCTGGGGCAGGGGCGGGCGCTCGCCGCGGCGCGGGCGCTGCTGGCGCTGCTGGGCTTCGTCCTCGGCGTCGTCGCCGGCACGCTGGCGCGTGGGCCCGACGACCATCCGCGCGCGCTCGCCGCGGTCCTCGGCGTCGAAGCGCTGTGCCTCGGCCTCTTCGCGGTGCTGTGGTATGCCCTCGATCGGCCCGCCGGAAACGCCATCGTCTATCTGCTGATCTTTCTTTCGGCACTGGGCATGGGGGTGCAGATCATCGCCGCGCGGCAGGTCAATCTGCCGGGAATACCGACCATCGTCTTCACCAGCACGCTGGCCAGCATCGTCATGATGGCGACCGATGCCGCCGCGCGCCGCCGGCCGTTGCCGGTTGACGCGCGGCACCAAGGCGCGGTGTTCGTGACATATCTCGCCGCCGCGGTGTTTGCGGGGTGGCTGGCGTCGCGCAATCCCGGCGTTCTCGTCCTGCTGCCGCTCGGCGCTGTGCTGGCCGCGCTCGCGCTGCAGCTTGCACCGGCGCCAGCGAAAGGTTGAGCGGCGGCGCTGGCGCGGCGAAAGCAGGGATTGCGCCGCGGCCGCCGGCCCCCTACATCCTGGCCCACCCCGAGCAATTCCCCCCGCCAGAGACCCATCCCACCTGATCGCGCCGCCGCCTTCCGCCATCGCCCCGTCCCGGCGCACCGAACTCGTCCTCATCCTGGGCGGGCTCAGCGCGTTTGCGCCCTTGGCGACCGACATGTACCTGCCGGCGATGCCGCAGCTGGAACGGGTCTTCGCCACGGACGCGGCGCGGGTGCAATGGACGCTGGCGGCGTTCTTTCTGGGGTTCGCGCTGGGCCAGGCGTTCTACGGGCCGGTGGCCGACCGCTACGGCCGCAAGCCGTCGCTCTATGTCGGGCTCGCGCTCTATATCGGCGCCTCGATCGGCTGCGCGCTGGCGCCCGGCATCGGCCTGCTCACGGCCTTCCGCTTCCTGGAGGCGATCGGCGCCTGCGCCGGCGCGGTGGTCGCGCGCGCGGTGGTCAGCGACCTCTTCACCGGCCAGGAGGCGGCGCGGCTTTTCACCGCACTGATGGTGGTCATGGGGGTGGCGCCGATCGTGGCGCCGCTGATCGGCAGCTATCTGCTGCTGTGGTTCGACTGGCCGGTCATCTTCTGGGTGCTCGCGGCCTTCGGCGTTGCCTGCCTGCTGGCGGTCTGGCTCAGGCTGCCCGAGACGCATCGGACGGAGAGCGTGCGCTCGCTCGCGCTCGGCTCGGTGGTGACGCGTTATCTGTTGCTGCTGTTCGACCGGCGCTATCTCGGATATGCGCTCTCCGGCGCCGCCAGCATGGCCGGCATGTTCGCTTATATCGCCGGCTCGCCTTTCGTCTTCATCACGCTGCATCACCTGACGCCGCAGCACTATGCCTGGCTCTTCGGCGCCAATGCCTTCGGCATCGCGCTCGCCTCGCGGATCAACCATGCGCTGCTGCGCCGCTACAGCGCCGACGCGCTGCTTGTCGGCGCCAGCGCGGTGCAGGCGGCGGCGGGCGGTGCTGTTGGCGGCGGCCGTGACCGGCGCCGGCGGGGCGCCGGGGCTGGCGGTGCCGCTCTTCCTTTACGTCGCCTGCGTCGGCATCGTCACCCCCAACTCCGTGGCGCTCGCCATGGCGCCGCACCGCCAGACTGCCGGCGTCGCCTCGGCGCTGCTCGGCGTGCTGCAATTCGGGCTGGCGACGGCCGCGGCGGCGCTGGTCGGCGTCTTGCACAGCGCCAGCGCGCGGCCGATGGCCGCGCTCATCCTCGGCTTCGGCCTGCTTGGCCTCGTGCTGCGCTATCTCATGGTCGGCCGGGTGGCGCCGGATCCGAACGCCGACTGACTCAGATCGAGATCTCGCGCCCGATCTCGACCACCGCGTCGCGCGGCAGCTTGAAATAGTCGGTGACATGCGAGGAGTTGCGCTGCATCACGGCGAACAGCATCTCGACCCAGCGCGGCAGGCCCTGGTGATCCTCGCGCGCCACCACCGTCTCGTGGCCGACGTAATAGGTGACATCGGCCTGGTTGATGGTACAGCCCCCGGCACGGGCTTGCGCCAGCAAGGTCGGAATGTCGGGCCGCTCCATGAAGCCGTAGCGTGCGGTGGCGCGCCAGAAATTGGGCGCCAGCTGCGCCACGCTGAGCCGCGTGCCGGCGCTGACCCACGGCACGGACTCGGTCACGACGGTGAGCACGAACAGCCGCTCATGCAGCGCGCGGTTGTGTTTCAGATGCCAGACCATGACCGGCGGCGCGTCATGCTGCGTCCGCGTCAGGAACACGGCGGTCCCGGGGACGCGCGGCACCTTGCGCTCGGCGATCTTCGCCATGAAGGTGGCGATCGGCATCGCCGTCTCCTGCATCCGCAAGGCGACAGCATGCGCGCCGAGATGCCAGACCACCATGGTGCCGTAGACCAGCGCCGCCAGGATCAGCGGGACATAGCCGCCATCGCCGACCTTCGCCAGATTGGCGGCGACGAACCCGGCATCAACGATGACGAAGATGCCGGCGACCAGCCCGGCAGCGGCCAGGGGCCAGCGCCAGATCTCGCGCATGGCGATGAACAGCAGCACCGAGGTCATCAGCATGGTCGCTGAGACGGCGATGCCGTAAGCCGCCGCCAGATTGTCCGACTTGCCGAAGCCGATAGTCAGGCCGAGCGTCACCAGCATCAGCAGCCAGTTGACCGGCCCGACATAGATCTGGCCAAAGCCTTCTTCCGAGGTCTGCGTGATCTGGAGGCGCGGCAGCCAGCCGAGCTGGATCGCCTGCCGCGTCATCGAGAAGGCGCCGGTGATGATCGACTGGCTGGCGATGATGGTCGCGACCGTCGCCAGCAGCACCAGCGGCATCAGCGCCCCCGGCGGGCAGAGGCGATAGAAGATGTTGCCGGAGGTCGGCGCGCCTTCGAGCACGAGCGCGGCCTGGCCGGCGTAGTTGATGACCAGGCTGGGGAAGACCAGCGCGGACCAGGCGAGGCGGATCGGCTTGGCGCCGAAATGGCCCATATCGGCGTAAAGCGCCTCGGCGCCGGTGACGCAGAGGAAGACGCCACCGAGCACGAGAAAGCCGGTAACGCCGCCCGACAGCAGGTAGTAGAGACCGTAGCGCGGATCGAGCGCCACCAGCACGGCGGGATGCTGCCAGATCCCGCTGAGCCCGAGCAGCGCGATGACCAGGAACCACAGCGCCATGACCGGGCCGAACGCCCGGCCGATCCGCGCCGTGCCTTGCGGCTGGATGGCGAAGAGCACCACCAGGACCACGACCGCTACCGGCAGGATGTACGGGTGGAAGGCGGGGGTGGCGATTTCGAGCCCTTCCAATGCCGAGAGCACGGAGATCGCCGGGGTGATCGCGCCGTCGCCATAGATCAGCGCTGCGCCCAGGAGGCCGACGGCGATGATCGCAGGCCGGTGCTGGCGCTTGACGCCGAGCAGCGACATGAGCGCGAGGATGCCGCCTTCCCCGTCATTGTCGACGCGCATGGCGACGGAAACGTATTTGACCGTGGTGACGATGATCAGCGTCCAGACCACCAGCGACAGCGCGCCAAGCGTCGCGGCGCGGTCGGGATGGCCGCCGGTCAGGTCGAGGACCGTCTTGAGGGTGTAGAGCGGGCTCGTGCCGATGTCGCCGAACACGACGCCCAGGGCGGAAAGGCCGAGCGCCGGCAGGCTCGATGTCAGTTGGCGCCGCCCAGCGGGGTCTAAAATGGTGTCGGTCAAGGGCCCGTCGATCCCCGCTGCTCAGGAAACGCGACGGGCAGCATAACCGATGGCGCGTTACAATGCTGTTAGAAGCGCGAGGGGACGGACGAAACGGTGTCGCCGACCGCGCAGGTTACGGCATGATGTGCCAGGTCATCGCATTGCGCGCCTGGCAATCGGTGGCGGAGCCGTAGCCGTCGAGGGTGATGACGACATCGCCTTCGATGCGGCGCGCCAGCCGGCGCGCTTCGAGACAGGTCTCACGGTCGAGATCGGCGAGGACAACCGCTACTTCGGCGGGAAAGTGCGCGGGCTCGACGCGAAAGTCGCGGCCGGCGAAATGCCGGCCGACCGCGAGCTGCACCTGCTCGGCGTTGCGGCTCCACGGCAGCGCCGCGGCCTCGTCGGCCGCTGCCGTCAGCGCGCTGCGGATCGATTGCGCCGGCGTCTGCAGCACGTCGGAGAGCTGATACCCGGCAGCGATCAGCATCGCCGCCGCGGCCAGCAGCCGCACGCGATGCGGCGTGCGTGCGAACGCCGTCTTTGCGGCTATGCGGATCGAGACAGGCAAAGGCGCCTGCAGCGAGATCATCGACATTCCGAAGCCTCTGGAACTTGTCCTGGGAAACAAGTCTAGGCATGTTCGTTTTAATCAATTGATAATCTTCGCCGGTGTTTTAGCGGCATTTTAAGCAAATGCACGGTGCCGCCGGCATTGCGCTGGTGTAACGATGGCGGTGATCACCGCGTCGCCGGCGGCGGCACCGGTGTCGGCTTCGCCCGGCTGGGCGGCGGCTTGCTCGCCGAAGCGGGCGAGACGATCATGTCGACATGCGTGCTGTCGAGCATCGAGCCGCGATCGATGCGGATGGTGGCGACGCGGCCGGTCGGGTCCGCAAAGCCTCGGCGGCAGCGCGCGGCGCCGCCCCGGATCAGCGGGCGGGGAGAGCCTCGCCGCTCAGCCAGGCCGTGCCCTGGCGATAGAGCCGCTCCACCGCCGGGCCTTTGAGGCCGGGCATATCGGGCTTCACGGTGAAGCCGGCCTTGTGCTGGAGATAGGCGAGGTGGCGGTAGCCTTCGGGGAACTCGCCGAGCAGGGCTGCATCGAGCGTGAGATCGGCGGCGGGGTCGAGCGGATCGAGCCGGTCCTTCTCGTAGATCGGCTGACGCAGCACCACGCCCCAGCGTCCCTGGCGCTGCTCGAAGAAATCGTAGAAGCGGCCGGTGCAGACGACGTCGCAGAGGACGCCGTCGACCGCGGCGCGCTGCATGATCTGCATCTTGGTCTGGGCGATGGCGCGGTTGCCGCTGACATCGATGGTGCTGCCGCCAAGGAAGTGGAGGATGTTGACGCCACGCTCGAAGCCCTCGCGGCTGACCTCGATGAAGCGCTCTGCCGGGCCCTGGAACCAGGTGGCCATCATCCAGCCATCCTCGTGCCAGACGGTGCGGAAGCGCTCCCAATCGCCGGCGTCGCGCCACAGCACCCAGTTCTCCACCACCTCGCGGATCCGCAGCCGCTCGCGCATCTCGTCCATCATGCCTGGCCTCCCTCGCTGCCCACTATCGCCCGCGCCGCCGCGCCGGCGCAACCAGGCCGTGTGCGCGGCGCCGGCTGAGCTGCCAGGCGCGCCGGCCCCTACGCCACTGGTGTACCCCAATGGAAAAAAAATCAGCGTGCGCCGATGACGCATGGGGACGCCGAAGATGGCCTCTGGACGCATGATACGCATGCACCCCTCGGCCGCCAAGGCTCGGGGGCATTTCCCGGCGCTGCTACGCGGGGCACAGAACGCTTGATCATCGCCGGAAGCCGGATTGCAGGTCCCTGCGGGTCGCGGCTAGGCCTGCTCCTGCCGCGGCTGCGGCTCAACGGCTTGCCGCGACTGGTTCAGCTCGGTGAGCAGCTTCAGCAGCTGGATGATCAGCCCGCGCAGCCGCTTGTCCTCCATCGACATGACCGCCGTGAGCTGACGATGCAGCTCCTTACCTTCCAGCGCGGACACCGTCGGCTCCTGCGCCGGTGCGGCGAGCTCGCCGGCCTCGCTGCCGATGCCGTCGAAGAAATACTGCTCGCTCACCGCTAGCGCGGTGGCGAACTCGTGCAACCGGCTGGCGCTGACGCGATTCTCGCCGCGCTCGTATTTCTGTACCGATTGGAAGCTGATGCCGACGAGCTTGGCCAGCTCGCTCTGGGTCAGGCCACGCATGATGCGCTGCAGTCGTATGCGCGCGCCGACATAGACGTCGATCGGATGCGGGCCGTCGATGATGATCGTACGGCGTCTTTGCCGCGCCTTTGCCGGCGCCTTGGTGGCGAGCCTGCTCATGGTCTTCCCCCGCTATCGGCTTCGATGGTGGCTGCTGTTGCGCTCCCCCGGCTTACCAAGGCGCGAGCCGTGACCCCGCGCACTCCGCAGTTGTAGCACTTTTGCCATCTTGGGAGATAGACGCTCTATGCCGTGGCGCGCGAATCGCCAGCGGGCGGACACTCGGTCCGCGAGCGCTGCCAGGCCCGGGCGGAAGCCGCCCTGGGCGGCGGGGCAGGCGGCACGCATGCCGGCGCCATGGCGCCAAGAGCGGCCTCGAACCCGCTGGCGTCCCGTGTTTTTTTCCGTGAGTTGCGCGCCGGCTTTGGCTAGGAAGGGCCGATGGTCGATGTCGAGACGATTGCCGGCTTCATCCGCGAGACCGCCGCCAAGGCGATCCTGCCGCGCTTCCGCCAGCTGCGGCAGGAGGATATCCGCGAGAAGAAGCCGGGCGATTTCGTCACCATCGCCGATCTCGAGGCGGAGCGGCTGCTCACCGAGCGGCTATCGGCGATGATGCCGGGCGCGGTGGTGCTGGGCGAGGAGGCGGCGGCCAAGGATCCGACGCGACTGGCGCTGCTCGCCGGCGAGGCGCCGGTCTGGGTCATCGATCCCATCGACGGCACCGCCAATTTCGCGCGAGGCGAGCCCGGCTTCGCCGTCATTCTCGCCCTGGTCGAGCGCGCCGAGGTTCGCGCCGGCTGGATCTACGACCCACTCGGCGACACCATGGTGCTGGCCGAGCGCGGCAGCGGTGCCTGGAGCCAAGGGCGGCGGCTCGCGGTCGATGGCGAGGTCAGCGCCGAGCGCATGACGGGCGCGGCCTATGGCCGGACCACCGCCGGGCCGCGCGCCGCCCAGTCGCTCGGCGACAGTGGCCGCGTCGCGATGGTGCGCAATCTCGGCAGCAGCGCGCTCGAATACAATGCGGTCGCTCTCGGTCGAGCGCATTTCTCGCTGCATTCGCGCTCGCTGCCCTGGGACCATGCGGCCGGCATGCTGATCGTCGCCGAGGCCGGGGGCGTCGCCGGCTTTCTCGACGGCACGCGCTATGACCCCCGGATCGCCGACCAGCCCGTACTGGCGGCGTCCAACCAAGCCGCCTGGGACACCGTGCGCGCCGTTGTCGGCTCCTTGGCGTGAGACCGCCGCCGTCGCCGGCATAGCGGCGGAAGAGGGGCGGTGGCGTCTTCCGGCCCTGCCCCCTATGGTGGCCGTCAAAGCGGTTTTCGAGGCGGCAGCGTCGTGGCGCGTGGACACAATATCGGCCGGGCCATCCTCTATATGGCATTGGCGATGGCGCTCATCCCCTGCCTCAACGCCTCGGCGAAATATCTCGGGCGCAGCTATTCGACGGTCGAGATCGTCTGGGCGCGCTATGCCGGGCACTTCGCCTATATGATCGTCGCCTTCTTTCCGCGTCGCGGCGTGAGCCTGTTCTATACCTCGCGGCTCGGCATCCAGGTGCTGCGCTCCGCGCTGCTGGTGAGCGCCACCGGCGTCTATTTCACCGCGCTGCACTATACCGACCTGCCGACCGCTGCGGTCATCAGCTTCGTCTCGCCCTTCATGATCACGGCGCTGTCCTTCGTCATGCTGGGCGAGCCGGTCGGGCCGCGGCGCTGGGCGGCGGTTGGCGTGGGCTTCCTCGGCGCGCTGGTCATCTTGCGCCCGGGGACGGGGGTGGTGCAGCTCGCCTCGTTCCTGGTGCTGATCAGCGCCGCCTGCAATGCGCTCTACCAGTTGCTGACCCGCAGCCTCGCCGCGCGTGATTCGGCCGAGACCTCCAATACCTATATCGCCGTGGTCGGGCTTCGTGCTCACCAGCCTCGCCGTGCCGTTCTTCTGGGAGACGCCGCGCTCGCCGCTCGATCTGCTGCTGTTCGTCAGCCTCGGCATCTTCGGCGGATTCGGTCATTATTTCATCGTCAAGGCGCTGGAATGGGGACCGGCGGCGGTGATCGCGCCGCTCAACTACGCCCAGCTCATCGGCACGGTGATCATCGGCTATTTCGTCTTCGCCGAATGGCCGGATCTCGGCACCTGGATCGGCGCGGCGGTGATCATCGGCAGCGGCCTCTATATCTTCTACCGCGAGCGCGCGGTGCAGAAACGCGCTAGGATGAATGCCGCCACCGACTGAAGGGAAGGCAGCGATGCAAGGCAAGGTTTGCGTCATCACCGGCGCTACGTCGGGCATCGGTCTCATCGCCGCCGAGCGGTTGGCGGCGCAGGGCGCTCGGCTGGTGCTGGTCGGGCGCGACAAGGCGCGCGGCGAGGCGGCGCTCGCCCGGATCAAGGAGCGCGCGCCCGGTGCCCGGCTCGCCATCCATTACGCCGATCTGTCGCTGCTCGCCGAGATGGAGCGGCTGGCGGCGACGATCGCCGCGTCCGAACCGCGCATCGACGTGCTGATCAACAACGCCGGCGCCATGTTCAACCGCCGCAGCGTTACCGCTGACGGGCTCGAGCGCACCTTTGCGCTCAATCACATGGCCTATTTCGTGCTGTCGAACCGGCTGCGCGATCGCCTGGCGGCGGCCGCCCCGGCGCGCATCGTCTCGGTCGCCTCCGCCGCGCATCGCGGCAACACGCTCGACTTCGGCGATCTGCAATCCGCCAGGAGCTATCGCGGCTTCACCGTTTACGGCCGCTCCAAGCTCGCCAACATCCTCTTCACCCGCGAGCTGGCGCGGCGGTTGGCCGGCACCGGCGTCACCGCCAATTGCCTCCATCCCGGCTTCGTCGCCACCCGCTTCGGCGACAATAGTGACGGGTTCATTCGCGTCGCGATCGGCGTCGCCAAGAATCTCTTCGCGATATCGCCGGAGAAAGGCGCCGAGACCATCGTCTACCTCGCGAGCTCACCGGAGGTGGCCGGCGTCAGCGGCGGTTATTTCGCCAGGAGCCGCCCGGCGACGCCGACCGCGGCGGCGCAGGACGACGCGGCGGCGAAGCGGCTCTGGGAAGAGAGCGCGAAGCTCGCGAAGCTGCCGGTCTAGCCTAGGGCGTGCACTCATAATTGGACCACGGTCGGATCAACTGAAGGCCCGCAATCGGTGGGAAGCGGACGTTCCGGGCTGCCTCCATCTACCGAAAGTGACCCCATGCGAACATTGAGGGTCTTCGTGTGTCGGTAACGGTGGGAAGCCGCCATTCGACGGAGCACGTGAGCCGTCCCCCCGTAGGCGGCCCGAGGTTGCTGGTCAGGCGGGTCACTATGTCAGAAAATCTCTGACGAGACCCCAATAGGGACGGCGCTTTCCCTCGCGTTCCCAAAACCCGATCTTCCCGGCCGGCGCGAAGCAGGAGAAGTCGGCGGGCATGCGCGGGTCACGCCGCGATGTGTACTTCGGGCCATCGTCCATTAGCCAAATCTCGCTGAACCCGAAGCCGTCGAAGTCGCTTGGAACGACCAGCTCTGCGAGTTCCTCGTGCACGTCGTATAGCGCCGGACCTTCAACGTCTTTGGCGGGCCAATCCAGATGACCCAACAGGATGACTGGGCGAGTATCGAAGATGCCGCGTCGTTCGTAGCTCTCGTGCTTTTGGCTCGCTAGGCGCAAGACCTCGGCGATGATGTGGTCGGCGCTGCCGGCCTTGATGAAGGTTAACTCGACCCCGGTTTCGATCCCTTCGATAAGCGCAACCCGGTCAGGTGACTCCCCGGCCGACAAGATCTTGACCGTTCGACCCGTGATCATCGGGAACTCCGCCTCGAACGTATCAGCAACGCCAGTCTCGACCTCGCGCCTGTCGAGTGCGTCCTCGTAGCTGCCTCGTGATCTCCGTCCCATCGTAACCTCGTCTTGGTCGACCGAAGCCGCAGAGAAATATGCCCGAGCCACCGGGCTGGCTGCTATCCGAACCGCGGCGTCACTTCTTCGCAAACCTCGACTCTGACCCCCTCTTTTCCACCAATAGTGCGGCAATCACGGCGTCAGCTAAAATCCCGCTTCACAACTATGGCGTCCAGGTGCACAACAAGCATATCCTGTTACTAAACGGCCGCCTTGACAGAAGACCTCAACCTGGACCGTCTGTCGGTGGCTGAGCAAAGGTGGATTCGGAGCCATGTCGCTTTTAGGCCTACCTCTCGATAATATTGGCGAGCCTGAAATTCAGCGCTTGATTTCTATGAGCGTCGAAGAGTCGGCCTACCTCGACTATAAGCAGGAAACTTATGGTGACAGCGGCGACGATCGCTCGGAATTTCTCGCTGATGTTTCGTCATTCGCCAACACATTAGGCGGCGATCTGATTATAGGCGTTGCCGAGTCAAAGGGATTGCCAATCGGGCTGACGCCATTTATGGGCGACGCCGATGCCGAGAAGCGGCGGCTTGAACAAATAGCCCTCGCGGGACTGGATCCTCGCATTAGAAATTTGCGCATTCATGCCGTACGGATAGCCGCCGGCGGCTACATAATCATCGTGCGCGCGCCTCGGAGTTTCATCCCACCGCACCGCGTCATTGCACGCAACAGTAACCGATTTTGGGCCCGTGCTGGAACAACCAAATACCAACCTAACGTCGAGCAGTTGCGCCACCTCTTCAACGACGCTCCTCATTGGGTCGAGCGCATTCGTACTTTTCAAACCGATCGGCTTGTGAAGATCACCGCCGGCGATACACCTATCCCGCTCGGCCAGGTCGGAAAGGTGGTTGTGCATGTCGTGCCGCTCCCTTCCTTCGTTGATGGACGAATGCTCGACATTTTTTCGGCCCTGGCCAAAGGAACCCACCTTCCCCTTCCCTTGGACGAGGTAGGGTTCTCAAATAGGAATGCTGTGAATCTCGACGGTTACATAAATTATACGACGGGACATGCCGGTGCCCGAGTAGCTTACGCGCAATTCTTTCGAAACGGGACGATCGAAGGCGTAGGTGAGTTGCGCAGCGACGATGGTGTGAACTCGCGCTTCATAAGCTCGGACTTCACAAACCTAGTGGTATCGCATGTGAGACAATACCTTCAAGTGTTGAAATCGTACGATATGGGATTACCGGTTTATATTTTCCTGTCGTTGTGCAATGCGACCCGGACCGTTTATCGTTATGCCCTTGGAAATGTCGAATGGAAGGATACGCCGCCATTGGGGCGCGAAGTCATTTCCCTTCCGGAGATTTATATCGACAGCTTCGACGTCGACGTTCCCACGGTCATGCGCCCTTTGTTCAACGTAATATGGAACGCGTTCGGTCAAGCTCGGTGCGATATGTATGACGGTCAGGGCAACTGGCGCAGAGATCAGGTCGGGGTTTAATCTGAAGTGGACGTTCGTCGGCGTTGAAGCTCCAGCCCTCCGGCGCGATTTGCCTTGCTTGCTCGCAGAACGAGATGCTGCAATTCCGCGTTTGCGAGTTGCCGTAGTTTCCAGGCGACAGGTGTTACGCACCTTTGCCAAGCGCCTCGGGGGGCCAACATGGATAACGAGAAAGAATCAGTGATGTCGTTTTGCCGCCAATGCGGCGGCGACCGCCACCACTCGGTCCTGACCAAAAAAACGCGCGCGTGGAGCGAAGAAGACTCCCCAGTGAGCGGAGGCGACACGTGGTCGATCGTAGAGTGTGGAGGCTGCCACACCGTAACGTTTGTTCATAGCCATTGGTTCTCTGAGGATTATGAGTTAACGGACGAGGGGCCAACACCAATCGTCCACCGTGATCTTTACCCGCCCGCGCCACCGAGAAAGATGCCCGAGTGGGGGCCTGACACTTTCCTCTGCTTTAGTGCTGAGGACATTTGGGTTCTGCAGCTGCACGGGGACATCTACGCTGCTATTGGCTTGGGGGCCTACGCTTTAGCAACGATGGGCTTGAGAGCAATCGTCGATTTTGTAGTGACATCAAAGGCAGGTGAGAATGGTGAATTTAGACAGAAACTTGAGCGGATGCGGGACCGCAGCCTGATCACGGAAGCGCAGGTCGATGTCCTATATGCTGCTTTCGACGCGGGAAGCGCAGCTGCTCATCGCGGCTACCGCCCGACACGCGAGGACGTTTATACGCTCCTTGATATCACCGAATCCTTGCTTGAGCAGACTTACGTCGCCCCGATGCGGCGCCGTCGACAGGCTGCCGCTGCTGCGGATCTCGCGTCAAGAACCCCGCCGCGGTCGCGGGCTAAGAAATGATCAATAAAGGTGCAATAGCCCAACTATAGTGACACGACGCTACCGGGCAAGCCCGGACATCGGCAGCAGGAGGAACGATGGTTCTCAATGCCCAAGAATTACGCGAAAAGCTTCTTCGGATCGACCGCCACAGACAGCGACCCAGTAGACAGCGGGGCGCGAGAGGACGGCTCGGCGAGATCTTAGTCGAAGTCCTGGCTTCGCAAGGCGCGCGACCTCGAGGTGCTGCCCGTACCGCAGGGCAAAGGAACTTTGCGCGAATTTATAAAGGGCAACGGCAAGCGCCCCGATTTTCTCGTCACTCCGCTAGACAAGGACGGGGCCGTCGCCGGGGGCACCCTACTCGTCGATGCAAAGTTTCACGATATTGGGGCGGAATTTGTCTTTTGGATATCGCGTGATGAGTTAGCAAAATACGATGAGACGATTAGAGAGTGGGGCGCTGGATCGCTCTTCTTCCTGGTCATACCGCTAGGGAACCCAAGCCGGCTCGTCGCGATTGCACGAACAGAGTTGGTAGATGATCGAAACAACCCGGCGAGAATGACCTTCGAAATCTCAGAAGACCCAGCACGTCAAGAAGCGATCCCGCAACAATTGTACGAAGAACTCTCTCAGACAGCTTGAGGCAGAAGGATACGACCGAGATCTCGTTCCCCCGTATCCTACCGTACGATAGGAATTACCCCAATCCTGTCGCTCGGAAGGTCTGCCTTGGCGCGTGCGCGCGTCGCGGCCCGATGACATTGTGGTGACAGTCGCATAGGTCGGCGAAAGGTGGGATCGGACCACCCCGAGCTGATGCTGGCTTTTCAGATTGAGATTGACAGGGCCTTGGTCAGATGTTAATGGATTTCAATGAATGTTATTAACGGAGAGTGGGATGGGCAAAGCCTTGTCAAGAGTGCACGCACACTCTGCTCCGATGCCGTCGCTGTTCGGTGGTCTGCAGATTGATCCAAGAAGCGATACGTTCCTGATCGAAGGATCAGTAGGTGTCATCTCGGTGAGCGTGAGAAGACCAAACGGCGATGTCCAGACCGCAACGGTCAGAGCGGGAGGCAGGCTCACGGAGTGGTCCAATTTCGAGCCTGGGAGAATTTCTGTCGATGAGCGACGGCGCTTGGTAAGGGATATGCGGCGAGCGGGTTTGACTTAGGCTGCGATTGCCAAGAAGCTCGGCGTTTCGCAGGCGACTGTGTCCCTAGATCTTAGGCGGAAGTAAGCGACACGAGGCCAAATATTCGAGCGAGAGGACGAAGCCCACGACGCCATAGGTCAGCAATGGGTCGCATGCAAACACGACGTGCTTCCGGTCTTCTTGGTCCGTTCCTCGATCTCGCAGAAAACGTTGCCCGCGATCGCATTGTGGGTCGGGGGTTGGGGTCATGCCGAAGCGACTACATTGCGTCTAAAGCGCCGATCATACGCCGCATAGGTGCCCAGTGGAACACTTATCGCTCTACCATAGCTTTCCTCGCGGTGCCGATCCGGACCATCAGATCGCGCTCACGACGTTGGAGAGTTTTGCGAAACTCGGTTTTGTTCTGATTCCCGAGGTCGTAACACTGCACGAACAACTAGCTGACGACGGGAAGGGTCGCGCGATGCGACTCGGACAGAAGCGGATTTGTTTCACTGAGATTGGTGTCAGCGAGGTTCCTGGGCATACTGGGACGTTTGGTGCATTCACCATCGAATTCGATCTGATGGCGTTGAGCGCCATTGGTGCAACGCCGGTTTTCTATTTGCCTCCAGCCAATACGACGCCCGGTGCGTCTGGCCTCGCGGAGGCGCTGGTGATCAAACTGGGCGATGTGAGGAATTTGCTACATGAGCTTTCGGCCCTCCGACAGGCTATCGAAAAGCGGGAGGGAAACGAATCCTGCGATCTGAAGTGGAACGGGTGCGTTCACAGGCTCTCGGTTTCGGATCTTTCGGCAGTGCTGGCGTACCTCGAGCACAAGCATGGAAGTACCAGCGCGTTGCATAGTGCACTACGAGGTCTCGGTCAGCTCTTCTATCCGACTCACGATGATCGGTATGTATCCAAGATGGCCTACTACCGGCAACGTGAATGGCGGATCATCGGGGACATCGTTGTGAAGGGGCGCCGGACGATGCGCGACCTGATCGAAACCGAGAAAGAGGCGCTGCTACAATGCAATCGGGCCCTCTTTGACAAAGAGGTCGAGTTGCTCGGTGGCAAGTGTCGCCGTGTCGACGAATGTCGGCTATATATCCCTCCCGACGGCAGCACCGCCCTCGCGGCTGCGAGGCGCGTGATTGTGCCGCGTGCGTGCGTGCCGTCCGCAGAGAGAACGTTGCGCGAGCAAAGCTTGTCCTTGCCTGTCACGGCGCTCGAATCGTTGGCCGCATAAACGAACATTGGGCTGCTGGAGAGTTGCCTGGTTGTGGGCGGGGACCGCGTGCCGCACACACCCAACCAGACTTCCGCTTTGGGTCGAAGGCGGGCATTCCGACCGGTGTGCCTCCGCGCCTCACCTTATGAGTACACGGCCTAGCCGCTCGCGCCGGCGGCGAAGATCACCGGCCGCTCCCAGATGATGAGCACGAGACAGCCATCCTCGCTGACGACCTCATGGGAGGTGCCCGGCGGATTGACAACGAGCGTGCCCGTCCGGTGACGGCCGTTGCGATCGGTTTGAGAGCCGGCGAGGATCATCACGTGCTCATAGCCGGCATGAAGATGGAACGGCACCCGCGCGCCGGGCGCGTAGCGCAAATAGGCGGCGGCCGGGCCGTGATCGCCGTTGCGGTAGAGCCAGGAGACCTCGATCCCCTCGCGGAACGGCTCCCAGGCAAGGCCGGCGGGATCGCGCGAGAGCGCCTGCGGCAGGATCGTGGCCTTGTTCATTCATCTCCTCAATGTCCCGCCATATGGCGGCCGATCTCGACGAGATCGGCGTCGCCGACAAGCGTCTCATGCACCAGCCGGCCATTGAACATGACGACGATGCGGTCGGCGATCTCGAGGATCTCGTCAAGATCGCCGCTTACCAATAGCACGGCGGCGCCGCGATTGCGCGCGGCAATAATCTCGGCATGGATCTGCGCCACCGCCGCGAAGTCGAGGCCGAAGCAGGGATTGGCCGAGATCATCACCTCGACTCGCTCGCCGAGTTCGCGCGCGAGCACGGTGCGCTGCACATTGCCGCCCGACAGCATGCCGACCGGGGTCTCCGGCGAGCGCGTCTTGATGCGGTAGCGTCTGATCTTGCCTTCGGCCTCCTCGCGGAACCGGCTCTTGCGCAGCCAGGAATGGCCGAGTGCGAAGGGTGGCCGGTCGAAGTCGCGGAAGGCGAGGTTCTCGGCGACGCTCATGCGGCCGACGCAGGCATTGCGCAGCGGCTCCTCGGGCAGGCAGGAGAGCTTATGCCGGCGCATCTCCTCGCGCGTGGCGTGATAGATCTCGCCGCCGATGCGGATTTCGCCGCCGTCGGCCTCGCGCTGTCCGGCGAGCACCTCGACCAGCTCTCGCTGGCCGTTGCCGGAGACACCGGCGACGCCGACGATCTCGCCGGCGCGCACCGCGAGCGACAGGTCCCGCACCGCCGGCTGCCCGCCGTCGTCGAGCGCTGCGAGGTGGCGGATGTCGAGGCGGGTCTCGCCGAGATCGTTGACGCGCGCCGGGGCCGCGGTCAGCTCCTCGGCGCCGATCATGCTGCGCGCCATGTCGTCGGGGGTGAGATCGGCCACCTTGCCGTGGGCCGCGAGGCGGCCGCGGCGCAGGATGGTCACCTCATCGGCAAACGCCATCACCTCGCGGAATTTATGGGTGATCATCAGCACCGTGATCTCGCCGCGATCGGCCAGCCCGCGCAGCAGGCCCAGCATCTCGTCGGCTTCCTGCGGCGTCAGCACCGAGGTCGGCTCGTCGAGGATCAGCAGGCGGCGCTCGAGATAAAGCTGCTTCAGGATCTCGCATTTCTGCCGCTCGCCGGCCGAGAGCGCGGACACCTTGACGTCGAGCGGCACGCGAAACGGCATGCGCGCGAGGAACGCCTCGAGCGCCTTGCTCTCCTTGCGCCAGTCGACGATGGTCGGCAGCTCGGCGCGCGCCAGCACCAGATTCTCCGCCACCGTCATCGCCGGCACCAGGGTGAAATGCTGATAGACCATGCCGAGGCCGAGGGCGTGCGCGGCGCGCGGATTGTCGATCTCGCGCTCGCGATCGCCGACGATGACCGCGCCGCTATCGGCGCGGTAATAGCCCATGATGCATTTGACCAGCGTGCTCTTGCCGGCGCCGTTCTCGCCCAGCAGCGCATGGAAGCTGCCGGGCGCAACCTTGAGCGAGACGTCGTCCAGCGCCACGAACTCGCCGAAGCGCTTGGTCATCGCCACCGCCTCGATGCCCAGCGCCGCGGCGCTGCTCATCAGGCGAGCGCCTCGATGAAGGCCTTGGAGTTGGAGACCGCGCCGAACACGCCGCCCTGCATCTTGATCATCTTGATGGCGTGATCGTGATTGCCCTTGTCGGTGGCGCCGCAGCAATCCTGCAGCAGCAGGCATTCGAACCCGCGGTCATTCGCCTCGCGCATGGTGGTGTGGACGCAGACATCGGTGGTGATGCCGGTCAGCACGATGTTGTCGATGCCTTGGAGGCGCAGCATCAGCTCGAGATCGGTGGCGCAGAACGAGCCCTTGCCGGGCTTGTCGATGATCGACTCTCCCGTCAGCGGCGCCAGATCGGAGATGATTTCCCAGCCGGGCTCGCCGCGCACCAGGATGCGGCCGCATGGGCCGGGGTCGCCGATCCCGGCGCCGATCCGGCGCGAG
This sequence comes from uncultured Alphaproteobacteria bacterium, assembly GCA_963789275.1. GTDB lineage: Bacteria > Pseudomonadota > Alphaproteobacteria > ATCC43930 > CGMCC-115725 > DAHUYF01. The sequence goes on from CAWBKF010000027.1 coordinate 73,208, forward strand.
CGCCAGCGCTTGTTGGCCGGCAGGTCGGCGAGGTCGGGGCGGTGGCCCTCGCGGGTGTGCAGGATGTGGAAACCCTTGGCGCGCATCGCCGCCAGCACGCGCTTGATCGGCTCGATCGGCGCGCGGGTCAGCGAGAGATCGTAGCCCATCTTGTCGACATAGCCGCCTATGCCGCAGAAATCGATCTGCATGTCGATGACGATGAGGGCCGTGTTCTCCGGCGCGAGCTTGCCGTTATAGGGCCAGGGATAGGGATCGGCCGGTACGAAACGCTCAACCATGACGATCTCCGCGGTAGGGTCGGTTGGGAAGGGCGAAGCCGCAGGAGGTGCCGTCGGTGATGGCGACGCGCTCCTCCCAGGGCAGGCGATAGCGTCCGGCGACGAGGTCTCGCATGTAGGTGTAGGGGCAGTCGCCGGCGCCACCCTGCACCGCGACGAAGCCGCGATGGCCGAATTGATAGATGTTGTTCTCGACGCCCCAGCTCTCGCGCGCTTCGCGCACCAGGTCGGGCCGCACCTCGGATGTCACGATCTCGTCGGCGATGCTGCCGCCCTCGACCATCACCGTGCCGTCGAAATTGCAGATCATCGCCTCGCCCATTGAGTTGAAGGTGCCGTCGCTGCCGCACATGCAGACGCTCGCCGTCACCATCAGATTGCCGAAGGCGTTGGCCTGGTTGGTGACCCGCCAGGCATGGCGGATCGGCGCGGTGTAGCCGGCGGTGCGCAGCATGATCTCGGCGCCCTTGTAGGCGGCCTCGCGCGCCATCTCGGGGAACATGCCGTCATGGCAGATGATGAGCGCAAGCTTGCTGCCGTTCGGCCCGTCGCAGACCGGGATGCCGAGATCGCCGGGCTCCCAGGGCTCGACCGGGGTCCAGGGGTGGAGCTTGCGGTAGTAGAGGCGGAGATCGCCGGCATCGTCGATGATCAGCCCGCTGTTGTAGGGATTGCCCTCCGGGTTCGCCTCCATGATCGAAAAGCAGCCCCAGATGCGATTGATGCGGCAGGCGCGCTTGAACGCCTCGACCTCCGGCCCGTCGAGCCGGCACAGGACCGCCGGGCTGGTGTCCATCGAGAGGCCATGCAGCGAATACTCCGGGAAGACGACGAGGTCCATCGAGGGCATGCCGCGCCGCGCCTTCGCCACCATGGCGCAGATCTTCTCGGTCTGCGCCGCGAGATCGGCTTTGGCGGCGATGACCGGCAGCTGCAGCTGCACCAGGCCGATGACGACGCCGTTTGCCGATTTGTTGAGCCCGCCCAATCCGCTCATGCTGCCCTCCTATTCAAGGCAATCGCATGTGCCGGCCGGAAGACCGGCGAGAAAGATTGACCACGGAGGCACGGAGAGCACGGAGAAGCGAAGAATGACGCGCTTCGCGCGCCGAGCATTTAGAGCGCGTTTCAGTCAGATGGAACCGACGAATCAACATGACGCCGTTCCCGCGAAAGCGGAAACCCAGCATGCAACGCTTGTCGCTTGCCCTGGATGCCCGCTTTCGCGGGCAAGGCGACGCGAAGTGGGCCACTCTCAACGGAATCTGCTCTAATCTCCGTGTCCTCCGTGCCTCCGTGGTGCATCTCATAGGCGATAGCCCTTTCCTAGCGCGTGATCGACAGCTCGGCCGGGGCGCCGGTCAGCGTGCGCCGGGGCGAGCAGGTGATGATCATGATCAGCAGCGTCAGGATATAGGGCGCGGCGTTGAACAGGTAATAGCCTTCGGTCACGCCGACCGATTGCAGCGCCGGCCCGAGCGCGCCCGCGCCGCCGAACAGGATCGAGGCCCAAAAACACAGCATCGGATCCCAGCGCGCGAAGATCACCAGCGCCACCGCGGTGATGCCTTGGCCGCTGGACAGCCGCTCGTTCCAGCTGCCGGGATAGTAAAGCGACAGGAAGGAGCCGCCGATGCCGGCGAGGAAGCCGCCGACCATGGTCGCCCGCAGGCGGATCAGATTGACCGAATATCCCAGCGCCAGCGCCGCGTCGGCGCTCTCGCCGGCGGTGCGCAGGATGAGCCCCCAGCGCGTGTGCTTCAGCGCCCAGACCAGCGCCGGCGCCAGCGCAATGCCGATGAGGAAGAGCACGTTGACGCGCAGCGCGTCGTGCAGCGGCGGAATGCTGCTCCACCAGCCGAGATCGATCGAGGGCAGGATCGGTGCCTGCGGTTCGATCAGCGGCTTGCCCAGATAGAAGGCAAGCCCGATGCCGAACAGCATCAAGGCGATACCGATGGCGATATCATTGACCCGCGGCAGGCTGCAAAAGGCGGCATGCGCCGCGCCGAAGAGCGAGCCGACGATGCCGGCCGCCAGCACGCCGAGCCAGGGCGAGCCGGTGAGGTAGGAGACGCCGTAGCCGGACATGGCGCCCATGACCAACGTGCCTTCGAGGCCGAGATTGATGCGGCCACTGCGCTCGGTCAGGCATTCGCCGAGGCTGACGAACAGGAAGGGCGTGCTGACGCGCACCGCGCCGGCGACGACGCCGAGCGGCACGCCCCACCAGCCGAGCGCCGTCGCCACCGCCACTACCGCCGGCTGGGCCATGCTCAGCCTCCCCGCGGCGCGAAGAGGCGGATGCGGCCGTAGAGCGCATCGCTCGCCAGCACCATCAGGAAGATGATCCCCTGCAGCACCAGCACCGAGGCGTCGGGCAGGCCGAGCCGGCGCTGGATGAGGCCGCCGCTGGCGCCGATGCCGCCAAGCAGAATGGCCACCGGGATGATGGCGAGCGGGTTATGGCGGGCGAGGAAGGAGACGAGGATGCCGGTGGTGCCAAAGCCTGCCGCGAGATTGCCGTTGGCGCGGCCCTGCACCGCGGCGATCTCGATCATGCCGGCCAGCCCCGCGCCGGCGCCGCCGAGGAAGCACATCGCCAGCACCAGCCGTCCGACGCCCAGGCCCACCACCTTGGCGGCGCGCATATTGCCGCCGGCGATGCGCGCGGCGAAGCCGAACACGGTGCGATAGACGAGGATATAGGCGAGCACGGCGGCGATGATGCCGAAGACCAGGCCCCAATGAACCTCGGTGCCGGGGATCAGGCCGATCATGTTCGCGGCGCCGATATCATGCGTCGAGGGCTTGTTGAGGCTTGCGGGATCGCGCATCGGCCCCTCGACGAGCTGATTGAGAATGGCGATGGCGATATAGATGAGCAGCAGGCTCGAGATCGTCTCGTTGACGCCGCGGTACTGTCGGATCGCGCCGACGAAGGCGATCCACAGCCCGCCGGCGGCCACGGCCGCGGCGGCCATGACAAGCTGCGTCACGAGCGGTGCAGCGCCGGGCAGGGCCAGTGCCGCCGCGGTGGCGGCGAGGCCGCCAATGACAAAGGCGCCTTCGCCGCCGATGACCACCATGCCGAGCTGCGCCGGCAGCGCCGTGCACAGCGCGGTGAGAATAAGCGGCGCCGCGCGGGTCAGCGTGTTCTGCCAGGAGAACCAGGTGCCGAAGGCGCCGCGATACATCACCGCGTAGAGGTCGAGCGGGTTGACCCGCGACAGCGCGACGAAGATCCCGAACAGGACCATCGCCGCGATGAGCGCGAGCAGGGGGATGGCGACGTTTTCCGCCCCCTGCCGCAGCCTGTCGCCGAACGCCGCCCGGCCCGCCAGCTTATCGCCGAGCGCAAGCGCCATGGGTTACGAGCCTGTCTGGGACATGGGACGGGTCTGCGACATCGTCATTTCGCGTCTGGCTAGGAGCGAGGAGCGAAGCGATGCCGTGCGCATCGTGAGCGACGAGCGACGACGTCCAGGCGCGAAATGCCGATGTCCCGGAGGGTTGCACGAGGATGGGGCGCTGCCGCGTCGCGCGGCCTTGACGATGCTTCCAGCATCGCCTGCGGCCACGCTCCTAACATCGCCCCATCCTCGTGCAACGCAGACCCATCCCATGTCCCAGACAGGCTCCTTAGGCCGCCATCGGCCGCCGGATCAGGACGTCGATCCGACCACGCCTTCGACGAGGTAGTCCATGCTCTCGAGGACCGGATCGGTCTGGCCGTGCGCCTGCCCGGCGGCGATCACCGACTTGCCCTTGTTGTCGCTGATCGGCCCCTTGAAGATGGCGAAGCCGCCGGCGAGCAGCTTGTCCTTGGCGACGTCGGCCTGCTTGCGCGCGGCCTCGCCGACCGCCGGCCCATAGGCCGACACCTTGACCAGCCCTTCCTTGAGGCCGCCACGATAGAAGTTCGGGATGGTCTCGCCGGCCATGAACATCTTGGCGAATTTGGGATAGAGCCCCTCCCAGTTCCATTCCGCGCCGGTGAGATAGGCCTGCGGCGCCAGCACCGACTGATTGCAGTGATATCCCGTCACCATGATGCCGCGCCGCGCCGCCGTCTCGACCACGGTCTTCGGTCCATCGACATGGCAGGTGATGACGTCGACACCCTGATCGATCAGGCTGTTGGCGGCCTCGGCCTCCTTGACCGGCATCGACCAGTCGCCGGTGAAGATGACATGCGTCGTGATCTTCGGATTGGCGCTCTGGGCGCCGAGCGTGTAGGCGTTGATGTTGCGCAGCACCTGCGGGATCGGCTTGGCGGCGACGAAGCCCAGCTTGCCGGTCTTGCTGGTGTTGCCGGCGACGATGCCGGCGACATACTGGCCCTCGTCGATATAGCCGAAATAGCTTGCGGCGTTCTTGGGGTCCTTCTCGGTCCAGAGACCGCCGCAATGCTCGAAGCGGACCGCCGGATATTTGGCCGCGACCTTCACCATATGCGGGTTGTAATAGCCGAAGGAGGTAGGGAAGATCAGCGTGCCGCCATCGAGATTGATCATCGACTCCATGGTCTTCTCGACCGCGTCCGTCTCGGGGACGTTCTCCTCCTCGACGACCTTGACGCCGGGAACGGCTTTCAGCGCCGCCGCGCCCTGGGCGTGCGCCTGGTTGTAGCCGTAATCGTCGCGCGAGCCGACATAGATGAAGCCGACCACGGTATCAGCGGCGAAAGCCGGTCGTCCCGGGAAGAACCCGGCCGCGGCGCCGGCAGTACCGATAGCTGCCGCGCCCTGCAGCAGGTGGCGACGCGAAATCCTGGTGAAGGCCATTTTGTGCTCCTCTGTTGTCGCGAGGACGCTCTCCCTTAGGGCGGCGACCAGCGTCCGTCTCTTCGCAAGCGCCATGCCAATTCGCCGCGGTGCGAGATGTCGCCGGCAAGGCGCGAGGCAAATCGCTGGCCGCGCGCGGCTGCGGGTCCGCTTCGCCGGGAAACCCGGCGCCGGGCTTCACTGCCTGCATGTAGGCTGCGTGGCTGGCTTCGCCCAAAATATAGGCAGAGTGCGTTTGTTGTATGCAATATCCCTGGGAATCGCAGGACGGACCCGCGACCGCCGGTTGGCATCGGCCCTGCAAGGCGGTAAGCAGGGTCGGAGCACGACGGTGGTGACGAGCAGGAGAGGCGGTTGACGGCAACAGCGGCGAGCTTCGATCTCGGCAGCCTGAGGCGTCGCTTTCTCACTGGCGAGCTTTCGGCAGCGGCGCTGACCGAGGATGTTCTGGCGCGGATCGCCGCCGCCGGCGACGACAAGGTGTGGATCGCGCGCGTTCCCGCCGACACGCTGCGCGAGCGCGCGGCCGCGCTCGACGCGGCCGCGGCGCGCGACCGTGGCCTGATGGCGAGACTGCCGCTCTTCGGCATTCCGTTCGCGGTCAAGGACAATATCGACGCCCCCGGCCTGGCGACGACCGCAGGCTGCGCCGCCTTTGCCTATGAGCCCGCAGAGCCGGCGCCGAGCGTCGCCCGGTTGCTCGAGGCCGGAGCCGTGCTGGTCGGCAAGACCAATCTCGACCAGTTCGCGGCGGGACTGGTCGGCACCCGCTCGCCCTATGGCGTGGCGCGCAACCCGTTCGATCCGCGCTACATCTCCGGCGGCTCGAGCTCCGGCTCGGCGGTGGCGGTGGCGGCGGGGCTGGTCAGCTTCGCGCTCGGCACCGACACTGCCGGTTCCGGCCGCGTGCCGGCGGCGTTCAACAACATTGTCGGGCTGAAGCCGACGCGCGGCCGCATCAGTGCCCGCGGCGTCGTACCGGCCTGCCGCTCGCTCGATTGCGTGTCGATCTTCGCGCTGAGTTGCGAGGACGCGGAGGTGCTGCTCGAGCTGTGCGGCGTCTACGACGCCGCGGATCCGTTCGCCCGCCGCGTCCCGCCGGAGACCGCCGTGCTGGCGCGGCCGTTCCGCTTCGCCGTGCCGCGCGACGCCGATCTCGATTTCGCCGGCAATGAGGATGGGCCGGCGCTGTTCGAGCAGCGCTGCCGCCACGCTGGAGGCGCTTGGCGGCAGACGGGTCGAGGTCGACCTTACGCCCTGTCGCGATGCCGCCGCGATGCTCTATGGCGGCCCCTGGCTGGCGGAGCGCCTCTTCGCCGTCGAGGCGCTCTACAACCGCACGCCCGAGGCGCTGCTGCCGGTGACGCGCGAGATCATCGGTGGCGGCACGAAGTACAGCGCGCTCGACACCTTCAAGGCGAGCTACCGCCTCGCCGCGCTCAGGCGCACCGCCGAGGCGCTGTGGCAGGCGGCCGATCTGCTGCTGGTGCCCACCGCCGGCACCATCTACACCCTGGCCGAGGTCGCGGCCGATCCCATCCGCCTCAACACCCGGCTCGGCACCTACACGAATTTCGTCAACCTGTTCGATCTCGCGGCGGTCGCGCTGCCGGCCGGCTTCCGGCGCGACGGCCTGCCGTTCGGCGTCAGCTGCATCGCGCCGGCCTTCAGCGAGGCGGCGCTGTTGGCGCTCGGCAGCGCCTTCCAGCGCCAGCTCGACCTGCCGCTGGGCGCGACACCGCATCGCCTGCCGCTGCTTGCGGCGCCGGCGCCGGCGCGCGATGGCCGCGTCGCCGTCGCCGTGGCCGGCGCGCATCTCTCCGGCATGCCGCTCAACGGCCGGCTGCTCGAGCTCGGCGCGAGCCTGGTCGAGGAGACGCAAACCGCGGCGGCCTACCGCATGTTCCGGCTCGACGGCGAGCCCGCGCGGCCTGGCCTGCTGCGCGACAGCGCCGGCGGACGCGCCTTCGCGGTCGAGCTCTGGGCGATGAGCCCGGCCGCGCTCGGGACGCTGGTCGCCGAGACGGCGCCGCCACTCTCCATCGGCACGGTGCTCCTCGGTGACGGCCGCGCGGTCAAGGGCTTCCTGTGTGAGGCCGAGGCGGCGGCCGCTGCCGAGGAGATCTCCGCCTATGGCGGCTGGCGCGAATTCCTGCTGCGGCGCCAGGACTAGGGCGCGTACTCATAAAGCAACGACGAAGGTTTGCGCGTGTCCGCTGTCGGCTCCAATGCCGACTCGCTAAGCGCAATGAGCCCAGTCGCAGACCCCGAGCAGACTTTTGGGAGGAGGGGCGCAGGAATCGCGCAAGTGCGGAAAAAGGCGGCGCGCAGATGGTGCGCGCCGCCCCCTCGGCGTCAGCCTCGCAGTGGCCTGAAACCCGCGCGAACCTCTTCTGAAAAGAGTTGCGGCTGTTCCCAGGCCGCAAAGTGTCCACCTTTATCGACTTTGTTGTAGTAGATGAGCTTGGGGTACGCCCGCTTGGCCCAATTCCGCGGCGTCTGGTAGAGTTCGTCAGGGAAGACGCTCACGGCAACCGGAACGGAGACGCCCTTGGGACTGAAAAAGGGGAGCTTATTTTCCCAATAGAGGCGAGCTGACGAAACCCCTGTGTTGGTTAGCCAGAACAGCGTGACATTGTCGAGGACATCGTCCGGCGTGAGGCCTTCGGTCTGCCCGTCGAACGAACGCGCGATGAGCTCCAGACTGCGCGCGTCGTGGTCGATCAGGAAGGTCGCGAGGCCGATGGGCGAGTCCGCAAACCCGGCCATTGTTTGCGGTCGCGATCCCATCCAGAAGGCGTAATAAACATGCTTGTAGAAGAAAACGAGCTGTTCGTACGAGCTTCTCTCCTCGGCAGAGAGACCGGACGGCGCCGGCGCACCGGCGAGAGATGCCTGGTCGATATCTGCAGGAATTGCGCCGGGCATGTTGGTGTGAATGCCGAGCAGTTCAGGCGGCGCCTGCACGCCCAGCAGATCGGTGACGACCGCGCCCCAATCGCCACCCTGCGCGACAAAGTGCTTGTAGCCAAGGCGTCGCATCAGGGTGGTCCAAGCTCGCGCGATGCGTTCGGGGCCCCAGCCGGTCGTCGCCGGCTTGCCAGAGAACCCGTAACCGGGCATCGACGGGATCACCAGATGGAAGGCGTCAGATGCGCTCCCGCCATGTGCCGTGGGGTTGGTGAGCGGCTCGATAATCTTCAGTTGCTCGACCACCGAACCCGGCCAGCCGTGCGTCACGATGAGCGGCAACGCATGTTCATGCTTGGAACGGACGTGGATGAAGTGGATGTCCAGCCCGTCGATTTCGGTGATGAAGTTCGGCACGGCGTTGAGCCGCGCCTCGACCTTGCGCCAGTCGTAGTCGGTCTGCCAGTAGCGCAAGAGCTGCTGGACGGTTTTGAGCGGCACGCCCTGGGAGTAATCGGAGACGGTCTCCTTCTCGGGCAAACGTGTCTCCGCCAAGCGCCGGCGCAGGTCGACGAGGGCCGTCTCCGGAATGTTGACGCGGAAGGGATGGATGGCCGCGTCT
>CAWBKF010000028.1:0-33970 GCA_963789275.1 uncultured Alphaproteobacteria bacterium
GGCACAGCCTTGCCATCAGCCCGCCCGCGGTTTCCTCCCCTGAGGCTTCTCGGATGCCTGCCGCCCGAGCGCGCGGCACCGTCCCTGCCGCGGCAGGCGTCCGAGAAGCCTTAACAGGAGCGGAACTCACACCCTCACACCGAATGGCGGAGCGCCAAAAAAATCCGGAAGGCATATCGGGTAGAATGCTTGCGGGCGAGACAGGTCAAATATATTGAGCGGAGCGTCCCAACTGCCCTCTATTTGGATTTGGCTTTCGGCTAAGCCGCTAAATCGACTTTCCTCCTTGATCTCCTTCCCCCAGCCAGCATCTAGAATCAGCTTTCCGGTCCCTTGGGAATCCCAATTCCGAATCTTGTTTCAAGCTCCGCGCTCTAGCGGCCGAATACGCCCATATCGGCAATTATAACCTTTACTCAGCACGAAAGCTGAGATACATTTAGAGCCAAGAGCTTAGGAGCCTTGGTCATGTCGAACGAACTCAATAACCCCGTCTTCCAGAGCGCCGACAAAGCCCGCGCATGGCTTGAGGCACATCTTTGGACGGATGGCCGGGTTTGTCCGTTCTGCGGCACGATCGAAAGCTCCACTCTGATTGCTGGGCGCGATGGGCTCTACCAGTGCAACGCCAAGGAATGCCGCAAGCAATTTACCGTTACGGTTGGCACGCTGTTCGAGCGCAGCCACATCCCGCTCAACAAGTGGCTCCTGGCCGCCTTCCTGCTCTGCGCTTCCAAAAAGGGCATCAGCACGCACCAGATGCACCGCATGATCGGCGTCAGCTACAAGTCGACTTGGTTCATGATGCACCGCCTCCGCGAAGCGGCGAGCGACGGCACGCTTCCTCCCGCGCTCGGCGGCGCCAACAAAGTGGTAGAGGCAGATGAAACCTACGTGGGCGGCAAAGCCAAAAACCGCAAAGGTCGCGTGCCTTCCAAGGAAGCCGTGGTTTCTCTGGTCGAGCGCGGTGGCAAAGTGCGCTCACGCCATGTCGCCAATGTCACTGGCGTCACTCTGCGCGATACCATGGTCACTCAGATTGATCGCGCCTCATAGACCATGACCGACGAAGCGCCGGCCTATAAGGCGATCGGTGACGAATTCGCCGGCCACGGCACGGTCAACCACTCGGCCGAGGAATATGTCCGCGCCTACTTCTGGCACACCAACACCGCCGAGGGCTATTTCTCGATCCTCAAGCGTGGCATCGTCGGCACATACCATCATGTGAGCGCGCAGCACCTTCACCGCTACCTGCGCGAATTCGACTTCCGCTACAACGAGCGCTCCAAGCTGGGCGTTGATGATAAGACGCGCACCGAAAAACTGCTGACTGGCATCGTCGGGAAGCGGCTCACCTATCGGCGGACTAGTGAGCGGGCGAACGAGCAAGCCCAAGGTTAGCCGCGCCAAGTTCTGCGCGATGCTAGCTCGCGTCAGGTTCGAGTTGGATTCGGACTTCTAGTCGTAAGCGGGTATATTGAAGAGGAGCGGAGGTTGGCGCCTCCGCTCCTCAAACGCCGCGCCGAATTCGGAGTCGCTGCGCGGCGCAATTAAATTAATGGCTCCGCCCTTATCAGCGGATGTGGAGTTATGACTAACAAACCTACGCCGAAGACGCCTCAAAAACCTGCTAGCCACCGATCAAAGCCAGCTACCCCAGGCAAAAAGGGAGGCATGGCGCACGATGCTCAACCTAAGCCCAAGAACCCACCACCTACGACAAAAGCAAAGGGCGCGGGTCAGGATTAAAGAAAATAAGTATCGCCCACAGAGCTACCCCCAGCCAGGGGGCGGCTAATGCGATATATGTTCCGCATCGCAACCATTTCGCGTTTCGCGAAAGGGCCGTTTGATTTGAACTCAATACGCTCCTGATAGAGTTCCGCCTCTCCTCCGATGATGACCGTGAAATCGGATTGGTGCCTGAAACCCCACCACTCCTTCGGCCAGGTACCCGCATGCCAGAACGATATCGGGCGCGCTGCGTACACACAGCAAGCCGCTCCCAAAAAGAGCATCGTCGCCATTATAAAACATGCATAACCGATATTGATGCGGTCTATGCGCGCAAGAAATGTAACTGACGCGACAAATAAGGCTGCGGAAAAGCCTGTAAGGATACTGGCTGTCACCATCGCGCGCTGGTCGGCAGCGATGGCTATTTTTAGCTGCGCTTCAAGAAAAAGCTCTCCCTGCCTGAGAATTTGGCGCGCAACTTCAGGATCAACACCTCTCCAATCCTCGTCATATTTGCGCGTATCATTCATCGCTATCCTTTCGGCTTCCGCGGCCGCTTCACGTTCGGTGTCGCGCGATGCTTCGGGCCGGCCTTCGCCACATCGCGCACAAATTGCTCGAAGCGCGGCCATGCGTTGGAGTCTAGTTCGATCTCGGGCTTTTTGGACTTTTGAGGCTTCGCCATGATCGCCCCCTTTGAGGCTCCAAAGCTAAAGCTTGACCGAGCGGCGAAGCACCTTCAAGAGCTACATGAGGCCGTCGACGCGTATCTAGCAACTAGTGGATAAAATCTGACGCAGGAGTCGGATTGTGGATTCCCGGTGGCTTGCGGTCGTGCGAGTCTGGGCGATGACCATCAGGACCACGATCGACTTGAATTCTGCGGAGCGGGCTCGTCTCGAGGCGATCGCGGCGGATCGGAACAGCCCCCAGAAGCACGTCTGGCGCAGCCGGATCGTCCTGCTGACGGCAGACGGCAAATGCGCAGCGGAGATCATGCGGGAGGCCGGGGTCGCCAAGACCTGCGTCCGGCGCTGGCAGGAGCGGTTCGCGACCGAAGGCGTGGACGGGCTGCTGCGCGACAAGACGCGCCCGTCGCGCATCCCGCCGCTGGCCGACGGGCTCGTGATGCGCATCGTATCCGAGACGCTGGAGCCGCCGCCGGGCGAGGTGACGCACTGGACGGCGGCGGCCATGGCCAAAGTGATCCGCGTCAGCGTCTCCTCGGTGCAGCGGATCTGGCGCAAACATGGCCTCCAGCCACACCGCATTCGGCAGTTCAAGCTGTCCAACGACAAGCATTTCGCCGAGAAATTGCGGGATGTGGTCGGGCTCTACGTCGATCCACCGGCCCATGCGGTGGTGTTGTCCTTCGACGAGAAATCGCAGATCCAGGCGCTCGACCGCACTCAACCGGGCCTGCCGCTCAAAAAGGGTCGTTGCGGGACGATGACCCATGACTACAAGCGGAACGGCACGACCACCCTGTTCGCGGCGCTCAATGTGCTCGATGGCTCGGTGATCGGGCAATGCATGCAGCGCCATCGCCATCAGGAGTTCATCCGCTTCCTCAACCGGATCGAAGCCGAACTGCCCGCGGGAAAGATCGTCCATGTCATCCTCGACAACTACGCCGCTCACAAGCACCCGAAGGTCATGGAGTGGCTGGGCCGCCATCCGCGGTTCGTCTTCCACTTCACCCCGACCTCGGCCTCCTGGCTCAATGCCGTCGAGGGCTTCTTCGCCACCCTCACCAAGCGTCGCCTCAGGCGCGGCGTCTTCAAGAGCCTCGTCGACCTCCAGGCAGCCATCAATCGCTACCTCGCCGAACACAATAAGACACCGAAACCGTTCACCTGGACCAAGGACGCCGATACCATCATCGCCGCCGTCAAGCGCGGTCACCAAGCGTTAGATTCGATCCACTAGGCCTTGCGTTATCGTCGCCGAGCAATTCCCGGGAATGGAACTCTCTTACAGCACGCAGGCATGGACCGCGCGAATTCGGCAGCCGGTCCCGTTGGCGTTATCGCCGATCATCGGCGATGCTGTGCACAATTTGCGCGCCTCTCTTGATCTGGCGCTATGCGATCTGGTGCGGCTCAACGAGCGCAGCATTGACGGGGTTCTTTTTCCATTTTGCCGATCCGCCGCTGATCTCCCTGGGATGATCAAGAGGCGGAATGTACATCGCGCCGGGAAAGACGTAGTGGAGCTAATCCACAGTATGAGGCCCTATCAAAGCGGATATGAAGGGCTGCGGGCGATTCACGACATGGATGTGGCTGACAAGCATCAGACGCTGTTGCCCGTCCTTGGCGCAGCAACACTGCCATTGGCAAAGCTATTGGGGCGCAGCATCCCCGCTGAAATCGCCAACTTCTCAACACTTATCTCGAAGGATGGCCAGATGGTCATTGGCCTGCCGGGCTCTATGGGCATCCCGCTAGGGACTGAACTTCCAGCGCGGTTTTTTCTTGCCTTTGGCAACGGGCGAGGATTCGGCGGGAAAAGCGTCTTCGAATTTCTGCATTACCTTGCCCAGGTCGCGGATGGCGTCGTCAAGGCGCTTGCGGCGCTCCGCCCTGGAGCCGCGTTCCCAGTTCCAGACGCGCGCCCGGCGCGCTCGAAGTAAGCGCGCCGGCGCTGGATTTGGGGTCGCGCAACGTTCGCTGGGCAAAGCATAGCTCCAAACTCTGCTGAGTAAAGGTTATAATTGCCCCCATATCTCCATCTCCCCGCGATCAATCACTACAATCCTCGGCATGACGAGGACACTATTGCTGATGGCGCCACAAACATTCCCGGAATGTTCCTGAACGTTCGCTGAAATGAAATTAACTGTGCTTGGCAGGTAAGCGCCTGCCGCTGCATACGAACCCTACTTCGGTACACAACTTCGACCCCGTCGACGCCGCGCGACCGAAACGTATAGTCCAGAATAAATAAATCTGCTGTCCGATCCACCAGAGTTCCACACGCTTGGTTGTATGCCGTCCGCGGATCAAAAGCAGGCCTGTACTTCTCCCGACATAAGCTCTCGCCTATATTCTTGAATATGAGCGCCGGCACGACTTGGTCGACCCTTCCCGGGTAGTCCGAAACCGCCGGCTCATTAATAATTATCCTATCGGGATTCAGGAGGAAGATATAATCTTCGTCCTCGTAGCCTGGGGACCCACGAAACGACAATCTAAATACTGCCTGCATAATCGTTGATCGGGTAGGAGATGATTGAAGTGCAGGAGCTCCCGGGGGTATAGGTGGCATTTCCATTAGAGGCACATTCGATGCCCCCGTCTGCAACGGAATACCACAGGCTCCCGCTAACAGACACCATGCAGCGGAAAATAATAATTTGTTAAAATGCATGTCTAATTCCCCATAGACAGCGGAATTTTCAAGCTGTCTCCATTAGCGCTCCCGTGTTACTAGGTTTTTTGCCGTCAACACATACGCACACCTGCCACAACCTCACAGCCCTGCGGATCGGTATATTCGAAAACAGCTGACGAGTTGGTCGGCCGATAAGACGGTGTTGGCGGCAAAGGAAAGTTAGGTGATGGGTCCGCAGGCCGATAGGGCGGCTGATTTGACGTAATGCCGGAGTCTGGGCTGCTCGCAGGAGAGGATGGCGGCAAGTATGACAAGTCACCCGCTGGTACGCTCGACGCCGCCGACAGTACATACTTACTCCAGAGGCCAGAGGCTGGCATTCCCACCCAGGGAAGCTGCCCCTGCCTACTCTCGCTGAAGACTTCCTTGGTGATATTGTTCAACACGGTGCTAAGAGGAAGTGGACTAACTATCCACGTCGCAAAGGCTGTTGCGAAAGCGCTGCCCGCGTCTAAGGCAATCTGGCCGGGCTGCGCCGAATACAGCTGAATTACGCCCTGGCTTAGCTCGGACGGCACATCCAACGTTTGGAGTCCCTTCACCCTACCTTCGGAGCCACGTGGGGCGGTCCTGCCGACGTAGGGAACCTCGTCCTGGCAGGCATCGAGAACGATGAGCGTCAAGTTAGGCCTGATCCTCTGGATCTGAGTGAGCAATGGTTCGCCGGCAGGATCGCCATCGACAGACATAAGCGTGTCGTCGCAATCCCTTACGCTTCCAAACGAAGGCGGCGCATCCTTTGGCACCAAATAGACATGGTTGTCGCATCGAATCCCGTGGCCAGCGTAATAAAACAACGCAATCGTGTTTTGGCCGATCGCGTCAACAAACCTCTCAATGGCTTCGGATAATTTCGCCTTCGTTGGATCTCTCCAATAGCCGTCGCGGCCGATAAGCGTGAAGCCCAATCGAGGCAATGTCCGTGCGATAAGCGCCGCGTCAGACGCGGCGTTGGGCAGCTTCTTCCAATGCGTGTTATCGCCAATGCCTACGACAAGCGCCACGCGCGGGCGCCCGCTCGCGAGAGCGCCATTCGCCTCCTGCACGAGGCTTTGAGCCCACGCGGAAGTCGTGTTGGCGTTGCCGCAAATGACAAGCAGGACATAGATCAGCGCGTACAGCGGCGATCGTGATACGCCCTTCAGTCTCATTTTTAGCCTCCCACCGAGTCCCAATCACCCCAAGTCACCTGCTTGGCAATCGAATTCGCCAATCTGCCGCGGCGGTCCTCGATCTGCTGCTCAATAAATCGGTACAGCATCTCGCCCATCCGGATCAGCACCCCCACCCCGACGATCTTGCTTGCTGGGCCTCTGCTGGGAATGTTTAGTGAGGCCACATAGTCGTCAAAGTCCTTGGATTTGTCGGCGGCGAGAGATGCAGATTCGTGAAAATCCCCATTGATCCCCTGAACATACGCGGTCAACATAGCTGAGATGTAATTGTTGTAGGCCGTCTGAGCAGCGGAGTATCTCTGCTTTGCTTTAGCATATTCTGGAGTATTTGGCTTGTAAGTTGACTTCACGAGCCGAACTGAGTTTTCAGCATTGGTCCTTTCCGCTACGAGATGATCAACGACGTTTGCCGCCGTAATCTCGTTCGAAGCGGCACTTTGTGCCGTTGCGAGTTGGATCGCAACCGCTGACATGGCGGCAATGATCAGCCACTTCATCGGTAGCCCCTTTTTTCGAGGTGCTGACATTCGCCGCCATTGTCACGTTACCAGGAGTGCAACGGCGAAGTCTATGCGCAGCAACGCCGGCTGTACGCGGCAAGGGTCGCGGCGTTCCTATACGTCATGGCTTCGGCCCCGAAGGTGCGAAGTGCCGGAGAACACGTTGTCCATGATGATGTGAACGTCAGGTCTTCCGGCACATCGGCCTCAACCGTGTTCCGGAAAACAGGGAACTCGCGCGCTCGCTGTCGGGCGAAGCATCGGCCAATGATCTTTCCGGTCCCGCGTCGAGAGCGGCGAACAGCGACAGCACGACATCGGGTATAGTCGTGAGTGCGGCATTCGGCCTGGCCTGGACGGCACGGCAACAAAGGCTGGGTGCGATCCAACGCCTGGATCTGGCTCTTCTCATCAACACACGAAACGATAGCATGCTCTGATGGCGCCGATACAAAAGGCCGACGATATCTCGCACCGTCTCTGCGAACCGCGGGTCGATCGAGATCGGCAGAAACACCCTCAGTGTTCCCATCGCGCGTCGATGATTGACGCTCTCGGCTAGTCGGTGGCCGTGTTGTCGTGCATGGCGAGGGGGCGGGCAGTGCTCACCGGGCGTGGCATGAAGGTGCTGTGTCGTACCAGACCGGCGCGCGAGCATGGTCCGCAGGTAGCGCCACGTCATGATGGGGGACCTGGGCGGCGGCTTTCGCGATGTTGCGCTGACGCCCACTCAATTCGTCCGGTATAGGTCAAAGGACTAAACCGCTCTCGCGGTAGGGCGCTGGCGTGTCACCGAAGGCGCGGTAGCCAGAAGGGAGCGTCCTGTCTTGAGATTGAGAGGCTTGCAACCTCTCCCAAGACAGGAGCCCCTCATGACCGCGAAGGCCATCAGCCCGTTGCGCCGGCGCATGATCGAAGAGATGACGATCCGGCATTTCTCACCGAAGACCCAACAGCAGTACATCCGCGCCGTCAAGAGCTTCGCCGATTTCTTCGGCCGGCCCCTGGACCACGCGGTGTTCGAAGACATTCGCCGCTACCAACTCCATCTTGCCAAGAGCGGCGTCGCGGTCCCCAGCCGGAACGCCGCGATGACCGCTTTGCGCTTTTTCTTCAGGGTGACGCTCAGAAGGCCCGAAGTCACGGACGAGATCGCGTTCTGCCGTGAACCGCGAAGGCTGCCGGTGGTTTTGAGCCCGGACGAGGTGGCCCGCCTCCTGGCGGCCGTTCCCGGCATCAAGTGCAGGGCGGCGTTGAGCGTAGCCTATGCAGCGGGCTTGCGCGTTGCCGAAGTCGTCTCCCTCAAGATCAGTGATATCGACAGCGCGCGGATGGTCATTCGCGTCGAGCAGGGCAAGGGACGCAAGGACCGCTACGTGATGCTGTCGCCGCATCTTCTCGATCTCCTGCGCACCTATTGGAAAGCGGTCCGGCCACGGGGCTGGCTGTTTCCGGGCCGTGTCCTGGGGCAGCCGCTGACGACCCGCCAGATTAACCGCGCCTGCCATATTGCCGCCGAGAGAGCCGGGATCGACAAGCGCGTGTCCCCGCATACGCTACGGCATAGCTTTGCCACGCATCTGTTGGAGAACAAGACCGACATTCGCGTCATTCAGGTTTTGCTGGGGCACAAGAAGCTCGACACCACGGCGCTCTATACGCGTGTGGCCATCAAGGCGATCGGCGAAGTTACCAGCCCGCTCGACCTGCTGCTCACCGAGGTGAAGCCGCCGGCGTAAAGCGCCGGCTTCGTGTCACGGCCGTCATTGGAGGTCGCGGATATCTTCCGCGATCACGGGCCGGCGTGGCGTCGTGCCAACGCCGGCCACGTGAGCCTCGGCCAGCTGAAGGTCATGTCCGCCATCGAGAGCTGCCGCACGGCGGCTCTCGGTGGACATGTCGAGCGTTGCGAGAAGTGCGCGCACACGCACATCGCCTATAACTCCTGCCGCAATAGACATTGCCCCAAGTGCCAAGGCGCGGCAGCGAAGGAATGGCTCGCCGATCGGGAGGCCGAGCTGTTGCCCGTGCCCTACTACCACGTCGTGTTCACGCTGCCGGCGCCGATCGGCGACATCGCCTACCAAAATAAGGCGGTCGTCTATGGCATCCTGTTCAAGGCCGCGGCCGAGACGCTCATCACCATCGCCGCCGACCCGAAGCATCTCGGCGCCCGGATCGGCCTCATCGCCGTACTGCACAGCTGGGGTTCGGCACTCACGCATCACCCGCATGTGCATGTCATCGTGCCGGGTGGCGGCATCTCGCTCGACGGCCAGCGTTGGATATCCTGCCGGCCCGGCTTCTTCCTCCCCGTGCGCGTGCTCTCGCGGCTGTTCCGGCGACTGTTCCTGGAGAAGCTGGTCGCCGCCAATGACGCCGGCCGCCTGCACTTCTTCGGCGGTCACGCCCAGCTCACCGAGGGCCATGCTTTCGCGGCGTATCTGACGCCGTTACGCAACGCCGAGTGGGTTGTCTACGCGAAGAGACCATTCGGCGGACCGGAAGCCGTGTTGGCTTACCTGTCGCGCTATACGCACCGCGTCGCCATCGCCAATAGCCGGCTGCTCGCGCTCGACCATACCGGCATCACCTTCAAGTGGAAGGACTACCGGGCCAAGGGGCGCGAGCGGGCCAAGGTGATGACGCTCGCCATCGACGAGTTCATCCAACGCTTCCTGATCCACGTGCTGCCCGCCGGCTTCCATCGCATCCGCCACTACGGTCTCTTCGCCAACGGCGCGCGCACCGACAACATCGCGAGAGCGCGTCAGCTGCTCGACGTGCCCGGAACGCGCAGTAAGGAGAGCCTTACCGACGCTGCCAATGGCGACGAGCCGATGCGCTCGCATCCCTGCCCCCGCTGCGGCGGTAGCATGATCGTCATCGAGACCTTCGAGCGCGGCTGCTCGCCGCGATATCGACCGACGGTCTCGATCAGGATCGACACCTCATGAGCGCCATTACCCGGTCACGACGCTCGAATGCCGCTCACAATTGCCGCTGTCCATCGACCGGCCACCACCCCGCTCGGCCAATCACCATCGTTGTGCGCCAGCTCACGTGCTCGGCCATTGCGCTCGCACCTCAACGACTGCCATCGCACACTCCGCCACCGCAATGTCACGCTGCGGACCTTGCCCTACGATCACGACACCACCGCGCCTTCCCAACACCTGCGGCTCTCAAATCCCCATAGATCCAACCCGCCGAACGGCCGCGCCCCTTCCTGCCCGCGGTTTCCTCCCCTGAGGCTTCTCGGACGCCTGCCGCCAGAGCAGCCGCACCGTCCTCGCCGCGGCAGGCATCCGAGAACCCTTAACAGACTGAGACGACGCCTCAGTCGAGTTGAATGTCCGCTTCCCTTCATTTACCACCGAAAGCTGTCCATCCGCTTACGTGAAGAGTTTCGGACGCCGGTAGGCGTACGAAAGTCCCCGAAGAACGAACCTGCGGGCCCTTGGGCGAGGTATGGGGATTTGAGGTTTAGGCGCGTGCCGGAGGGCGATCGGGCGGCGGCTCGAAGCGTCCGGGCTTGATCTGGACGGCCGGATATTCAGCCGGCTGGCTGCGAAGGATGCTCGGCCGGCGGTCGGAGTGGGTGCGGATCGCCCTGCCAGGAGTGCAGCACGCGCGTCGGGTCGGCGACCGCAGCGATGGGGCGGCGGTGGGAGAAGGCGGCAGGCGGTGCCGGGTCACGACGGCGTCATCCCGGTTGGCATATGCGCTTGCGGCGGCGCACGTGGTTGGTTCCAGCGTCCGAAGATCTCGATGATGCGCATGCGGCCGCCGCAACAGGGACAGGGCGGTGTCAGACCTGGCGCTTCCATCGGTTCGGCCGGTTCCGATGGTGGCAGTACAGCCAACAGCTCGCGGGCGCGGCCGATGCTGGCCTTGCGCGTGGCGCTGGCGAGCAGGCCGTAATGCCGGATGCGGTGGAAGCCGCGCGGCAGGACATGCAACAGGAAGCGGCGCATGAACTCGTGGGTATCGAGTGTCATGGCCTGGTGGCGCTCCGGGCCGGTGCGCCGATAGTCCTTGTAGCGGAAGGTGACGCCCGCCTCGTCGAAGGCGATGAGCCGCCGGTTCGAGATCGCGACCCGGTGGGTATAGCGGGCGAGATAGGCCAGCACGGCCTCGGGGCCCGCGAAGGGCGGTTTGGCATAGACCACCCATCGCTTCTTCCTGACCGGCGCGAGACGGCGCAAGAAGCGATGTCGATCGGCAAGGTCGGCATGAGCGCCGAAGAAGGTGAGCCTGCCTGCATGGTGCAGCTCGATCAGCCGGGTCAGGAACAGGCGGCGGAAGAGCTTGCCCAGCACGCGGACCGGGAGCAGGAAGGCGGCTCTTGACGCGACCCAGCGCCTGCCGTCGGGCGAGATGCCGCCACCGGGCACGATCATGTGGACATGGGGGTGGTGCGTCATCGCCGATCCCCAGGTGTGGAGCACCGCGGTGATGCCGATGCGGGCGCCGAGGTGCCGGGGATCGGCGGCGATCGTCATCATCGTCTCGGACGCCGCCCGGAACAGCAGATCGTAGACGACGGCCTTATTCTGCCAGGCGATGTCGGCGATCTCGGCTGGAAGGGTGAAGACGACGTGGAAATAGCCGACCGGCAGCAGGTCGGCCTCGCGCTCGGCAAGCCAAGTCCGCGCCGCTGCGCCTTGACACTTCGGGCAGTGCCGATTGCGGCAACTGTTATAGGCGACCCGAAGGTGGCCGCAGTCGTCGCAGCTCTCGACATGGCCGCCGAGTGCGGCGGTCCGGCAGTTCTGGAGTAAGCATTCGGTGAGCGCCGCGGCGCGCTTACTCTTCTCCGCGGTATCGGCGCATGATGCTCGGATCGGCCTTGTGGATCTGCACGAGTGCGGTGAGGTTCTCGATACCGAAGTCGGTGAAGGCCAGGATCTCTTGATCGCCGTCGCCGTAGATCCACAGGCAACCGTCTTCCGGCTCCATCTCGTTGGCGATGTCGAAGAGCCAGTCCTCGTTCTCGCCCAGCATCTGGGCGACGCGGCCGATGGTGAAGACGCGGGTGATGGCCGCCATGGTCAGGCCGCGGCGGCGCTCCGGGGTTTCCAGTTCCACGGCAGCAGCTCGTCCAGCCGGCTGGCGGGGTGTCCAGCGATGCGGGCCAGGATTTCGGCGAGCCAGGCCTGAGGATCGACGTCGTTCATCTTGGCGGTGACGATGAGGCTGTACATGAAGGCGGCGCGCTCGCCGCCACGGTCGGAGCCGGCGAAGAGCCATGATTTGCGTCCGAGGGCGATGCCGCGCAGCGCTCGCTCGGCGGCGTTGTTGCTGAGACGAATCCGCCCGTCTTCGAGGAAGCGGGTGAAGGAGGCCCATCGCTTCAGCATGTAGGTCATCGCCTTGGCCAGTTCGTGGCCGGGCGAGAGCCGGGCGCGCTGCTCTTGCATCCAGGTCTCGAGATCGGCGACAAGCGGGGCGCTGCGCTGTTGGCGCGCCACGCGCCTCTCCTCGACGCTCAAGCCGTTGATCTGGCGCTCGATCGCGAACAGCGCGTCGATCCGCTGCACCGCCTCGAGCGCCAGCGGTGAGATCACCTGAGGCGTCTTGCCCCTGGCCTTGCGCCGGGCGGCGGCCGCGATGTCGGCGAGCTCGAAGAATTTACGCCGACTGTGCGCCCAGCAGGCAGCCTCGAGGATCGGACCCGCAGAGCGGACGGATCTGTAGAGCTGTTCGTAGCCGCCATAGGCATCGGCCTGCAGGATCCCGCTCCACCGCTCGAGGTGGCCTTGAGGATGGGCGCCACTGCGATCGCGCGAGTAGTGGAAGATTGCCGCCGGCGGCGCGGGACCGCCGAAGGGCTGGTCGTCGCGGACATAAGTCCAACATCGCCCCGTGTCGGTCTTGCCCTTGGCGAGCACCGGCACGGTCGTGTCGTCGCCATGCAGGCGTTCGCCGGCCAGGACGTGGGCCTCCAGCCGCTTCCACAGCGGCATCAGCACCGACGTGCACGCGCCCACCTGGTCGGCCAGGGTCGACAGGCTGAGCGGCACGCCTTCCCTGGCATAGCGCTCGGCCTGCCGGTTCAGCGGTTGATGCTGCCCGTACTTCTCGAACAGGATCATGGCCAGCAGGCTCGGGCCCGCCCAGCCGCGGGGAATGACGTGGAACGGTGCCGGCGGTTGGCTGATGGTCTCGCAGTCGCGGCAGCTGAACTTCTCCCGCACCGTCTGGATCACTTTCCACTGGCGCGGGATCACGTCGAGCGTCTCGGTGACGTCCTCGCCCAGCTTGGACAGCCGCGTGCCGCCGCAGCAGGCGCAGGATGTCGGCGCCGGCACGACCACCCGCTCTCGTGGCAGATGGTCGGGGAAGGGCTGGCGCGACGGCCGCTTGCGGGTGAAGGCCACCACCTTCGTCGCCGCGGCGGCGGCCTGCTCGGCGGTGAACTCGTCCTCGGTCGCCGATGCCTCCAACTCTTCGAGTTGCAGCTCCAACTGAGCCAGAAGCCGCGCGGTGCGCTCGGAGCGCTGGCCATAGCGCTCGCGGTTGAGCTTCTCGATCTGCAGCTTCAGATGGGCGATCAGGGCTTGATCGTCGGAGCGCTGCGCCCGGGCGGCCGCGACTTCGGCGCGCGCGACAACCAGCGCCGCTTTCAGCGTCTCGATATCGTCCGGGAGGGCTGCGGGATCGGTCTCCATGACCGCAATGGAAATCATAAAATCGGACGCTTGTGGCGTCTTTTTCTGAACCGACGCGCCATTTTTTGCAGCCTCAGCCAGCGCTCTGCGGTCGCCAGGTGAGACGCGGGTTGCGCCAATCAATCCCCTCGAGCATGTAGGCAAGTTGCGCTGCCGAGATCGCGATCACGCCGTTCGCCGGCGAGGGCCAGATGAACCGGCCGTGATCGAGGCGCTTGGCATAGAGCGATATGCCGACGCCATCGTGCCAGAGGATCTTGACCAGGTTGCCGCAACGCCCTCTGAAAACGTAGAGATCACCGGCATGCGGATCGCGCTTCATCGCCTCTTGCACCAGCAGCGCCAGGCTGTTCATCCCGCGCCGCATGTCCGTATGGCCGACCGCCAGCCAGATCCGCATGCCGCTGGGAACCGGGATCATCGCCGCGACAGAACCTTCACCACGCGCGCCAACGCCGCCGCATCGACGTCTGCGCCCACGATCACGCGATCACCACCGGCGAGGATGATCTCGATCCGGCCGACCAAGCGTGATGCCGACACTTCCGGCGATGCAAACTCGGGCGCGATCGCGGCCGGCACAAACACCACCGTGTCGCCCGTCACGGGGGTGGATCCGAGCTGACGACGCCACGTGAACAGCATGTTGGCATTGAGGTCATGGCGCCGAGCGACAATCGACACCGAAGCGCCCGGCGCGAATGTCTCCGCCACGATCCGCCGCTTCTCATCTTCCGTCCAAACCCGACGACGCCGGCGCGGTCTGCCACCGGCTGCTTCCCCGCTTCTATCGGTCACTGACATTAGCGATCGTGTCCATCAGCACCTTCGTGGACACGATCGAACGTGTCGACACTAGCTCTGACTATCCGATCCGCGCCCTACCATCGTCCAGGCGGTCGCCGCCGGCTTTCAATTACCCACATCTAGTCGAGCGCGCTGAGGGAGCGCACAAACTGTTGCGTGGCAGGAATCGGCTGTGATTCCTTGTCTGGCACCGAATCGCTGACGGAGCGGTGCCAATGGACGAAGCAACCGACGCATGGTTTGATCGCGAGCTTGCTGGCTGCAGTTTTGCGGACGAGCGCCTGAACAAACGGCTCCGCAAGCTGGTGGCGCAGCTCGGGAGCGCTATGGGGCAAAGCATTCCGCTCGTCTGCCAAGATTGGGCCAACACCAAGGCAGCCTATCGCTTTTTCTCCAACGACCGGGTCAGTGAGGCGGGCATCTTGGCCGGTCACTTTCAATCGACGCGTGACCGCACGGTCGCGACCGATGGCCCCGTCCTTGTGCTCCATGATACGACCGAGTTCACCTACCAAAGAGAGAACACGGACGCGATCGGGATAACGAAGAGCATAAACAGCGGACGGGACAAGGCGGGCCGTCTGAGATCGCACACGGTTTGCGGCATCCTGATGCACTCGAGCCTTGCGGTGACGACGGAAGGGCTGCCGCTCGGGCTGGCGGCCGTCAAATTCTGGACCCGGAAGAAATTCAAAGGGACCAACGCGCTCAAGAAGAAGATCAATCCGACGCGCATTCCCATCGAGAAGAAGGAAAGCATCCGGTGGCTGG
The DNA here is from genome assembly GCA_963789275.1 of uncultured Alphaproteobacteria bacterium. Taxonomy (GTDB): domain Bacteria; phylum Pseudomonadota; class Alphaproteobacteria; order ATCC43930; family CGMCC-115725; genus DAHUYF01. The sequence goes on from CAWBKF010000028.1 coordinate 15,064, forward strand.
AAAATGTCCAGCAATCCACGGAGCTTCTAGGCGACCCGGGACGATGCGTTCATATCGGTGATCGCGAGAGCGACATCTATGAGCTTTTCTGCGCAGCCCAAGAGGCCGGAACGCATTTTCTGATCAGGACCTGCGTCGATCGCCTGGCTGGAGACGGAGATCACACGGTCGCCGACGAAATGGAAGAGGTGGCCGTCAAAGGGCTGCATCGCATCGACGTTAGAGACAACCACGGCGATCCGGACGAAGCCGTTCTCGAGATCAGGTATCGCAAGATTCGCGTCCTGCCGCCGATCGGAAAGCAGAAACGCTATTCCGCGTTGACCTTGACCGTGATCCATGCCGAAGAGCGCGGCACGCCGAAGAACCGAAAGAAGATCGACTGGCGGCTGATCACCGATCTGCCCGTTGGCTCCCGCGCGGATGCCATCGAGAAGCTCGAATGGTATGCCTTGAGATGGAAGATCGAGGTGTTCCACAAGATCCTCAAATCGGGCTGCAAAGCCGAGGAATCGAAGCTCAGGACCGCCCAGCGCCTGGCCAATCTGGTCTCGGTCTTTTGCATCCTGAGTTGGCGGATCTTCTGGATGACGATGCTCAATCGCTCATCTCCGGACGCGCCGCCAACTCTCGCATTGACTGCGACCGAAATTGCCGTGCTCGACCGCCTCGTGAACGACAAGCCGCAAGCTCGTCGGAAGACCCTCTCGCATTATCTGACCAAGATCGCGAGAACTCGGTGGCTATCTCGCCCGCGCCAACGATCCTCCGCCCGGCAACACAGTCATGTGGCGCGGACTATCGCGGCTCACCGACATTGCGCTGGGCGCCACTGTCGGAGCAGAAATTGTGGGTAATTGAAAGCGCCGCCGGAGGCTTACGTTCTGGATCGCCGACATGACCTTCAACTGGCCGAGGCTGAGATGCCCGGCTTGAGCGGCACGGTAGCTGGCCCCGGCGGCCCGGAAGATATCGGCGACCTCCAGCGAGGAGGGCGGCACGCTGCCTCAGCCGTCGCTCGACACCCTCTCGCCGATCAGGCCCGCGATCCTGTCGAGCGGGCTGGTGACGGTCCGCACTGTCCGCGTCGCTACCTTGGTGTAGAGCGCGGTGTTGTCGAGCTTGGCATGGCCCAGCAACACCTGGATGACGCGGATATCGACGCCATCCTCGAGCAGGTGGGTGGCAAAGCTGTGGCGCAGCGTATGCGGGCTGACCCGCTTGGTGAGGCCGGCGCCCCGGGCCGCCTCCTCGACGACGCGGGCGAGCTGGCGCGTGCTGATCGGCCTGACCGGGTTCTGGCCCGGGAACAGCCAGCCACCCGGCAACATCGCGCCCTGGCGGCGGCCCTCGACCCACCATGTCCTGAGCAGACTTAGCAGATCGGGCGAGAGCATGGCGTTGCGATACCTGCCGCCCTTGCCGCGTTCGACACGGATGAGCATCCGCTCGCTGTCGATGTCGCCGACCTTGAGGGCTGCGACTTCGGCGACCCTGAGGCCCGCGCCATAGGCGACGCTCAGCGCGGCACGGTGCTTGATGCAGGTCGTAGCCGCGAGCAGCCGGGCGACCTCATCTGGGCTCAATACGGTCGGCAGCTTGCGAGGGTAGGAAGCGCGGATCAGCTTGCGCGACAGGTCCGGACGGTCGATCGTCGTGGTGAAGAAGAACCGCAATGCCGCGACATGGCTGTTCATCGCCGGCGCAGGCATCCCGGCCTCGCGCTGCTCGACTTGGAACCGACGGATATCCTCGGCGGTCGCACGATCCGGGGAGCGGCCAAGGAAGGCGGCGAAACGCGAGACGATGCGCTGATAGTCGTGCTGGGTCTTCGCTGAAAACCCTCGAACGCTCATGTCTTCGATCATCCGCTGACGAAGATCACGGCGCGCAGGCATGGACAGCGGCTTGTTCATCGGACGGCTCCTCTTGCTGGAAAGGAGCCAGAATGCTCAGTGCTCGCCCGGGGCCGCTCAACCCGGGTGCTACGTCTCCGCTCTCACGGCATCATCTCACGTGTCCCTCCCGCGCAGCGGGTTCGTTCTACGGCCAACTCTGGCCGTGAGGCAAAAAGTCCGGGGTTGCCGCGCCGATGCCTCAAAGCGGACGATCGGCTACCCACGCGTAGCGGACCTTCAGTTGATCCGACCGTGGTCCAATTATGAGTACACCGCCCTACCCCGCGAGACCGGCAAGGCCGGCCAGCAGCCGCGGATGCGGCACCGGCCAGCCCAGTTCCTGCTCCAGGGCATAGGCCGCGCGCAGCACCAACGCGTCGGCGAGGCGCGGGCCCGCGAGCTGCAGGCCCACCGGCAGCCCCTCCTCGGTGAGGCCGCAGGGGATGACGATGGCGGGATGGCCGGCGAGGTTGAAGGGCAAGGTATAGGGCACGACGTGGCGCCAGCGGTCGTAGCCGGCCGAGTGATAGGGCGTCGTCACCGCCACCGGCGGGGTCGGCAGCGCCGGCGTCGCCAGCAGATCGTAATCCCGGTGGAAAAGTTGCAAGCGCTCGGCGAGATGGAGGCGCGCCATGGCGCCGGCGTAATAGGCCTCGAGGCCGATCGCGAGGCCCTGCTCGGCGAGCAGGCGAAAGCGCGGATCCAGCAGCTCATGGCGCTCGCGCGGGATCTGGCGCAGCGTATGGGCGAACCCCGCGAGCCAGTAGGGCTCGAAGATCGGCTGCAGCGGCTCGATCACCGCGCCGACCTCGGCCACCGCGGCGCCGAGCTCGCCCAGCAGCGTCACCGCCGCGGTCACCAGCCGCAGCACCTCGGGGCGCGGCTCGGCGCCGCCCAGCCCCGGCGCAAAGGCGATGCGCACGCCCTTGACGCCATCCGTGAGGCCGCGGCGCCAATCCCGCGCCTCGCCCGGTAGCGCCGTCACGTCGCGCGCATCGGGCTTGGCGAGCTCGTTCAGCAGCAGCGCCGCATCGGCGACCGAGCGCGCCAGCGGGCCGCTCGCGGTCAGCGTGCCGAACGGGCTCTTATGCGGGTAATGCGGCACCAATCCCTGGGTCGGCTTCAGTCCCACGAGCCCGCAATGGCTGGCGGGGATGCGGATCGAGCCGCCGCCATCGGTGCCAAGCGCCAGCGCGCCGATGCCGGCGGCGAGCGAGGCGGCAGCCCCGCCGCTGGAGCCGCCGGGGCTGCGCTCGGGATTCCAGGGGTTGCGGGTGATGCCTTTGAGCGGGCTGTCGGTGAGCGCCTTCCAGCCGAATTCGGGGGTGGTGGTCTTGCCCAGCAGGATCGCGCCCGCCTCGCGCAGGCGCGCCACCTGCGGCGCGTCCTCGCGCCAGCCCTGGGTGGGATCGACGGTGCGCGAGCCGTTCAAGGTGGGAAATCCCCGGGCCAGCAGCGTGTCCTTGACCGTCACCGGCACGCCGTCGAGCGCCGAGAGCGGCGCCCCCTGCCGCCAGCGCTCCGCCGAGAGCCGCGCCGCCTGGCGCGCCCCTTCGGCATCGACGCGCTGGAAGGCATTGAGCACCGGCTCGAGCCGGGCGAGCCGCGCCAGCGCGGCCTCGACACTTTGGATCGGCGTGAGGCTGCCGGCGCCATAGCGCCGCGCGAGCTCATCGGCGGACAGGAAGGCGATGTCCTCGCTCATGCGCGTCTCCTCCACGCTCACGCTACACCGCTCCCGCCGGGCCCAGGCTCATTCGCAGCCGACCCTCCTCAATCTCCGGGAGCCTTATCCTCATCAGGTCTTCACCGCCGTCATCTTCGGCAGTGACCACGCAAAATTCGGTCAGCCCGAAACGCTGCAAGGAAAGCACGTCTGTGTCTCCGACAAGATAGACCTCTATCACGGCAAGCTGGAGATTATCCTCTATGATCCGCAGCAGCTACGGGAGGAATAGGTTGTGTTGAACAAGACGATACGAGGAGCCATGCTGTTCTGTTGTCTTGTAGCTGTTTCCGGGGCTGATAAGGCAGCGATGCAAACCCATTGCTTTCGAGACTCGATAAAGAGGGTTTCAAACGGCGGTCAGATCGTCATCATGATGTCGGGCACAATCTACGAGGTAGACGACTACGATACCTTCGATACGCAAATGTGGCTTCCCGCCGAAGAGGTGCTTGTCTGCCAAACGAGCGAGGTGATCCAGGGAAGACCTGTGTCGATCTACGACCTCCGCAATCTGGAAGCAAAGGGCGACAAGGTTTGGGTGCGAAAGATCGGCAATGAATAACCTCGCCAGCACCTGAGATGACGCGTGGCGATTTCGGCATCGTTGGAGGGATTGCACGGTCGAATGGGGTCCCTGTTCAACGTTTGTGTGCAACTGGCATCGTTTTTGAATCGGGTTCATATGCAAAGCCCATTTAGGGGAGCGACGCTCATGCCGATCACATTCAACATGATCTTGAAGGCTGAAGACATCGACCCCGCTAATGTTCGCGTGGTGCGACATCATGATACGCGGACGGAGTGTAAGATCGCCCCGTATGGAATTTGGCGACGAGACCCGGTGCTGCTGGAGAAATACCAGAACATCCAGGGCAAGGACCGATTCCCGGTCGGCAAACTGCTGGCGAGCTTCGTTCGCACGCCGTCCGACAAGACACTGTTTGTGGGCCTTTATGCGGTGAACGCGAAGGGGGTCGCAGGAGAAAACGAAATTGATCCCTGCTCCGGTCTCCCCTGTCCGGGAAAGGTTCTCTACGACACAAGCCGAGACAACCGACTCAAGGACATGCAAGGGCGCCTCGTGGTCGATTGGGGTAAGGGCTACCTCGCTTGGCATCAGCGTGCCAACAAGAACGACAAGCGGGTCATAGAACTTCTTCGTGACCCCGAGGATGAGCCGTTTCCTGGATATTTCGGATTTCGCTGCCGGTTAAGTGATCTTTCCGATCTTCCGGTCGCATGGAAAACACAGTTGCGGGCCGCGAAAGGTGTCTATGTCCTCACATCAGCCAGCACGCGTAAGCATTATGTTGGCTCCGCGACCGGACAGGGTGGCTTTCTCGGGCGGTGGACACAACACGCCAAGGCGGGCGGCGATGCGGTCAGCTTTAAGACACTTGGTCCGAGCGAGTATCAGGTCAGCATCCTCCAAGTCTCGGCTGGTTTTGAGACCGACGAGGACATTCTGCGCACCGAATACGCTTGGATGGAAAAGTTGCAGAGCCGCAGCATGGGGATAAACGGCAATCCGCCAGCAGCCATCACTACTCATCAGCGGCAGCCACAGTCAACATCTGGTATGCTTGTGTCCTAGCCGGAAAAGCATGGTTCATGGCTTTCCGGAGATCACTGGCGCGCACCTTCGATGGGTGGGCCGCATAGGGAGCGTCGTGGAGCTGGAAGTTGATGGGCGACGGATCAGAGCGCAGGGCACCGCTAGACGACCGATGCCGATGCAAGGAACTAAGCAGATTGATTTGTTGGAGCTTTGACGATGAGTAGCTGATCGCATGCCTTGCAATTGCGAAGGACGCGGCCTGTAAAGGAGTGCAAGCCGGATGGCTACGCCGGGGGAGTTACCACCGCGTTGGGTGGTCGAGACGGGGGTAGTTGGGACATGGGTGGTTGCGCTGGTCGCGCTTCTCGGACCACGGTTTTGGGCCTGGTGGAGCAGGCCGCAGCTCCGAGTTGAACTGGTGAATGACAAAGGGGATTTGGAAGTCGAAACGGTTTCCTGGGTTGACGTCGAGTTCGGAGCGGGGGGAGCGGTAAGGATACCGAGGGAACGCAGGCGTGAAGCTCGATACTATCGTCTTCGAGTTCTGAATGAGCGGCAAGCAAGTGTTGTCCAAGATGTGCAAGTCGTGATCGACGCAATTGAACGGCCTTTGCCGAACGGAAAGCTTGTAATGGAATATCGAGGTCCGCTTCCGCTTGTATGGCAGCACGCGCCTGCCTTTCCGCAGTTCAGAAGTGTAGGAACCGCTGCTGTAGCCGACTTCCTCGTCGTGACAGAGGAGCAAACCCTTCGATTAATGACGGCGATTACCCCGAATAAATACGCTGAGGAATATGTCGGCGCCACACAGCTATGGGTGACTGTCGCGGCGCGGGGACGTGAGCGCGATAGCCCGCCCATGCGATTTCGAATCGATTGGGATGGACAGTGGGACCGCGGAGAGACAGAAATGCAGCGCCATCTGACGATCGCCGATCCGTAACCCTTGTCTGCACTGCGTGCGCCGGACGGAGATGGAGGAAGTTGTGAATGACCAACTGAGGCCACAAGATTTTGAGGTTGATCTCGCTGAACGGCAGGTCACGCACAAACCGTCTCGCATCGTGGTGACATTCTACCAGTACCCCACCGATGACGATTGGCTCAAATCGGACAGCGTGACGCTGAGAGATAATCCCGCATACCGAGGGGATAGGCGCGAACTTGCGCGTGCTGCCAAGGCGGCGGCGCTCGCCGCAAACATGACGAAGCAGAAGCCGGCGAAATGAAAGAGCGCTACGAGGACGGTTGTCCCCGCAGCAGACTCTCGCCTTTACCGCGATACCACGAAGAGTGCCGCCCTGGTAAGCTGTGAGAACGGGGTTTCGCTCGCTTGCGGGTTGAGGGTTGAGGGGAGGACAAGATGAAGTCAGGCATCTTTGTTGGTGTCTTGCTGCTCTCGATGGCGTCGCTGACTGGTTGCGCCACTGTCCACGAAAGCTACGCCCCCGATGGCCGGAAAGCGTACACGTTAAACTGTAGCGGATTGGCGCGGGGATGGGACAAATGCTTCTCGGCTGCTGGCGATCTCTGCAAATCGGCTGGCTACGACATTCTGGACCGATCCGACGAACCGGCGTCCATGGCAAGTATCGGCGGAAACGGGCGGAGCTTCGGCGGGTCGAGCGCGTCTACAAGTGAACGCAGCATGGTTGTCGCTTGTAAGACAAAGTGACCCTCATACGCTACCTCACCGCTGTCTGCTCAACCTTGCTCGCCTTCCTGTCAGTCGTCCACGCTGCCAACGTCATGCCGGAGCAGGCGGCCTCGCACGTCAGGAGAGCGTCTGCGGTGTCATCGCGTCGGCGCGCTACACCGCTCCCGCCGGGCGGGAAACGTGCTAAAACCCCGGCGGGAGGAAAAGAATGGCGAAGAGCCCCGGCAAGGACGGGCGCAAACGGGGGCGGATTGCGGCCGATGACGAAGCGCTGCGGCTGGGGCCGCTCGCCGATTTCGTGGGATTCCACCTGCGCCTGGCGCAAGAGGCCTCTTTCCAGGCCTTCGCCCGGCGGGTGCGCGAGTATCAGATGCGCCCCGGCCGCTTCGCGGTGCTGGCGCTGATCGGCGAGAATCCCGGAATTTCGCAGACCGCGCTCGGCCGCGCCGCCGGACGCGACAAGTCGACGCTCACCCCGGCGCTCAACGACCTCGTGCGCCGCGCGCTGGTGAAGCGCCGGCGGGTGGCGAGCGACCGGCGCAGCTATGCCCTGTCGCTGACCGCCAAGGGCCGGCGGCTGCTGGAGGAGCTGACGCTGCATGCGCGCGCGCATGACCGCATGCTCGACGAGATCGTCGGCCTCAGGCGCAAGGCCGACTTCATCCGCACGCTCCGCCGGCTGGCGCTGGTTTGAGCGGTGGTTGCGAGGCGGAAGGGTCCTGGGTTAAACTAGTTTGAATACAAACAATTAACGCTTTGGGCAGGGAGGACGCGATGAGAAGATTGGCACTTGCGACGGCGATGGCGGCGTTGCTGGCGGCAGGAAGCGCGCTGGCCCAGGACAAGCCCGTGCAGCTGAAAATGTCCTCCTGGGTCCCGCCGGCGCACCCGCTCAACCCGGCCTTTGCCGCCTGGGCGAAGGACATCGAGAAAGAGTCGAACGGCACCATCACGGCGACGCTCTTCCCCTCCGAGCAGCTGGGCAAGGCGGTCGACCATTACGACATGGCGCGCGACGGCATCGCCGACCTCGCCTATGTCAATCCCGGCTACCAACCCGGCCGCTTTCCGGTGATCGCCGCGGGCGAGCTGCCGTTCCTGATCGAGAACGCGAATGGCGGCACCGAGGCCCTCGACGCCTGGTATCGCCGCTACGCGGCGCAGGAGATGAAGGACGTGCATTTCTGCTTCGCCTTCGTGCACGATCCTGGCACCTTCCACAGCAACAAGAAGATCATGCTGCCCAGCGACATCAGCGGCATGAAGATCCGGCCGGCCAATGCGACGATCGGCAATCTCGTGACGCTGCTCGGCGGCACCAACGTTCAGGCCTCGGCGCCGGAGGTGCGCGACGTGCTGGAGCGCCATGTCGCCGATGCCGTCACCTTCCCCTGGGGCTCGATCGTCCTCTTCGGCATCGACAAGGTGGTGAAATTCCACATGGACGTGCCGCTCTATGTCACCACCTTCGTCTGGGTGATGAACCAGGCGAAATATGACGCGATGTCGCCGGCGCAGAAGAAGGTGATCGACGATCACTGCACCACCGACTGGGCGCTGAAAGTGGCCGCGCCCTGGAGCGCCTTCGAAGCCGCGGGGCGCGACAAGCTGCGCAACGAGCCCGGCCACGAGGTCTACAAGATCTCCGACAGCGACCTCGCCGCCTGGCGCAAGGCGGTGGAGCCGCTGACGGCGCGCTGGGCCGAGGGCGCGCGCAAGGCCGGCGTCGATCCCGATAAGGCGATGGCGGGTCTCAAGGCCGAGCTCGCGAAGTACAAGGCGGCCTATTGAGGCGCGTGGCGATGGCCTCATCCCTCTCGCAACGCCTCTGCAGCCCCTCCGACGGGGAGGCACGGCTATCGCATGTGGGCTTTCACCACGGAGACACGGAGGTCACGGAGAAGGGAAGACTGGCGCGCTTGGCGCATCTTCCACGCTCCTATCCCTACCAATTGCCGCTGTCCCCGCGAAAGCGCTACGGCATGCACACATCTTGCAGCAACGCGCTCCCCAACAATCGCCTTGCCCGCGAAAGCGGGCATCCAGGGCCCGCAAATGCAGTGAGCGGGGCGCTTCCTCTGGGTCCCCGCTTTCGCGGGGACAGCGGAATAAGTAACGGAAGGCGCAGCGTTTTCCGGATGTGTGTGCATGCCGTAGCGCGCAAGCGGGGACCCAGGGTGACTGGAGTGCACCCCTAGAATGAGACAGAGAAAAGGGGGACAGTTCTTCTTGTAGAGGAGAACTGATGGCGGAGGAACGGGTCAGGCTTTTCAGCCGAGCCTACAAGCTTGCGGCGCTTCGGCGGATGTTGGCTGGGGAGAACGTGAGCGCTTTGGCGCGCGAGCTTGGGATTGGCGGAAGTATCTTTACCAATGGCGGGAGCGGTTTCGCGCTGGCGGCCCCGAGGCGTTGCGCAGCCGAGGGCGACCAACCAAGGCAGAGGCTCTGGCGATCGGCGCCCATGGCGGCAGATCGAGGTCGGCGGAAGACCTGCCGATGGTCGAACCGCCGCCGCCGGACGAGCTTTCGAAGGCGCAGCGTCGGCTTGCCGAACTGGAGCGCAAGGTCGGTCAGCAGCAGGTCGAACTCGATTTTTTTCAGCGAGCCTTGCGGCAAGTCGGGGAGGCACGCCGGTCGACCGGCGCACCTGGCGCGACGGCATCTACGCGGTCATCCAAGCGATGACGGCGCCGCTGTCGCAAGGCGAACTCGGAATCGAGCGGATGTGCCGGCTGGCCGAGGTAAGTCGGGCGGGATATTACCGGCACTGGCGAGCCTCGGCGCCCCGCCAGGAGGAGATGGGATTGCGGGATGCAATCCAGAGGCTGGCGCTCCTCGACCGGCATTATGGCTATCGCCGGATCACGGCGGAGCTAGGCCGCCAGGGCTGGCGGGTCAATCACAAGCGTGTGCTGCGGATGACGCATGAGGACAATCTTCTGTGCCTCAGGAAGAGGGCCTTCGTGCCGGCCACCACCGACAGTCGCCATGGTTGGCGCGTCGTCGCCAATCTTGCGCGCGGCATGGAGCTGACCGGATTGGACCAGCTCTGGGTTGCCGACATCACCTATGTGCATCTGGCCGAGGAGTTTGCCTATCTTGCCATTGTGCTCGACGCCTTCAGCCGTCGCGTCATCGGCTGGTCACTGGAGACGCATCTGCAGGCGAGCCTCGCCATCGCGGCGCTCGACATGGCGATCGCAGCCCGCCGGCCGGCTCCCGGCAGCCTTATCCACCACTCCGACCGCGGCGTGCAATACGCCTGCGGCGATTACACCGCGCTGCTGCGCGCACATGACATCCAGCCCAGCATGAGCCGGGTCGGCAATCCCTACGACAACGCCAAGGCGGAGAGCTTCATGAAGACCCTGAAGCACGAAGAGGTCGACGGCAGCGACTACCGCGGCATTGCCGATGCCCGCGCCGGCATCGGCGAGTTCATCGAGAAGGTCTACAACCGCCACCGGCTTCACTCGGCGCTCGATTATCGGCCGCCGGCGGAGTACGAAGAAACATTGCCGAGTTTGACGGCGGCGATATCGCCGCCGTCAAACTCGATCACCCTGAGCTGTCCCTGATTCCCGTGTCTCAGGCGAAGGGTGCACTTCATGACCGACGTGCGCCTGCTTCTGGGCCCCCGCTTGCGCGGGGGCGGCGGAGATGTTTCCAGGGTTTCTTCTCCGTGCTCTCGTCGATCCGCTTCGCGGCTCGACCTCCGTGGTGAAACGCTATGCACACATGCGATTGCCCTGCACCTTGAGGCGGGGCTATCGCATGTGGCGCCGCGCTACCGTGATAAATCATCAGCATCGTCTTCCCCGCGAAAGCGCTTGTTGGTGCACACACCTAGCAGCAATGCATTCTTCAACCACCGCTTTGCCCGCGAAAGCGGGCATCCAGGAGCCTCGAATGCGTTGAGCGGAGCGCTTCGCCTGGGTCCCCGCTTTCGCGGGGACGGCGGGATAAGTAACGGAAGGCGCAGCGTTTTTTCCGGATGTGCGCATCAGCTAGCGCGAAAGCGGGGATGCAGGGCAAGCGACGTGCACTTGCTCCTGGGCCCCCGCTTTCGCGGGGGCAGCGGTGATGAGGGGCTATCGGGTCGAGACTGCGAGCACCATGGCTGTATCAGATAGCACGCCGCCGCGGCACAGCCGCATGGACCGCTTCATCGACGCGATCGAGCTCACCGCCGCGATCTTCGTCGGGCTGGTGGCGGCCGATATCTTCGTCTCGGTCCTGCTGCGCTATTTCTTCAGCTACACCATCCCCGACAGCTATGATTTCGGCCGGATGCTGCTCGGCATCCTGATCTTCTGGGGCATCGCCGCCACCAGCTATCGCGGCACGCACATCACCGTCGACCTCGTCTGGTCGGTGGCGGGGCCGCGGATGAAGCGCCTCATCGACATCTTCGCCACCTCGGTGCTGCTGTTCGTCGTCACGGTGCAGACCGCGACGCTATTCGACAAGGTGCGCGGCACCTATGCCGACAACGTGCTGACCTATGATCTGCACCTGCCGACCTGGCCGTTCTTCGCCGTCGCCTGGCTCGGCGATGTCTCGGCCGTGCTGCTGATCGCCGTTCGCACCTACCGGCTGATCTTCCGGCCGGAAGCGCTGGGCGCGAAGCCCTCGATCGAGCCGGTGGAGTGAGGCAGCGATGAGCACCGGCGCGGTCGCCATCATCGGCTTCGTCTCGCTGTTCGGCCTGATGCTGCTGCGCGTGCCGGTCGGCATGGCGATGGGCCTGGTCGGCGTCACCGGCTTCGGCTACATCGTCGGCGGCGTGCCGGCGCTCAAGATGGTCGGACAGACCTCGATGCGCACGGTGGCCAACTATAATTTCGGCATCATCCCGATGTTCCTGCTGATGGGCGCGATCGTCTCCGCCTCGGGCATCAGCCGCGAGCTGTTCCGCGCCGCGAACACTTTCGCCGGCCATCTGCGCGGCGGCCTCGGCATCGCCACCATCGGCGCCTGCGCCGCCTTCGCCGCCATCAGCGGCTCGTCGGTCGCGACCGCGGCGACCTTCGCCACCGTGGCCTATCCGGAGATGCGGGCATATCGCTATCCCCAGTCGTTTTCGACCGGCGTGATCGCGGCCGGCGGCACGCTCGGCGCGATGTTCCCGCCGTCCACGGTGCTGGCGGTCTATGGCCTCATCACCGAGCAGGATATCGGCAAGCTGTTCATCGCCGGCATCCTGCCCGGCATCCTTGCGGTATCGATGTATATCGGGACGATCACCGTCATCGGCTTCGTCCGCCCGAACTACCTGCCGGTGGGCGTGCGCAGCACGTTTGCCGAGCGGCTGCAGGCGCTGCGCGAGGTATGGGCGCCGCTGCTGCTCTTCCTCTTCGTCATCGGCGGGCTCTATGGCGGCCTCTTCACGCCGACCGAGGCCGGCGGCATGGGCGCGGGCGGCGCCTTCCTGATCAGCGTCGCGCGCCGCCGGCTGCCGCCCAAGCAGATGCTGCAGTCGCTGCTGCATGCGACGCGCACCGCCGCGGCGGTGTTCACCGTGCTGATCGGCGCGCTGCTGTTCGGCTATTTCCTCACCGTCACCCAGACGCCGCAGCACGTCACCGAGTTCCTCACCAGCCTAGGCCTCGGCCGCTACGGCGTGCTGGCGCTGATCATGCTGATGTATCTCGTGCTCGGCTGCCTGATGGATGCGCTCGCCATGATCATCCTGACGGTGCCGATCATCTTCCCGGTGGTGTCGGCGCTGGGCTTCGATCCCATCTGGTTCGGCATCATCATCGTCATGACGGTCGAGCTCGGCCTCATCCACCCGCCGGTCGGCATGAATGTCTTCGTCATCAAGACGGTGGTGCCGGAGGTGAGCTTCCTCACCATCTTCACCGGCGTTCTGCCCTTCATCGCGACCGACATCCTGCGGCTGATCATCCTCATCGCCTTTCCCATCATCGCGACGTTCCTGCCGTCGCATATGTAGCCCACGAGGTGCATCATGGAGCGATCGTTCAAGAAGGAGATCGAAGCCCTGAAGCTCGGCGAGGGCGAGATCTTCCACGGCGAGGGCATCCTCGCCGTCACCAAGGCGCTGCTGCAATCCGGCGTGAGCTATGTCGGGGGATATCAGGGCGCCCCTGTCTCGCATCTGCTCGACGTGCTGGTCGAGGCCGAGGACATGATGGGCGAGCTCGGCGTCCATCTCGAGACCTGCACCAACGAGGCCTCGGCCGCCGCCATGCTCGGCGCCTCGATCAACTATCCGCTGCGCGGCGCCGTGACCTGGAAGTCGATCGTCGGCACCAACGTCGCCTCGGACGCGCTCTCCAACCTCGCCTCGCCCGGCGTGTTGGGCGGCGCGCTGATCGTCGTCGGCGAGGATTACGGCGAGGGCGCCAGCGTCATCCAGGAGCGCAGCCACGCCTTCGCGATGAAATCCTCGATCTGGCTCCTGGACCCGCGGCCGGACCTGCCGACCATCGTGCGCCTGGTCGAGAAGGGCTTCGAGCTCTCCGAGGCGAGCCACGCGCCGGTGATGATGGAGCTGCGCATCCGCGCCTGCCATGTCAGCGGCGAATTCGTCGCCAAAGACAATGTCCGGCCGGCGCATTCCAAGCTCGCGCCGATCGTCGGGCCGCCGCGCTTCGATTATGGCCGCCTCGCCCATCCGCCGGCGACCTTCTCCCAGGAGCGGCTCAAGGTCGAGGAGCGGCTGCCCGCCGCGCAGGCCTTCATCCGCGCCCAGCAGCTCAACGAGGTCTTCGCCGGCGAGATCGGCGAGATCGGCATCATCGTCCAGGGCGGGCTCTACAACTCGGTGCTGCGCACGCTGGCGCGGCTCGGCCTCGCCGACAATTTCGGCGCGAGCCGCGTGCCGATCTACGCGCTCAACGTGGTCTATCCCCTGGTGCCCGAGGAGGTGACGGGTTTTGCCGCCGGCAAGCGCGCGCTGCTCGTCGTCGAGGAAGGCTTTCCCGACTATATCGAGCAGCAGATCAACGTCATCCTGCGCCGCGCCGACCTCCAGACGCGCGTCCTCGGCAAGGGCTGCCTGCCGACGGTCGGCGAGTACAATTCCGAGGCGCTGCTCGCCGGTCTCGCCGCCTTCCTGCGCGAGACCCGGCCCGCCGGCGTCGATATCGAGACGAGCGCCGGCGCGGCCGACCGGCTGCTCGGCGCGCGACGCGCCGCCGCGGCATCGGCGGGCGAGCTGCCGCAGCGGCCGCCGAGCTTCTGCACCGGCTGCCCGGAGCGGCCGGTGTTCAGCGCCTTGAAGCTGATGCAGCGCCAGATCGGCCCCACCCATATCAGCGCCGATATCGGCTGCCATGCCTTCGGCACGTTGGCGCCCTTCAGCATGGGGAACTCGATCCTCGGCTACGGCATGAGCCTCGCCAGCGCCGCGGCGGTCGGCCCCAATCTTGACCGGCGCGCCATCTCGGTGATGGGCGATGGCGGCTTCTGGCATAACGGCATCCTCACCGGCGTCGCCAGCAACCTCTTCAACAAGGGCGACGGCGTGCTGGTGATCATGCAGAACGGCTACACCTCGGCGACGGGGCTGCAATTCATGCCGTCGAGCACCGGCAGCCGCAGCGGCGCGGTGCCCAGCATGAACATCGAGCACACGCTGCGCTCGCTCGGCGTCAAATGGCTGAAGAAGGTGCGCACCTACAACGTCGCCACCATGCTGCTGACACTGAAGGAGGCGATGAAGACCACCCAGAAGGGGCTCAAGGTGATCATCGCCGACGGCGAGTGCCAGCTCGCACGCCAGCGCCGGCTGCGCGGCGAGGAGGCGAAGACCCTGGCGGCCGGCGGGCGCGTGGTGAAGGCGCGCTACGGCGTCGACGACGAGATCTGCACCGGCGACCACTCCTGCATCCGGCTCTCCGGCTGCCCGTCGCTCACCATCAAGCCCAACCCCGACCCGCTGCGCACCGATCCCGTGGCGAGCGTGATCCCGAGCTGCGTCGGCTGCGGCTTGTGCGGCGAGGTGGCGCATGCGGCGGTGCTGTGCCCGTCCTTCTATCGCGCCGAGACCATCCGCAACCCCAACCGCTGGGACCGCGCGCTGCACGGGCTGCGCAGCCGGGCGATCGCCTGGCTCGGCGGCGCGGCGAGGGCGGCATGAGCGGCGCGACGCGGCCGGTCAGCCTGCTCATCGCCGCGCTTGGCGGCGAAGGCGGCGGCGTGCTCACCAACTGGATCATCGAGGCCGCCGCGGCCGCGGACCTGCCGGTGCAGAGCACCTCAATCCCCGGCGTGGCGCAGCGCACTGGCGCCACCACCTACTATCTCGAGATCTGGCCCGAGCCGTGGGGCGCGCTCGGCGGCAAGCGCCCGGTGCTGTCGCTGGTGCCGGGGGTCGGCGATATCGACGTCGTCGCGGCGAGCGAGCTGCTCGAGGCGGGGCGCGTCGTCGCCGGCGGGTTCGCCGCCAGGGACCGCACCACCATCATCGCCTCGACCCACCGCATCTATGCCATCTCCGAGCGCATGGCGATGGGCGACGGCCGCTTCGACATCGGCCATCTGCTGAAAGCGATCGAGGAGCAGGCGCGGAGCCATATCCTCTTCGACATGGAAGCGGCGGCGCAACAGGCCAACAGCGTCATCAACGCGGTCATGCTGGGGGCGATCGCCGGCTCCGGCCGGCTGCCGGTCCCGGCCGCGGCCTTCGAGGCGGCGATCCGCGCCGAAGGCAAGGCGGTGGACGCCAATCTGCGCGGCTTCGCCGCCGGGCTGGCGGCGTTGAAGCAGGGCGCCGAGGCGGCGCTCAGCCCGTCGCACAAGCGCGCCCGGGCGCCACGGCCGAGCCTTGCCGCGCTCGAGCGCGCGGCGCAGGAGACCATGCCGCAAGCGGCGCTGGACATCATCGTCGAGGGGCTGCGCCGGCTCGCGGCATATCAGGATCTACGCTATGCGCGGCTCTATCTCGACCGGCTGGCGGCGATCCGCGATGCCGATGCCGCCGCCAGCGCCGGCGGCAAGCTGCTGCGCGAGACGGCGCGGCATCTCGCGGTGCGCATGTCGTTCGAGGACGTGATCCGCGTCGCGCAGGCGAAGACCGATCCGGCGCGCCTGAAGCGCATCCGCGACGAGCTCAAGCTGCGGCCGGATGAGCCGCTGGCGCTGTTCGATTTCTTCAAGCCCGGCATCGACGAGCTGTGCTCGATCCTGCCGCCCCGCCTCGCCCGCCCCATCCTCGCCTATGCCGAGCGGCGCGGCTGGCTCGGCAAGGTCTATTGGGGAATGGAAATAAAGACCAGCTCGGTGAGCGGCTTCCTGCGCTTGAAGCTGCTCGCCTCGCTGAAGCGCTGGCGCACGCGCAGCCACCGCTACATCGAGGAGCAGGCGCAGATCGAGGCCTGGCTCGCGCTGGTGGCGGCCGTGGCCAAGCTGTCGCCGGGGCTCGCGTTCGAGATCACCGATTGCGCCCGGCTGATCAAAGGCTATGGCGACACGCATGCGCGCGGGCTCGCCAATTACCGCAAGATCGAGGCGCGCCTCATCCGCCCGGCCCTCGCCGGCGCCTATGCCGCGGCGCTCGCGGCCGACGCGATCGCCGCGGCGCGTACCGCGGCGCTCGCCGATCCCGAAGGCGAGCGGCTGGAGAAGACGCTGGGAGAAATCGAACTGCGCGCCAGCCAGCAGATCGCGGCCGAATGACGCGGGTCGGCGGCGAGCCTACTGCCGCATCGCCATGTAGCAGGTTTCGCCGGTTTCCTGGTCGCAGCCGAAAGCGCTGACGACGTTTTCCCACTTGACCCCGGTGACGACGGGGGCGGCGTTGCCGCGGTGGAACAGCGTCTGGCTCATCACCAGCGCCGTCACGATCAACAGCACGCCGAAGATACCGGCAAATTCCTCGTCCATCGCCTGCCTCGCTCGGCCGCCCGCGGGCGGCGCTTTGCCGACAGGCAAGAAATAACAGCGCGATCGTTAAGCCGGGGTGAACATCGCGGGCAATTTGCCGCGCGTTTTAAGGGTTTCCTAACCATGCTTGACCGCCGCCGCGCGGCGCCCAAGACTGGCCCGACACGCGCCGGCAAGCGCGGCAGGAAGCGCCAGGGGAGACGGGCCATGAAACGCAGCAGCGAGCGCTTCCTCACCACCCATACCGGCAGCCTGCCCCGCCCGGAAGACCTCATCCGGACGATGTTCGCCAAGGAGGAGGGCGTGCCGGTCGACCGCGCCGCTCTCGACCAGCGCATCCGCACGGCAGTCGCCGAGATCGTCGCCAAGCAGGGCGCTTGCGGCATCGACATCGTCAATGACGGCGAGATGAGCAAGCCCAGCTACGCCACCTACATCAAGGACCGGCTCGATGGCTTCGGCGGCAGCAGCCACCCGCTGCAATACCAGGATCTCGTCGATTTTCCGGAGCTGGCGCGGCGTGTCTTCGGCGATCCCGGCCGCGCGCGGCGCAAGACGCCGGGCTGCAACGGCCCCATCACGCTGCGCGACGCGACGGCGGCCGCGCGCGACGTCGACAATCTCAAAACCGCGCTCGGCGCGGTAACCGCCGAAGAGGGCTTTCTCACCGCGGCCTCGCCGGGGCTGATCTCGCTCTTCTTCCATAACGGCCATTACCTCAGCCACGAGGCCTATCTCTTCGCCATCGCCGAGGCGATGCGCGCCGAATACGAAACCGTGGCCAAGGCTGGATTGATCCTCCAGCTCGACTGCCCCGACCTCGCCATGGGCCGCCACATCCAATATGCCGGGCTCAGCACCGCCGAGTTCAGGAAGCGCGCGCGGCTCCATATCGAGGCGCTCAATTACGCGGTGGCAGGCATCGCGCCGGAGCGGATGCGGCTCCATCTGTGCTGGGGCAATTACGAAGGGCCGCATCATTGCGACGTGCCGCTCAAGGACATCATCGATGTCGTCTTCGAGGCGCGGCCGGCGGGATTGTCCTTCGAGGCCGCCAATCCGCGCCATGCCCATGAATGGACGGTGTTCGAGACGGTGAAGCTGCCCGAGGGCAAGGTGCTGATCCCCGGGGTGCTGGAGTCCAAGACCAATTTCATCGAGCATCCCGAGCTCATCGCCCAGCGCATCGCCCGCTATGCCCGCCTCGTCGGCCGCGACAATGTCATCGCCGGCAGCGATTGCGGCTACGGCACCTGGGTCGGCCAGGCGGCGGTCGATCCTGCGGTGGTATGGGCAAAGCTCGCCGCCATGGCCGAGGGCGCGCGGCTGGCGAGCGCGGAGTTCTGGCGTTAGCGCGTGTTTCGAGCAGATCGAAATCACCATCCTTGCTTTCCCAGCGAAAGCGCCAGTTGATGCACACATCTCCCGACAGCGTATTCCTCAACAATCGCTTTGCCCGCGAAAGCGGGCATCCAGGGCCCTCAGATGCACTGAGCGGAGCGCTTCCCCCTGGGTCCCCGCTTTCGCGGGGACGGCGGAATAAGTAACGGGAGGCGCAGCGTTTTTCCGGATGTGTACAGCAGCTAGTCGCCGCCGCCAACAGGAGCAGACATGACCGATCGTTACGCCCGCTACCAGCGCCTCAAATTCGCCCGGCCGGCCGAGCGCGTGCTCGAGATCATCCTCGACACGCCGGGCAAGCTCAACGCCACGGACGCGGCGATGCATGCCGAGCTGGCGGAGATCTGGCGCGATGTCGACGCCGATCCCGAAATCAACGCGGCGCTGCTGCGCGGCGCCGGCAACGCCTTCTCGGCCGGCGGCGACCTGGCGCTGGTCGAGAGCATCACCCGGGATTTCACCACCCGCGCCCGCGTCTGGAAGGAGGCGCGCGACCTCGTCTACAACCTCATCAACTGCAACAAGCCGGTGGTCTCGGCGATGGAAGGCCCGGCGGTGGGCGCGGGACTGGTGGCGGGGTTGCTCGCCGACGTCTCGGTCGCGGCCAAGAGCGCGCGCATCATCGACGGCCACACCCGCCTCGGCGTCGCCGCCGGCGACCACGCGGCGATCGTCTGGCCGCTGCTCTGCGGCATGGCCAAGGCGAAATACTACCTGCTGCTGTGCGAGCCGCTATCGGGCGAAGAGGCCGAGCGGATCGGCCTCGTCTCCAGGACCTGCGAGGACGGCAAGGCCTACGAGACCGCGCT
>CAWBKF010000029.1:0-115366 GCA_963789275.1 uncultured Alphaproteobacteria bacterium
CATCCGCGGATCGTAGCGGAACAGCGGCCAATACCCGCTGGCGGCCGCGCGCTGCTGCTGCTTCATGCCGTCGCGCAGATCGTAGCCGTGGGCGATGCAATGACTGTAGGCGAGGATCAGCGCGGACCCGGATAAGATTCGGCGTCGCGCATTGCCTGGATTGTCTGTTCCGGACTCGCCCCCAGGGCGATTTGCGCCACATAAACGTAGCCATAGGCGATGGCCTGCAGCGCCAGGTCCTTGCGCGGCGTGCGCTTGCCGGCGGAGGCGAACTTCGCGGAGGCCCCCAGCGGCGTCGCTTTCGAGGATTGCCCGCCGGTGTTGGAATAAACCTCGGTATCGAGCACCAGAACGTTGACGTCGCGGTCTTGGGCCAGGACATGGTCAAGTCCGCCGGCGCCGATGTCATAAGCCCAGCCATCGCCGCCGACGATCCACAGGCTCCGGCGGACCAGGTGCTCGGCCAGGTTCAGCAGATCGCAGGTAGGCCCGTCGGTCGGGTGCCCGAGCATACGCCGCATTTCCTCGACCCGGTTGCGCTGCGCCACGATCTCGCTGTCGGTACTTTGCGGCGCGTCGAGAATTTGATCGGCAAGCTGCGGGCCGATGCGTTCGGCCAGCGCGCGGACCAGGGCGCGCGCCATAGCCACCTGCTGGTCGACGGCAAGGCGCATGCCAAAACCGAACTCGGCATTGTCCTCGAAGAGGCTGTTGTTCCACGCCGGGCCGCGCCCGTCCGGGCCGACGCGCCACGGCAGAGACGGCAGATTACCGCCGTAGATCGACGAGCAGCCGGTCGCGTTGGCGATCTGCAAGCGATCACCGAACAACTGTGACAGTAGCTTTAGATATGGGGTCTCGCCGCAGCCGGCGCAGGCGCCCGAAAACTCGAACAGCGGCCGAACGAACTGCAATCCGCGTGAGAGATGCAGGTCGACCTGTTCCCGAGCGTGTTCCGGCAAGGTCTCGAAGAATGCGAGATCGCGCCGCCCCGCTTCGACCAGCTTCAGCCTTTCGCCCAGATTGATCGCCTTGACACCGGGCTCGAGCGGATCGTGGGCCGGACAGTGATCGATGCAAATCCCGCAACCTGTGCAATCCTCGACGGCAATTTGCAAGGTGAACCGCTTGTCGGGGTAGCCGCGCGCATTGACCGGTGCGGAGGGAAAGCCTTCCGGCGCTTCCGTGAGCAGCGCGCCGTCATAAGCCTTGGCCCGGATCACGCTGTGCGGGCAGACAATGCTGCATTGGCCGCACTGGATGCAAAGATCCGGCTTCCAGACAGGCACCGAGAAGGCGACATTGCGCTTCTCGTATTGGGTCGTGCCTCCGACATAACTGCCGTCCGCCGGGATCGCGCTGACCGGGATCTCGTTGCCCCGGCCGGCAAATTGCAGCGCGGCGATGCGTTTGATCTGGTCGGGCGCGTCATCCGGGATGAACACCCGCAGTTCTTCCGTGGAGGTGGCTGCTTTCGGAACCGAGACTTCGTGCAAATGCTCGAGCGCGGTATCGACTGCGGCAAAATTCTTCTCCAGGACCGCTCGCCCCTTCGCTCCGTAAGTCTTCTCGATCGACGTGCGGATGCGCCGAACGCCCTCCTCGCGTGGCAGTACGCCGCTGATCGCGAAAAAGCAGGTCTGGAGGATCGTGTTCACGCGCGGTCCAAGGCCGAGGCGCTGGGCAACGCCGCTCGCGTCGATGACGAAAAGGCGCAAACCTTTCTCGATCACCTGTAGCTGCACGGTTCGAGGCAGATGATCCCACACGGAAGCCGCGTCGAAGGGCGCATTGATCAGGAGGGTCGCGCCGGGCTTCGCCGCACCGAGGACATCGATCTTCTGCAGGAAGTCGAACTTGTGGACACCGATGAAATCGGCCGATTGCAGCAGATAGGGGGCAGCGAGCGGCGCGTTGCCGAAGCGCAGATGGCTGATCGTCTCCGCGCCGGATTTGTGGCTGTCGTAGACGAAATATCCCTGCGCGTAATGCCCAGGGTCCTCGGCAAGAATCTTGACGCTGTTCTTGTTGGCCCCGACCGTCCCGTCGGCACCGAGACCGAAGAACAGCGCGCGGGTGACGCCCGGCGGTTCGATGTCGAAGCCGCTTTCAACCGGCAGGCTGGTGCCGCAGACATCGTCCGTGATGCCGACCGCGAAGCCGGCATGCGGGTCTTCCTTTTTGAGGTGATCGAATACGGCCTTGGCCATCGCCGGGTTGAATTCCTTCGATGACAGGCCGTAGCGGCCGCCCACAACGAGCGGCAGACATTGGCGAGTGCTGCGCGCGACCGCATCGGCCAGGGTATGCGCGACATCGAGACATAACGGCTCGGCTGGCGCGCCGGGTTCCTTCGTGCGGTCGAGCACGGCAATGCGGCGCACGCTCCGCGGCAGCGCGGCGAGAAAATCCTCCGCCGACCATGGCCGGTAAAGGAGCACCTGCAATACGCCGACGCGCTCGTCCTGCGTGTTGAGATAGCCGACCGTCGCCCGCAATGTCTCGGCGGCCGAGCCCATTACGATCACCACGCGCTCGGCCTCCGGGTGACCGTCGTAGCGAAACAGGCGATAGTGGCGGCCGGTCAGCCCGGCAAAACGATCCATCGCGCGCTGCACGATGCCGGGCGTTGCCAGGTAGTACGGATTTACCGTTTCCCGGGCCTGAAAGAAGGTGTCGGGGTTCTGGGCCGTGCCGCGGATCACGGGTCGTTCGGGACTCAGCGCACGCTGGCGGTGGGCGCGGACGAGATCATCGTCGATCATGGCGCGGATCTGCTCGTCCGACAGCATCACGATTGTATTCAACTCGTGCGAGGTGCGGAACCCGTCCATGAAATGGACGAACGGCACCCGCGCCTCCAAAGTCGCCGCCTGCGCCACCAGCGCGAGATCGTGCGCCTCTGCACCGATGCCGCGCTGAGCAAAGCGAAACCAGTCGCGCGCACCGCCATGACGTCTGAATGGTCGCCGAAGATCGACAGAGCCTGGGTGCCGATGGAGCGCGAGGCAACATGGAAGACGCAAGGCGTAAGCTCGCCCGCGATCTTGAACATGTTGGGGATCATCAGGAGGAGGCCCTGCGAGGCGGTGAAGGTTGTCGTCAGCGCGCCGCCCTGCAGCGCGCCGTGGACCGCGCCGGCGGCGCCGCCTTCTGCCTGCATCTCCTGGACGACGGGGACGGCGCCCCAGAGGTTCGTCCGGCCTTCCGCCGCCCATTCGTCGGCAAGCTCCGCCATCGGCGAAGACGGCGTGATCGGGAAGATCGCGCACACCTCGTTGATGCGGTAGGCAACGTGAGCGACAGCGCTGTTGCCGTCGAGGGTCTCGATCCGGTCCATGATCGGCTTCCTCCCTACGCTCCGGTCACGCGCGAAGGCGAAAGCGGTGCGGCGCGAGCGGCTCGCCAAACGCATCGGGCGGCGCCGTCGCCGGTAGGGCTTCGGGCATCATCTCGATGGCGTGGCTCGGGCATTGCTCGAAGCAGATCCCGCACCCGGTGCACAGATCGAGCGCTACCCGATAGCCTCGCCCGCGGCCGAGAGGGGTGATTGCCTGTTCGGGGCACGCCGCGAAGCAATTGTCGCATTCGAAGCAGTGGCCACACGACAGACAGCGCTGCGCTTCATGTCGTGCCTCCCGCTCGTCGAGCCCGGACACCACTTCTTCGAACCCGCTGATCCGGTCGGCGACGCTAAGCGCCGTTTGCACGGCGGGGGCGGCTTCGGCAAACACCGGCAGGCGTAGCATCTCGAACGACACAAGCGGCGCCTTCACCTTCTCGGCGTAATGCACGCCGCGAAGCCAGGCGTCGATGTTGCGGGCGGCGCGTTTACCGTGCCCGACCGCGACCGTCACGGTGCGCTCGCCGGGTACCATATCCCCACCGGCGAAGATGCCGGCATGTCCGGTCATCAGCTGTGCGTCGACGATAACCGTCCCGTCCGCCTTGAACTCGATGCCGGGCACCGATCGTAGAAAGCTGCTGTCCGTCTGCTGGCCGAGGGCCAGCACCACGGCGTCGGCTTCAAGCGTCTCGATTTCGCCGGTCGGTTGAGGCCTTCCGGTCTCGTCGAGGGTCATACGCTCGACCGTCAGGGAGGGGCCGCCGATTTCCTTGATGCTGGTTAGCCACTTGATTTTGACGCCTTCTTCGATCGCCTCGTCGGCCTCGAAAGCGCGCGCCGGCATGTGCGCGCGGTCGCGGTGATAGACAATCAGTGCCTCGTCCGCGCCGAGCCGCCGGGCGGTGCGCGCCGCATCCATCGCCGTGTTGCCGCCGCCGTAGACGATGACGCGGCGGCCGAGATGCGGCGCCTGCCCGGTATCCGCGTCACGCAGGAAGGTCACCGCATCGAGTACCCGCGCCGCATCTCGCGCGGGGATATCGACATGACGGCTGACCTCAGCTCCGACAGCGACAAAGACGGCATCGAAATTTCCCGCATCGCGCTCCGCGACGACGTCCTCGACTTTGTGATTGAGCGTGATGCGCGCGCCCATCGCTTCGATCCGGCGGATCTCCGTCAACAGGTCGGCACGGGGCAGGCGATAGGCGGGTATGCCAAACTGCATCATGCCGCCGGGGACCGTCCCGGCATCCCTGATCTCGACGGCGTGACCCAGCCGCGTGAGATGATAGGCGGCGGCAAGACCGCTCGGCCCGGCGCCGACGATCAGCACCCGTTTTCCGCTCGGCAGCGCATCGATTGGGAACGGCCAGTTCTCGGCTGCGGCGAGGTCGCCGAGATACCGCTCGACCGCATGAATCTCGACGGCGGCATCGACCGCGCCGCGATTGCACGCGCTCTCGCAAGGGTGATAGCAGACGCGACCGTGCACCGCTGGCAACGGGTTATCGCGGACAAGGGCGTCCCAAGCGGCGCGAAACTTTCCTGCCTGCGCAAGAGCAAGCCAAGCCTGGATGTGCTCTCCCGCCGGGCAGGCATTGTCGCAGGGCGGCAGCAGGTCGACATAGACTGGCCGCCGGCTCCGAAACGCACCCGTCCCTTTCGCACTGGCGAGGTGAGCGAGCGGGGTCATGTCAGTTTGTTTCTGTTGCATCGTGTGGCCTCGGTGCTCGACGGCTTGTTCCAGCGCGATGTGCCCTACCTCTCGGCGGCCTTGGCCTCGGCCGGTCGAAGGAGCGCGGTCGCGCAGGGCGGTCAGGGTTATCCGGCCTCGCCGGCTCGGCCGTTTTCAACAAAGATGGGCCTGCCAAGCTCGGATAAATGGAACAGCCCGAAGGCGCGCTGACCGTTGAAGTCGAGGACGCGCAGATCGTCGGCTTCGTGCAGATCGCGAAGCACGACCTGGAAGTGGTTGCCATAGCGCTCCTGGGCGAGGTCCAGCGGGATCTCGTAGGCGATGAACTTGTCGATGCCCTTGGCGCCGAGCTTCTCCAGCAGAGTCGCGTCGGTGAAGGAGGCATGCGAGGTCAGAACGACCAGAGGCCCGCTACCGGCAAACAACAAAGCGGCTTTCATTATTCTCATCCTTGCCTGACATCCAAAGCAGGGTATCGCGCCGCGGCGGCGGGCGAATTGATGTGGGTCAAGGCCGACGCGCATCAGCTTTACTGTCGCTGCCGCCCCCATGAATTGATCAGGATCAATTCGCCGCGGTTTCGGATACGGCACAATCCCCAACCTTAGCCGCAGGCGCGAGTGAATCCGATGACGGGGCAATCTTCCTATGTCCGCTGGTTCAGCGACCTTCGCCTGAAGGATGTTCCCCTGGTGGGGGGCAAAAATGCCTCTCTTGGCGAACTCTATTCGACGTTGGCGGCGCAAGGCGTGCGGGTGCCGCAGGGTTTTGCGCTGACCGCAGAGGCCTATCGCGAGGCGCTCACCGCGGCGGATGCCTGGGGAGAGCTGCGGTCGTTGCTTTCCGGTTTCGACCATCGCGATCTCAAAGCTCTTGCCGAGCGCGCCGCGAAAGCGCGCCAGATCGTCTATCGGGCGACGGGAGGCAGCGGGTTGCGCGAGCATATCGCCGCCGCCTATCGCGCGCTCGAAGGGGACTGCGGCAAGAATGTCGC
This sequence comes from uncultured Alphaproteobacteria bacterium, assembly GCA_963789275.1. Lineage (GTDB taxonomy): Bacteria > Pseudomonadota > Alphaproteobacteria > ATCC43930 > CGMCC-115725 > DAHUYF01. The sequence continues at coordinate 6,040 of CAWBKF010000029.1, forward strand.
CGTCGCGGTGCGCAGCTCGGCAACCGCGGAGGATCTGCCGACCGCCAGTTTTGCCGGTCAGCATGACAGCTTTCTGAACGTGCACGGCGAAGCCGCCTTGTTCGAGGCGTGCCGGCGCTGCTTCGCCTCGATCTTCACCGATCGCGGGATCGTTTATCGCATCGATAACGGCTTCGACCACTTCAAGGTCGCTCTCTCGGTCGGGGTGATGAAGATGGTCCGCTCGGACCTGGCGGCAAGCGGCGTCATCTTCACCCTCGATACGGAGTCCGGCTTCCGAGACGTGGTCTTCGTCACCGGGTCCTACGGCCTCGGCGAGAATATCGTGCAGGGCAAGGTCGACCCGGACGAGTTCTACGTCCACAAGCCGACCTTCCGGCAGGGCCATCGCGCGGTGCTGAGCCGCGCGCTGGGCGGCAAGCAGCTCAGTCTCGTCCTCGCCCGAGGGCGGGGCGATGCGAGCACGCATAATCGTCCGACCCCGAGAAATGCCCGCCAGCGCTTTTGCCTGACGGATGCGGAGGTGCTCGAACTCGCCGATTACGCGATCCGCATCGAGGACCACTACACGAAACTCGCCGGGCATCCGAGCCCGATGGATATCGAATGGGCCAAGGACGGGGAGGACGGCAAGCTCTATATCGTCCAGGCGCGGCCGGAGACGGTGGCGTCCCAGCGCCGAACGGACAGCTTCGAGACCTATGCGCTGAAGGGCACCGGCCCGGTGCTGGTCAGCGGCCGCGCGGTCGGCGAGAAGATCGCCGCCGGGTCGGTGCGGGTGGTGGCGGATAAGGAGGGGCTCGCCGCGTTCCGCCCGGGCGAGGTGCTGGTCGCCGAGGCGACGAGCCCCGATTGGGAGCCGGTGATGAAGACCGCCGGCGCGATCGTCACCAGCCGCGGCGGCCGCACCTGCCATGCCGCGATCGTCGCGCGCGAACTCGGCGTCCCGGCGGTGGTCGGCGCCGAAGGGGCGGTGCAGAAACTCGCAACCGGCACGATGGTGACGGTGAGCTGCGCCGACGGCGAGACCGGCAACGTCTACGACGGAAAGCTACCGTTCGAGGCGACCCGTGTCCCGATCAGCACGGTGCCGCGGCCGCGTACCAAGATCATGGTCAATCTCGGCAATCCCGAGCTCGCCTTCCACACCGCGATGCTGCCCAATGACGGGGTCGGGCTTGCGCGCATGGAGTTCATCATCAACCAGCACATCGGCGTCCATCCGATGGCGCTCGCCTGCCCGGACAAGGTCACCTCGGCCAAGGCGCGGGCGGCCATCGCAAGGCTGGTGCGCAACTATCCGAAGCCGACCGATTTCTTCATCGAGCGGCTGTCCGAGGGGGTCGGCACGATCGCCGCCGCGTTCTATCCCAAGCCGGTCATCATCCGACTGTCCGATTTCAAGACCAACGAGTATGCCAGCCTGATCGGCGGCGCCGGGTTTGAGCCGAAGGAGGCCAACCCGATGCTCGGCTTTCGCGGCGCCGCGCGCTATGCCCACCCGGCCTACGCCGCCGGTTTTGCGCTCGAATGCGCCGCGCTCACGCGGGTCCGCGACGAGATGGGCCTGACCAATCTGCGGGTCATGGTGCCGTTTTGCCGTCGCGTCACCGAAGCCAAACAGGTGATCGCCGAGATGGCCCGGCATGGGCTGGAACGCGGCAAGGACGGCCTCGAGATCTACGTCATGTGCGAGATCCCCAACAATGTCATCTCGATCGATGGCTTTGCCGAATTGTTCGACGGCTTCTCCATCGGCTCCAACGATTTGACCCAGCTGACGCTGGGGGTCGATCGGGACTCCGCGATCGTCGCCTTCGATTTCGACGAGCGCGATCCGGGCATGCTCGAAATGCTGCGGCTCGCCGTCACCGGCGCCAAGCGCAACCACCGCCATGTCGGCATCTGCGGCGAGGCCCCAGCCAATTACCCCGAGATCGCGCAGTTTCTAGCCCGGCTCGGGATCGATTCGATCAGCGTCACCGCGGCGAGCATCTTGCACACGATGGCGGTCGTGCACGAGGCCGAGCAGCAAGCGGCGGGCGCCCCGCTCGCCGCCCAATAGCCCTTGTCGGAAGGGGCGCGACCATGGCCGCAATCGTCACCCTGACGATGAACCCTGCGCTCGACATCGCGACCGCCACCGACCGCGTCGTCCCCACGCTCAAATTGCGCTGCGAGGCGCCGCGCTATGATCCCGGCGGCGGCGGGATCAATGTCGCGCGGGCGGTGCACGCCCTGGGCGGCGATGCGCTCGCGATCTTTCCCGCCGGCGGGGCTGCGGGCGAGATGATCCGGCACCTGTTGCACGAAGAAGGCGTTGCCCACGAGGCCGATTGCGATCGCCGGCTTCACGCGCGAGAGCCTGGCGGTGGAAGAACTCCGGACCGGAAATCAATATCGATTCATCCTACCGGGACCCGAAATCAGCAGCGCGGATCAGGAACGCTGCCTCGACCAACTTTCGCGGGCGGCGCCGCAGGCGGATTATATCGTCGCCAGCGGCAGCCTGCCGATTGGCGTTCCCGAGGATTTCTATGCGCGTGTCGCAGCGCTGGCGAAGCGGCAGGCAAAGCGCCTCGTGCTGGACACCTCTGGTGCGGCGCTCAAACAGGCCGGCCATGGCATCTATCTGCTGAAGCCGAGCCTTCGCGAGCTCGAGGATCTTACGGGGCGGCAGATCCGTAGCGAACGCGAAGAAGAGCAAGCGGCGCGAGAGGTGGTCGCGCAAGGCCGCAGCGAGGTCGTCGTCGTTTCTCTCGGTCCGAGAGGTGCTTTGCTGGCGAGCGCGGAGGGGAGCGAGCGCTTTCCGGCGGTGCCGGTGCAGGCGAAAAGCACGGTCGGCGCCGGCGACAGCATGCTGGCGGGCATCGTTCTGGACCTCTACCGCGGCCTCCCGCTGCGCGAGGCGGTGCGTTTCGGCATGGCGGCGGGAGCAGCGGCCTTGTTGGGAAGCGGCACGCAATTGTGCCGGCTCGACGATGTCGAACGGCTTTACGCGCAAATGTCGGTAACCCACCCCGCAACTAGGTGACAAAGCCACGAGAAGGAGCATGACGATGGCCGTGAGCATTGCGATCAACGGCTTCGGGCGTATCGGACGGCTGGTTCTGCGCGCACTCGTAGAAAACGGGCGCGATGATCTGGTCCCCGTTGCAATCAACGATCTCGGAAGCATCGAAGCCAACGCGCATCTTTTCCGTTACGACAGCGTGCACGGTCGCTTCCCCGGCCAGGTTGCAATCGACGGCGACACCCTCTCGATTCACTATCACGGTCGGAGCTACGGTCCGATCAAGGTTTCAGCCGAGAGAGACCCGACCAAGGTGCCATTCCATGGAGTCGATGTCGCCATGGAATGCACCGGTCACTTCGGAAAGAAGGATGCTGCCGCTCAGCTCATCACTGCCGGCGCGCGCAAGGTGCTGGTCTCTGCGCCGGCTGCCGGCGCAGATGCGACCATCGTTTACGGCGTAAACGAAAAGTCGATCACTCGCGACATGACCGTGATCTCCAATGCGTCTTGTACGACGAATTGCCTGGGACCGATGGTCAAGGTTCTCCATGACGCATTCGGCATCCGTGCGGGGCTACATGGTGACGATCCACTCCTACACCGGCGACCAGCACACGGTCGACACCCTGCACAAGGACCTGCGTCGCGCCCGGGCGGCGGCGCTTTCGATGATCCCGACCAGTACCGGCGCCGCGCGGTCCATCGGCCTCGTAATACCGGACCTCAAGGGCAAGCTCGACGGGACCGCCATCCGAGTGCCGACGCCGGACGTATCGCTAGTCTCGCTCGATTTGGTTCTGAAGACGCAGGCGACGGCGTCGCAGATCAACGATGCGATGAAGGCAGCCAGCAACGGGGCGCTTCGCGGCATCCTGGACTATAATACTGAGAAGCTCGTCAGCATCGACTTCAACCACAGCCCGGCCTCCTGCACCTTCGATGCGACGCAGACCGCCGTCGTGGACGACGGGCTCGCGCACGTCGTTGGCTGGTACGATAACGAATGGGGCTTCTCCTGCCGCATGTTGGATACCGCCGCGCTGTTCGGCAGCCTCTAGAAGATCGGCAAGCCTAATGCCCTTTCATACGCTCGACCAGCTCGAGGCGAGAGGCAAACGGGTGCTGCTTCGCGCCGATCTCAACGTCCCGCTCAAAGATGGCCAGGTTACCGATCCCACTCGGCTGGAGAGGCTCTGCCCGACGATCCGCGAACTCGTCAACAAGGGAGCGCGGGTCATCATCTGCAGTCATCTTGGCCGGCCCAAAGGAAAGCGCGTGCCGGAGATGTCATTGCGGCCGGTGGTGACCGCACTGGAGCAGCTGCTGGGGCGGAAGGTCCGGTTCGTCGAGGCTTGCGTTGGGCCGGAGGCCGAACACGCGGCGAAGGCCCTCGCGGACGGCGAGGTGCTGGCGTTGGAGAACCTCCGCTTCGACCCGCGGGAGGAGAAGAATGATCCGGCGATGGCGAAGGAGTTGGCTACGCTTGCCGACGTGTATGTTGACGATGCGTTCTCCGCGGCGCACCGAGCGCATGCCAGCATAGAGGCCGTGGCGAGATTGCTGCCGGCTTATGCGGGGCGGCTGATGCAGGCGGAGTTAGAGGCGCTAAACGCCGTCCTTGTCCATCCGGAGCACCCGTTGGCGGCGATCGTCGGCGGAGCCAAGGTTTCCACCAAACTCGCGCTGCTCTCCAACCTGATCGGACGCGTTGAGGTGCTGGTGCTCGGCGGCGCGATGGCCAACACCTTTCTTGCCGCACAAGGTGTGGCGGTTGGCCGCTCCATGCAGGAGCCGGATCTGCACGAAACCGCGCGCAATATCCTGACCCGCGCGGGTCAGATCGGTTGCGAGGTTATCCTACCCCAGGACGTTGTCGTGGCCGATCGGCTGGCCTCGAACGCGGCCGTTCAAACTGTCCCCGTGAACGCGGTTCCCATCGACGCAATGATTCTGGATTTGGGCCCAGCGACGGTCCAAGCCGTGATCCGGCGGATCTCCGACTGGCGCACAATGGTCTGGAACGGCCCGCTCGGCGCTTTCGAGACGCCGCCTTTCGATGAGGCCAGCACGACCTTGGCGCGCGCTGTTGCGACGGCAACGCAGTCAAAGCGGCTCATCAGCGTCGCCGGTGGAGGCGATACGGTCGCCGCGTTGCGTCATGCAGGCGTAGTCGACCGGCTCACCTACGTTTCGACCGCCGGCGGTGCGTTCCTGGAATGGCTCGAGGGCAAAACCCTGCCCGGCGTCGCCGTCCTTGGTGGTTGATCGATGGCGCTCGGGGTACTCACGCGCAACAGAGGTACCATCGAGGCCCGCGGAAGGCGTCGGCCTCGCGCATCACGTGGCATGACTTCTGCCAAAGGGCCGGACTGTCAGCCCGGTCGCATTGCATAGAGGCCGCTGCCTCGCCAACCTCGAGAAGATCATGGTTCAACTCATCCTTCTAAGGCATGGCGAGAGCATCTGGAACCGAGACAACCGCTTCACCGGCTGGACGGACGTGGATCTTTCCGACAAAGGCGTCGGAGAAGCGCATCGGGCGGCGGCCCTCCTCAAGATGCACGGGATCGTCCCGGACTGGTGCTGTACGTCATATCTCAAGCGCGCCATTCGCACATTGTGGATCGTGCTCGATGATCTCGATCAGATGTGGCTGCCGATTCATACGAACTGGCGGCTGAACGAGCGTCATTACGGTGCCTTGCAAGGGATGAACAAGATTGAGACCGCCCAAAGAATGGGCGAAGAGCAGGTGCATGCCTGGCGCCGTAGCTATAGCGTTCGGCCGCCGGCGCTTGACGACCACGACGCACGCTTCCCCGGCCACGATCCGCGGTACGCGGCCCTTTCCGACGAAGAACTGCCGAGGACAGAGAGCCTGAAGGACACCGTCGCCCGTTTCCTGCCGTACTGGGACCATGTCGTGATGCCGCAGTTACGATCGGGTCGGACGGTGCTCATTTCTGCGCACGGCAATAGCCTCCGCGCACTCGTAAAGCACCTCGATCGGGTCACTGACGACGCCATATGCGACCTTGAGATCCCGACTGGCGTCCCACTTGTTTACAGGCTGGATGGCGCGCTTCGCCCCATCGAGCAGCATTATCTTGAGATGACCTGATCAGTGTTGAAGGCACGCGCAGGCCCCCTGCCCCTTGCCCGATCCACCTTCTACGACGCGCCGCAGATCGCGCTGAGCATCGCCTTTTGACGAGGTGCACGTCATTGCTGGAGAGTGGGCGACCTTTATAACCTTCTGCCCCCTTACGTCTTGGGGCAGCTCGATGCAAAAGAACACGAGTTCTCGGTCAAATTGACCAGGCAGCGGATCAAGGACAGCCCAGAAATCGACACCGATCGGCCGGTATCGCGGCAGAATCTGACCCAAGGTTGAGCCCAAAGCCGAGCCAATCTGAATGATTGGGCCCTCGCGACCCACCGACGAACCGCTGCCCATAGCGACGGCCGAAGCGAGGGACTTCACCAAAGCAACGACCGGCCGGATCACGCCCTCGCGGTAGTAGATGGCGTCCATCACCTTGGGAACGCCGTGACCCTTAGCTTCAAGGGCGAAGTTGCTGACAAAGAACGTGACCATAACCGCGCGCCGATTACCGGCACCAGGATGCCCTATCGGCTCGGCGGCGTGAAGACGTTGGCGTCATAGGATAACGCGAAGCGCCCGGCAAAAAAGACATTGTGGAGCAGGCTGATCAGGTCGCGGAAGAGGACGACGACCAGTCCGGTCACGATCCCGAGCACCAGCGCGAGGATCGAAAGATAAAGCAGGCTGAGCCTGCGGCTTTCAACCTCCTTCAGACGCTGAGGCCCGGGCAATACCCGCGAATGCAGCCGCGGCTTCTCTTCAGGGTTCGTGGTCATAACGGCTTTCCAATAGATCGTTTCGCGTAAAGACGAAAATGTCGGCCCCCGTTACCCGTCGGCGCGTCCTGATAAGGCACGCCGCGCAATTGGTTCGAGGGTCAGCCCCTGGACCACGATCGAAAAGACGACGATTCCATAGGCGATGGTGAGGATCGAAGCCTTGCTTGGGCCTTCCGGTAGAGACAGGGCCATGGCCACGGACAGCCCGCCGCGCAAGCCGCCCCAGGTGAGGACCAGGAAGGATCCAAACTTGTCCGGAAGACGCAGGTTGAGAGGCAGTGCCGAAGCGGCGACGCTGAACCAGCGGATAACGAGCACCGTGGGGATCATGGCCGCCATGGCGACGATGTTCCGGCGGTCAAGGTCGATCGCCGCGATTTCGAGCCCTATCATCAGGAACAGCAGGGCATTCAGGATTTCCTCGACAAGGCGCCAGAAGGTCATCAGATGCTGCCGGGTCGTCTCGCTGATCGCGAGATCCGTACTGTGATTGCCGATCAGAATGCCGGCAACGACGACGGCGATAGGTCCCGAGACTTCGAGCATCCCTGCCACGCTATAGGTGCCAGACGCGAGCGCCAGCGAGATAATCAGCTCGACATTGTAGTCGTCGACTCGGCAAATCAGCCGGAACGCGAGATAGCCGAGCCCCAATCCGAGGAGCCCGCCGCCGACTGCCTCAAGGAGAAACAGGCCGGCAATTCTGCCCGTACCGAAATCATCGATCTGAAGGCGGGTTGCTAGTGAATCCAAGTGGAGATGCGCGGCGGAAGGAGATCATGCAAGAGCGGGGATGTGGTCCCCCATTTCCAGAACGAAGACCGGCAAGGGAAGAACCAGCCCGACCTAGAACCGCCGGGTCATGTCCAAGAGCTCGCGGTTCGGACCGACATCACCTGTTGCCTCCACCGACATCCTGCGTCTCTCCATTCCATGGAAGCGATAAGCCGCTGCACATCGCCCGGACCTGCAAAGCCACGCGTGGACAGCTTAATGTCGCAAACGCGCGCCGTCGCCACGCGGCACGCCCGTTCCTTGGAAGAGACGTCGTGAGCATGAATTTCGTCCGCCGCTTCATCATCGTCGCCGTGCTCCTGACATTGTCCGTCACGCCTTCGGCCGCCTATGTCTACAGGACGGCGCGCGGCCTCTAGAAGGATTGCGCCGCGGCCGAGAGCGGACATGGCGATGCATCGGAAGAACGCCGCCTGCGCTGCGCCGACGACATCGACCAGATATTTAACAACTGGAACCTCAACCAGGACGACGGCATCTGCTCTCGATCTGTCGGTGACGAGCTGCCCAAGGCATACCTGGACTATTGGCGGGAACGGGGCATAGGGCTGGTGTCGGGCGTCTTCCTTTCGGCCGAGACCTCCGTGATCGAATTTCTCGACAGCCAGAAGCAGCCCTGTCCTATGCCCGATCCCAAGACCAATCCGCCCTGAGGCGCCGGTCGGGAGCGGAAATCTCCGCATGATTCTTCATGAGACGGTGGATGTACATTCTTGGGTGAAAAGTGGAACACTCGCGATGTCTGCCTTCCGTGATTTCCAATCTTCTTTTTCGATGACCGTATTGTGTGTGATGTCGCACAAGGCGCATTGAACTAAACCGCTCACGCGGTAGAGCGCTTCGCGCAGGCGCGTGCTGAGAAGGTCGTCAGCACAGTAACGGCGGGGAGCGTCCTGTCGGAGGATGTGGGTGTCCAGCCTCAACCTCCAGACAGGAGCACCCCCATGACCGACGCACCCGTCAGCGCGTTACGCCGGCGCATGATCGAGGATATGACGAGCCGCAGATTGGCGCCGAAGACGCAGGAAGCATACATCCGCGCCGTCAAGAACTTCACCGCTTTCTTCGGCCGCTCCCCGGATCAGGCGAGTGCGGAGGACCTGCGGCGCTATCACCTGCATCTGGCATCCACCGGCATCACGACACCGAGGTTGAACGCGGCGGTGAGCGCGCTGCGCTTCTTCTTCAGCGTGACGCTGGGGCGCCAAGACGTCACCGAGCGGCTACCGTTCGTACGCGAGCCACGCAAGCTGCCGGTGGTTTTGAGCCCGGAGGAGGTGGCGCGCTTTCTGGAAGCCGCCCCGGGCCTCAAGTATCGCGCGGCACTGAGCGTCGCCTATGGCGCGGGCCTGCGCGCCGCCGAGGTGGTCTCGCTCAAGGTCTCCGACATCGACAGCACGCGCATGGTCATTCGGGTCGAGCAAGGCAAGGGCCGGAAGGACCGCTACGTGATGTTGTCGCCCTCTCTGCTCGAGCTGCTACGCGCTTATTGGAAGGCAAAGCGGCCACAGGGGTGGCTGTTCCCGGGCCGCGACCCGGTGCAGCCGCTCACCACCCGTCAGCTCAACCGCGCCTGTCATGCGGCGGCGGTGGCGGCCGGGATCGACAAGCGCGTCTCCCTGCACACCCTCCGGCACAGCTTCGCCACCCATCTGCTCGAGCAGAAGGTCGACATCCGCGTCATCCAGGTCCTGCTCGGTCACAAGAAGCTCGACACCACCGCGCTCTACTCCCAGGTCGCCACCCGGACGATCCGCGAGGTCAAGAGCCCGCTCGACCAGCTCGCCCGGCCGCCCGCCTGAGCGGCGGGCTTGCCCCGTCCGGCGCTAGAGGTCGCGGATATCTTCCGCGACCACGGGGCCGCATGGCGCCAAGCTAACGCCGGCCATGTGAGCCTCGGCCAGCTCAAGGTGATGTCGGCCATCGAGAACTGCCGCATGGCGGCTCTCGGCGGCCATGTGGCACGCTGCGAAGCCTGCGCCCACACCCAGATCGCCTATAACTCCTGCCGCAACCGGCACTGCCCCAAGTGCCAAGCGGCGGCGGCAAAGCAATGGCTTGCCGAACGCGAGGCCGAACTCCTGCCGGTGCCGTACTATCACGTGGTCTTCACTCTGCCGGGGCCGATTGCCGACATCGCCTATCAGAACAAGGCGGCGATCTACGATCTCCTGTTCAAAGCCTCGGCCGAGACGCTGATCACCATCGCCGCCGACCCCAAGCACCTGGGCGCCAGGATCGGTCTCACCGCCGTGCTCCACACCTGGGGCTCGGCGCTGACGCATCATCCGCACGTGCACGTGATCGTCCCTGGCGGCGGGATCTCGCTGGACGGCGAGCGCTGGATAGCCTGCCGGCCGGGCTTCTTCCTCCCTGTCCGGGTGCTCTCGCGGCTGTTCCGGCGGTTGTTCCTGGAGATGCTGGCCGCCGCTCACCAAGCCGGCCGGCTGGAGTTCTTCGGCGATCATGCTGCCCTCGCCGATCGCGCAGCCTTCGCCTCATATCTGGCGCCCCTGCGCAAGGCCGAGTGGGTCGTCTACAGCAAGCGCTCCTTCGGCGGACCCGAACAGGTGCTCGCTTATCTCGCGCGCTACACCCATCGCGTCGCTATCGCCAACAGCCGGCTCATCGCCTGCGACGCCGAGACCGTGACCTTCAAGTGGAAGGACTATCGCGCCAAGGGCCGCGAGCGCTACAGGACGATGACGCTCGCCGTGCCCGAGTTCATCCGCCGCTTCCTCATCCATGTCCTGCCCAAAGGCTTCCACCGCATCCGTCACTACGGCCTATTCGGCAACACGAGCCGCGCCGACAACATCGCTCGCATCCGCGGCCTGCTCCGCGTCCACGCAGCACAGCGTCAATCCGATGACGCCGACACCGACGAGCCGCCGCGGTCCTCCTATCTATGCCCCTGCTGCGGCGGCCGCATGATCGTCATCGAGACCTTCGGGCGCGGCTGCGTGCCGACGGTGCTGAGCCGGATCGACACGTCATGACCCCAGTCCAGCGATCACGACCCGCGCACGCTTATGCTCGCTGCTCCGCCTTGATCGGCGACGATGGCGCTCGCCGCGAGCTCAGGGAATCCAAGCGATCTTCTCCCTTCGCTGCGGCCGGCAAGCGCCAACTTGGTGCTATCGCGCGTCCAGCCACCGTCGCCCGCTGCCGCCAATCGCTTCGCATGTCCCTCAACGCCGCACTCGCGGCCGTCAAATCCCCATAGCGCCAGCGGCACCGCCATCCTCTTCCGGGCGCGCGGTTTCCTTCCCTGAGGCTTCTCGGACGCCTGCCGCCCGAGCAAGCAGCGCCATTCATCAGCGGCAGGCGTCCGAGAACCCTTAACAATCGGAGACGCCGCGGAGCTTGTCGCTGGCGTACCGGAGGCTGCCGATCAAGCTCCAATCCGCGTTTGTAGACGAAAATCAGAGACGAGATGACGTCAGATGCTTCTGCCATTGTCCATCGAAACGCCGCAAAGGTGTCACAAGGATTAGGAGTGCAGCTAGGACTTCTGCAGCCGCTTCGGGCGCTGATCGGGCTGGTAGCCAGAATCGACCCACGTCACGAAATCCGCAACCGTGCCCGTCAGGTCGTCGGCCACCTTTTCGATTTCCGCCTTTATGCCTGGCCGAAAGCCCGGCCCCTCACCATTGAGCTTGCGTAGCTGGTCCGCGAGCACCTTGTAGCGTCGTTCAAATTCCTCGATCTGGCCGAATTCCTCGATCTTCTCAATTCCCTTTGCTTAACTCATCTTCTGTCTAAGCTTGGCGATACGTGTTGCCAAAGCCGTCAGTTTCATTTCCAGCCCTCGATGCAAGCCTGCCTCGTCCATGTCACTTCTCCGCGATTTTGTGTACTCCGTCTCCGTCAAATGTCGGCTGCCTGTGGGTTCAAAACCGTCCAAGCATGACGAGCGATCATCAGATCTTCATCTGTCGGAATGACCCAGGCCGACACCCGGCTGCCCGCGCGCGTGATCTGCGGACCGCCGGTCGCGTTCGCGCCTTCGTCGAGGTCCACGCCGAGCCAGGCCGCGTCCTCGCAAACCCGGCGCCGAATCTCGGCCGCGTGCTCGCCGATCCCTGCGGTGAATACCAGCGCGTCCAGCCCGCCGAGAGCCGCGGCCAGCGAGCCCAACTCGCGCCCGATGCGGTAGACGAAGAGGGCGACCGCCTCCTTCGCTGAGGGATCGATCGCTGGCCAGCAGGGTCCGCATGTCGTCGCTGATGCCGGAGACACCGAAGAGCCCGGAGTAGTGATAGAGAAGATCGCTGACCTCGGCGGCCGTCATGCCCTTCTCCTGTATCAGGTAGAGAACGACGCCCGGATCGAGGTTGCCGCAGCGGCGGCTCATCGGCAGACCATCGAGCGCGGTGAAGCCCATGGTCGTTGCCACGCTCTTGCGCCGATGCATCGCGCACATGCTGGCGCCGCTGCCGAGATGGGCGACGACCACGCGACCATCGGCGGCCGCCGGACCAATGATGTCCGGCAGGATGCTGGCGATGTATTCATAGGAAAGGCCATGAAACCCGTAGCGCCGGATACCCTCGGCGGCGAGCCGGCGCGGCAGCGCGAAGGCGGTGGCGACCTCAGGCTCAGTATGATGGAAGGCGGTGTCGAAGCATGCGATCTGCGGCAATGCGGGGTGAAGCTTGGAGAGGGCGGCGATGGCGGCGAGGTGATGGGGTTCATGGAGCGGTGCCAGCGGAATGAGGCGGCGCAGCTCGGCGATCACCGAGGCGTCGATACGAACGGGCGCGGTATAGCGTGATCCGCCATGCACCACCCGATGTCCCGCCGCGACCAGTCGATGGTCCTGAAAGTGGCCTTCCAGCCAGCGCAGAAGCGCGGCGAGCGCATCCTCATGGGTGGTCCCTTCCGCCAGATGCTCGTCGACCAGCGACGCTCCGGCGCGGTCCTTCGCCGTGAAATGCACGCGGTGCCCGATGCCCTCGCACTCGCCATCACAGATGAGGTCCTGCCGGCTCGGTCGCGCATGACCCGGGAAGACCGAGAACTTGATGCTCGACGATCCGGCGTTCAGGACGAGGATGGCGTCACTCACGGCTTCAGCTCCGCCTTGTGGCGCGCCAGCAGCAGCGCGATCGCGCAGGAGCCGAGCCGCGAAAGCGTCTTGTCGGCGCGGCTCGTGAGAATGATCGGCACGCGTGCGCCGAGCACGATGCCGGCGGTTTCGGCCTCGGCCAGATATTCGAGCTGTTTCGCCAGCATGTTTCCGGCCTCGATATCGGGCACCACGAAGATGTCGGCACAGCCGGCGACCGGCGAGACGATCCCCTTCGTCTTGGCCGCCTCCTCGGAGACCGCGTTGTCGAAGGCCAGCGGGCCATCGAGGATGCCGCCTGTGATCTGCCCGCGATCGGCCATCTTGCACAGCGCGGCGGCGTCGAGCGTGGACTTGATCTTCTCGGTGACCGTCTCGACCGCCGACAGGATCGCGACCCTTGGCGCCGCGATGCCGAGCGCATGCGCCAGATCGATCGCGTTCTGCACGATGTCGCGCTTGTCCTCGAGCGTGGGATAGATGTTGATCGCCGCGTCGGTGATGAAGAGCGGCCGCGGATAGCCAGGCGCGTCGATCGCAAAGACGTGGCTGATGCGCCGGTGCGTGCGAAGGCCGCGCTCGGCATCGACCACCGCGCGCATGAGCTCGTCGGTATGGAGCGCGCCCTTCATCAGCGCCTCGACCTTGCCGGTCCGCGCCATCGCCACGGCTTGCGCGGCGGCCGCCTCGCTGTGCTCCGTCGGCACGATCTCATAGGCGCTCAGGTCGAGCTTGGCCGGCTGCGGCGGCGGCGCGGATCTGGTCTTCCGGCCCGACCAGGACCGGGACGATCAGCTTCTCGCGGCCGGCCTCGATGGCGCCGATGCAGCGAAACCGTGTCAACCGGATGCACGACGGCGGTGCGGATCGGCTCCATGCCGCGGGTCATCTCGATGAGCTGGCGGTAGCGGCGGCCCTTCTCGCGTAGTTCGACCTCGGGGAGAACGACGCGGGGCCGGGAGATCTTCTCTGTGGGCGCGATTACCTCGGCGGTGCCGTCGATGACCACCTCGCCAGCTTGATTGACCGCCTGGCAGTCCAAGTGCAGGCGATGCTTGTCCTCGATCCTTGTCGCGGACCTTCACCGACACCACGACCGTATCGCCAAGCGCTATCGGATGACGGAACCTGAGCGTTTGCCCGAGATAGATGGTGCCCGGTCCCGGTAGCTCGGTGCCGAGGACCGTCGAGATCAGCGCCGCGCCCCACATGCCCTGAGCGATGATCTTGTGGAACATGTCGCTGCGGGCGAACTCTTCGTCCACGTGGGCCGGGTTCACGTCACCTGACATGATGGCGAACAGCTCGATGTCCTTGTGGGTCAACGTGCGCGACAGGCTCGCCGACTCGCCGATCTGGATCTCGTCGAAGGTGCGGTTCTCGATCAAGGACATCACCGTCTCCCGCTTCAACCCACGACGTGATAGCCAGCATCGACATAAGCGATGGTTCCGGTAATCGCCTTGGCGGCATCGCTGACCAGGAACGCGGCATAGGCGCCAACGTCATCGAGCGTCACCAGCCTGTGTTCCGGTGCTTCGCGGACCGCCCGCTCCAACAGCTCGTCGAAATGCTCGATGCCGGAGGCGGCGCGCGTTTTCACCGGACCGGGCGACAGCGCATTGACGCGGATCCCCGCCAGCCCGAGTTCGAGGGCCATGTAGCGAACCGCGGCCTCCAACGCTGCCTTGACCGGGCCCATGACGTTGTAATGCGCGATCGCTTTTTCGGCGCCGTAATAGCTCATCGCCAGCAAGCACCCGCCTCCCGTCATCAGCGGTTCACTGAGCTTTGCCATCCTCAGGAAGGATTGCACGGACACCTCCATGGCAACGGCGAATCCTTCGCGCCGAGCAGTCGGTGATGCGCCCGTGCAGATCTTCCTTGCGAGCATAAGCGATCGAGTGCTGCACAAAATCGAGACGGCCCCAATCCTTCGCGATACGCGCGTACACGGCCTCGAGCTGGCCCGGCACCATCACGTCACACGGCATGAAGATATCGCTCTGAAGCGCCGTTGCCAGCGGACGCACATAGGGCTCCGCCTTGGCGTTGAGATAGGTGATCGCGAGTTCGGCGCCCGCGGCGCGGAAGTGCCGGGCGCAGCCATAGGCAAGGCTGTGCTCGTTGGCGATGCCGATAATAAGTCCCTTTTTGCCGTTCAGCGTGTCATGATCACTCTCCTTCAATCTGATATTGACCCGTCGCCCGGTTGGCGCTCGTACCGACAGCCTCGAACGCCGGAGCTCGAAGGATGGCTGTCGCACCTCGTGCGAGTCTCGCTTAGCGTTCGAAAACGTACTGCCCTGGCGCCGCGCCGAGCGGCGGATAGCCCTTATCGGGCGCCCCGAGCGGGGGCGGCGCGGCACGCCCGGCGGATTTGCGCTCCAGCCATTCGGCCCAGACCGGCCACCACGAACCCTCGGTACTGGGATTGCTCAGATACCAGGTGTCAGGATCGACATACCTCTCGCCTGGCAAACGGTGAGAGACCCGGAAGTGCCGGTGCCTGTGACCAGGCTCGCTGATAATGCCCGCATTGTGGCCGCCGCTGGTCAGGACGAAGGTGACGTCCGTGTCGCTCACGAGGTTGATCTTGTAGACCGAGCGCCATGGTGCGACGTGGTCCGCTTCCGTCGTTACCGCAAATATCGGTGCGCGGATGTCGCTCAGCACGACCGGCTCGGCCGTCCACCTGATACCGCCCTTCGAACAGCTCGTTGTTGAGGAAGAGGCGGCGCAGATACTCGCTATGCATGCGGTAGGGCATGCGCGTTGTATCGGCGTTCCACGCCATGAGGTCCATGTCGATCATGAGCGCGTGCCGGCCCATCAGGATATTCCTGCACCATGCGCGACCAGATAAGGTCGTTGGATTGCAGGATCTGGAACACACCGGCCATCTGCTTGGCATCGAGATAGCCCTGGTCCCACATGATGTCTTCGAGATAGTTGAGTTGGCTGTCGTCGATGAACAGCATCAGCTCGCCCGCCTCGGTGAAGTCGGTCTGCGCGGCCAGGAGCGTCACCGAATTGAGCGCAGCATCACCCTGCCGCGCCAGGAAAGCCGCAGCGATCGACAGCAGCGTGCCGCCCAGACAGTAGCCGAGCGCGTTCACCTTGCAGTCCCGGCACGATCGTCTGCACCGCCTTCAGCGCGTCCAGAACGCCGAGACGCAGATAATCATCCATGCCGAGCTCGCGATCTTCGGCTGTCGGATTGTGCCAGGAGATCATGAACACCGTGTGGCCGCGCCCAACCAGGTAGTTCACCAGCGAATTGGCGGGCGAGAGATCGAGGATGTAGTACTTCATGATCCATGCCGGCACGATCAGCACCGGCTCGCCATAGACCTCGTCGGTCGTCGGCGCATACTGGATCAACTCGATCAGCCGGTTGCGGTAGACCACCTGGCCCTTTGTTACGGCAACGCTCTGGCCCGGCTGGAACGCCTCGGCTCCAAGCGGCGGCTTGCCGCCCGCCGCGCGCTCCCAATCCGCGAAAAGATTCATGGCGCCGTGGACGAGGTTCTGCCCGCCTTCGCGGATGGTCGTCTCGAGAACTTCGGGATTTGTCGCGATGAAATTGACCGGCGAGACGGCGTCGAGCAGCTGTCTCGTGACGAAGGAGACGACTTGCTCGTGGTGGGCCGACACACCGCCGATGCCGGTCGTCGCGTTGTGCCACCATTGTTGATTCAAGAGGAATGCCTGGTGGATCAAGTTGAACGGCCAGCGCTGCCACGCCTCGGTCGCGGAAGCGGTGATCCTGCGGCAGCGGTTCGATGCAGCGCGGACAGTCGGGGTCGCTGCAGGCCTGCGCCGCGTAGGTCGTCAGACGAACCGCCTTGCGCACGGCCTTCTCCACCAGCAGCTGCCATTTGCCGGGCGACACCGCGAGATGGAACGCCCAGTCGGCGTAAGCGAGGCCGAGGCTGGCCGGCGAGACGCCGGCCGTGAACCGGCCCATGGTGGCATGAAACAGCCGGTCGCCGCTGGTCGGCGGATCGACCTCGGCGCGCGCGACGGGCACCTGCGTCGCAGGCTTCGTCGCCGTCACGGATCGCTGGCCGGCGGTGGGCTGCAGACCGAGCTGTGAAAACTGTCCCCAGCTCCGCAGCAGATCGGTCGTCGCTTGGGTCCACCAGGACAGTGGCCATCCCGCAGTTTCAGCCGATTTATTCGATTGCGCCTCCGGCGATGCTTGCCCCGATGTTGGCACCACCGCGCGGCGGACCGTTATAGCGGGCGGCGGTGCCTTGATGGTTCCTGTCTTCATGACGGAATAACCTCCGGTCGTTTCGAACTGGCGACGGCTGCGGCGTTGGCGGCAGCGATGTTCAAAGCCGTGAGCGCCGCCAAGAAGGCCATCGCGGAAACTAGGAACGCCAAATACAAGAATATCATCGAACCTTCTCCTTCTCCGGACGCCGCCTGCAGTTTATGCGTGCGCCGACTGCTTGCGTGCCCGCTTGACGGCGGGTCGTTCCGGCTCTCGCCGACTCCCGTCGCAGAAGCCTGTCTCCTGAACTTGTTGGCGAAGATCCTCGGCCGCATCGCGCGCCATTGCGGCACAGCATTCCTGCAGCTTCTGCGTCAACTCGGCCCATCGCTTCGCATGCAGCGACGCGCCCTCGAGAAGGGTCGCCAAGATGTCCGATTTGCGGCCATCACCTCTTGCGGCTGCCGGCTGCTGGAACAGGTCCTGAAACGAGCGTGCGAGCCGATCGTTGCTGCTGAACAAAGCCTCCATCTCGCCGCTGTAGGCGTCGCTGCATGTCTTCTGCAGGTCCGCCGCAAATTGCTGGAGCCGCTTCATCTGAATGTCGATCATGCCGTTGCCGCTGGCAATCGCGGCCCCACCATCCCAGCAAGCATTCAATGCTCCATGCCTGTCTTGAAAGCTCGTTCAGGCGTATTCCACGCCTGCGGTTTTTGAGGGCATCGTCTTTCGTCACATTAAGCATACGTCATGTCCTCCTTGGTTTAGTCGGCATTTTTGCGCGTCAGTGCACAGCCTCGATCGCGAGCGCCTCGCCCTGACCACCACCGATGTAGAGCGTAACCAGCCCCCGCCGAAGGCCATCGCGGCGCATGGCATGAAGAAGCCGCGTCGTAAGCACCGCGCCGGTCGCGCCGATCGGGTGGCCATGCGCAATCGCACCGCCCTCGACGTTGACGATATCCTCCGGCAGCCCAAGCTCCCGGATGGTGACGAGCGCGATGCGTGCCATGGTCATCCTCCGATTGCCTATGCGTATTTCCCTATTGTCCAGCCACGGCTTTCGCAGGTTCAGACCACGGACCCGGCTGCGGGGCTTCCTTCCCTCGGTTTGCGCGTTCTTGACCCAATCCCATCGTGAGCGCCGTTAGTCCGGCCACGCTGCCGAGTTGCATCGTTTCCACGGCCGAGCTCGGTACGATGACAATCGTGGAATTCTGCTTCAAACCCTCATAAAGCATGTTCATTGCCCTGAGATGCAACGCAACGGGATTGTTGATGTAGGTCTTCGCCGCTTCCCCGAATTTCTCCGCCACCTGTCTCTCCGAATCCCCGAGAATCACGCGGGCCTGACGTTCTCTCTCCGCTTGGGCCTGCATCGACATCGCATCCTGGAGGGCCGCTGGAATAAGAACATCCTTGACCTCTACCGAGATGACATTGATGCCCCATGGCTCGGTGCGTAAATCGATGATCTTCTGAAGCTCGTTGCTGATTTTTTCCCTTCCTTCGAGCATGTCCGAAAGCATGGTCTTGCCGATCACGTCACGCAGCGCCGTTTGAGAGGCCCAGCTGATGGCGCTCCGATAGTCGGCAACGTCGAGCGCCGCTCTTTTTGGGTCCACGACTTTCCAAAACAACACCGCATCGACATCCACCGGCACCGTATCCTTGGTGAGTGTCTTTTCGGCCTTGAAGGAACCGGTGATCACGCGAGTGTCGATCCAATAGGGCACCGTTTCGATGATCGGGATAATGAAAAATAATCCCGGCCCTTCCAGAGAGCGGAAGCGTCCCAGTCGCAAGACCACCGCCCTGTCCCACTGATCGGCAATCTTGATCGAGTAAGAAGCAACGATGGCAATGACGAAGGCGCTGACCGCAATCGACACGCTTTCGCCGTAAGCCGAATTCGCATATGCAAGGTATGCAAACCCCAAGCCAATGCCAACAATGACAACAAAGATCAATCCCGGTAGTGCGCTGGGCTTCCTCATTTTCAATCTCCCCGCATGCACGGAAGTTCGGTGCAGTCTCGGGCGGCAGCGCAGGCCGGGCATTGAGATGGATCAAGCGCGCGACAAAATCGCAACCGGACAGGAGCACGGGGCGGACTCGTCACCACGGCAGAACCGGCCCATCGAAATCATAGTTCGGCAGCGGAAGAAGGCTCGGTAGAGAGCGAGAAGAATGATGGCGCCGATGAGGGCGGCATCGACGGTCTGCAACTTGCGTGACGCAACCTCGCTGGTCGAGGCCCTGTTCAGATCATTCTCGGCGGCGTTGTCTGCCTCTTTATCTCTTGGCCTATGCTTTCTCACTGCAGTCATGCAACTAGCGCTGCCATTCCTGCATTTCGTCCTGGGCCTTCGGAGTGTGCGTCGGCTGTCGGACGGACATCGGCGGCCAATCGGACGGGGACGCGTGACGGGGCGCGAGAGTCGGCCGACCGGCAGCGACGGATAGTGCGCTGATCAGCATGTGTGGTCCGATTGCGATTGAGTCCGATTGCGATCGAGGCGGTGAGAATCCTCACGACAATCTCATTTGCGTCACGCGCCGATCCATCTCGAGACCATCTTGGCTGCACCATTCAGCTACCCCCACGGACGAGATGATCCAGCGGCTACGGCGATTTCACGCCAGCATGCACATCAAGGCGTGAGGGGTTGGCCGTGCCGAGGATCGCCTTGGCGCGAGCTACCTCTTCTGCCCTGCCGTGCGCCATCACCAGAAAGCCATCCGCCTTGATGGCGGTCTCGTATTGGAGCACGCTGTCCTTCGGCACGCCAATGCTGTAAAGCGCTGCACCAAGCGCACTCAGCCCCCCAACCACGACCGCGCTCTCGACGGCGGAGATTGCTACGGCCGCCAGATATCCGAGCACGATGACATGCCCCACGACAGGAATGGTCATGAACAGCCCGCCAAAGAACAAGCCCCAGAGACCGCCCCAGAAGGCGCCGCGCTTGCCCCAAAACTTGACCCGATCCCCCATATTGTAGAAGCCGACGACCTTTTCGTCAGTATGGTATCCCTTGCCGACGACGCTAAGATTCTTCATCGCGAAGCCGGAAGCGGTCAGCTTTTTCACGGCTGCTTCCGCGGCCTCGTGGTCGGCGAAGACGGCGATGACTGTGTCAATTTTTTCCATGTGTCCTCCTTCATGACGAGGCGATGCCTGGCATGGGCCTTTGCGTCGCGCGCTTCGGGTCGGACACGAACGAGGTAGCCCAAGGAGCTCCGCTTCCTGGGTTCGCTGTCCGGGCCCGTCATCCAACTATTGTGACCATACCCGGGTGCGATCCTGCGAAGATAGGGTCGGAAAACACCTAGCCCGTTCCCCGTCGTGCTTCAGGCCGAACAGCGCATAGACGGTGGCCGGTGCCGAACGGGTCGAGTATTCGACGGCGAACACCACCTACTCCCGACTCGCTCACGCCAAGCGCGGTGCAGGGGACGCCCATTCCGTCGCGTCCGTGCTGAAGGGGGCGATCTAGGTAGTTTCCGAGCCTACCGCGGCACGCCGCCATGCAATATGGTTTGATGATGCGGCCCCATGCCTCATTGTCGGTTCCGTGTGTTCGATAGAGGCGACGGAATGGGTGGTTGACATGACGCGAGCTGCTTCGGTTTCTCACCTTGGATCCGAGTTCGACGATTTTCTATTCGCGTCGATCGGCGAGGACAGAAATGGAATGCTGCTCAGCGTCCTTTCGGCACTGGCGCGACTGGACGTCGACCCTTGGCAGGAGGCTGCCAAATTGGCCGGGTTGCCGCGGAAAACTGCAGCTCAGAGATTGGCCTCGTTCATTGCGGCCCTACCTGACGGGCCATCGGCGCATCGAGACCCCGGAACGATTGCTGTTCGCTTGATCGCGCTCCTGCCGCGCCGAGCCCGGGTTGGTTCCAATATCCCGTCGCGCGAAACGTTGTTCGGCGTCGGTGCGGAGGCCAGTCCCCGGGCCGTCATTCGGGCCGTCATATACGCGATCTTTATGGCCTTCGTGTTGGGCGCCCAATGCATCATCGCAAGCCGTCAACCGCCGGCGCAGGTTGACAACGCTCATGCGCCGGCTTCCGACACAGTCTCACCGAAGATGCCATCACCGAGCTCCGGCCGGTGACGATCAAGTGGCCTGGGGCAACAGGAGATGCCATGACCGACGACAAGATGCAGCCGGATGTGAACGACCGATCCGAGCAGGCACAGCCAGAGCAGGTGGATCAGCAAGCACAGCAGAGCCAAGCCAGTGCGGCGGCTCGGCCGGGTCAGCGCGCGGCGCCGGGACGAAGGCCACTCTTCCGCAACTGACGGAGCACGCCGCCGAAGCTAAACCCGTTCATCGGCCAAAGGTGATTTCTTGCGCACCGATCTGCGTAGTTTCCGAGTTTGCCGACGCGATCGAGCGACGACTACGATCAAACTCATTTGCCGTGCAACGGCAACCCAGGTTGATGTCGGGTCAAAACGGCAAGAAGGAGACAGACCACATGAAGCGCTTGAAACGCTCGGCTCTCGCCAGCTCCGTGGCCGCATGCTTCTGTCTTGGTCTCGCCACCCCGCTGCTTGCGGCTGAACCTCCGGTAACCGGCACGGTGGGCCCTCCGTCTCCCAGTGAGAAGAACGTCTCCGCCGCTAAGCCCGCGGAGAAGTGTCTGAGTGATCTGCGCGCGTTCGACAGTCAGATGGAGAAGGACGGCTACTGGCTGGGCGGATCCGGCTATGGCTACGGCTATCCCATTGGCGGCTTCGGGTACGGCTATCCCATGGACGGCTACCCAGCGACGACCGCGAACGGTTACCAGAACGCGCGGCCGGGCTACGAGGTGCGGATCCTCGTTGCCTCCGCCAACATTCTCGCCCGACACGGCCAACAGCAGCCGTGTGAGGACCTGCTCGCCACGACCCGCGATATCTACAAACTCTATATGGCTGATATGCACAATGGGCGATTGCCGATGGTGGACGAGGCGGCCTGGCGGCAGCAACAGGTCGCCGCCGCGCAGCCGGTTACAAGCAAGAATACCTCATTCCGGTCCGACGAGTTGCTCGGCACCGACGTGCGCAACGCGCAGAACGAGGCTCTCGGCAGCGTCGATGACCTCGTGATGGGTCCGAAGACCGGCAAGATCGCCTATCTGGTGATCGGCCGGGGCGGGATTTTCGGGATCGATGAAAAATACGTCCCGGTCCCCTGGGAGGACTTCAAGGTAGCCCCGAACGTCAACCTGCTCGTGCTCGACACTACCAAGGCCGCCTTGGACGCCGCCCCGCAGGTGAAACATGACCAATTCACAACCCCCGGCCAGTTCGATCAGGAGAGTCAGAAGGTGGATGCCTACTGGAAGGCGCACCTCGCGAACAGAGGCAACGACTAATTCAACGGTTGTTCCCATTTTCAAGTGCCCGCGATTGGCGGGACACGCCAGCCTAAGAGGAGCGCGCAATGTTGTGGAATGCATCAGCGATCAAAGGCTACGCCATTGCGGCAAGTGATGGCCGGACTTGGCACCGTGAGCGACTTTCTATTTGACGATGCCAGCTGGTTGGTTCGCTGGTTGGTCGTCGATACCGGCAAATGGCTCTCCGGTCGCAAGGTCCTTCTGCCCCCCTCCGTCTTGGGGCACCCCGATCCAAACGGGACGCGAATTCTCGGTTAGATTGACCAAGCAGCAGGTCAAGGACAGCCCGGATATCGACACCGATCGGCCTGTGTCGCGACAGATGGAGACCAACATTTACGATTACTACGGCTGGAGTCCGTATTGGGGCACCGGCTTTTACATGGGCGGCTACGGCTTTATGGGCGGCACGGGCCGTGCCATGGCGGCGTCACCTTACCCGGGATCCAGTACTTGGAATCCAGGCGGCGCGAGGCAGCATATTGCCGATGCTCGGCGAGACAACGACGATCCGCATCTCCGCAGCATCGAAGCGGTCACCGGGTACCATATCCATGCCAGCGACGGCGAGATCGGTCACGTCGAGGACTTCCTCGTGGAGGATGCCGATTGGAGCATCCATTACCTCGTCGTCGATACGAAGAACTGGTGGCCCGGGAAGAAGGTCCTGATCTCGCCACGGTCGGCACGAGAGATCGATTGGACGGATAAGCTGGTGAACCTCAACGTCAATCGTCAAAAGGTCAAAGACAGCCCGGCATACGATGCATCCACAACGGTCGATCGAGCCTATGAGAAACATTTCCATAGCTATTATGGCGATGTCCGATCGGGCAATCTGCCCTAACCGAGCGTTGGTCGCTAAGCCCGGCCTGACGCATCATCCTGGAGGCCAGGATGAAGTTGTCGACGAATCTTGCCCGACCGAGCTGGCCGGGGCCCGTAAACTTATCCAGGGCGTTGCTACGGCGCGGCGAGGCCGTGGCGGGAGTCACGGCGTTGGCCGCACGGCGAACGCCGTATCAGCGAGCCGGCCGCAACCGGGCGGCGTGCCGTGGCGAATACAATGCCGCGATGGAAAAGACATGGGCGGGACAACAAGTATCCCGTAATGCGCGAAGCCTGAAGCATAGCTGAGGCATGGCAAAGACAGAAGGAATACCCATCATGGAACCCAATGCCGATCAGCCCAAGGCCCCCGACTTTAAGTCTGAAGCCAAAGCCGAGCCCAAGCCTGAAGCCAAGGCCGAACCGAAGTCTGAAGCCAAAGCCACGCCCAAGCCGGGATCGAAGACCGATGCGAAGGACGATCTGAAATCGCTGCCTCTCGCGGAGGTGGAGAAGAAACTGGGGTCGTCCGCGGACGGCCTCACTGAGGCCGAGGCGCAGAAACGGCTGGCTCTATACGGACCGAACGAGATTGTAGAAAAGAAGACCAACGAGCTCCTCAAATTCCTCAGCTATTTCTGGGGGCCGATCCCCTGGATGATCGAGGCGGCGGTGATCCTGTCGGCGGTCGCCCGGCATTGGCCGGACTTTGGCATCATCCTCGTTCTGCTTCTGGCCAACGCCGTGGTCGGATTTTGGGAAGAACACCAGGCGGGCAACGCCATCGCCGCCTTGAAGGCCACGCTGGCGATCAAGGCCCGGGTGAAACGCGATGGGAAGTGGGTCAACCCGGCGGCGCGCGAGTTGGTGCCGGGCGACGTCATCCGCGTCCGAATGGGCGATATCGTGCCGGCGGATGCGCGCTTGCTGGAGGGCGACCCGGTCGAGGTGGATCAGTCCGCGCTGACGGGAGAGTCGCTGCCTGCCACGCGCAAATCCGGCGAGGCAGTGTTTTCCGGTTCGATCGTCCGTCAGGGCGAAATCGGCGCACTCGTCTATGCCACGGGCACGAACACCTATTTCGGCAAGACGGCGGAACTGGTGCAGGGGGCGCAATCCGTCAGCCACTTTCAACGCGCGGTGCTCAAGATCGGCAATTACCTGATCATCCTCGCGGTGGTTCTGGTGGCGACGATTATTGCCTTCGCGATCTACCGCGGCGATTCGATCCTCACCACCTTGCAGTTCGCCCTGGTGCTGACCGTGGCCGCGATTCCCGTGGCGATGCCCACGGTGCTGTCGGTAACGATGGCGGTCGGCGCGCGCCTGCTGGCGAAGAAAAAGGCGATCGTCACCCGGTTGGTGGCGATCGAGGAATTGGCGGGCGTCGACGTGCTGTGCGCGGACAAGACCGGCACGCTGACCCAGAACAAGCTGACGCTGGGCGATCCGTTCAGCGTGAACAAAGTTCCCGCCGAGCAGGTGATCCTTGCTGCCGCGCTGGCATCGCGCGCCGACAATAACGACACCATCGATCTGGCCGTTCTGGGCGGCCTGAAAAACGGTCAGGCCTTGAAAGGCTACAAGGTGGGCCATTTCCAGCCCTTCGACCCGGTGCACAAACGCACCGAGGCCGCGGTCACAGGCCCGGACGGAAAGTCTTTCAAGGTGACGAAGGGCGCGCCGCAGGTGATCCTGGCGCTGTCGGCCAATGCCGGGGAGGTGAAGGCCGCCGTCAACAAGGCGGTCAACGAATTCGCGGCGCGCGGCTTTCGTTCCTTGGGCGTGGCGCGGGCCGAGGGAGAAGGCAAATGGCAGCTTCTGGGCGTGCTGCCCCTGTTCGATCTGCCCCGGGAGGATGCCAAGGCAACCATCGCGACCGCCAAACAGATGGGCGTGAAGGTCAAAATGGTGACGGGCGACGCGCTGGCCATCGCCCGGGAAACCGCCAAGACACTGGGGATGGGCACGAATATCCTCGATGCCAGCAGCCTGGGCGACGAAAGCAGCAAGGGACGACGGCCGTGGCTAAGGCCATCGAGGAGGCCGACGGTTTCGCCCAGGTCTTCCCCGAGCACAAGTTCCACATCGTCGATGACTTGCAAAAGTGCGGCCACATCGTGGGCATGACGGGCGACGGCGTGAACGACGCCCCCGCCCTGAAAAAGGCCGATTGCGGTATCGCGGTTTCGAGCGCGACCGACGCGGCGCGTGCGGCGGCGGCCATCGTGCTGATGACGCCGGGCCTGTCGGTGATCATCGACGCGATCAAGGAGAGCCGAAAAATCTTCCAGCGGATGAACAGCTATGCGATGTACCGCATCGCCGAGACGTTGCGCGTTCTGCTGTTCATGACGCTGTCGATCCTGGTCTTCAACTTTTATCCGTTGACGGCGGTGATGATCGTGATGCTGGCGTTGCTCAATGACGGCGCCATCCTTTCCATTGCCTATGACAACGTTCATTACAAGGACGCAGCCCGAAGCCTGGAACATGCGTCTCGTGCTGGGGATCGCCACGGTACTGGGCGTCATCGGGGTCGTGTCTGCGTTCGGCCTGTTTTATCTTGGCGAGCGCGTATTCCACCTCGATCGCGCGCACATCCAGACGCTGATGTACCTGAAGCTGTCCGTGGCCGGACATCTGACGATTTTCCTCACCCGCACGCGCGGCCCGTTCTGGTCGATACGCCCCGCGCGGATCTTATGGGGCGCGGTGCTCGGCACGCAGGCCATCGCGACCCTGATCGCGGTCTATGGCGTGTTCATGACGCCGCTCGGCTGGCGTTGGGCAGGGTTCGTCTGGGGCTATGCTCTGATTTGGTTCCTCGTGAACGACCGCGTGAAACTACTCGCCTATCGGATTTTCGATCCCGTCAAGGCCGCGCCCAAGCATGAGGCCAAAGCCGAGCCCAAGCCTGAAGCCAAAGCCGCGCCCAAGCCCGAAGCCAAGGCCGAGCCCAAGCCTGAAGCCAAGGCCGAGCCCAAGCCTGAAGCCAAGGCGGAGGCTAAGGCCGAAGCCAAAGCCGGGTATCAGCCTGAAGCCAAAGTCGAGCCCAAGCCTGAAACCGAAGCGGAGCCCGAGCATGAAGCCAAGGCGGAGCCTAAGGCCGAAGCCAAAGCCGGGCATCAGCCTGAAGCCAAAGTCGAGCCCAAGCCTGAAACCGAAGCTGAGCCTAAGCCTGAAGCCAAGGCCGAGCCCCAGCCTCAAGCCAAAGCGGACGTCGCGACACTGCTCAACATGTCGCTTGGTGATCTCCTCGTGGCTGGCCTCGTCAAAGATCCGGAGGATGCCGGGCGTATCATCGCCGCGGCTATCGCCCAGACTCAGGCGCCCATCGTGGTCACGAAGGCGCCTCGACCCGAGCCCAAGCCTGAAGCCAAAGCCGAGCCCGAAGCGAAGGCCGAGCCTAAGCCCGAAGGCGAAGCCAAGACACCGTCCGCTTCGACGCCGCAAGTCGCCAAGCAAGCCTAGGGGCTATATGAGCGGCAAGGCCGCCGCGAAGGTGAACCGACACAGCCCATGCGGCCAGCAGAGCCGAAAGGATCAAAATGAAAATCAGTTCAAAGGATTTCCGCGTCCGGGAGGGAGACGAGGTCAACCTCAAGAAATGGCCGACGACCGTGAAGCCCGTATACAAGTCGAAGGAGCAGTATCAAAAACTCCTGGAAGAGCACGTTGCGAAACTGAGCGCGCTGCAGCAGCTTCTCTACGCATCCAACCGCCATGCCGTCCTGCTGATCTTTCAGGCGATGGATGCGGCAGGAAAAGACGGCGCCATCAGGCATGTGATGTCCGGGGTCAACCCCCAGGGCTGCCAGGTATTCAGTTTCAAACATCCCAGCGCCGCAGAATTGGAACACGATTTTCTCTGGCGCACCACGCGCGATCTGCCGGAACGCGGGCGGATCGGCATCTTCAACCGCTCCTATTACGAGGAGGTGCTGATCGTCCGCGTGCATCCCGAGATTCTCCGCAGCGAAGGGCCTGCCGGACGCGGTGCGCGACGAGAAGGCGGTCTGGCACGACCGGTATCGTTCCATCGTGGATTTGGAGAGACACCTCCACGGCAACGGCACCCGGATCATCAAGTTCTTCCTCCACCTCTCGAAGGAGGAGCAGCGAAAGCGCTTTCTCGCACGCATCGATGAGCCGGAAAAGAACTGGAAATTCAGCCTTGCGGACATCGAGGAGCGGAAATTCTGGAAGCACTATATGAAGGCCTTTGAGGAATGCCTCAGTGCGACAAGCACAAGCGACTCTCCCTGGTATGTCGTTCCCGCTGACGACAAAGAGAACGCCCGGCTGATTGTGTCCCAAAACGTGCTCGATACGCTCGACGGACTTAAAATGATTTATCCAAAAACGAGCGCAACGCGCCGGCGCGAATTGCTGGCGATCCGCAAGCGGCTCACGAAGTGAGATCTGTAGCACGGACAGGCCGGGTCGCGGCAGGCTTGCGCGGCATAGGTCGCCAGACGAACCACCTTGCGCACGGCCTTCTCCGCCAGTGCCATTCGCCGGGGGACACCCCGAGATGGAAGGCCCAGTCGGCGTGAGCGAGGCCGAGGCTGGCCGGCGAGACGCCGGCGGTGAACCGGCCCATGGTGGCATGAAACAGCCTGTCGCCGCTGGAGTCAGACTGCGGCCCACTGTAAAGATGGAGCGAATCACTGGGCATGAAGGATCTTTTGGTGCATGTGAACGTGTCGAAGCACTGCCGCAGCCGGTTGGAGATCGCGGCCCGCTTGGCGAAGGCCTTCGACGCCCATCTGACCGGGCTCTACACGAGCGCCGTGGGCGACATCCCGTTTTTCATGATGGAAGAGATCGGAGCCGATGTTGAGCCGACGATGCGGGGGTGGTGGCTGCAAATGCGCGACAAGGTCAAGGCCGATTTCGACGCTTTCCTGCGCGACACCGGCGTCGCGGCGGACTGGATCGAGGTAGAGGACGATGTCGCGGCAATGGCGCCCTATCATGCCCGGTACACGGACCTCGCGATCATCGGCCAGATCGACCCGGAGGAACTCCTTCCTCGTCCCGAATACGAAATACCGGAGGGCGTGGCGCTCGACTCCGGCCGGCCGGTGCTTGTCGTCCCCTATGCCGGCACGCTTACGACGTTGGGACAGAGAGTACTGGTTGCCTGGAACGGAAGCGCGCAATCGGCTCGGGCCGTCAATGACGCAGTTCCCTTCTTGAGGAGAGCGGTGAGGGTGACGGTACTCACGATCAATCCGGACGGCTTGCGCAAGCGCAAGGGCGATCACCCGGGCGCGCAGATCGCCGCTCATCTATCTCGCCATGGAATCAAGGCGGATGCTCGTGAGCTGACCGTGGACGATGTCGGCGTCGACGATATGATCTTGTCGCAGGCATCCGAAGAAGGTGCGGACCTGATCGTGATGGGGGCCTACGGCCATTCGCGGGCGCGCGAGATCGTTCTCGGTGGCGCCACGCGGGCCTTGTTCAAGGATATGACGGTGCCGATCCTGATGTCGCACTGAAACCAGGATTCCACCAACGTTCTCGCGGCAAGCAACTGCGGGGCGCTTGGCATCGCCTATGAGCTCGATCTGTACGTCGCCGACTATGTCGACGCGCCCCAGGCCGTGAGCGAGGCGCTGCGCGGAATCTGGCATGAAGCGAAGAAAAGAGGCGTGAGCGTCGTCAGACCGAGCCAGGAGCGGAGCCAATCCGTTCGACCTCCTCTGCTCGGGCTCGGTCGCGCCCGCGACCCGGTTAGGGTCAAATTCGGCAGGTTGGGTCAGGCGCGACGCCAACGGGCGACGCTTAGCTGGTGGTCACTGACGCCTGGTGCGCGAGATTACAGCCGTCGGACGCGCCCGATATCGTCAATGCCGCTCACGATGGGTCGCGTCTCCGGACGCGTTGACGCGCTGACGGCAAGCGAGATTGAGGACCATGCATAGCGTCTGAGCCTGTTTCTGCGTCAGACCGGTTGCGACTGGGCGGTCCGATTCGCAGTTGTGGACCGTCCATTTGGGAGTGCGACGCCATGGCCGACCCGTAATGACGTATGTGGGGAAAAACTCTTTGCTCTCCGTCACCTCCGGCCCGGGAGAGCTGAAATCATGATATCCCGTCGGCGTCAGCACGCCGGCGTCGCGTCGGACCCCAACGGCCTTTGCGAAGGCAGAGAGGAGCCAGAATGTGAGCCGACGTATCATTCGACATCGCCATCGTGACTTTCAACGGGCGGCGCCTCGGCATCGGAGAGTCGCGCCAAGTCACTGAGCCAACCAACTCGCCAAGCCCGTCTCGCGGCGAGCAGGTCGCGCCGCGTTCGGCATCCGCTGCCGAGGCATCTCGATGACACGTGCAAGCCGCCACTCCGGACGTCGGATCGACGGGATTATTGAACGCATTTCTCGGCGGCGTAGCCTTGATCTGAATCAACGTCGCTGGGCCGTCTTGTGCCACCATAGAAATACAGGAGTAGATCCCATGATCGGTGTCAATCGGCGAGCGGTGAAGCCGCTCTCTTCATGAATATCGCGGCCGCGTTTCTGGTCACTGCTTTCATCGCCGCGCAAGGCCCGCGCCGGCGCATGAGGCCCTCACGGGCGCGCGGGTCGAAGCGTATCCCGCAAAGAGCCGCGACAGGCGATAAGCGGCGCCCGTGACCCAAACCGTAGCCGCTTTGTCGGGAGCCCCTTGGTACGGTCGGCGTCCGCACATTCCGGCAAGCGGCCCGCGCCGCTCGGCGTGCTCGGCGTGCTCGCCTCTTTCGGCCTCTTATGGATCGCCCAGCGCTATTTCCATCTCGGTCGCGCCGAGCTGCAGTCAGTGATCTTCCTAAAGCTCCTGGTCGCGGGTCACCTGACCATCTACCCCACCCGCAACAAGGGGGCGATCTGGCAACGGCCCTGGCCGAGCTGGAAGCTCTTCACCGCCACCGAGACCACCCAGCTCCTCGGCACGTTGGCCGCAGTCTATGGATGATCGCCTGCGAGCTTCTCAACCGCCACGGACCCCGCCAGGCCGCGCACCTCGCGCGTGTCGAAGGCGGCTGCTGAACCATTTCCCTCGCCAAGGATGACCGTCCGCCGCGGCGGGGGCTTCGCGGAGCGTCATGACGGAACGGATGAGGTGTACAATGACACTTATCTTGGTGGCGACGGACGGGTCCGATGGCGCGGATCGGGCCGTCGATTATGCCGCGCATCTCGCCAAGGCCGAGAGCGCCGAGTTGCTGATCGTCAACGTCATCGGCGGCTACGGCCTCCCGGACAAGGTGACCCGGGCTTTCACCCATGCGCAAAACGCATGGCTGGAAGAGATGCTTCAGTCGCTCTCGGCGCAAATGCTGACCAAGGCGCGCGACCGCGTGCGGGGTGCCGGCGTCGGCGCGATCTTGCTGGAGTCGCGGAGTGGCGACGTGGCGCAGACGATCATCGACATCGCACAGGAGAAGTCGGTGGATGTCATCGTCGTCGGCAAGCGCGGCACCGGGCGTATCGGCGGGCTGTTGCTCGGCAGCGTCTCGCAAAAGCTCGTAAGCCTCGCGGCTTGTCCCGTGACCGTCGTTCCCTGAGGCGAAAGCGCCGGTCGGCCGGCCGACGGTTGAGGCGTCACCAAGGACGCGTGCGGCATCGGCTTGTGGCGCTTTGCGCCGTGTTCGACGGCGCACGCTTTCACCGAGGGGAGAAGCGATCATGATCGAGGTTCTCCAAGGTTCTCCAAGGTTTTCCTGAGAGCATCGTCGCGCTTTCCGCTAAAGCGCGGGTGACCAAGAGGGACTATGGCGAGGTCCTGATCCCCAGGGTGAAGAAGGCACTCGCGCACCACGGGAAGATCCGCTGCTACTACGAGCTCGGTGCCGAGTTTTCGGGCTCGACAGCGGCGCGGCGTGGGAGGATTTCAAGCTCGGCATCGAGCACCTCTCGCGCTGGGAACGGGTAGCGGTGGTTATCGGCGTCGAGTGGGTCCGACTGGCGATGATCGGTAACCGCTGTTACGGGACCACGCGGCTCTGCAGGAAGCAGCTGTCGCAAGCCGCGTTTGCGCAGATAGCGGCATTAGGATCTGGGCTTGGTTGAGGCGCGTTTACGGCGCGCGGCGATCTTGGCGAGACGTTTGTTGACCTGCTTTGTGTCCATGTCGTCGGCGTCGAAGCCGCCGCCGTGCCAGTCCATGCGGTCCTCATGGTCGGGATGCTGGGGATCGATCGCCCAGGGCTTTGAGCAAGGCGTAGAAGCGGGAGATACCGCCGCAGTCCTCCGGCGGGCAGCGGCCGGCGCCATCGATCAAGCGGGGATAGGAATGCTTCGGGTCGGCGATGAGCGTCTTGTCGACGCACAATGTGTGCTGCCAGCTGCCGCCAAGGTGATCCCGAAATCCACTCGTCATCGAGGCGAATGACGTTACCAAGTCCCGTCCCTTTGCTATCCTCTTCCATGGTGGCTCTTTCCTCTGTCTGGGTTGGACCGTCTTGCAAGGACCAACTTAGCTAGATCGGGAGCCACCGCCCAAATCTGCGAAAGATTCTTTACGTTATCCAATCGTTCACCGTGCGGCGGGTGCCATCGGTATTCGACGATGACAAACTGCGATCGGTATGCTGAATGACGTGGGGTCTAGCGTGGAGGAGACGCTGAACGCGCTGCTGGAAGCGGAAGCCGATCGGCTATGCAATGCCGGCCGGTTAGATGGCAGGCGCGTGCTGGCCTCCTGGCGGTTCGGCCGACCAAAATAGGATTTCTGCTGGTAGCTATTTGCTAGCTGAAGCGTTTCGATGGGACAAAGTCGCGTATAGAAAAGTCGCAGATCCTTGTGCAGAATCAGCGGCTTTAGCTGGTTGCGGGGGTAGGATTTGAACCTACGACCTTCAGGGTATGAGCCTGAGTGCTTGAAATTCCTGACGCCGTCGGTGACCGGCGGCGCCTATTGATTGCGCGCACTGCGAGAACGGCGAAGCGGCAGCACCGGTGTAAATCCGGTGTAATCATGCCGAGAACTGAAGGAAAGCGAGACGACAAGGAGCCGCCTCAGTTGGTGCCTAAGCCATTGAAAATAGGTCATGCCAGACCAAGGAGGATGATTCCTGAATTCGGGCCGACCGGACTGCAAATCCTCGTACAGCGGTTCGATTCCGCTTCCGGCCTCCATGCTCTAATCCGCTCATTCGCAAGAGTTTTAACGAGCGCCGCCGAAGATCACACCGTGCAGCAGCTTCGGCGCCTGGCCGAAGCTCTGGAAGCGGCCCTTGTCGCGGCCGATGCTGAACGTGGAGCGCGGGCATAGGCTCCCCAACGTGACTGCAAGATTGAAGACTCGCCCCGCCCTTATCGGCAGGGTTTTTCTTCGTCCTGCGGCGCCGCGCTGGCTCGTATAGTGTGACTGGCGCCGAACGGCGCTCGCCTGACCAACCGCAAAAATGGTTTTACGTGAAACAGTTACGCAATAAGAAGCATAAAAACGCAGTAGACTGCATCCTGCCGGGTCCGCAGTGGGTCCGCAAAATCGAAAATGGCACGTCGGTATGAGACAATTATCTAATTTATTCAGATATTTAATATGATTTCAATCATCTTATACCACATGAGGCGCTTTCCGATATGGCCATGAGCGAGCGAGCGGCCGGCAACGCCGGCGCGGCGCCGCCGGCGGGCCAGGCGGCGGAGCGTCCGCGCGGCCGCAGCCTGCGCTCGCTGCTGCCGCTGCTGGGATTTATCCGGCCCTACCGGCGGCAGCTCTTCGGCGCCACCATCGCGCTCATCATCTCCTCGGCGACCGTGCTGCTGCTGGGCCAGGGCGTCCGCCGCCTGGTCGATTCCGGGCTCAGCGCCGCCGATGGCGCCATGCTCGACCGCACCGTCGGCATGCTCATCGCCATCGTCGTGGTCATGGCCGCCTCCACCTACAGCCGCTTCTCTCTCGTCTCCTGGATCGGCGAGCGCGTCGTCGCCGATCTGCGCATCGCCGTCTTCGACCGCATCGTCTCGCTGAGCCCGGCCTATTTCGAGACGACGAAGACCGGCGAGGTGCTGTCGCGGCTCACCACCGACACGACGCTGCTGCAGACCGTGATCGGCTCCAGCGTCTCAATGGCGCTGCGCAACGCGCTGATCCTGGTCGGCGGCCTCGTCATGCTGGCGGTCACCTCCGCCAAGCTCGCCGGCCTGGTGCTGGTCGTGGTGCCGCTGGTGGTCGTCCCGATCCTGTTCTTCGGCCGGCGCGTGCGCGCGCTGTCGCGCCGCTCGCAGGACCGCATCGCCGATGTCGGCGCCTATGCCGAGGAAATGATCAACGCCATCCGCACGGTGCAGGCCTTCACCCACGAGCCGCTCGACCGGGCCCGCTTCGCCGGCCGTGTCGCACAATCCTTCGACACCGCCGTCGCCCGCATCCGCGTGCGCGCGTTGCTGACCGCGATCGTCATCCTGCTGGCCTTCGGCGCCATCGCGCTCGTGCTCTGGGTCGGCGGCTATGACGTGATCGAGGGGCGGATGACCGGCGGCCAGCTCTCCGCCTTCGTGTTCTATGCCGTGCTTACCGCCTTTGCCGTCGGCACCATCTCGGAGGTCTATGGCGACCTCCAGCGCGCCGCCGGCGCGGCCGAGCGGCTGCTCGAGCTGCTCGCGACAAGGCCGGAGATCACCGCGCCGCCGCGGCCGCTCGCCTTCCCGGCGGCGGGGCGCGGCGAGGTCGCGCTCGACGGCATCACCTTCTTCTATCCCTCGCGGCCGGAGCGGCCGGCGCTCGCCGATTTCTCGCTGGCGGTGACGCCGGGCGAGACGGTGGCGCTCGTCGGGCCGTCGGGCGCCGGCAAGACCACGGTGTTCCAGCTGCTGCTGCGCTTCTACGATCCCACCCGCGGCTGCGTGCGCGTCGATGGCGTCGACATCGCCAAGGTAGATCCCGCCGAGTTGCGACGCCGCATCGGCTTCGTCGCGCAAGACCCGGTGATCTTTGGCGCTTCGGCCGCCGACAATATCCGCTACGGCCGCCCCGAGGCGAGCGACGCCGAGGTCCGCGCCGCGGCCGAGGCGGCCGCGGCGACGGAGTTCCTCGATCGCCTGCCGGAGGGCCTCGACACCTTCCTCGGCGAGAAGGGCGTGCGGCTCTCCGGCGGCCAGCGCCAGCGGCTCGCGATCGCCCGCGCCATCCTGCGCAACCCGCCGATCCTGCTGCTGGACGAGGCGACCTCGGCGCTCGACGCGGAATCCGAGCGTGCGGTGCAGCAGGCGCTCGAGCATCTTGCCGCCGGCCGCACCACCCTGGTTATCGCCCATCGCCTCGCCACGGTGCTGCGCGCCGACCGCATCATCGTCATGGAGGAGGGCCGCATCATCGCCCAAGGCCGGCACGACGAGCTCATCCGCGAGGGCGGCCTCTACGCCCGGCTGGCCGCGCTGCAATTCACCGACCGGCCGGCCTAAAGCGGATACCGGCGCAGGTCTCCCTTGCAAGCAACGGGCTGCACCCCCGCGCCCTAAGCCTCTATAACCAGGGGCGATGCCGGCCCCTCCCCTCCGACTCGTGCTGGTGCCGCTGATCGTCGCCTGCGCCTTGTTCATGGAGAACTTGGACTCGACGGTCATCGCCACCGCCTTGCCCTCGATCGCGCGATCGCTGGGCGAGGATCCCCTGCGGCTCAACCTCGCGATCACTTCCTACCTGCTGAGCCTCGCCGTTTTCATCCCGCTGAGCGGCTGGGTCGCCGACCGCTACGGCGCGCGCTCGGTGTTCCGCGCCGCGATCGTGACGTTCACCGTCGGCTCGGCCTGTTGCGGGCTTGCCAACTCGCTGCCCGAGCTGGTGGCGGCGCGGGTGCTGCAGGGCCTCGGCGGGGCGATGATGGTGCCGGTGGGCCGCCTCGTCATGCTGCGCTCCGTGCCGAAATCGGAGCTGGTGCGGGCCATGTCCTATCTGACGGTGCCGGCGCTGATCGGGCCGGTGCTGGGGCCGCCGCTGGGGGGACTGATCGTCACCTACAGCTCCTGGCGCTGGATCTTCTACATCAACCTGCCGATCGGCCTGCTCGGCATCGGGCTCGCGACCATGTTCATCGAGAACGTCAAGGAGGAGGCCAACTGGCCGCTCGATCTTAGGGGATTCCTGCTTGCCGGCACGGGCCTGGCCGGGCTGATGTTCGGCTTCGAGACGGCGGGGCGCGGCGTGCTGCCGCTGCCGATCGTCGCGGGGCTGCTGGCCGGGGGCGCGATCTGCATTGCGCTCTACGTGCTGCACAGCCGGGTCCACGCCTCTCCCATCATCGATCTTGGCCTGCTGCGGATCCCGACCCTCGCTGCGGCCATCACCGGCGGCTCGCTCTTCCGCATCGGCATCGGGGCGTTGCCGTTCCTGCTGCCGCTGATGCTGCAGCTGGGATTTGGCCTGTCGCCGTTTGCCTCCGGCCTCCTCACCTTCGCCAGCGCCGCCGGCGCGATGACCATGAAGATGACCGCGGCGCCGATCATCCGCGCCTTAGGCTTTCGCCAGGTGCTGCTCGGCAATGCCGTGATCTCCAGCCTTTTCGTCATGAGCTATGCGCTGTTCACGCCCGGCACGCCGCGCTGGATCATCCTGGCGGCGCTGCTCGCCGGCGGCTTCTTCCGCTCGCTGCAATTCACTTGCACCAACACGCTGGTCTTCGCCGACGTGCCGCCGGCGCTGATGAGCCGCGCCACGAGCTTCCAGAGCATGGCGCAGCAGCTCTCGGTCAGCGTCGGCGTCGGCATCGGCGCGCTGCTGCTGCATGTGACGCTGCTGATCCAGGACCGGACGGTGCTCGGGCCCGGCGACTTCGCCGCCGCCTTCCTGGCGGTCGGGCTGATCTCGCTATCGTCGATCGTTTTCTATCTGCCGCTGGCGCGCGAGGCCGGCGCCGAGGTCAGCGGCCATCACGCCGCCCCGGCCCCGGCGATCACTACTTCTGCTTTGCCAGATAAGCGATGACCGCCTTGCGGTCGTCGGGATTCTTGATGCCGGCGAACAGCATCTTGGTGCCGGGAACCATCGCCTTGGGGTCGGTGAGGTATTTGTCGAGGTTGTCCTCGGTCCAGGTGATGCCGGAATTCTTGTTGGCGGCGGTGTAGGTGTAGTTCGGCGCGGTGCCGGCCTGCCGGCCGAGGATGCCGGCGAGGCTCGGCCCGATCTTGTTGGTGCCGGGCGCGACCGAGTGGCAGACGGCGCAATAGCGCTTGAAGATCGTCTCGCCGGCGTCCTGCGCCCGGGCGAGCGGCGCGGTTGCGAGCAGCGCCAGCGCGGCAAGAGACAGGACGGCAATCGGCGATCGATGCATGGCTGTTCTCCCTCGGGACGGGCGGTTCAATCCGCTCCACGGCTAGGCCGGCGGTCGCCGGCGCCGGCTCTTATCCAATCCGCTCGCGGCTGACAAGTCCCGGCGCCGGGCGCGGCGCCGCGGCGGCGCCGAGCAGCCCCGTGACATCGCTGACGATACGGCCGAGCAGCGACGCCGCGACCGCGCCGGGCCCGCTCGCTCCCGCCGTCGACAGCGCCTGGGTCAGCAGCGCCAGCGGCGTGTCGAAGCCGGGACGCGGCAAAGGCGCCCGGCTCTCGAGCAGCGCCTGCGCCGCGTCCGACAGCGCCGCCTCGATCAGGCCGCGCAGGCTGTCGAGCGGCTCCGCCGGCGCCGCGACGGCGCCGAGCTGGGCGGAGAGCGCGATCGCGTGGCGGCAAAGCCGATGCAGATAGATGAGGAGCGTGAAGCCGGCGCCGACCGGCGCGCGCCGCCCGGCGGGCTCGGCGAGCATGCGCTGGAAGCCGGCATCGGCATTGGCGATGGCGAGCTCCGCCTGGCGGCGCAGGACCGCGAGCTCGGGCCCCGCCGCCTCCCGCCGCGCCAGCCCCCTGAGCACGGCGGCGAGATAATCCCGGTCGGCGCCGATCGCCCGCGCCAGGCGCTGGCGCAGCTGCTCGTGCTCCCATTGCGGCCAGAGCACGTATCCCGCGGCGAGCGCCAGCGCCGTGCCGGCGATGGTGTAGGCGACGCGATCGGCGAGATCGATCCACGGATTGGCGCTGCTCATGCCGATGAGCAGGATGATGAGCGGCGTCAGGCAGGTGATGGCATAG
This sequence comes from uncultured Alphaproteobacteria bacterium, assembly GCA_963789275.1. Classification (GTDB taxonomy): domain Bacteria; phylum Pseudomonadota; class Alphaproteobacteria; order ATCC43930; family CGMCC-115725; genus DAHUYF01. The sequence goes on from CAWBKF010000029.1 coordinate 43,330, forward strand.
CCGTAGCGTCGGCGGATGAGCAGGAAAGTGGCGAAGAGCAGCAGCCCGATCGCCACGTCGAAGCCGATGCTGTTGTGCACATAGGCCAGCAGCGCGCCCGCCACCACCGCGCCGGCGAGGGTCCCGGCGGTGCGCTGCAGCGCGCGGGTCAAGGTTGTCGCGTAATCCGGCTGCAGGATGACCAGCGAGGTGAGCGGCAGCCAGATGCCATGCGGCAGGTCAAAGCGGAGGATGGAAGCGGTATCGAGCGCGGTGACGGCGGCGACCCGCATGGCGTGGCGGAAGATGGCGGAGCGCGGGCTGGCATTGGCGCGCAGCGCGGAGATGATGGCGCCCTTCGGCCGGTGGTGCGCGAGCGGCAGGCTCAACAGGTCGAACAGCCGCCGGCGCTGGCCGAACAGCACGCGCAGCGCCTCTTCGGCATTGTCGAGATGGCGTAGCGCCTGCGCCCAAGCCAGCAGGTCGGCCTGAAGCTGTGCCTCGCCGCCTTGCGCCTGCGCTTGCTGCAGGTACCGGCGCAGGCTGGCGAGCGAGAGCTCGCCCTTGCCGGCGAGCAGGATGCGCGCCACCGCATGGCAGGCCTGCCGCAGCTCCGCTTCGGCGGCGAGGCTTGCCGTGCCGACCTCGCCCAGGGTCAGCGCCGCGGCGGCGATGCGCGAGGCGGCATTGAGCAGCACGACGAGCTGGGCGATGGTGGTGCCGGGACCGACGGTGCCCGCACGCATCTCGCCCAGCGCCTCGCGCGCCCGCTCGACCGCCTCGCGCGCCGCGGCGTGGCGCTGGGCGATGAGCTGCTCGCGCCGCCGCTGCGCCACGACGCTCTCGGACCCGTCCTGGCGCGCGACCGCGTTCACCAGCGCCGCCACCGCCTCCCACGCTCCCGCCACTTCCTGCTCGAGGCGGCGATAGGGCCTGAGCTGCCAAAAGGCGAGCGCCACCAGCACGGTCCAGAGCCCGCCGCAGGTATAGCCTTCCGCCCAGGCCGGCCCCACGCCGCCGACCTCGCCGACCTGGAGCCCGACGAGAAAGGCCACCGCCATGTGGATGCCGATCGAGGCGCCGCCCGGCCCGACCGCGCGGCTCATGCCGCAGACGATGCCGATCACCGCCATGACCACCGCCGCCGCCCACCAGCTCGCCACCGCCACGGTGCCCAGCAGCAGCAGGCACGGTCCGCCCAGCGCCTGCAGCAGCATGGCGACAAGCCGGCTGCGATAGGGGCCGCCGACATCGACCAGGGAAGTGGCGAGCGCGCCCAGCACCGCGGGATAGGCCAGCTCGCGCAGGCCGAAATGCGGCAGCAGCGCCAGCGGCGCCGCCGCCGCGATGGTGCCGCGCCACGCGGTCGAGAGCGCGATGCGGTTGGGACCGCGGTTGAGCCATTCCGTCAGCGACCAACGCATCATCCGCTCATCATAGCGGCTCCAGGTCCCGCGCCTGGAAATCTCGTGCCGGTGGGGTAAGCTGCGGCCGGGATTGCATGAGCCGAGGTGACCGCCGCATCATGACCGACAGCGCCGACGACATGTCCGGCCCGACCTCGCGCATCTTCTTCTCGCAACGGCTCAGGCTGCATTACGTCGATTGGGGCAACCCTTCGGCGCCGCCGCTGCTGCTGGTGCATGGCGGGCAGGATCATTGCCGCAACTGGGACTGGGTCGCCGAGCGGCTGCGTCATGATTGGCACATCATCGCCCCCGATCTGCGCGGCCATGGCGACAGCCAATGGTCGCCCGACGGCAATTACAGCATGGCGGGATATCTCTACGACCTCGCCCAGCTCGTCCATCAGCAGCAATTGGCGCCGGTCACCATCATCGCCCATTCCTTGGGCGGCAACATCGCGCTGCGCTATGCCGGCATATATCCCGACAAGGTGGCGAAGCTCGTCGCCATCGAGGGGATGGGCCCGTCGCCCAAAATGCTCGCGGAGCGGCTGAAGCGGACCATCGCCGAGCGCATGCAGAAATGGATCGACGAGCAGCGCGCGCTGTCGGGCCGCGTGGCGCGCCGCTACGCCTCGATCGAGGAGGCATTCAAGCGCATGCAGGAGGCGAACAAGCACCTCTCGCCCGAGCAGGCGCGCCATCTGACGCAGCACGGCGTCAACCAGAACGAGGACGGCACCTATAGCTGGAAGTTCGACAATTACGTCCGGGCCTTTCCGCCCTATGACATGAGCGTGGCCGATGTCGAGCAGCTCTGGGGGCGCATCGCCTGCCCGACGCTGCTGGTCTATGGCAAGGAGAGCTGGGCGTCGAACCCGGTCGAGGATGGCAGGATCACGCATTTCAACAGGGCGCGGGTCGAGAGTTTCGAGAAGGCAGGGCATTGGGTGCATCACGACCGGCTCGACGGGTTCCTCGACACGGTGCGTGCGTTCTTCAGGGAGGCATGAGCGATGAAGGCAGCGGTCGTTGGCGAGAAGGGCTTGGAGATCCGCGAGGTGGCGCGGCCGCAGCCGAAGCCGAACGAGGTGCTGGTGCGGGTGCGCGCCGCCGGCCTCAACCGCGCCGACCTCGCGGTGGCTTCCGGCCATCGCCACGGCGCGCAAGGCGGCCCCGGCACCATCGTCGGGCTCGAATGGGCGGGCGAGGTCGCCGAGGTGGGATCCGAGGTCAAAGGCGTGAAGCCCGGCGATCGCGTCATGTGCTCGGGCAATGGCGGCTATGCCGACTATGCCGTATGCGATTGGGGCCGCGTCTCGCCGATCCCGGCCAACAATATGACCTTCCCGCAGGCCGCGACCTTGCCGGTGGCGCTGCAGACCATGCATGACGCGCTGGTGACCAATGGCCGGCTCAAATCCGGCGACAGCGTGCTGATCCAGGGCGCCAGCACCGGCGTGGGCCTCATGGGGCTGCAGATCGCCAAGCTTAGAGGCGCGCGGCTGGTGATCGGCAGCTCGACCAACCCGGCGCGGCGCGCCAGGCTCAACGAGTTCGGCGCCGATCTCGCGCTCGACAGCAAGGACCCCGCCTGGCCCGAGCAGGTGGCGGAAGCTACCCAAGGCAAGGGCGTCGACCTCATCATCGACCAGATCTCCGCCAGCGTCGCCAACCAGAACATGAAGGCGGCGGCGATCCTCGGCCGCATCGTCAATGTCGGCCGCCTCGGCGGCATGAAGGGCGAGTTCGATTTCGACCTGCACGCGCTGAAGCGCATCGACTACATCGGCGTCACCTTCCGCACGCGGTCACCTGACGAAGTGCGCGAAATCGTCCGCCGCATGCGCGCCGATCTCTGGGGCGCGGTCGAGGCGGGCGCGCTCGCTCTCCCCATCGACCGCAGCTTCCCGCTCGACGAGGCGGCAGCCGCGCAGGCGCATATGCGCGCCAACGCGCATTTCGGCAAGATCGTGCTGACGATGTGAGGGGCGCCGGCGGCCCCGCCCCTACGCCACTGGTGTACACCAATGACAAGAATTTTCGCATGCGCCGGTGACGCAGCCGGCCGCCGCAGACCGGCTCGATAGCCATGATAACGGCACCGCCCTTTTCCGCCAAGGCTCGCCGCAGCGAGCGGCGTTAATCGATCCGGCAACTGCAGATATCATCGCGCGCGCCGTCATTCTCTCGAACAGGCGATTGCCTGCGTCTCAGTGCGGCCCCGCACCAAAGTATGATGGACGTTCGCCCGTGGAGGGGCGAACCTCTCGAGACACGGCGACCAACCGCCCGGAAAGGAGGACTGCAATGCTTCGACCCCACGAGCCAGGCGAGGCGGTTTTCAGATCGGTGCTGCCCGAAGACATCGACTGGAAGCCGTTCGCGGCGTTCCCGCCATCGGCCCGCCTTGCCATCCTCGTCGGTCACCCCTCGGAGCCCGGCCCCTATGTGATCCGGGTCAAGGTGCCCTCCGGCGTGAAGCTGATGCCGCACAGGCACCCGGAGGACAGGGTCTACACCGTCATGTCCGGGGTCTTCTATGTCGGGCTGGGCGATCGGTTCGACGGCGACAAGGTGGCCGCCTATCCGCCCGGCAGCGTCATCGTTCTGCCCGGCAACACCTCCCACTTCCATTGGGCAAAATCCGGCGAGTACGTCACCCAGGTGACGGCCATCGGTCCGCTGGGCCTCGAATATCTGGATCCCCGCGACGATCCGCGTGCATTGGGACATCAGCAAAAGGCGCCGGCAGAAGACCGGCCCGGCGTCGACACGCCGGCATCGCTGCGCCGGAGCCCGAAGGAGAGCGATCACGTGCCGATCACCCCGGACTATGTTCGTGACATATTCAAGGGCCTAGAGAACGGCGATGGCGCCGCCTTTTTCAAGCATGTCGCCACTGATGTCGACTGGACGGTCATGGGCACGCACCCGCTCGCGGGTCACTACCGCAGCAAGACGGACTTCATCGCCGGCACCTTCGCCAAGCTCGACAGAGTGCTGCCGAACGGGGCAGAGCTTCATCTGGAGAGCCTCATCGTTGCGGACGATAAGGCAGCGGTCGAGCTGCATTCGCTGGCCACGGCCAAGAACGGCCTGCGGTTCGACAACCGCTATTGTTGGATCGTCGAATTCGACGGCGACATGATCGTCCGCGTTCGCGCGTATCTCAATTCGGCCCTGGTGGCGCAGCTCTTCAAGGAGAACCCGATCGCGTAGCCCCACCTAACCCTCCGGCTACGCGCAGGGCAATGGCATGTACTGCGGTGGTGGAATTATTACCGCCGCCCCCGCGAAAGCGGGGGCCCAGGAGCAACCGCACGTCGCTTGCCCTGGATCCCCGCTTTCGCGGGGAAGACGCGTATGATGATTTATCACGGCGTCGCGGCGGCATATGCGATAGCCCTGCCGCTACGCAGGGAAAGCGACAAGCGATGACGCAGGCTTACGACATCGTCGAACACAGCTATGACGTGGTGATCGTCGGCGCCGGCGGCGCCGGGCTGCGGGCCGCGCTCGGAATGGCGTCGTCGGCGTTGAAGACGGCTTGCATCACCAAGGTCTTCCCGACGCGCAGCCATACGGTGGCGGCGCAAGGCGGCATGGCGGCCTCGCTCGGCAATATGGGCGACGGGGACAATTGGCGTTTCCACATGTATGACACGGTCAAGGGCTCCGACTGGCTCGGCGACCAGGATGCCATCGAATATATGTGCCGCGAGGCGGTCCCCGCGGTGCTGGAACTGGAGCATTACGGCGTTCCCTTCTCGCGCACCGAGGACGGCCGGATCTATCAGCGCCCTTTTGGCGGCCAGACCATCGGCTACGGCAAGAAGATGGCGCAGCGCACCTGCGCCGCCGCCGACCGAACCGGTCACGCCATCCTGCACACGCTCTATCAGCAGTGCCTGAAGCACGACACCGAGTTCTTCGTCGAATACGTGGCGCTCGACCTGCTGATGGACGAGGACGGCGCCTGTCGCGGCATGCTTGCCTGGAACATGGAGGATGGGACGCTGCACCGCTTCCGCGCCCATCGCACGGTGCTGGCCACCGGCGGCTACGGCCGCGTCTACTTCTCCTGCACGGCCGCGCATACCTGCACCGGCGATGGCAATGCCATGGCGTTGCGCGCGGGGCTGCCGCTCGAGGATATGGAATTCACCCAATTCCATCCCACCGGCATCTATGGTTCCGGCTGCCTCATCACCGAAGGCGCCCGCGGCGAGGGCGGCTATCTCACCAATTCCGACGGCGAGCGCTTCATGGAACGCTATGCCCCAAGCGCGAAGGACCTGGCCGGACGCGACGTCGTCTGCCGCTCGATGACGATCGAGATCAACGAAGGTCGCGGCTGCGGCCCGCACAAGGACTACATCCTGCTCCATCTGGAGCATCTCGGCGCGAAGCTCCTGCATCAGCGTCTGCCCGGCATCAGCGAGACGGCGAAGATCTTCGCCGGCGTCGATGTGACGCGCGAGCCGATCCCGGTGCTGCCGACCGTCCACTACAACATGGGAGGCGTGCCGACCAACCTGCATGGCGAGGTCGTGACCCTGCGTGACGGCAATCCCGAAGCGGTCGTTCCGGGATTGATGGCCATCGGCGAAGCCGCCTGCGTCTCGGTGCATGGGGCGAACCGGCTGGGGTCCAACTCGCTGCTGGACATCGTCGTGTTCGGCCGCGCGGCTGCGCATCGGGCGGCAGAGACCGTGCGGCCGGGCGAGAGCCTCGCGCCCGCCCCGGAAGCGGCCAGCGACCGCGCGATCGCCCGGCTCGACCGGATCAGGTGGTCGAAAGGCGGAGCGCGGGCCGGGGCCATTCGTCTCGCCATGCAGCGGATCATGCAGCGTCATTGCGCCGTCTTCCGCGATGGCCCGCTGCTGGAGGAGGGATCGAGCGCGCTCGACGGCGTCGTCGATCTGATGCGCGGCGATCTTGGCGTCACCGACCGCTCCATGATCGTTCAACACCGATCTCGCCGAAGCGCTCGAGCTCGACAATATGCTGGCGCAAGCGAGCGTCAGCCTTCATTCGGCGATCGGACGGACGGAAAGCCGCGGCGCCCATGCGCGCGAGGACTTTCCGAAGCGCGATGATGAGCATTGGCTGAAGCACACCCTCTGCTGGCTCGATGACGAGGGTCGCGTCCGGCTCGATTACCGGCCGGTTCATTTGCAGCCGCTCTCGAACGAGGTGTCATCGATTGCGCCAAAGGAGCGCGTCTACTGATTGGCGAACGAGCCGGCGGACGCGGCCTTTCGGCTGCCGGGCCGGACTGCTATCGTCGATCGATATTCCGGTCATCGGGGAAGGGCGATTGATATGGAGACCCGCGCGGCGCTCTTTCGCGAGGTCGGCGCGCCGCTGTCGATCGAGCGCATCGCGCTCGACCCGCCGGGGCCGACGGAAGTGCTGGTGCGCGTCGCCGCCGTCGGCCTGTGCCGCACCGACTACCATGTGATGCGGGGCGAGCGGCGCGTGGCGATGCGGCCGATGGTGCTCGGCCACGAGGCCGCCGGCGTGGTGGAAGAGACCGGCACCGCGGTCGTCGGCATCAGGCAAGGCGACCACGTGGTGCTGACCTTCATCCCGGGCTGCGGCCTCTGCCGCTGGTGCCGCCAGGGCTCTGCATCATCTCTGCGCCGAGGGCCCGCGCATAACCATGGGGCCGCAGCTCGACGGCTCATACCGCCGGCGCGACCGCGAGGGCGTCGCGGTCGGCGCCTTCTGCATGATCGGCGGCTTTGCCGAGCACACGGTGGTCGACCAGGCCTCGGTGGTGGTGATCGACCGCGACATCCCGCTCGACCTCGCGAGCCTCGTCGCCTGCGGCGTGCCGGCCGGCGTCGGCGCCGCGCGCTACCGGGCTGGGGTCACGCCTGGCGACAGCGTCCTGGTCGTGGGCTGCGGCGGCGACGGCATGAACGTGGTCCAGGGCGCGGCTGCTCTGCGGCGCCCAGACGATCATCGCCGCCGATATCGTGCCGGCGAAGCTCGACTGGGCGCGAGAGTTCGGCGCGACCCACGGCGTCAACGCCGAGGGCGAGGAGCTCACCCGCGCGGTGCTGGCGCTCACCGATGGCATCGGCGTCGATCACGCCTTCGTCTGCATCGATCCTCCCGCCACCCTGCTGCCGGCTTTCCGCGCCACCGCCAAGGGCGGCAACGTCGTGGTGACGTCGCTCACTCCCGGACACGGTGACGGAGATCAACATCCCGCCGCTCGAACTCCTGCTCAGCCAGAAGGCGATCATGGGCGCGGTCTATGGTTTCGCCAGCCCTCGCCTGCAGATCCCGGAGCTTCTCGCGCTCTATCGCGCCGGCGTGCTGAAGCTCGGCGAGCTGATCACGCGACGCTATGATCTCGACGACATAAATTCGGGCTATGCCGATCTCGATGCCGGCAAGAACCTGCGCGGGGTGGTGGTGTTTTAGGGGTGAGGTTCGCGATGTCAGGGGTGCGGGCTCTCGCGGTTGCAAGAGCAACCGCTGCCGCCCGCCAGCGACGACGCTTCGCGTCGCGCTGGGGCAACCGCTGCCGCCCGCCAGCGACAACGCTTCGCGTTGCGCTCACACCGCCGGCCGCGCGCGGATCTCCGGCGCGATCTTGCGCGGCAGGAATTCGCCGTCGCCAGGATCGCCGAGGAACGCGCCGTTCTCGACCACGATCTTGCCGCGCAGGATGGTCAAGGACGGCCAGGCGGCGACCTCGCGGCCTTCCCAGGGCGTGTAATCCGCCTCATGCAGCGCGGCGGCGGTGAGCACGCGCTTTTGGCGAGGATCGAGCAGCACGAGATCGGCATCCGATCCCACCGCGAGCGCGCCCTTGCGCGGATAGAGCCCGAGGATCTTTGCGGCATTGGTCGAGACCAGCCCGACGAACTCCGCGAGGCCGTAGCCGCGCCGCGCCACGGTCTCGGTGTAGATCAGCGACAGCCGCGGCTCGATGCCGGCATTGCCGCCGGTGACGTCGTCGATGCGGCGGCCTTGCAGCTTGACCTTGAGCGGGCAGCAGATCTCGTCGGTGGCGACGCATTGGATGGCGCCGCCGCGCGTAGCATCCCACAGCGCGGCCTGATCCTCAGCGAATTTCAACGACGGGTAAGTGTGATACATCTGCCCGCCGGGACGCTTGTAGTCCTCGGCGCCGTAGAGCAGGTATTGGTGCAGTGTCTCGCCATAGATCGGCACGCCGCGCGCCCTTGCCTCGGCGATGGCGCGCACGCCGGTCGCCGCCGAAGTGTGCATCATGTAGAGCGCCGCGCCCTCGATGTTGGCGGCGAGGCGGATGATGCGGTTGAAGGAGAGATCCTCCGACAGCGTGTTGTGCACCTCGGCCATGTGCTCGAAGCCGGTGCGCTCCTCGCGCATCAGCTTCTCGTACATGTGCATGACGATGTCGTTGTCCTCGGCATGGATCACCGCGATGCCGCCGGTGCCGGCGGTGACCTTGAGGATCTCCCAGATATCGCCGAACCCCACCATCCGGCCGCGCCGGCTCGGCGTGATGTCGGTGGTGAAGATCTTGACGCTGGCATGGCCGTCGGCGATGGCCTCGCCGAGCTCGCCCAGGATCGCGGGCGGGATCTTGCCTTGCAGCATGAGGTGGAAGCCGTAATCGCAATGGCAGGCGCCCGCCCAGTCGCCGCGGCGGCGCTCGATCGCATCGGCGAGCCGCTCGCCGGGATTCCACATCGCGAAATCGAGAATGGTCGTGGTGCCGCCGAAGAGTGCGGCGCGGCTCACCTGCGACGGCGGCCCGCTCAGCATCGGCTGCGCCTGGCCCGGCACCGGGATCGGCCAGGAGCAATGCACATGCGGATCGATGCCGCCGGGGATGACGAGCTGACCCGCGGCATCGACGCTGCGCGCCGCGCCGATCGCCGCGAGGCTGCCCGGCCCGCCGATGGCGACGATGCGACCCTCGGCGATGCCGAGATCGGCCGGCGCCGGGCCCCGAGCGCAGCACCGCGGTGCCGCCGGTGATCACAAGGTCAAGCATCGCCATGGCTGCCCGCTCCTGCGGTCACTCTCCGCGCAAAAAGTTTGTGCCTCCCCCGCGAAAGCGGGGGTCCAGGGGCCAAGGGCACGTCGCTTGCCCTGGCCCCCCGCTTTCGCGGGGGAGGCGGATTTGTATGTGTTCGAGAATGATCATCCGGCGGCCGCCACGTAGGGCTCGGCCCGGGCGAAGGCGAAGCGCTCGAGGATCTCGTCGCGGGCGATGCCGTGGACGATGAATTGCAGCCGGCTGCGCCGGTCGCCATCGCTCCAGCGATCGAGCCAGACCGGCGGATAGAGCGCGTGCTGCGCGCCTTGCACGAAGGCCGGCCGGTCGGGCCGGTCGCTGAAGCCGATGATGCCCTTGACGCGCAGCAGATCCTCGCCGCGGTCGCGGGCGAGCCCGCCCAGCGCGCGGGCGAAATCGAGCCGCGAGCAGGCGCCGCGCAGCACCACCGCGTACGCGGCGACGCCATGGGTGTGGCTTGCCGCCGCCGGCAGCGCCGGCCGCAACCGCAGCTCCGGCGCGGCGCCGAACAGCACCGCGCCGAGATCGGCGGTCTCGGCCGCGACGCAGCGCACGGCATCGCCGTTGAGCGCCGCGAGCCGCTGCGCCAGCGCGGCATCGAGCGGCGCGAGATCGGTCTTGGTGACGACGAGCCGGTCGGCGACGGCGATCTGGCGCGCCGCCTCGGCATAGCGCGCGAGCGTCGCGGCGCCGGCCGCCGCATCGATCGTGGCGACGACCCGGTCGAGGCGCAGCCGCTGCATCGAGCATCGGCTCGGCGCCGAGCGTGAACAGGATCGGCGCGGGATCGGCAAGCCCAGTGGTCTCGATCACCACGCGGCGGAAGGCCGGCCCGCTCCCCGCCTCGCGCCGCTGCAGCAGCGCGCGCAGCGTCGCGGCGAGGTCCTCGCGGATGGCGCAGCAGAGGCAGCCGCCGGGCAGCTCCAGCACCGGGCCGGAGACGGTCTCGACGAGGTAATGGTCGAGCCCGATCTCGCCGAGCTCGTTGATCACCACCGCGGTGTCGGCGACTTTCTCGGCGAGCAGCGCGCGCCGCAGCAGGCTCGTCTTGCCGCTGCCGAGAAACCCGGTGAGCAGCGAGATCGGCAGCCTGTCATCGGCCGGCGCGTCCGCCATGTCGCCCTCCCCGGCGCCGATAGTCCCATTTGGGTTCGCGACGGGCAAGGCCGCAGAGCCGGTTTGCCGCCCGCCGCAGCAATCGCCTAGTCTGCCGCAGGCACAGGAGAACCCGTCATGACCCCCTCCCTTCGCGACCAGGCGCGCGCGCTCGGGCTCGAGCGGCTCACGGACGAGCATCTCGCCCAGCTCGAATCGGCGATGACCGCCATGGCGCGCCATCTGCAGCGCCTGCCGCGCGACCTGCCGCCGGCGCAGGAGATGGCGCTGATCTTCCGGGCGAAGGGTGCCGCCGAATGAGCGAGCTGGCCTTTCTCGGCCTTGCCGAGGCGAGCGAGCTGCTGCGCACGCGCCGGCTCTCGCCGGTCGAGTACACCACGGCGCTGCTGGCGCGCATCGAGCGCCTCGACGGCACCTATCACGCCTTCATCACGCTGGCGCCGGAGCGGGCGCTCGCCGCCGCGCGCCAGGCCGAGGCGGAGATCGCGGCCGGGCGCTGGCGCGGGCCGTTCCACGGCATCCCCTATGCGCTCAAAGACATCATCGACGCCGCGGGGCTGCCGACCACGGCGCATTCGAAGCTGCTGGCCGGCGCCGTTGCGCAGACGGACTCGCCCGTGGCCGCAAAGCTCGCCGCTGCCGGCGGCGTGCTGCTCGGCAAGCTCTCGACCCATGAATTCGCCATCGGCGGCCCGTCCTTCGACCTGCCCTGGCCGCCGGCGCGCAACCCCTGGAACCCCGGCCATTTCCCCGGCGGCTCCTCGAGCGGCAGCGGCGCCGGGCTCGCGGCGGGCTTCTTCCCGGCGGCGCTCGGCAGCGACACCGGCGGCTCGATCCGCAACCCGGCCTCGCAATGCGGCATCACCGGCCTGAAGCCGACCTATGGCCGGGTGAGCCGGCGCGGCGTGCTGCCGCTCGCCTTCTCGCTCGACCATGTCGGGCCGATGACGCGCACGGTGCGCGACAACGCGCTGCTGCTGCAGGTGATCGCCGGGCACGATCCCCAAGATCCCGCCAGCGCCGACGAGGCGGTGCCGGATTACGCCGCCGCGCTCGGCCAGGGCGTCAAGGGGCTGCGCATCGGCGTCATCCGGCACTTCTACAAAGGCGACATGGACGCCGATGCCGAGATGGTTGCCGCCATCGAAGGGGCGGTGCGCCTTTTCGCCGATCACGGCGCCGAGATCCGCGAGCTGCGCCTGCCGCCGCTGCAGGATTTCAGCGCCTGCGGCCAGATCATCCTCGCCGCCGAAGCCTATGCCGTGCATGAGCGCTGGCTGCAGCAGCGGCCGCAGGATTACGGCGCGCGCGGGCGCGAGCGGCTGCTGGCAGGCGCGAGCCTGCGCGCGGCGGATTATCTTCAGGCGGTGCGCTGGCGGCTGGCGCTGCGCGACGCCACCGCGGCGGCGTTTGCCGAGGTCGATCTCGCCATCACCGCCTCGAGCTTCGATCCTGCCTGCCGCATCGACGATGACGAGGGCCTGGCGGCCACTTACTGGCGCCAGGCGCGGATGCCCTTCAACGTCACCGGGCAGCCGGCGCTGGTCATCCCCGCCGGTTTCGCGACCTCCGGCCTGCCGCTGTCGCTGCAGCTCGTCGGCCGGCCGTTCGACGAGGCGATGCTCTATCGCGCCGCGGCGGCCTACGAGGCGGCGACGGGATGGACGAAGCGGCATCCGGCGGGGTTGGCCTAACGTCTGCAGGGTGCACCCGCAGCCGGCCAGAGGCGGCCAGCCGGCACGGTGCGGGCTCTCGCGGTTGCAAGGGCAACCGCTGCCGCCCGCCAGCGACGACGCTTCGCGTCGCGCTGAAGCGGCCAGCCGGCAGGGCTGCGGGCTTTCGCGGTTGCAAGAGCAACCGCTGGCGCCCGCCAGGGACGACGCTTCGCGTCGCCCTAGGGCATCAGCCACCAGGTCATGTCGTTGTGGTCGCCGCATTGCGCGGCGAGGCGATAGCGCTCCAGCGCGATCACCACGGGACCGTCGACATGGCGGGCCTCGAGCACGGCCTCGGCGCAGGCCTGCCGCGGCACGCCGTGGAGGCTCACCGCCACGTTCGGCCATTGCCGCGCCGCGTCGATATCGACGTCGCTTTCGTGGAAATGCCGCCGCAGGGCCTGCTGCAGCGCCGGCGTCGGCTGCGGGACCCACTGCGTCCGCAGCTCCTCGGCGGCACCCAGGAGCTCGTGCCGCAACGCGAGGCCCGGCGGCTCGAAGGCGCGATATGCCCCGTATTCCGCGCCCCAGCTCAGCACGACGGCGAGCACGATCCACAGCAGGCGCGGCGTCCGCCGGATCGCCTCGCGCCAGCGCGCGGCGGCGCCGGGAAGAGGCTGGAAGGACGTGGCGATCGACATGGCCGCTCCTCTGGGGTCGCAAGGCCGGGAAAGGCGCGGGTGCATTTTGGGCGCCGAGCGGCAGCGCGGCAGTGACCGCCATCACACCGCGGAAAAGGGCGACTCGGATGCCCTTCCCGCTCCAGCGGGCCGCCGCGCAGGAGATTAACCACGGAGACAGAGGGGGCACGGAGGAAGTGGAGACTGGTGCTGCCCTGGCTCGTGGTCATGCTGGCCTTCCTCGCACTGGTGACCTATTGGCCGCCGCTCTCGGTGGCGCTTCCGCATTTTCTCGGCATTCGCTATTGAGCGCCGACATCCGGAGAACGCCGATGAACCGCAGGCTGCTGCTGACCGCCACCGCCTTTCTCGGCATTCTCGGCGCCTCGCGCCGCGCCGCAGCGACAGCCGCGGCGGCGCCCGCCGCGCACCGCCTGGCGCTGCATGTCGACCAGAACGACGCCACCATCATGAACATCGCGCTGGGCAATGCCGGCAACGCCGCAGCCTTGTTCGGCGAACGCGGCGAGAGCCTCGCCATCGAGCTCGTCGCCTATGGGCCCGGCCTCACCATGCTGCGCGCCGACACCTCGCCGGTGAAGGAGCGCCTCGCGGAGCTGCACGAGAAGCTGCCGCAGATGGTGTTCAGCGCCTGCCACAACACGATGGAGGCGATGAAGCGCGCCGAGGGCAAGGAGATCATCCTGCTGCCGCAGGCGCGGATCGTGCCGGCCGGGGTGGTGCGGCTGATCGAGCTGCAGGAGCAGGGCTGGAGCTATATCAAGGTTTAGAGGAAAAAGTTATCAGTTGTCAGTCATCAGTCGTCAGTTTGGCGCGGCGCTCGCTGACGACTGCTGACTGACAACTGATAACTGATGACTGACAACTCTCTTCGTTGCTATGTCAGGGTCTAAGGAGGAAAGCATGCTGGCGCATCGCAAGCTCGGAAAGAACGGCCCGTCGGTCTCGGCGATCGGGCTCGGCTGCATGTCGTTGTCGGGGGTCTACGGCAAGAGCGACGATGACGCCGCGGTGGCGCTCATCCATTACGCGCTCGACCAGGGGGTCGACCTCCTCGACAGCGCGGATCTCTACGGCTGGGGTCATAACGAGCAGGTGGTCGGCCGCGCGCTCAGGGGGCGGCGCGACGGCGTCGTGCTGGTGAGCAAGTTCGGCCAGGTCAAGACGCCGACCGGCCAGGGGGTCGACGGCCGGCCGGCCTATGTGCAGCAGGCCTGCGAGGCGAGCCTGAAGCGCCTCGGCCTCGAGGTCATCGACATCTATTTCCAGCATCGCGTCGACCCCGCGGTGCCGATCGAGGACACGGTGGGCGCCATGGCGCGGCTGATCGAGCAAGGCAAGGTGCGCTGGCTCGGCCTGTCCGAGGCGCGGCCCGAGACCATCCGCCGCGCCCATGCCGTCCACCCCATCGCCGTGGTGCAGACCGAGTACTCGCTGCTCTACCGCGCCGAGGCGGAGGAGACGCGGGCATTGACGCGCCCGCTCGGCATCGGCTTCATGGCCTATTCGCCGCTCGGCCGCGGCTTTCTCACCGGCGGCATCCGCGCGCCCGACGACGTGAAGGGCGACCGGCGCGCCGAGCATCCGCGCTTCGTCGGCGAGAATTTCGCGCATAATTTCGCGCTGGTGGCGCGGCTCGAGGCAATCGCGCGCGAGAAGGGCTGCAGCCCGGCGCAGCTCACGCTGGCCTGGCTGCTGGCGCAAGGCGACGACGTCGTGCCGATCCCGGGGACCAAGCGCAAGGAGCGGCTCGATGAGAATCTGGGCGCGCTCAAGGTGACGCTGACGCCGGCGGATGTCGCGCGCATCGCGGCGGCCGTGCCGCAGGGCGCGGCGGCGGGGGAGCGGTATCCGGAGGCGAATATGAAGGCGGTTTATCGGTAGGCGGGGGGCGCTGCGCGGGTGCGCGTGGCGCGCGTTACTCTTAGACCAGGTCGCGTACTCAATCACGGCTCGAGCCGAAAATCAGCCCGCGAGCACCGGAAGCCGACACAACGGCACAAAGGTCTTTTTTGCCGTACCGCACCGCGTCGTCGCGGAGCGGCTATTGGGGATTAAGCTCCTTCCAAGGATCTCTGACGCTCGGAATCGTCTCAAACTCGACATTGGCAAGCTTGCCGGCCCGCAGCTCGGCGCGACGGATATAGATGTTTTCGACGATGTCGCGCGTCGCCGGATCGATGGCGATGGGGCCGCGGGGGCTGTCCGGATTCTTCCACGCCCTGAGGATCGCGACCGCCTCATCGGCGGTGAACACGCCTTTGGTCGCGCGGATGACGTCGAAGGCGGCGGCCATCCCGTCCCAGCCATCGACCGACACATAGTCGGGAACGGCGCCGGCGCCGTAAGCACGGTCCCAGGCGCGCAGGAAGGCGGCATTGGCTGGGCGCTCGGCGGCCACGGAATAGGTGCCGGCCGTGATCACACCCGCGGCCGCCGCGCCCATGTTGGGCAGCTCTTCGTCGGGAACCAGATCTTGCGTCGAGACCACGGCGACGCCCGCCTCGCGAAGACCGGATTCCTGAATCGCCTTCACCATGGCCGTCGCCTGCGTGCCGCCGGGCACCCAGACGAACGCGACATCCGGCTTCGCGTCCTTGATCCGTTGAACAAAGGGAGCGAAATCGGGATTCGCGGTGGGGAAGCGCACCGATCCGGCAATCGTTCCACCCGCGCCGCCGAAGCTTTTGATGAAGGCCGCCTCGGCATCGTGGCCCGGAATGAAATCGCTGACCGCGGTGTAGCCCTTCTTCCAACCTTGCGCGGCGGCCCATCGGCCGAGCGGATAGGCGCTGTGCCAGATGGTAAAGGATACCCGAACGATATAGGGCGAGAGCCGCGGAATGGCGGCGCCAGCCGCGTTGGTGATGATGAAAGGCACCTTTGCCTCGGCCGTCAGCGGCGCGATGGCGGCCGCAACGGGCGAGGAGACGACGCCCATCAGCAGATTGACGTGGTCCCGCGTGATCAGCTCCTGGGCGACGCGCTTGCCCGTGTCAGGGGTCGCCCCGTCGTCGCGCCGCAGGAGCTCGACCGTTATGCCGGGCGGCAGGTCCCGTTCATGCTCCCTGAAGAAGAGGGTCATGCCTTTTTCCATCTCTTCGCCGGGTGCAGCGAGGAATCCCGAATAGCTGTTGATGATGCCGATCTTGACGACGGTGTCCGCGGCGGCGAGTTGCGGCGGGACTATAAGCAGCACCGGCAACAAGACAGTCCACCATTCTCCCCGCATGACGCCCTCCCGTTAGCTTGGCTGGCTATTTCGTGCCGACCACCATCGATTGTCCGGCGGCAAGGGCGACGATGCGCATGTCGCGGAATCCGGCGGTCATGATGAGCGTATTGAGGCTCGACAGAGGCCCCGTCGCCGGGGCGCGCCGATCATCCTCGGTTAGCCATTCATGGACGATGAGAGCGCCGCCCGGCGCGTGTCAAGTTCGATGGATGAATCGGCCCTCAAGGGCAGGGCGATCGCATGTGGGAAGAGGGTTCACCACGGAGACACGGAGGTCACGGAGAAGAACAGGTGTTGGGCGCGCAACGCGCGCCATTCTTCGCTTCTCCGTGACCTCCGTGTCTCCGTGGTAATCCTTCTCACTGAGCAGCAGGACACCATATGCGATTGCCCTGCCCTCAAAGGGGAAGGTGCGCTAAGGCAACGTGTGAATCTAACCGCGGAGTGACGGCGCGATCACGCCGCGACTAGCCTTCTTTCAGCGACGAGCGAAACACCCAGCCTTCGCGCTCGCCGGTGCCGTGGCCGCCGCCGGTGCGAATCAGCACCCAGTCGCCGCGCCGCTCGAGCGGGGTGACCTCGGTGCCGCGCGGGAGCGTCGCGATCACCGCGGCCACGGTCGAGGGACCGGACCGCAGCTTCGCGTCGGACACGCCGATGACCGCGCGCCGCTCCGCGACCTCAGCCGGCTTCGGCGATGGCGGCTCGCTGGTGCGGAGGGTCGGCTCGCTCCTGGGCGGGAGGATCTCCGGCCGCAAGCCTCCGCGAAGCATCTGCTCGATGTGGGGATAGGCGATCACCGCCATCACCAAGACCAAGAGCAGAGCGCCAATGCCGATGAGCCGACGCCCCGCCTGCGGTTGATGGCGCGGCGCAGGCGCCGGAGCGGGCGGGCCGGCACTCTCTTCACCAGCCGCCTCCCGCTGCGCTTCGATCGATCCCGACAGGAGCCGCTCGGCAAGATGGAGCTGCCCGACGTTCGCTCTCCGCGCCTGACGCAACTGCGCCGCCATCGATCGCGCCTCGGCCAGCTCCGCCTCGCGCAGCGTGAGCGAGGCTTTCACTTCCTGGAGCTCCTCGCGCAAAAAGTGAAGCTCGACATCGTCGCCCTGAGCCTGGGCGCGCGCCTTGGCCAACTCTGCGTCAGCCGCGTCGAGGCGCGCCTCCGCCTCCGCGAGCGCGGGCGCCACATCTTCCTGCCATTGCGCTTCGGCGGCGGCAAGCCGAAGGGCCTCGCCGGCCTTCCACTCCGCCTCCGCCTTCGCGAGCGAGGCTCTCGTTTCTTCTTGCCAGCGTTGCTCGGCCTGCCTGGACCCTTCGGCCAAGGCATGATCGAGTTTCTGCCGCGTGTCGATTACCTCGGCGTCACGGGCCGCGAGGGACGCTTTCACTTCCGCCAGCGCGTCGCGCAGCTGCCGACGCTCAATGGTGCCGGTCTCGATTTCGGCGCGGGCCTGCGCCAGCGCCGCCTCGGCCTGCTCGAACCGCGCTGTCGCCTCGGCGAGCGCCGGCGCCGACATCTTGTCGCCATCGCGCTTCGGCGACCGCGAGCCGGACGGCTTCGTCGGCCTTCCACCGCGCCTCCACCTGGGAAAGGGACGCCTGGGATTCCTGCTGCCAGCGCTCGCGCGCCTGCTCGATCCGCTGTTCCGCGCGCGCCGCCGCCTCCGCGAGGCGAGCCTCCTCCTCCGCCTGCCACGCCGCGCGGTTCTGCTCGAGGCTCGCCGCAGCCTGCGCCGCGGCTGCGGTCAGGCGGTCGCTCAGCTCGCCTGCCCAGGCAGCGCGAGCTGCGGTGAGCTGGGCTTCGATCGCCTGATCGGACGCTTCCGCCCGGACGTGATCGAGCTGGCGGCGCGTTTGCGCCAGCTCAGCCTCGCGCGTGGAGAGCGACGCTTTGAGTGTCGCCAATTCGTCGTGCAGGCGGCGAAGCTCGATGCCGTTATCCGCAACCGCCTCGCCGTCGGGGGGCGCGACAGCGCCGGCTGGCGGGCCCGAGAGCGCATCGCCGGATGGGACGGGCACATCGAGGACCGCGAGCGTCGCGCCGTCGTCGCCGTCAAGGCTGACGATCCGGAGCGCAAGCGTATGCGCCTCATGCCTGCCTGCCGGAGGCAGGTATGTCAGGTCCTGCAGGTCGTCCATCGTCAACGACCAGGTGCGGTCGCCGTTGTTGCTTCCCTTGGAGAGCCGCGCCCGGTCGGGCAGGCGCTCGAGCCTGAGCGACAGATGTCCGTGTCGCCGATAGGGCGACAGCAACGGGGCGAGTGCGAGCGGAATACCACCCGACGTGTTGGTCGCTCCGGCCGTGGCGCCCATCGTCTCGTCCAAGCGGTTCGCTCCTTTGGCGCGCAGCCCGCTGATAATCCGGCGGCGCTCATGCGACCCACGCAGCGCGGTTTGGGCACGGCGCCAATTCGTGCGTCGACCATTTGAGTCTTGCCGATACGGGTAAAGGAATTGTTCGTCACTCCAGCAGAGACGCCGCGTTCGCATCGCGAATTCGCGTCAATTTAGCGGCTAAGACGAAGGGACTGAGCGCTGCGTGCGAGGTGGTGCCTGGAACGGCCAGCGACGCGGAGAATCGAAGACGACGACACTCAGCCTCCACCGAACTCTCCCAATCGCTTTTACGACAATTCGATACGATATGGATGCGACGCCACTTCGATCACGCAGCCTCGCTTCGCGTCCCATTGGGACTCGGAGCGTGCGGCTACCCCCCACCCGGCAGCGCACGCGCAAGCGCGGGCGCTGCCGACCTCCCCCTCAAGGGGGGAGGTGCGCCAAAGCGGTGTGAAGCGAGTGTGTAGAAGCGATTCGCGGTCGCCCGCGCTCACGTCAGCGTGCCGCCGATCTTCGCCTTGTCGACGGAGGCGCGGACGACCGGGATCTCGTGCTCGGCGAGCGGGGCCATGCGCTGCTTTCGCGCCAGCGCCTGCTCGATGTAAGGCGCGAGCCGCGCCGCCTTCGCGGCCTCGCGCGCAGCCGCCTCGGCGGCGAAGCCGGGCATGACTTCGGCGGCGAACAACGTCAGCGCCTCGCAGATATCGTCGTGGCGGTTGCGGCCGGCCTGCTGCAGGAAGATGATCTGATCGACCCCGGCCGCCTGATAGCCTTGGAGATGCGCGCGCATGTCCTCGGGCGTGCCGATGCCGGCGGCCTGGCCGGCATTGTGCGCAGCGGCGGCGGCGATCAGCCGGTCGGTCTTGTCGCCGCGCTTTTCCTGGAAATCCGGCCAGAGCCGGGAGCGGCCGGGCACGGTGTCCTGCGCCACCAGCGCGTTCAAGGCATAGCCGAAGAACTCGAAGCCCTCCTGGCCGCGCCGGATCGCCTCGGCGCGGTCGCGATGGATCGAGAAGGCCGAGACCATGGCGATGTTGGCGTTGACCGCCCAGCCCAGCGGCACGCAGCGCTCGCTGCAGATGATATCGTAGTAGATCGTGCTCCAGGTCCGCGCCTCCTCGGGATCGACGAAGGAGAAGGCGAGCGCGCCGAGGCCGAGGCTCGCCGCGAGCTTGATCGTCTCGCGGTTGGTGCAGGCCATCCACATCGGCGGATGCGGCTTCTGCACCGGCTTCGGCAGCACGTTGCGGCAGGGCATCGAGAAGGAGATGCCCGCAGAATCCGGGATAGGGTTCGAGCACCATCATGTTGGCGATCTGCTCCGCCGCCTCGAGCGACATCGCCCGCTTCTCCTTGGCGGGAATGGCGAAGCCGCCGAGCTCGAGGCGGGTCGCGCCTTCGCCGATGCCGAAATCGACGCGGCCGTCGGACATGATGTCGAGCGTCGCGATGCATTCGGCGGTGCGCGCGGGATGGTTGTAGCGCGCGATCACCTGGCGGATGCCGTGGCCGAGGCGGATGCGCCGGGTCAGCGCCGCGGCGCTCGCCAGGAACACCTCCGGCGCCGAGGAATGCGAGTATTCCTCGAGGAAATGATGCTCGACCTCCCAGGCATGGTCATAGCCGAGGCGGTCGGCGAGCACGACCTGGTCGAGCGCCTGCTTGAAGAGCCGGTGCTCGTCGCCCGGCGCCCAGGGCTTGGGGAGCTGCAGCTCGTAGAATACACCGAATCGCATCGCATCCCCCCTCGCGCCGCAGTCTTTGCTGCCCATGCTAGTATAGCTATTCTGACACTTGGTACCCCCTCGCGTCATGCCCGGGCTTGACCTGGGTTGACCCGGGCATCCACGCCCTTCGACGCCGCACGGATCCGCGTGGATGGCCGGGTCAAGCCAGGTCAAGCCCGGCCATGACGGTTGGGAGGGTGGCGAATCGCATAGGGCGATCGGTGACCGGTGTCAAAGCGGTTCAGGAACGCCGAGCCCGCCGGCCTCCCCGCCCCGCTTGACCCAGGTCAATGCGCCGCCGCGACGCCCGCAGGAGGATGCCGCCCGATGCGCAAGCAATTGAAAGGACGACCCGATGTTGCGTAAAGTCAGGCTCGAGGCGGCGCGATGCTACGACTTCCCCGAAGGCAGCGCGACCCATGGCTACGAGATCGCCCTGCCGCTGTCGCCGGGCGCGATGCTTGATCGCGATTTCTGGCTGAAGCACCGCACCGAGAGCCGCTTCCGCCGCTTCTGGGGCGACGAGGCGGAGGCGCAGGGCCACCTTGCCCATGGCGGCCAGGGCTGGCGGCTGGTGTTCGATGACGGCAGCGGCGACGCCGAGGTCATCGTCAAGGCGGACACGCATCGTTTCACCGCCGGCGAGTATGTCTCGATCAAGGAGCGCGACGGCGTCACCCGCACCTTCCGCATCGCCGCGATCGTCTGAGCGCCGCCCGCGCGCGGGAAGCAAGGAGCAGTTCATGACCGACCACTATCACGCCGTCGTCTGGATCGACCACCACCAGGCGCGGGTCATCGCTTTCAATCTCGATGCCGCGGAAGAGCATACCGTCCACCCGCAGCACCCGCCGCGCCATCTCCACAGCAAGGCCGGCAGCGCCTCGGGTACGCATATCCACGGCGAGCCCGCCTATTATCAGGCGGTCGGCGAGGCGCTCGCCGGGGCGCATGCGGTGCTGGTCACCGGCCCCTCCAGCGCCAAGCTTGAGCTGGTCGACCATCTGCGCCAGCATGCGCCGCAGATGATCGCGCGCATCAGCGGCGTCGAGACGATGGGCGAGGTCACCGACGCGCAGCTCGTCGCCGCGGCGCGTCACCATTTCAAGGCCGCCGACCGCATGACGCCGCAGGTCGGCTGAGACGGGACATATCGCCGATGGCAGATCAGGACAGCGCTCCCCCGCACGAGCCCGGCCTTGCCGCGCTGCTGGCGCGGCTTTTCCGCGAATCCGAGACGCTGCTGCTGCAGCAATTGGCGCTGCTGCGCGCCGAGATCGGCGAGAATGCCGGAAAGCTGATCAGCGGCGTGCTGGTGATATTGGCCGGCGCCGCCATCAGCCTGGTGGGCGGGCTGGCCCTGGTCGCCGCGATCATCCTGCTGCTTGGCCGGGTCCTGCCGCTCTGGGGGGCCGCGGCGGTGGTGGGTGTGGTCATCCTGGCGCTGGGCGGGGCGCTGATCCTTTATGGCCGCCGGCTGGTGGCGCGCGCCAGCCTGGTGCCGCGCCAGAGCTGGCAGGTGATGCGCGAGACCGGCGACTGGCTGCGCGAAGAGCTGACATGACGGCGCGGGCGAGCGCCGCGGAGATCGCCGCCGAGATCGCCCGCACCCGCGACCGGCTGTCGCGCGACCTCGCCCGGCTCGACCGCGAGTATGCGCTGCGCCATCTCGTGGTCCGCGCGACGCGGCTGGCGCGCAACGGCGGTTTCGACGTCGGCACGCTGCGGGACGCGCTCAGCCGCGACGCGCTCCCGCTGGCGGTCACCGGCATCGGCCTGGGCTGGCTCGGCCTTGCCGGGAGCGGCGCCGGAAGCGACCTGCTGCGGCGGATCGGCAGCGCGCTGGCGGCGCTGCAGCAGCTCGGCCGGGAGCTCGGGATCGGCGCGCCGCCGCCGGAGGAGCCGGCGCCGGGCGATCCCATAGGCCGTCTGACGGGTGGTGAGAATCGCCCCACCTCACCCCAACCCTCTCCGCCCCCCGGGGCGGAGCAACCCGTTTGATCGCGTTGCGATCAAACCCAAGCGGGGCCGACCGCAGAGCGGTCGGCCGGGTTGCTGGAGGGACCCGCGTAGCGGCCGACGAGCGCTGGCCAGACCCTCCCCTTTTCATCGATTTTTCGTCATGATGCCTGTCCCGGAACGGGACAGAGGGCAGCATGGCGGACGAGCGCGAGAGCGGGGCGGCCAAGGATGATCTGAGCGCGCTTGCCGATACCGAGCGGGCGCTGCGCCTCAGCGAGGCGCATCTGCGCTCCGTGCTCGAGACCGTGCCCGACGCGATCATCGTCATCGACGATCGCGGCCGCATCGAATCCTTCAGCCCCGCCGCCGAGCGCCTCTTCGGCTACAGCTCGGCCGAGGCGGTCGGGCGCAACGTCAACACGCTGATGCCGCAGCCTTATCGCGAGCAGCATGACGGCTATCTCGCGCGCTATCTCACCACCGGCGAGCGGCGCATCATCGGCATCGGCCGGGTGGTCATGGGACAGCGCGCCGACGGCTCGACCTTTCCTATGGAGCTGGCGGTCGGCGAGATCAATCTCGACGGCCGCCGTCTCTTCACCGGCTTCGTGCGCGACATCACCGAGCGGCAGACCACGCGCGAGCGGCTGCAGGAGCTGCAATCGGAGCTGCTGCGCGCCTCGCGGCTCTCGGCGATGGGGCAGATGGCCTCGGCGCTCGCCCATGAGCTCAACCAGCCGCTGACCGCGATCATCAACTACGTCCAGGCGTGCCGGCGGCTGATGGCGACGGGCGACGGCGTGACGCCCGAGCGGCTGCAGGAGACCATGGACAAGGCGGTCGCCCAGGCCAGCCGCGCCGGCCAGATCATCCACCGCATGCGCCAATTCATCCAGAAGGGCGAGACCGAGCGCCAGGCCGAGAGCGTCAACAAGCTGATCGAGGAGGCCAGCGCGCTGGCGCTGGTCGGCGCCAAGGAAAGCGACATCGTGGTGCGCATGGAGCTGAGCTCCGACCTGCCCGCCGTGCTGGTCGACCGCATCCAGATCCAGCAGGTGGTGCTGAACCTCATCCGCAACAGCGTCGAGGCGATGGCGGAGTCGGCGCGGCGCGAGATCTCCATTCGCAGCTATCGCACCGGCGGCGCGATGCTCGAGATCGCGGTGAGCGATACCGGCCCCGGCCTCGACGACGGGGTGCTGAAGCAGCTCTTCCAGCCCTTCGTCACCACCAAGGCCAAGGGCATGGGGCTCGGCCTCTCCATCAGCCGCTCGATCATCGACGCCCATGGCGGCAGGCTGTGGGCGACGGCGAATGACGGCGGCGGCGTCAGCTTCTGCTTCACCCTGCCGATCGCCGAACCGGCGCCGTGAGCGAGGAGCCGCGCATCTTCGTCGTCGACGATGACGAGGCGATCCGCGATTCGCTGCTGATTCTGCTGCAGGCGGCGGGGTTCGCCGACATCGTCGCCTACGCGTCGGCCCGCGACTTTCCTCGCCGACGCGGCGCCGGCGGACAGGCGCGTGCCTGCTGCTCGATGTGCGCATGCCGGACATGGACGGGCTCGAGCTGCAGCAGGAGCTCAACCGGCGCGGGGTCACGCTGCCGGTCATCGTCATGACCGGGCATGGCGACGTGCCGATCGCGGTGCGCGCCATGAAGGCCGGAGCGAGCGACTTCATCGAGAAGCCGTTTTCCGACGAGCTGCTGCTGGAGTGCGTGCGCCGGGCGCGCGATCGCGCCGCCGAGGCGGGCCGCGAGAGCGCCGAGATCGGCGAGATCAAGCACCGGCTGGGGAACCTGACGCCGCGCGAGCGCCAGGTGCTCCACGGCATGGTCGCCGGCAAGCCCAACAAGGCTATCGCCTTCGATCTCAGCATCAGCCCGCGCACTGTCGAGATCCACCGCGCGCGGGTGATGGAGAAGATGCAGGCGCGCAGCCTGTCGGCCCTGGTGCGGATGGCGCTGGCGGCGGGAGAGACCGCGGGCTGAAGCCTTGATCCAGGTCAAGGCGCGCCGACGCGTTCGCGCAATAATTAAACAAATGGCGCGTGCTTTCACCACATCGGCGCTGAGCGCCGACGACATCGGCATCGCATTCCCGCTGATCCATGCGGCGTTGCCGGATGTCGCCCTTGCAACCTGGCGCGATTTCGCGCGCGGTTTCGTCGGTCTGCCCGCGCCCTATCCCGTCGGCGCGATCGGCCTGCGCAATGAGGCGGGATATCTTTGTGGCGTCCTCACTTATCGCATCGACCGCGACCTCGGCATGGCTCGGCGCTCAGCGTCGACATCTTCGCCGCGCTCGACGTCACCGGCGCGGCGGCGGCGATGCGCGCCCTGCTGCACGCCGCCGAGGCGAAGGCGCAGGAGCTGCGCTGCGCCGCGATCCGCATCCACATCGAGGGAGCCAAGGGCAAGCGGCCGCAACAATTCGCTGCCTCGGGGTTCCGGCAGCAGGCGAGCGTCTTCTGCAAGGAAGTGTCGCCGCCGGGGATGCCGGGCTGAGCGCCGCCTATTCGAGCCCGGCAGCGAGCTCCTCGAGGGTGGCGCGATCGCTGAGGCGCACGCGTCCCGCCGCCTCGAGCTCGATATAGCCGCGCTTCTTCAGGCTGGTGAAGACCCGGCTCGCGGTCTCGGTGGTGAGGCCGAGATAGTCGGCGATGTCGGTCCGGGTCATCGGCAGTGTCACGTGGTCGCCGGGGGCGCCGAAGCGCTCGGCGCGCCGCGCCAGCGACAGCAGGAACGAGGCGATCCGCTCATGGGCGGTCTTGCGGCCGAGCAGCATCATCTGCTCCTGCGCCGCCGCCAGCTCGTTGGATGCGATGGCGAGCAGCCGCCGCTCCATCTTGGGGAACTCGTCGAGCAGGCGGTCGAGCTGCCGGCGCGGGAAGCGGCAGATCTTGACCGGGGTGATGGCCTCGGCGCTGTAGGTGTAGCTGTCGTTGAAGGCAAGCCCGAGCAGGTCGCCGGCGAAGAGGAAGCCGGTGATCTGGCGCCTTCCATCCGGCATCAGCTTGAACACCTTCACCGCGCCGTCGATGATACTGAAGAAATGCGTCGCCGCCTCGCCTTCGTCGAGGAAGGTCTCGCCGGCCGCGACATGCTGGTGCACGCGCGCCGCGGCCAGGCGGCCGAGATCCTCGGTGCGCATCGCGCCGCAAATGCTGAGCGAGCGGGTGGTGCAGCTGTCGCAGGCGATGGGAGCGGGCGGAAGCTAGCGGCGGCGCGCCGCGTCTCGGCTAAGGCCATGGCCAGCATGGGAAATCCCCTCTCGGCAGTGCGTGATCGATTGACCGATCTTCGATGGTTGATGATCGGGTAACCGTCGAGCCGCCGAAATTCGGTTTAGTACCTAAGGGGTTCTACGTATGCCTCCCGGGCGCCAATTCCGGGCCTTCGGCGAGCGCCTGCTCGAGCCGGCGCAGCAGGCGCTCGCGCGCACCCTCGTCGGGCTGCCGGCGCAGGCGCTCGTTGATCGCCAACGCCAGCGCGGCATAGCGGTTGTGCCAATCGAGCGACGCCAGGGCATGGGGCGGCAGGCGCGGGCGGCCGAGCTCGACGCGCGGCTCGCCCGCCCGGTCGAGAACGAGAAAGCCGTCGAGCGCCGGCCGCAACAGGGGCAGGCCGGGCAGCCGCGCCGCCAGCGCCGCGGCCAGCCCGTCGCGCGATACCGGCTCGCCATGCACCAAAAGGACGGCGCGGGCGATCGGCGCGCGCCCCGCCACCCAGTCGACGAGCTCGCTGCGATCGGCATGGGCGGAATAGACGTCGAGCTCGCGGATGGTCGCGGCGACGGAGATCTCCTCGCCCTCGATGCGCACCGCCTTGGCGCCGTCGCGCAGCAGCCGCCCCAGCGTCCCCGGCGCCTGATACCCTACCAGCAGCACGGTCGATTGGCGCCGCCAGAGATGCGCCTTGAGATGATGGCGGATGCG
Source organism: uncultured Alphaproteobacteria bacterium (assembly GCA_963789275.1). GTDB lineage: Bacteria > Pseudomonadota > Alphaproteobacteria > ATCC43930 > CGMCC-115725 > DAHUYF01. The sequence goes on from CAWBKF010000029.1 coordinate 69,424, forward strand.
CCCCGCCTCGCACATGCCGCTGGCGGCGATGATGATCGCGCCGGCATGGATGCGGTTCAGCCCCTTGCTGTCCTCGGTCGCCTCGATGAAGTGAAAATTGCGCCGGTCGAAGGGATGCTCCGCCGCCGCCGCCTCGCCGAGGCTGTCGGCGTGCGCGGCAAAGACCGTGGTGGCGCGCACCGCGAGCGGCGAATCCAGGAACACCGGGACCTCCGGCAGCGCATGCCGGGCGAAGAGCACGCCGAGATCGAACAGCAGCTCCTGCGTCCGCTCGACGGCGAAGGCCGGAATGATGAGGTTGCCGCCTTTCGCCAGCGCCTCGGTGACCTCGCCCAGCAGCACGGCGCGGCGCTGGTCCGGTGTCAGATGCGGCCGCTCGCGGTCGCCATAGGTCGAATTCGACGACGACATAGTCGAGGCCCGCCGGCGCCTGCGGCGCGTTCTGGAGCGCGAGCCCGCCGGGGCCGAGATCGCCGGAGAAGAGCAGGCGCAGCGGCGCGCCGCCGCCCTCGCTCACTTCGATCTCGATCGAGGCGGAGCCCAGAATGTGGCCTGCCGGCCAGAAGCGCGCGCGAATGCCCGGCAGCGGGGTGAGCCAGCGGTCATAGGCCACGGCGTCGATGCGGGCCAGCACCGCCTCGGCATCTTCCTTGGTGTAGATCGGGGTCACCGGCGCCTCGCCGCGCTGCTGGCGCCGGCGGTTGAGGCGCTCGACCTCGCTCTCCTGGATGTAGCCGGCATCGGGCAGCATGTAGGTGAGGAGGTCGCGCGTCCCTTCCGTCGCCAGGATGCGGCCCTGATATCCGGCGCGCGCGAGCTTGGGCAGCAGGCCCGAATGGTCGATATGCGCATGCGTCAGCAGCACGCCGTCGATCGCCGCGGGATCGAAGGGAAAGGCGCCGTAATTGAGCTCCTTCAGCGTCTTGTTGCCTTGGAACAAGCCGCAATCGACCAGCAGGCTGCGCGCGCCCGGTCTCGAGCAGCGCGCAGGAGCCGGTGACCGTGCCGGCGGCGCCGTGGAAGGTGAGACGGATGCTCATCGCGCCGCCTCGGCCGGGGCGAGCGTGACGCCGCTCTCCTCGGCGGCCTCCTCGCCGGCGACGCGGAAATCGACCGGCAGGCAGGCATGGATGCGGTAGAGCGGCTCGCCCTGGTCGACGCGGTCGCCTACGCTGCTTGAGGAGATCGATGCCGGCGCCCTTGTCGGCCGGCGCGCCGGCGAGCCGCGCCAGCCGCGCGAGGCGATGGCAATCGAGCGCCGTCACGACGCCGTCGGCGGGCGCCGTCACCTCGCGGCAAAGCGGGCCGAGCGCTGCGCTCTGCCGGCGGCTTCCCCTGCGCCGCCATGATGCGTTCCATCTTGGCGAGCGCCGCGCCCGAGGCGAGGAGCTCGCGCGCCCGCGCGAGGCCCGCGCCGCCCTGCAGCGCCGGATCGAATTCGAGGATCCGACCGGCCAGCGCCAGCGCGCGCTCGCGCAGATCGGCCGGGGCGTCGGGCGCGTTGGCGAGCACGCGCATGACGTCGCGCGCTTCCAGCACCGGGCCGATGCCGCGGCCGATCGGCGCGCTGCCATCGGTGAGCACGACTTCGAGCGGCAGCTCGATCTCGCGCCCGACATATTCGAAGAGCTTGCGCAGCTCGATGGCCGCGGCGGCGCTGCGCACCTTGGCGGTGGGGCCGACCGGGATGTCGATCACCAGGCGCTTGGCGCCGGCGGCGAGCTTTTTCGACAGGATCGAGGCGACGAGCTGGCCGGGCGCGTCGATGTTGAGCGGCCGCTCGACCGAGATCAGCACGTCATCGGCCGGCGACAGCTTCACATGCCCGCCCCAGACCAGGCAGCCTTTCTCGGCGGCGACGATGTCGTGCATCGCCTCGGTGTCGAGATCGACGCGCGCCAGCACCTCCATGGTGTCGGCGGTGCCGGCCGGCGAGGTGATGGCGCGCGACGAGGTCTTGGGGATGGCGAGGCCATGGGCGGCGACGATCGGCACGATGACCATCGAGGTGCGGTTGCCGGGAATGCCGCCGATGCAATGCTTGTCCACCACCAGCTCGTCGCCCCAGCTGAGCCGCGTGCCCACCGCCGCCATGGCACGGGTCAGGCTCAGCACCTCGGCGGTCGAGAGGAATCCCGCACAGGCGACGATGAAGGCCGCCAGCTCCATCTTGGAATAGCGCAGTCCCGCGATGTCGCGGATGATGCTGTCAAGCGCCGCAGCCGACAACTCGGCGCCGCGGATCTTGGCGTGGACGGCGGTGAGGCTCTTCGGCGGCAGCGCCTGCTCGAGCTCGACCTCGGCGCCTTCCGGCAGTCCCAGCAGCGCGAAGGCCTGCTCCGAGAGGCCGAGCTCGTCATCGGCAAGCCAGCCGATATGGTCGATGACGTTGAGCGTCGCGAGGATGCGCCGCTCGCCCGCGCCGAGCTCGATCTTCTCGAGCGCCTGCAGCTCGCCGGGACGGCAGGCGATCGAGTTGCGCGGCAGGAAGGCGACCGCCTCGCGATAGGTGTCGACCGGCAGGCGGCGCAACCTGACGCGCGCCGCCGCCGGCGGCTGCGCGCCCGTCGCCGGGGCCGGCACTGCCCGGTTGCTCAATGCGACAACAGCAGCGGCAGCAGGCTGCGGCCGACGACGTCGCGGGTGGCGCCGCCGAACAGCATCTCGCGCCAGGGCGAGCGGCTGTAGCCGCCCATCACCAACAGGTCGCAGGCGTGATCGCGCGCCGCCGCCAGCACCAGCTCGCCAGGGCCGACGCCCTTGATCGGAGACACCTCCTCGGCGATAGCGCGAATGCCGTACCAGGCGAGATGCTGCGCCAGCGCCGCGCCGGCGGTCGAGCCGACCGAGAGCACATGGACCTGGCGCGCCTGCAGCAGCAGCGGCAGCGCGGCGGCGACCGCCTTGGCGGCTTCCGGCGAATCGTTCCAGGCGAGCGCGATGGTCTCGCCGAATGCCGCCGGCGCCTCGGCGGGCGCCACCAGCACCGGCCGCCCGGCGCTCAGCAGCGCCTCTTCGATGGCGTCGCTATAGGCCTCGTCGGTGACGCGGCCGGAGCGGCCGAGGATGGTGAGGTCGAAGAGCCGCGCGCGGTCGGCGACCTTGACCGCGCCATACCCTTCCTCCTCGTGCCAGCGCGCCGAGGCCTGGCGCACCAGCGCGGGGTCGCTGCCCAGCGGCAGCGGCTGCGAGCGCCAGGCGATGGCGTGGCGCTTCACCGCGTCGGTGAACATCTGCCGCGCGGCCGTCGCGGTGGCCTCGGCCTCGCGGGTCGCGGTCTCGATGATGTCGGCGGTGAGCGGCGTGCCGAGGCCATCGGTGGCGACGACCACCAGCTCGCGCGGGTCGAGGCGGACGTGATAGGCCTCGAGATGGCTGCCGAAGCGGCGCGCCAGCCGGCAGGCGAGCTCGATCACCCCGGCGCTGGCCTTGCCGCCGCTGACCGCCGCGAGAATCGTGTGGTACTCCATGGCGCTTCCTTTCTGCCGGCATCGTTGCCCGGCGCCAGTGAAGGCGAAGCAGCGCGGCGGCTCATTGAGCTGGATCAATCGGCGGGCTACTAAGGATATTCCCGTATGCTGGGCGCCAGACCAGCGCGGGTTACCAATGGGAAGGATTGACCACGGAGGCACGGAGGGCACGGAGAAGGAAGAGGCGTCGGGCGCGCGAGCGCGCTCTCATCTTCTCCGTGCCCTCGTCGATCCGCTTCGCGGCTCGACCTCCGTGGTGAAACCCTATGCCCACGACGATAGTCCCGGTATTCGCGGCGGCGCGCCCGCTCTGGCTACCGCGGCGCGAGGCTTCCGAGATAGGCCACGATGTCGTCGATCTGCTCGCGCGCCAGATTGAAATTCGGCATCGGCGGATGCGACGAGCTCAGCCAGGCGCGTACCCAGCCGGGATCGGCGGCATGCCCGCGCGCGATGATGCTGAAAGGCGGCGCCGTGTCCGGCCCCTTGCCGCCTTCCTCGACCACATGGCAGCTCGTGCACCATTGCCGGGCCAGCGCGTGACCGGCGGCGACGTCGCCGGCCGCCTCGGCGGCGCCCGCCCCCGCCAGCCAAGCGGCGGTCGCCGCCGCCATGATGATCGCCCTCATCCTCATCTCGCCCTCCCGCAGCGGCGCCCGGCTCAGCAGCGCCAATGTCACTCTCCCCCCAGGGATGGCGCGCGGTCAATGACCCAGGTCAAGCGCCGGCCGGCTGATCCAGATCAATGCCGCCGCGCGTGAGGCGGGTGATGGTCCAGCGTCATGCTGGCTTGGTTCCATGCGCTGCACGCCATGCCGGCGCTGGCCGCGCTGTGCGGCGCCGGCGATCCGCTGGCGTTGCTCGGCATCTCGCTGGCGCTGTTCGGCACGGCGCTGGTCGGCGGCTTCGCCCATTGCGCGCCGATGTGCGCGCCCTTCGTGCTGCTGCAGCTCCCCGGCGATAGCCGGCGGCACCAGCCTGCGACGGCTCGGCGGGGGGTTGCTGCCGGGCTATCACCTGGGACGGCTCACGACCTACACCGCGCTCGGCGCCGTGCTCGGCGCGTCGGGCGGCGCGCTCGGCGCGCTCGCCGGCGCGCGCTGGGCGCTGGCGGCGCTGCTCGGCGCTGGCGGCGCTGGGATTCCTGCTGCAGGCGTTGAAGCGGGTGCTGCCGCTGCCGCGCCGGGCGCCGGGCGCCAGCATCGCCGGCCCACTCGCGCGGCTGGTGGCGCCGCTGCTGCGGCGGCAGGGCGGTCCCTCGGGGTATGCGCTGGGGGTGGCGCTGGGCCTGCTGCCCTGCGGCTTTCTTTATGCGGCGCTGCTCGCCGCTTCCGCCACCGGCAGCGCGCTGGGCGGCGCGCTGGCGATGGCGGGCTTCGCGCTCGGCACCGTGCCGGCGCTGGCCGTGCTCGGCCTCTGCGGCGCCGGCGTGCTGCATCGAATGCGGCCGCATGCCGCAGTGATCGCGGCGCCGATCCTGCTGCTGAACGCGGCGACGCTGGCGGGATTCGCGCTGCGCGCCCTGAGTTAGCGCGCGCGCTCATTGACTTGGATCAAAGCGGGCCTGACCGGGCTCTGGTTTTCTGAGCGCGGGGGTCAATTCACGGCCCGGAGAGGATGAACGGGGTGACTGCCACATCCATGTCGATCGAGCGCTTCAACGAGCGCTACAACGAAGACGTCGTTCGCGCCTTCGTCATCGCCACCATCTTCTGGGGGCTCGCCGCCTTCACGGTCGGCGTCCTCATCGCCTTCCAGCTGACCTTCCCGGTGCTCAATCTCGGCCTGGAATGGACGACGTTCGGGCGGCTCAGGCCGCTGCACACCTCGGCGGCGATCTTCGCCTTCGGCGGCAACGCGCTGCTCGGCACCTCTTTCTATGTCGTGCAGCGCACCTGCCGCGCCTCGCTGTTCGGCGGGCGGGCGCCGGCCTGGTTCGTGTTCTGGGGCTATCAGCTGTTCATCGTCATGGCGGCGGTGGGCTATCTCGAGGGCGTCACCAAGGCGCGCGAATACGCCGAGCCGGAATGGTTCAACGACCTCTGGCTCACCGTGATCTGGGTGACCTATCTCGTGATCTTCCTCGGCACCGTGATAAAGCGCCGCGAGCCGCATATCTATGTCGCCAACTGGTTCTATCTCGCCTTCATCATCACCATCGCGGTGCTGCACGTCGTCAACAATTTGACGGTGCCGGTCTCGATCTTCGGCGCCAAGAGCTATTCGGTCTTCTCGGGCGTCCAGGACGCGCTGATCCAATGGTGGTACGGCCACAACGCGGTGGGCTTCTTCCTCACCGCCGGCTTCCTGGCGATGATGTACTACTTCATCCCGAAGCAGGCGAACCGGCCGATCTACTCCTATCGCCTGTCGGTGGTGCATTTCTGGTCGCTGATCTTCCTCTATATCTGGGCGGGGCCGCACCATCTGCACTACACCGCGCTGCCGGACTGGGCGCAGACGCTGGGCATGGTGTTCTCGGTGATGCTGTGGATGCCGTCCTGGGGCGGCATGATCAACGGGCTGATGACGCTGTCGGGCGCCTGGCACAAGCTGCGCACCGATCCGGGACTGCGCTTCTCGGTCACCGCCGTCGCCTTCTACGGCATGGCCACCTTCGAGGGGCCGATGATGGCGATCAGGTCGGTGAACGGCTTGAGCCATTACACCAACTGGACCATCGGCCATGTCCATTCCGGCGCGCTGGGCTGGGTCGCCTTCATCGTCTTCGGCACGCTCTATTATCTCGTGCCGGTGCTGTGGAAGCGCGAGCGCCTCTATTCCGTGCAGCTCGCCGCCTATCACTACTGGATCGCGACGCTCGGCATCCTCGTCTACATCGTCTCCATGTGGGTCGCCGGCATCATGCAGGGGCTGATGTGGCGCGCCTATGACGAGACCGGATTCCTGCAATATTCCTTCGCCGAGGTGGTGGTGCGCATGCATCCCTTCTATCTCATGCGCGCGCTGGGCGGCGTGCTGTTCCTGCTCGGCGCGCTGATGATGACCTACAACCTCTGGCGCACCGCGCGCGGCGAGATCCGGCACGAGGCGGCGCCGGTATCGGGCGCGCCGGCGCTTGCCACGCCGGCCGAGTGAGGGGACGAGCATGCGCTTTCTCAGCCAGAAATTCATCGAGCAGAACGCCGTCGTGCTGCTGATCATGATCCTGGTCACCATCTCGATCGGCGGCATCGTCGAGATCGTGCCCCTCTTCACCATCGAGACGACGATCGAGCGCGTCCAGGGCGTGCGGCCCTATTCGCCGCTCGAGCTCGCCGGCCGCGACATCTATGTGCGCGAGGGCTGCTATCTCTGCCACAGCCAGCAGATCCGGCCGTTCCGCGACGAGGTCGAGCGCTATGGCCATTACAGCCTCGCCGCCGAGAGCATGTACGACCATCCCTTCCAATGGGGCTCCGAGCGCACCGGCCCCGACCTCGCCCGCATCGGCGGCAAGTACTCGAATGACTGGCATGTGGCGCATCTCACCAATCCGCGCGACGTGGTGCCGGAATCGGTGATGCCGCCCTACGCCTTCCTCGCCAGTCATGCGCTCGACCTCGACCGGCTGGGCGACCATCTGCGCACCAACCGCATCGTCGGCGTGCCCTATACCGACGAGATGATCGCCGACGCCAAGGCCGACGCCATCGCCCAGGCCGATCCCGCGGCCGATCCCACGGCGATGCTGAAGCGCTATCCCGGCGCCGCCACCGGCGGCTTCGGCGGCGATCCCGCGGTCATCACCGAGCGCGACGCGCTCATCGCCTATCTGCAGGTGCTGGGCACCTTCGTGAAGTTCCGCGACGTCTCGCCCGACGCGCTCAAGCAATAGCGGAGAGAGAAGATGGATTGGGTGGCACTCGTCGGATATCTGCACGCGCCGCTCTCGGTGCTGATGCTGGTGATCTTCTGCGGCATCGTCGCCTGGACCTACGCGCCGCGGCGCCGTCGCGACATGGATGACAGCGCGCGCATCCCGCTGCGCGACGATCGCTGAGGAGCGGCCATGCCGACAAAAACCGAGAAAGACGCCTACACCGGCCGCGAGACCACCGGCCATGAATGGGACGGCATCCGCGAGCTCGATTCGCCGCTGCCGAAGTGGTGGCTCTATATCTTCTACGCGACGATCGTGTTCTCCGTGGGCTATTGCGTGCTCTATCCCGCCATCCCGCTGCTGCGTTCGCACAGCGACGGCCTGCTCGGCTACACCACCCGCACGGCGCTGGTCGAGAGCACTGAAGCCGCGGCGGCGGCGCAGTCCGGCTACATCTCGCGCATCAACGCCGCCTCGCTCGAGGAGATCCGCAAGACCCCCGAGCTTCTCGCCTTCGCCGAGAGCGGCGGCCGCGCTGCCTTCGCCGAGAATTGCGTGCCGTGCCACCGCGCCGGCGGCGCCGGCGCCAAGGGCTTCCCCAACCTCGCCGATGACGACTGGCTGTGGGGCGGCACGCTCGCCGCCATCCACCAGACCATCACCCATGGCGTGCGCAACGCCGATCCCGATTCCCGCCAGTCGCAGATGCCGCGATTCGGCGCCGACAACCTGCTGAAGCCCGCACAGATCTCCGATGTCGCCGACTACGTGCTGTCGCTGTCGCACCAGCCGGCGCCGGCCGATGCGGTGAAGCGCGGCAGCGCCGTCTTCGCCGAGAATTGCGCACTCTGCCACGGCGAGAAAGGCACCGGCAACCAGGAGGTCGGCGCGAAGAACCTCACCGACGGCATCTGGATCTACGGCGGCGACAAGGCGACGCTGGTCGAGACCATTACCAACGCGCGCAACGGCAGCATGCCCGCCTGGGGCGCGCGGTTCGACCCCACGACGATCAAGATGCTGGCAGTCTATGTCCATTCGCTGGGCGGCGGTCAGTGACGGCGGGGGATGATGACGACGGCGCCGGCACATGCGGAGGCACAGGACCATGAGGGCATCCCGCTCTTCGCGCCGCATGAGAAGGTCTATCCGCGCAGCATCCGGGGACCGATCCGCCGCATAAAATGGGCGGTGCTGACGCTCTGCCTCACATTATATTATATCGGCCCCTGGCTGCGCTGGGACCGGGGGCCGGCGCATCCACACCAGGCGCTGCTGATCGACATGCCGGCGCGGCGCGCCTATTTCCTGTGGATCGAGATCTGGCCGCAGGAGGTCTATTACCTCGCGGGGCTGCTGATCCTCGGCGCCGTCAGTCTCTTTCTCGTCACCAGCCTGTTCGGGCGGATGTGGTGCGGCTACACCTGCCCGCAGACCGTCTGGACCGACCTTTTCCTCTGGGCCGAGCGGCTGATCGAGGGCGACCGCGCGCAGCGCATCCGCCTCGACCAGCAGAAGCTGTCGCTCGCCAAGGTCGGGCGCAAGGCGGCGAAGCACGCCGCCTGGCTGGTCATCGCCGCGGCGACCGGCGGCGCCTGGGTGATGTACTTCAACGACGCACCGACCCTGGTGCACGACGTCTTCACGCTCAACGCCACGGTCGCGCAATATGGCTTCATCGCGCTCTTCACCGCCACGACATATCTGCTGGCAGGCTGGGCGCGCGAGCAGGTCTGCACCTATATGTGCCCGTGGCCACGCATCCAGGCGGCGATGATCGACGAGGACACGCTTGCCGTGACATATCGCGGCTGGCGCGGCGAGCCCCGCGGCAAGCACAAGAAGGGCGAGAGCTGGGAGGGCCGCGGCGATTGCATCGATTGCCGCGCTTGCGTCGCCGTCTGCCCCACCGGCATCGACATCCGCGACGGGCTGCAGCTCGAATGCATCGGCTGCGGCTTGTGCATCGACGCGTGCAACGACATCATGGCGAAGGTCGGCCGGCCGCTCGGCCTCATCGCCTTCGACACCGACACCAATGACGCCGCGCGCCGCCGCGGGGAGACGCCGACCCGCCGGCTGCTGCGGCCGCGAACGCTGGTCTATTCAGCGGTGCTGCTGCTCGGCGCCGTCGCCATGACCGTGGTGCTGGCGCGGCGCGTCACCCTCGAGGTGAGCGTGCTCGCCGATCGCGCGCCGCTCTTCGTGCATCTGGCCGATGGCGAGATCCGCGACGGCTACACGCTCAAGATCGAGAACAAGGGCGGCGAGACGCAACTCTACGCGCTCACCGCGCAGGGCGTTCCCAATGCGCAGCTGCATATCGCCGAGCTCGACGCGCCGCCGGTGCCGGCAGCGCAGGGCATGGTGCTGGCGGTCAGAGGCGATGGCATCGGCACGTTCCGGGTATATCTCCAGGCGCCCAAGACCAAGCAGCGGGAAATCCCGTTCAGCTTCGTCGTGCGCGAGTCCGACAGCGGCGAGACCGCGCAGTACAACGCCATCTTCCGCGGTCCCGGAGAATAGGGAGTTCCGATGAGCAGCTATCGCTGGATCCCCTGGATCATCGCCGCCGGGCTCGGCGTCGTCGTTATCGTCAACGGCGCGTTGGCCTATTTCGCGGTGACCAGCTCCACCGGGCTCGTGACCGAGCATCCCTTCGAGGCCGGCAACGACTATAACCGCGTGCTCGCCGCCGCCGCGGCCGAGGACGCGCTGGGCTGGCACGGGACGCTGGGATACGCCGCGACGGGTGCCGGCGCCGGCGAGATCGCGGTCGAGCTTGCCGACCGCGCCGGCCAGAAACTCAGCGGCCTCGCCGTGACCGCGGTGGTGACCCGCCCGATCGAGCCGCTGCCCGAGACCGACCTGGCGCTGGTCGAGGCCGATGCCGGACGTTACCGCAGCCCGGTCGCGCTGACGCGGCAGGGCCAATGGCAGGTGCATGTCGCGGCGCGCCGCGGCAGCGACGTCTTCGAATTCACGCAGCGGATCATCGTCAAATGACACCCGCCGCCGAGATCATCGCCTTGCCGCGCGCCGTCGGCGCCGCGCCGGCGCGCTGCCCCCATTGCGGCGAGCCCGTGGCGATGCCCGGCAGCTTCTGCTGCGCCGGCTGCGCCGGCGCCTGGCGCCTCATCACCGAGCTCGGGCTCGAGCGGTACTATCGCAGCCGCACCCTCGATCCCGCGACCCGGCCGCTGCGCCCGCCCGCGGATGCCGTCGACACCGCTTCTTATGCGGTAGCGGCGGCGGACGGCACGGCGGCGCTCCATCTCATGATCGACGGGCTCCATTGCCCCGCCTGCGTCTGGCTGATCGAGAGCGCGCTGAAGCGCCAGCCGCAAGTAACCGAGGCGCGCGTCAATCTGACGACGCGGCGGCTGCGGCTCGCCTGGCGCGGCAATGCCTCCGACGGCGCACCGCTGGTGGCGCTGCTGCGGCGGCTGGGCTATCGCGTCATGCCGTACGACCCGCGACGCGCCGCGGGACTCGCCTCGGCCGAGGAGGCGCGGCTGCTGCGCGCGCTGGCGGTGGCGGGATTTGCCGCGAGCAACGTAATGCTGCTCTCGGTCGCGGTCTGGGCCGGGCTCGCCGGCGAGATGGGCGCTGCGACGCGCGACCTGCTGCATTGGGTGTCGGCGCTGATCGCGCTGCCGGCCATCGCCTATGCCGGCCAGCCCTTCTTCCGCTCCGCCGCCGCGGCGCTCCGGCGCGGCCGCACCAATATGGACGTGCCGATCTCGATCGGCGTGACCTTGGCCGCCGGCATGAGCCTCTATCAGACCATCACCGGCGGCGTGCAGGCCTATTTCGACAGCTCGGTGACGCTGCTGTTCTTCCTGCTGATCGGCCGCTATCTCGATCTGCGCGCGCGCGGCCGGGCGCATTCCGCCGCCGAGCAGCTGGTTGGCTTCATGGCGCAGCCGGCGACCGTCATCGGCCCCGACGGCGTGCCGCTTCGCGTGCCCGCCGCCTCTGTCGTGGTGGGGACGCGCGTGCTGGCGGCAGCGGGCGAGCGCATCGGCGTCGACGGCACCGTCACCGCCGGACGCTCCGCCGTCGACAAGAGCCTGATCGATGGCGAGAGCCTGCCCGCCGACATCGCCCCCGGCAGCGCGGTGCTTGCCGGCATGGTCAATCTGCTGGCGCCGGTGACGATCACCGTGACCGCCGCCGGCGAGCGCACCTTCCTGGCGGAGATCGTGCGGCTGATGGAATCGTCCGAGCAGGGCCGCGCCCGCCTCGTGCTGCTCGCCGACCGCGTCGCGCGGCTCTACGCCCCGGCGGTGCACGGTCTGGCGCTCGCGACCTTCCTCGCCTGGCTGCTCTTCGCGCCCTGGCAGGCGGCGCTGCTCAATGCCGTGGCGGTGCTGATCATCACCTGTCCCTGCGCGCTCGGCCTTGCCGTGCCGGCGGTGCAGGTGATCGCCAGCGGGCGCCTCATGCGCCGCGGCATCCTGCTGAAATCGGCGACCGCGCTCGAGCGCCTGGCCGAGATCGACACCGTCGTCTTCGACAAGACCGGGACGCTGACGCGCGGCCGACTGGAGCTCGCCGCGCTGCCGGCCGATGGCGAGGCACTGCGGCTTGCCGCCGGGCTCGCCGCGGCGAGCCGCCACCCGCTGAGCCAGGCGCTGTGCCGCGCCTTTCCCGACGCGCCGGCGCTCGCCGGCGTGATCGAGCATCCCGGCGCCGGCCTCAGCGCCGCCCGCCGCCGGCGAGGTGCGGCTGGGCAGCCGCTCCTTCTGCGGCATCTCGGCGGTCGAGGATGACGGCTTGCCGGAGATTTGGCTCACCCGTCCCGGCCGCGCGGCGCAGCGCTTCGTCTTCGCCGATGCGCCGCGGCCCGACGCCGCCGCGGTGGTCGAGCGGCTGGGGCGGTCGGGCAAGCACATCGTGCTGCTGTCGGGCGACCGGCGCAAAGCGGTGGCCGCCACCGCCGCGACGCTAGGGATATCCGACTGGCAGGCGGGGCTGAAGCCGGGCGAGAAGGTCGCGATCCTTGCGGATTTCGCGGCGCGCGGCCGCAAGCCGCTGATGATCGGCGACGGCCTCAATGACGCGCCGGCGCTCGCCGCCGCCTTCTGCTCGATGTCGCCGGCGAGCGCCGCCGATGTCAGCCAGACCGCCGCCGACATCGTCTTCCAGGGCCTCTCGCTCGCTGCCGTGACCGAGGTGCTGGGCGTAGCGCGGCGCAGCCGCGGCCTGGTGCGCGAGAACATCGCCTTTGCCCTCGTCTACAACGCGCTCGCCGTACCGCTGGCGATGCTGGGGCTGGTGACGCCGCTGATCGCCGCGCTCGCGATGTCGAGCTCGTCGCTGATCGTCGTCGGCAACGCGCTCAGGCTGTCGCGGAGCGCGCGATGAACGGCTTGCTGCTGCTCATCCCGGTGGCGCTGGCGCTCGGCCTCGCCGGGCTCGTGACGTTTCTCTGGGCGCTGCGCTCGGGCCAGTTCGACGACCTCGACGGCGCCGCCGGCCGCATCCTGTTCGACGACGAGGGCGACCTTTCCCCGCCGCCGCCCCCTCACCCACAATCACCCAGGAGATCGCCATGACCTATTGGATATTCGGCGTGGTCGCCGGCCTCTTCGGCCTGCTCGGCGCCATCCTCGCCGCCAACGCGCTCGATGCCGGCATGCTCACCTTCGGCTTCGGACTCATCGTCTTCGCCTTGGTCTATATCTTCTGGCTGATCAAGGATCATTTCGATCAGAGCGAGCGGGCGGCGGGCTGAGCGTCAACCAGCCAGCATCGCGAGCGCCTCGAGCAGCGGCAGCTGGCCGCGGGTGAGCTTCCGCCGCGCCGCGGCGAGATCGAACCAGCCGGCGCGGTCGACTTCCGGGAAATCCTGCATCCGGCCGGAGCGCGGCGGCCATTCCAGGGTGAAGCGGTTGCTTCGGACCGCCGAGGGATCGCAATCGCCCTCGACCGCCCAGGCATGGACGGTCTTGCCGCCGGGCTGACGCACCGGCGGCAGCGCACGGAAGCTGCCATCGACGGCGAAGCCGGTCTCCTCGCGGAACTCGCGCCGGGCGGCGTCGAGCAGCGCCTCGTCGCCATCGACCTCGCCCTTGGGGATCGACCAGGCGCCGTCATCCTTCTTCGCCCAGAAGGGCCCGCCGGGATGGACGAGAAGCACCTCGATCCCGCTGTCGCGGCGGCGATAGAGCAGGATGCCGGCGCTTATCTTCGGCATGGGACGGGCGAAGCCTCCTGTTGTGCACCGCACTAAATGCAATGATGCCACACATACCAGTGGCGGGCGGCCCTCACCCCCCGGCGCTGACGCGCCGGGTCCCCCCTCTCCCGCAAGCGGGAGAGGGGCTGCGCGGCGGCGGCACCGCGTTTTGGCGGACAAGCACGCGGCGATCTTGCTATACTGCCGGCGCCAAACGCCAGTGCGAGCGCCCCGGGGACGGGGCATATCTCGGCCAAGGTTCGATGCAATGCTTGTCGTGACCTACGACCCCTGGATGGTGGCGGCGTCGGTCGTCATCGCCATCATGGCCTCGTTCACCGGCCTCAGGCTGGCGAGCGGATTGCGGGCATTGCCGCCGGGGCGGCGCAAGCTGCAGATCGCCAAGGCGGCCTTCGCGCTCGGCGCCGGCATCTGGTCGATGCATTTCGTCGCCATGCTCGCCATGCGCCTGCCGATCGCTCTGGGATATGACGCCTTCCACACCCTGGGCTCGGTGCTGATCTCGATCCTGATCACCGGGCTCGGCCTTGCCCTGATGTTCGTCGGCGAGCGCAGCCTGATGCGCACCATCCAGGCCGGCGCGCTGACCGGGCTCGGCATCGTCAGCATGCATTATGTCGGGATGGCGGCGGTCTCGGGCTATTGCTCGGTGAGCTATGTGCCGACGGGATTCTTCCTGTCCTCGGCCATCGCCATCCTGTTCTCGATCTGCGCGCTGCGGCTGGCCTATGGGCGCCGCACCCTGCTGCAGCTGTCGTTGGGCGCGGTGGTGCTGGGGGTGACGATCGCCGGCATGCATTATTCCGCCATGGCGTTCACCGGCTTCACCGAGCTCGCCGACGCGCAGCCGGTGGCGGCGCCGATCATCCAATCCGACTATCTCGCGCTCATCGTCGCGGTCGCCGCCTTCGTCGTCTGCGGCGTGTTCCTGCTCACGGCGCTGCCGCTTGAAGGCGGGGAGCGCGGGGCCGAGCCCGTGGCTAGCTCCACCTCACCCTCCCGCTTCGCAGGCCCTCCCTCTCCGCCCCCCAGGGCGGAGAGGGGCAAGGTGAGATCGCGATGGCCGGGCCGGACCGCAAGCGAAGCCGGCGAGCCCGTCGCCGCGGCCGGCGAGTGGCCGCGACTGCCTTATGAGCAGCACAACGCCACGTATTTCGTCGATGCCGAGCGCATCCATGCGATCAAGGCGGAAGGGCACTACACCCGGCTCTATGACGGGGCCGAGGTCTATTTCTGCCCGTGGTCGATCTCCAAGGTCGAGGCGCATGTGGCAGGACACTCCTTCCTGCGCACCCATCGCAGCTTCCTGGTGAATATCCGCCATGCCAGGGCTTTCCAGCGCAAGGACGACAAGGCCTATCTCATCGTCCCCGCGGTCAAGGAGGCGATGGTGCCGGTGAGCCGCTTCCACGTCGCCGAAGTCAGGCGCGCCCTCGGCATCTGAGGGGCGGCGTGGCGGCCGTCATTCGTGCAGCCATACCGCACTTCGTGCATTTGCCGGGCGCGCAGTTGATTTGGCCTACCCCCGCCGAACCGGCGGGACCATCCTTGCGGCAAAACCAGCCGCGCCTCGGGACGGGTCAACCGGTCCCGGCGAGAAAGCGCGGCGCAACGCGAAAAGGGAGGAACAAACAGTGATTCCCGGTGCCTTCGACTATCATCGCCCGCGCAGCCTCGACGAGGCCATAGCGCTGCTGTCCACCTATGACGATGCCGCGCGCGTGGTCGCCGGCGGCCACAGCCTGATCCCGATGATGAAGCTGCGGCTGGCGGCGCCGAAGCATCTGGTCGATCTCCAGGACATCGCGGAGCTCAGGGCCATCCGCAGCGAGGGGCAGGGCCTGGTCGTCGGTGCCATGGCGACCCAGGCGGAGCTGATCGCCTCGGAGCTGCTGGGGAAGGTCTGCCCGATCCTGCGCGAGACCGCGCTGCAGATCGCCGACCCGCAGGTGCGCTATGTCGGCACCATCGGCGGCAATGTCGCCAATGGCGATCCCGGCAACGACATGCCGGCGGCGATGATGGCGCTGGGCGCCCTTTACCGCGTCAAGGGCCCCAAGGGCGAGCGCGACATTCCGGCTCGCGACTTCTATCAGGGCAGCTTCGTCACCGCGCTGGGCGCCGCCGAGATCCTGACCGCGATCCGGATCCCGACGCCGCCCGCCGGCCACGGGTATGCCTATGAGAAGCAGAAGCGCAAGGTCGGCGACTACGCCACCGCGGCCGCCGCGGTCATCCTCACCCTGTCGCAAGGCGGCTGCACCGCCGCGGCGATCGCGCTGACCAATGTCGCGGGCACGCCGCTCTTCGCGGACAAGGCCGGGCAGGCGCTGGTCGGCACCAAGATCGACGGCACCGCGGTCATGGCGGCGGTGACGCATGCCACCGCCCTCACCCAGCCCGCCGCCGACGGGCGCGGCCCCGCCGATTTCCGCACCCATCTCGCCGGCATCATGGTCCGGCGGGCGATCCAGCGCGCCAAAGAGCGCGCCGCCTGACCGGGAGGAGGAGACCTATATGTCCGACAAAATGCACATCAAGCTCACCGTCAACGGCCGCGCCGTCGAGGCGCTGGCCGAGCCGCGGGTGCTGCTCATCCATTTCCTGCGCGAGGAGCTCCGGCTCACCGGGCCGCATATCGGCTGCGACACCAGCCATTGCGGCGCCTGCACCGTCGATTTCAACGGCAAATCGGTGAAGTCCTGCACCATCTTCGTGGCGCAGGCGAATGGCGGCACCATCCGGACCATCGAAGGGATCGCCGCCGCCGATGGCACGCTCCATCCGCTGCAGGAGGCGTTCCGCGAGCATCACGGGCTGCAATGCGGCTTCTGCACGCCGGGCATGATCACCCGCGCCTTCCGCCTGCTGCAGGAAAACCCCAGCCCGACCGACGCCGAGATCCGCGCCGGCATCGCCGGCAATCTCTGTCGCTGTACCGGCTATCAGAACATCGTCAACGCGATCCGCGCGGCCGCGGAGCGGCTGAGCGCCGCCAAGGAGGCCGCAGAATGAGCGCCGTCGAAACCGCCGAAGCGCGCACCCAGAAGCTCGAGGGTCTCGGCACCAAGCGGAAGCGCGTCGAGGACGCCCGCTTCACCCAGGGCAAGGGCAATTACGTCGACGACATCAAGCTGCCGGGCATGCTGTTCGGCGACTTCGTGCGCTCGCAATACGGCCATGCCCGCATCAAATCGATCAAGAAGGACGCGGCGCTGGCGCTGCCCGGGGTCAAGGCGGTGATCACCGCCGCCGATCTGAAGCCGCTGAAGCTCGACTACATGCCGACCTTGGCCGGCGACGTCCAGGCGGTGCTGGCCGGCGAGAAGGTGCTGTTCCAGGGCCAGGAGATCGCCTTCGTCGTCGCCGAGGACCGCTACATCGCCGCCGACGCGGTCGAGCTGATCGAGGTCGAGTACGAGGAGCTGCCGGTCATCGTCGATCCCAACAAATCGATGGCGCCCGACGCGCCGGTGCTGCGCGACGACCTCCAGGGCAAGACCGAGGGCGCGCATGGCAAGCGCCGCCACCACAACCACATCTTCACCTGGGAGGTCGGCGACGCCGACGCGACATCGAAGGCGCTGGCCGCGGCGCCGGTGGTGGCGAAGGAGCTGATCGTCTATCAGCGCGTCCATCCCTGCCCGATCGAGACCTGCGGCTGCGTCGCCTCGATGGACAAGATCAACGGCCACCTCACCGTCTGGGGCACCTTCCAGGCGCCGCATGCGGTGCGCACGGTCGCCTCGCTGATCTCCGGCATTCCCGAGCACAAGATCCGCATCATCTCGCCCGATATCGGCGGCGGCTTCGGCAACAAGGTCGGGGTCTATCCCGGCTATATCTGCTCGATCGTCGCCTCGATCGTCACCGGTGTGCCGGTGAAATGGATCGAGGACCGCATGGAGAACCTGCTGGCGACCGCATTCGCCCGCGACTACCACATGACCGGCGAGATCGCCTCGACCAAGGACGGCAGGATCACCGCGCTCCGCTGTCATGTGTTGGCCGATCACGGCGCCTTCGACGCCTGCGCCGATCCCACCAAGTATCCCGCCGGATTCTTCGGCATCTGCACCGGCTCCTACGACATCCCGGTGGCGCATCTCTCGGTCGACGGCGTCTATACCAACAAGGCGCCCGGGGGCGTCGCCTATCGCTGCTCGTTCCGCGTCACCGAGGCGTCCTATTTCATCGAGCGCATGATGGACGTGCTGGCGCGCAAGCTCGATCTCGATCCCGCCGAGATCCGCCGACGCAACCTGATCAAGAAGGAGCAGTTCCCCTACGCCTCGGCGCTGGGCTGGGAATATGACAGCGGCGACTACCACACCGCCCTGGAGAAGGCGCTGAAGGCGGTCGACTACGCGGCCTTGCGCGACGAGCAGCGGCGCAACCGCGAGGCCTTCGCCCGCGGCGAGACGCGCACGCTGATGGGCATCGGCCTCAGCTTCTTCACCGAGATCGTCGGCGCCGGCCCGATCAAGAATTGCGACATTCTGGGCCTCGGCATGTTCGACAGCTGCGAGATCCGCATCCACCCGACGGGCAGCGCCATCGCGCGGCTCGGCACCATCAGCCAGGGCCAGGGCCACGCCACCACCTTCGCCCAGATCCTCGCCACCGAGATCGGCATTCCCGCCGCCAATATCACGATCGAGGAAGGCGACACCGACACCGCGCCCTATGGGCTCGGCACCTATGGCTCGCGCTCGACCCCGGTGGCGGGCGCCGCCACCGCCATGGCCGGGCGCAAGATCCGCGCCAAGGCGCAGATGATCGCGGCCTATCTGCTCGAGGTGCATGACGACGATCTCGAGTGGGATGTCGACCGCTTCGTGGTGAAGGGCGCACCGGAGCGCTTCAAGACCATGGCCGAGATCGCGTTCTCCGCCTACAACAAGGTGCCGCCGGGGATGGAGCCGGGGCTCGAGGCGGTGAGCTATTACGATCCGCCGAACATGACCTATCCCTTCGGCGCCTATATCTGCGTCGCCGACATCGATGTCGATACCGGCGTCACGGCCATCCGCCGCTTCTACGCGCTCGACGATTGCGGCACGCGCATCAACCCGATGATCATCGAGGGCCAGGTGCATGGCGGGCTGACCGAGGCGCTGGCCATCGCCATGGGCCAGGAGATGGCCTATGACGAATACGGCAACATGAAGAATTCGACGCTGCTCGATTTCTTCCTGCCGACCGCGGTGGAGACGCCGATCTGGGAGACCGACTACACCACCACGCCCTCGCCGCATCATCCGATCGGCGCCAAGGGCGTCGGCGAATCGCCCAATGTCGGCGGCGTCTCGGCCTTCTCCAACGCGGTCAACGACGCGTTCGCCCATTTGGGCATCGTCCACATGGCGATGCCGCATGATCACTGGCGGGTGTGGAAGACGGCCCAGAAGCTGGGGCTGACGGGGTGAGCGTGGCCCGTGCGGCAACAATGTGCACCACGGAGGCACGGAGGACACGGAGAAGAAGGGACTGGCGCGCTCGGCGCACGTTCTACGCGCTCATCCCCCCCAATCACCGCCGTCCCCGCGCAAGCGGGGACCCAGGGCGAGCGACGCGCGGTTGCTTCCGGGCCCCCGCTTGCGCGGGGGCGGCGGAGATGTTTCCACGGTTTCTTCTCGGTGTCTCCGCGACGACGCTTCGCGTCGCGCCGTCGTGACATTCGATTACAAGACCCTGCAAGGGGATCTGCGCGGCACCGGGTATATCGCCGACGATGCGCTCGCCATGGCGCTGGCGCTGGCGATCGGGTTGAAGCGGCCGTTGCTGCTCGAGGGCGAGGCCGGGGTCGGCAAGACCGAGGTGGCGAAGGCGCTTGCCGCGGCGCTCGGGACCCGCCTCATCCGGCTGCAATGCTATGAGGGGCTCGACGCCAATGCCACGCTCTATGAATGGAATTACCAGCGCCAGCTGCTGGCGATCCGCGCCCATGAGCGCGACCAGCTCTCCGCCGACGAAATCGAGCATCACATCTTCTCCGCCGACTATCTGCTGCGCCGCCCGCTGCTGGAGGCGATCTCGCAGCCGGTGCCGCCGGTGCTGCTGATCGACGAGATCGACCGCGCCGATGAGGAGTTCGAGGCCTTCCTGCTGGAGCTGCTGTCGGAGTTCCAGGTCACCATTCCCGAGCTCGGCACCATCGAGGCGACATCGATCCCGCATGTCGTGCTGACCTCGAACGGCACGCGGGCGCTCTCGGACGCGCTGCGCCGGCGCTGCCTCTATAGCTACCTCGATTTCCCCGACGAGGCGAAGGAGCTCGCGATATTGCGGGCGCGGCTACCCGGGATCGACCAGCGCCTGGGCCAGCAGATCGTCCGCTTCGTGCAATTGCTGCGCCGCCAGGAGCTCGAGAAGAAGCCCGGCATCGCCGAGACGCTCGATTGGGCGAGCGCGCTGATGGGCCTCGATTTCCGCGCGCTCGACGGTGATGCCGCGGCGCTGCAGGCGAGCCTCATCTGCCTGCTCAAGACCGAATCCGATCTGAAGGCGGTGCCGCCGGAGGTCGCGGCGCAGCTGATCGGCAAAGTCGCATGAGCGCCGCGCTTTCCGGCCCGGTGGCGCGGCTCAGTGGCTTCATGGCGCATCTGCGGCTGAACGGCTTTGCCGTCGGCCCCGGCGAGACCGAGGCGGCGCTGGCCTTCCTCGGCGCCGGCGATCCCCCCGACGCCGCCGCGGCGCGGCTTGGCCTCAAGACCATGCTCACCGGCGATCGCGGCCAATGGCAGCGCTTCGATGCGTTGTTCGACGCCTATTGGTTCGGCACCGGCATCCGCACGGCGCGCCGCGCCGAGACCAAAGGCGGCGCGCGCCAGCAAGCAAAGCGCCCGGAGATCTGGAGCAACACGCTGCCGGCCGAGAGCCGCGCTGCGGCGGCGGGGCCGCGGGCGCCCGCCGGCGGCACGGCGGACGAGGACGTGCTCCCCACCGGCACCGGCCGGCTGGTGGCGAGCCGGCAGCAGGCGCTGGCGCGCGCCGATCTGCGCAACCTGACCAGCCCCGAGGATATCGAAGCGGCCGAGCGCCTGGCGGAGCGGCTGGCGCAGGCGCTGCGCTATCGCCTGAGCCGGCGGCGGCTGCCGGCACGGCACGGCGACACCGTCGACCTGCGCCGCACCATCCGGCGCAATCTCAGCAAGGGCGGCGAGCCGGTCGAGCTCTTGCGCAAGCGCCGGCCGGAGCGTCCGGTCAACCTCGTGCTGCTGCTCGACGTCTCCGGCTCGATGCGGCTTTACAGCCGCTACTTCATCAGCTTCGTGCGCGGCCTGCTCGGCAGCTGGCTCAGGGTCGACGCCTTCGTCTTCCACACCAGGCTCGTCCATATCAGCGACGTGCTGCGCGAGCGCGACCGGCTCCGGGCGATGGACCGGCTGTCGCTGATGGTCGAGGGCTTCGGCGGCGGCACCGAGATCGCCGGCGCGCTCAAGGCGTTCAACGACCGCTACGCCCGCGCCGCGCTCAACTCGCGCAGCATCGTCATCGTGATGAGCGACGGCTACGACACCGATCCGCCGGAGCGGCTTGCCACGGAGCTGGCGCGGCTGAAGCGGCGGGCGCGCCGGCTGGTCTGGCTCAACCCGCTGCTCGGCTGGCGCGGCTATGCGCCGGTGGCGCGCGCCATGGCGGCGGCGATGCCGTACATCGATTGCTTTGCCGCCGCGCATTCGCTCGAGAGCCTGGCCGCGCTCGAGAGCGAGCTGGCGCGGCTTTGACGCGGAGAGAGCCATGACCCGTCCGGTCGAGGATACGCTCAATCTCATCGCGGCGCTGCGCCAGAGCGGCGAGGATTTCTGCGTCGTCACCGTGGTGCGCACCGAGAATGCCACCTCGGCCAAGGCCGGCGCCAAGGCGGTGGTGATGCCGGACGGCACCATCCGCGGCTTTCTCGGCGGCGGCTGCGTGCAGGGCGCGGTGCGGCGCGCCGCCGCGTCGGTGCTGAAGGACGGGACGCCGCGGCTGATCCGCGTCAAGCCGAGGGACGACGTCACCGCCAGCGTCGATGTCGACGGCACCGAGCTGCACCGCAGCGCCTGCCCCAGCGGCGGCACCATCGACATGTTCGTCGAGCCGATGCGGCGGCCGCCGCGGCTCATCCTGTGCGGCGCCTCGCCGGTGGCGGGCGCGCTGGCCGACCTGGCGCGACGTCTGGGCTATCGCCTGGCGCTGGCGGCGTTGGCGGAGGATCACCCGACTTCGCCGAGATCGAGGAGCGCGTCGCGGGATTCGATCTCGTGCCGCTGCAAGCGTGTCGGCGGAGGATTGGATCGTCGTCTCGACCCAGGGCAAGCGCGACCGCGAGGCGCTGGGCGCCGCGCTTGCCAGCGATGCCGGCTATGTCGCTTTCGTCGGCAGCCGGCGCAAGGCCGAGACGCTGCTGGCGCAGCTGCGCGGGCAAGGGCTGGGCGAGGACCGGCTGCAGCGATTGAAGGCGCCGGCCGGGCTCGACATCCACGGCATCGAGCCGGCCGAGATCGCGCTCTCGATCCTGGCCGAGATCGTCGCGCGCCGCCGCGCCGGCGTCCGCCCGGCGGGAGCCGAGTTGGCCCGCGGCGCCGCCTGATCGACCCGCCCCGGGCGCACAGCCGGCGCACAGGCCGGCCGCATATCTTGCTGCGCGCGAAACCGCCGCGCCCCTGCCGAATAGGCGAATATCCCGTCGCCGACGAAGCGCAACGAGGTCACGCCGCAACGCACGATTTCTCACCCCAAAGGGGGAGTGCTCGTGCCTTTGCCCGGCCTTATGGCACAGGTACAGTCGTTAGCTATTTCGCTCGCCAAGTGATCGCGCCGGAGAGTGCTAATGCCGCGGACCAGCAAAGCCGACATGCAAGTCGACCTCAAGCGCTCCACCCGCGGTCGCGCGGCGCAGCAGGCCAAGCGCGGCGCGGTCAAACCGAACGGTCATCGTCGCGACGAGGGCGAAGACTTCGACCTGCAAATGCTGCTCGAGGCGCTGCAATCGGTGCGCGTGGGCGATTTCTCGGTGCGGTTGCCGCGCGACCAGATCGGCGTCGCCGGCAAGGTGGCGGACGCCTTCAACGAGATCGTCGCCGCCAATCAGCGCATGGCGCAGCAGCTCGAGGAAGTCGGCCAGGTGGTCGGCCGCGAAGGCAAGACCAAAAAGCGCGTCAAGTTCGGGCTCTCGCTCGGCGCCTGGGGCGACATGGAAGGCTCGGTCAACACGCTGATCGATGATCTCCTGTGGCCGACCACCGCGGTCACCCACGCCATCGCCGCGGTGGCGCGCGGCGATCTCCTGCAGACGGTGCAGCTCGAGGTCGACGGCCGCCCGCTCAAGGGCGAGTTCCTGCGCTCGGCCAACATCGTCAACACCATGATCAAGCAGCTCAGCGTCTTCACCTCCGAGGTGACGCGCGTCGCCCGCGAGGTCGGCACCGACGGCAAGCTCGGCGGCCAGGCGCAGGTCCGCGAGGTCACCGGCGTGTGGAAGGATCTGACCGAGAGCGTCAACTCGATGGCGAGCAACCTCACGGCGCAGGTGCGCAACATCGCCGAGGTGACGATCGCGGTGGCCAATGGCGATCTCTCGAAGAAGATCACCGTCGACGTCCGCGGCGAGATCCTGCAGCTCAAGGAAGCCATCAACACCATGGTGGACCAGCTGCGCTCCTTCGCCTCGGAAGTGACGCGCGTCGCGCGCGAGGTCGGCACCGAGGGCAAGCTCGGCGGCCAGGCGCTGGTCCCCGGCGTCGCCGGCACCTGGAAGGATCTCACCGACAGCGTCAACGCCATGTGCGGCAACCTCACCGACCAGGTGCGCAACATCGCCCAGGTGACGACGGCGGTGGCGCGCGGCGACCTCTCGCGCAAGATCACCGTCGACGTCCGCGGCGAGATCCTCGAGCTCAAGGACACCATCAACACCATGGTGGACCAGCTCAACGCCTTCGCCGGCGAGGTGACGCGCGTCGCGCGCGAGGTCGGCACCGAAGGCCAGCTCGGCGGCCAGGCGCAAGTGCCGGGCGTCGCCGGCACCTGGAAGGACCTGACCGACAGCGTCAACTTCATGGCCGGCAACCTCACGGCGCAGGTGCGCAACATCGCCGAGGTGGCGACCGCAATCGCCCGCGGCGACCTCTCCAAGAAGATCACCGTCACGGTCAGCGGCGAGATCCTGCAGCTCAAGGAGACCATCAACACGATGGTCGATCAGCTCAACGCCTTCGCCTCGGAAGTGACGCGCGTCGCGCGCGAGGTCGGCACCGACGGGCGGCTCGGCGGCCAGGCCAACGTGCCCGGCGTCGCCGGCACCTGGAAGGATCTGACCGACAGCGTCAACTCCATGGCGAGCAACCTGACGGCGCAGGTGCGCAACATCGCCGAGGTCTCGACCGCGATCGCCAGCGGCGACCTCTCGAAGAAGATCACCGTCAATGTCAGCGGCGAGATCCTGCAGCTGAAGGACACCATCAATACGATGGTCGACCAGCTCAACGCGTTCGCCTCGGAAGTGACGCGCGTCGCCCGCGAGGTCGGCACCGAAGGCAAGCTCGGCGGCCAGGCGCAGGTGAAGGGTGTCGCCGGCACCTGGAAGGATCTGACCGACAGCGTCAACTCCATGGCGAGCAACCTCACCGGCCAGGTGCGCAACATCGCCGAGGTCGCCACCGCCGTGGCGCAGGGCGATCTCTCGAAGAAGATCACCGTCAATGTCAGCGGCGAGATCCTGCAGCTGAAGGAGACCATCAACACGATGGTCGATCAGCTCAACGCCTTTGCCGGCGAGGTGACGCGCGTCGCCCGCGAGGTCGGCACCGAAGGGCGGCTTGGCGGCCAGGCGGTGGTGCCCGGCGTCGCCGGCACCTGGAAGGACCTCACCGACAACGTCAACTTCATGGCCGGCAATCTCACCGGCCAGGTGCGCAACATCGCCGAGGTGGCGACCGCCATCGCCAATGGCGACCTTTCGCGCAAGATCACCGTCGACGTCCGCGGCGAGATCCTGCAGCTCAAGGAAACGCTGAACACCATGGTGGATCAGCTCAACCGCTTCGCCGGCGAGGTGACGCGCGTCGCCCGCGAGGTCGGCACCGAGGGGCGGCTCGGCGGCCAGGCCAACGTGCCCGGCGTCGCCGGCACCTGGAAGGATCTCACCGACAGCGTCAACTTCATGGCCGGCAATCTCACGGCGCAGGTGCGCAACATCGCCGAGGTGACGACGGCAGTGGCGCGCGGCGACCTCTCGCGCAAGATCACCGTCGACGTCAAGGGCGAGATCCTCGAGCTCAAGAACACCATCAACACCATGGTGGACCAGCTCAACGCCTTTGCCTCGGAGGTGACGCGCGTCGCCAAGGAGGTCGGCACCGAAGGCAAGCTCGGCGGCCAGGCGGTGGTGCCCGGCGTCGCCGGCACCTGGAAGGACCTCACCGACAACGTCAACTTCATGGCCAGCAACCTCACCGGCCAGGTGCGCAACATCGCCGAGGTGGCGACCGCCATCGCCAGCGGCGATCTCTCGAAGAAGATCACCGTCGACGTCCGCGGCGAGATCCTGCAGTTGAAGGAGACCATCAACACGATGGTGGAGCAGCTGCGCTCGTTCGCCGCCGAGGTGACGCGCGTCGCGCGCGAGGTCGGCACCGAGGGACGGCTCGGCGGCCAGGCGGTGGTGCCCGGCGTCGCCGGCACCTGGAAGGACCTCACCGACAACGTCAACCTGCTCGCCGCCAATCTCACCACCCAGGTGCGCAACATCGCCGAGGTGACGACGGCGGTGGCGCGCGGCGACCTCTCGCGCAAGATCACCGTCGACGTCCGCGGCGAGATCCTCGAGCTCAAGAACACCATCAATACGATGGTCGATCAGCTCAACGCCTTTGCCGGCGAAGTGACGCGCGTCGCGCGCGAGGTCGGCACCGAAGGCAAGCTCGGCGGCCAGGCGCAGGTGCCGGGCGTCGCCGGCACCTGGAAGGATCTGACCGACACCGTCAACGTCATGGCCGCCAACCTCACCGAGCAGGTGCGCGGCATCGTCAAGGTGGTGACCGCGGTCGCCAATGGCGACCTCAAGCAGAACCTGGCCGTCAAATCCAAGGGCGAGGTCGCGGCCTTGGCCGAGACCATCAACAACATGACCAACACGCTGGCGACGTTCGCCGACCAGGTGACCACGGTGGCGCGCGAGGTCGGCGTCGAAGGCCGCCTCGGCGGCCAGGCCAACGTGCCGGGCGCCGCCGGCACCTGGAAGGACCTCACCGGCAACGTCAACCTGCTGGCGGCCAACCTCACGACGCAGGTGCGCGCCATCGCCGAAGTCGCCACCGCGGTGACCAAGGGCGACCTCACCCGCTCGATCCAGGTCGAGGCGCGCGGCGAGGTGGCGGAGCTCAAGGACAACATCAACACGATGATCGACAACCTCCGTCTGACGACGGAGCGCAACACCGAGCAGGACTGGCTCAAGACCAACCTGGCGCGCTTCACCAACATGCTGCAGGGCCAGCGCGACCTGGCCACCGTCGGGCGCATGCTGCTGTCGGAGCTGGCGCCGCTGGTCAACGCGCAGAACGGCGTCATCTATCTCGTCCATGCCGACGAGACGCCGAATCTGCGCCTCCTCTCCGCCTTCGCCGATGCCGATGACAGCCAGGGCGGCCATCACGAGCGGCTGCAGATCGGCCAGGGCCTGATCGGCCAGTCCGCCGCCGACGGACGGCGCATGCTGATCACCGAGGTGCCGCCCAACGTCGTGCCGATCCGCTCGGGCCTGTTCAAGGTGGTGCCGAGCAACGTCATCGTGCTGCCGGTGCAGTTCGAGGGCCAGGTCAAGGCGGTGATCGAGCTCGCCTCGGTCGGCGATTTCACCGACCTGCAGGTGTCCTTCCTCGACCAGCTCACCGCCGGCATCGGCATCGTGCTCAACAGCATCGAGGCGACGATGCAGACCGAGGGCCTGCTGAAGCAGTCGCAGCAGCTCGCCACCGAGCTGCAGAGCCAGCAGCGCGAGCTGCAGCAGACCAACGAGCAGCTCGAGCAGAAGGCGCAGCAGCTCGCCGAGCGCAATGTCGAGGTCGAGCGCAAGAACCAGGAGATCGAGCAGGCGCGGCGCGCGCTCGAGGAGAAGGCGACCGAGCTGGCGCAGACCTCGAAGTACAAATCCGAGTTCCTCGCCAACATGTCGCACGAGCTGCGCACGCCGCTCAACAGCATCCTGATCCTGGGCCAGCAGCTGGCCGACAATCCCGACGGCAACCTCACGCCCAAGCAGGTCGAATGGGCGCGCACCATCCACGGCGCCGGCACCGACCTGCTCAACCTCATCAGCGACATCCTCGACCTCTCCAAGATCGAATCCGGCACCGTCTCGGTCGATGCCGAGGAGGTCTTCTTCAGCAACCTGCAGGACGTGGTGGTGCGGCCGTTCCGCCACGAGGCCGAGAGCCGCCATCTCGCCTTCGACGTCCATGTCGACCCCGACCTCGACCGCAGCATGATCACGGATTCGAAACGCCTGCAGCAGGTGCTCAAGAACCTGCTGTCCAACGCCTTCAAATTCACCGAGCAGGGCGGCGTGCGGCTTTCCATCGCGGCCGCGACCGGCGGCTGGAGCCCGGAGCATCCGACGCTGCGCCACGCCCCATCGGTGATCGCCTTCGAGGTGTCGGATACCGGCATCGGCATCCCGCCGGAGAAGCAGCGCATCATCTTCGAGGCGTTCCAGCAGGCCGACGCCAGCACCAGCCGCAAATACGGCGGCACCGGCCTCGGCCTCGCGATCAGCCGCGAGCTCGCCAATCTGCTCGGCGGCGAGATCCATCTGCGCAGCACGCCGGGCTCCGGCAGCACCTTCACGCTCTACCTGCCGCTGAAATATGCCGGCCCGGCCACGGCCCAGCGCACTGTCGCAGCACCCCTCGCGCCGCCGGCGCTGGCCGACGCGCTGGCCGGCGCGCGGCTGGTCGAGCTGCCGGTCGAGCAGGTCGCCGACGACCGCGCCAATATCCAGCCCGGCGATCCCGTGCTGCTGGTCGTCGAGGACGACCCGCATTACGCGCGGGATCGTCGCCGATCTCGCCCATGATTCCGGGCTCAAGGTGCTGGTGGCGGGGCGCGGCATCGACGCGCTGGCGCTGGCGCGCGAGTACCAGCCGAACGCGGTATCGCTCGACATCTTCCTGCCCGACATGCTGGGCTGGACGGTGCTGAGCCAGCTCAAGCAGGACCCGGCGACGCGGCACATCCCGGTGCAGATCCTGACCCTCGACGAGGACCGCCGCCACGGCCTCGCCCGCGGCGCCTTCTCCTTCATCACCAAGCCCACCACCACCGAGGGGCTGGAGAGCGCGCTGGCGCGGATCAAGCAGTACACTGAGCCGCGGCGCAAGCGCCTGCTGGTGATCGAGGACAACGCCGCCGAGCGGCTTGGCGTCACCGAGCTGCTCGGCCATGACGACATCGACATCCTCTCGGTCGCCACCGGCAGCGAGGCCCTCAGCGTGCTGCACGAGCAGACGGTCGATTGCGTCGTGCTCGATCTGCGGCTTCCGGACATGTCCGGCTTCGAGCTGCTCGAGCTCATCCGCGACGATGCCGCTCTCGCCGATCTGCCGGTCGTCGTGTTCACCGGCCGCGAGCTTTCGCCCGAAGAGGATGCGCAGCTGCACACCATGGCCCGCAGCGTCGTGGTCAAGGGCGTCGAATCGCCGGAGCGGCTGCTCGACGAGACCGCGCTCTTCCTGCACCGGGTGGTGTCGGACCTGCCGGCGGAGAAGCAGCTCATGCTGGAGCGCCTCCACAGCTCCGACGAGGATCTCGTCGGCAAGACCGTGCTGCTGGTCGACGACGACGCGCGCAACATCTTCGCGCTCTCCAGCGTGCTGGAGCGGCGCGGCATGCACGTGCTGACGGCGACCACGGGCAGCGAGGCGATCGGCCTGCTGGAGACGACGCCCACGGTCACCATCGTGCTGATGGACATCATGATGCCGGAGATGGACGGCTATGAGACCACCCAGGTGATCCGCGCCAACCCCGCCTTCCGCCGACTGCCGATCATCGCGCTCACCGCCAAGGCGATGAAGGGCGACCGCGAGAAATGCCTGGAGGCCGGCGCCTCGGACTATCTCGCCAAGCCGGTCAACACCGAGCAGCTGTTGTCGGCATTGCGCATGTGGCTCCATCGCTGATCGGATCCGCGGCATGGGCACCAACGAACCCGTCAACATCCTGCTGGTCGACGACCAGCCGGCGAAGCTGCTGAGCTACGAAGCGATTCTGCGCCAGCTCGGCGAGACGCTGATCATGGCGGGATCCGGACGCGAGGCGCTCGAGCACCTGCTCAAGAAGAGCATCGCCGTCGTCCTCATCGACGTCATCATGCCCGACCTCGACGGCTTCGAGCTGGCGGCGCTGATCCGCAGCCATCCGCGCTTCCAGACGACGGCGATCATCTTCGTCTCGGCCATCGCCATGACCGACCTCGACCGGCTCAAGGGCTACGAGTACGGCGCCGTCGATTACGTGCCGGTGCCGGTCGTGCCGGAGCTGCTGCGCGCCAAGGTCAAGGTCTTCGCCGAGCTCTACCGCAAGACCCGCCAGCTCGAGCTGCTCAACGCCGAGCTCGAGCGCCGCGTCGAGGAACGCACCGCCGAGCTCGCCCAGGCCAATGCCGATCTCGAGCGCCGCGTCGAGGCGCGCACGCATGAGCGCGAAATGGCGCTGGCGCAGGTGCACGAGATGCAGAAGATGGAGAGCCTGGGCCAGCTCACCGGCGGCGTCGCGCACGACTTCAACAATGTGCTGATGGCAGTCCTCGGCAATCTCGACCTGATCGCCCACAACCTCGCCGGCGACGTCTCGGTGCGGCGCCTGATCGACGGCGCCATCCAGGCGGCCGAGCGCGGCGCGGCGCTGACGCGCCGCATGCTGGCCTTCGCCCGGCGCCAGGAGCTGCGCCCCGAGGCGGTGGATGTCGCCCGCCACATCAACAGCATGGTCGACATGCTGCGCCGCTCGCTCGGTCCGACGATCGAGATCGAGGTGTCGTTCGAGGAGAATCTCGCGCTCATCCGCGTCGATCCCAACCAGCTCGAGCTCGCCATCCTCAACCTGGCGCTCAACGCGCGCGACGCGATGCCGCAAGGCGGAAGGCTCGCCATCGCCGCGCGGCGCGCCACCGTCGCCGACGACGAGGTGCCCAACCTGGCGGCGGGCGACTACGTCTCGATCGTCGTCGCCGACGGCGGCGCCGGGATGGATGAGGCGACGCTGAAGCGCGCGCCGGAGCCGTTCTACACCACCAAGGGCGTCGGCAAGGGCACCGGGCTCGGCCTGTCGATGGTCTATGGGCTGGCGGCGCAGTCGGGTGGCGCGGCGCAGCTCTCCAGCCGGGTCGGCGCGGGAACCACCGTCGAGCTCTGGCTGCCGGTGGCGGAGATCGGCGAGGCGCGAGCGCCGCAACCGCCGCCATCGGCCGCCGCCGGCCCGACGCCGACCTGCCGCGTGCTGTTCGTCGATGACGATCCCATGGTCACCTCCTCCACCGTGGCGATGCTGGAGCAGCTCGGCCATCGCGTGCTGGTGGCGCCCTCGGGCGCGCTCGCGCTCGACGTCGTCCGTCTCGAGCCGCTGATCGACCTCGTCATCACCGATCATGCCATGCCCGGGATGACCGGGATCGAGCTCGCCGAGCGCATCCGCGAGCTGCGGCCGGCGCTGCCGATCATCCTCGCCTCCGGCTATGCCGATCTGCCGACCGGGCGCGACCTCGGCATGCCGAGAATTGAGAAGCCTTATCGCCTGGACAAGCTCGCCGCGCTCATCGCCGCGGTGATGGAGCAGAGCCCGCCGGTGAGCGAGCTCGCGCGGCCGCTCGGTCGCGCCGCGCTGGGGTAACGCGCCGGCAGCCGGTCACGCGAGATCGAACAGCAGCATCTCCGCATCGCTTGCGGCTTCGATCGAGATCACCGCCTCCCGCTCGATGGCGGCGCCGTCGCCTTCTTTCATCTCCGTGCCGTTGAGCGCGACGACGCCGCGCGCCAGCTGAAGCCAGGCGCCGCGTCCGGGCGCGAGATCGTGCGAGATCCCGGCGCCATCATCGAGCCTCGCGACATAGAGCCGGACGTCGCCATGGAGCGTGACCGGCGCCGCGGCACCGCAGGCCCGGCGGCGAGCACCAGCGTGTTGCGGCGCGGGTCGATCGGCTGCTGCTCATAGCCGGGCGCGATGCCGATCTCGTCGGGAATGACCCAGAGCTGCAGGAAATGCACGGAATCCTGGGCCGAGGCGTTGTATTCGCTGTGCCTTATGCCGGTGCCGGCACTCATGCGCTGGAGGTCGCCGGGCCGGATGATGGAGCCGTTGCCCAGGCTGTCGCGGTGCTCCAGCGCGCCCTCGAGAACATAGGTGATGATCTCCATGTCGCGGTGGCTGTGCGGCGGAAAGCCGGCGCCCGGGATGACGCGATCCTCGTTGATGACGCGCAGCGCGCGAAAGCCTTGATTCCTGGGATCGCGATAATCGGCAAAAGCGAAGCTGTGACGGCTGTCGAGCCATCCCATGCGCGTCGCGCCCCGCGTCATGCGGTCCCGGAACGTGATCATCGGCGATCTCCTGGCAATAAGGGCTGAGCCACAAGGGCCGAGCCGCGCGGGGCCGCGCCTGCGCGGCTGCAACACGCTGGTGCTTCCCAAGCCTTGCCGATAAGATTATAAAACCAGAAATGGCTCCACGGATCATAATAAAAAAATCATAAATGAAATGGTCATTTTGATCGGCGAGGGTGCGCGGGCTTGGCGGATTGAGAAAGGTCGACTCATTCAGGGATCGCGACACGTGCTTACCAGGCTTTCGACATGACGCCGGACTTCGGGGCGGTGGTGGGAGACAATCAACCGTCCTCCCGGCCGCCGATGAAAGCGCCACCGGCGGCGATCCCAGAGCATGTCCTGGTTTGCGTCAGCGGCCACCCTGCCGGCGCCGGCCTGGTGCACCATGCCCGAGAGCTCGCCGACCGGCTCCACGCAAAGTTGACCGCGATCTACATCGAGGCCCCCCGGCACCGCCATCTCGACGAGGATAAGCGCGACCGCATCGCCGATTGCCTGCGCCTCGCCGAAAAGCTCGGCGGCGATGCGCTGACGTTGCCCGGCGGCCGGATTGCCGAGGATATCCTGGCTTATGCGCGGGAGAACGACGTCACGCAGATCGTCGTCGGAAACTTCAAGCCGACGCGCTGGTTCGACCGGCTGCGCCGCTCGGTCGCCGGCACACTCACCCGGAAGGCGGGAAAAATTGGCGTGCATGTGATCGCCGAAGAAAGCGCCGGCAGCCCGCCGGCACCGGCGCAGACGGTGGCGACGGCGGTCCCGGCGCGCACCTTCGATCCCGTGCCCTATATCGTCAGCATCGGATTGCTCGTGATCGCCACCGCCCTGGGCGACACATTCCGCTCCTATGTCAGGGCGTCCGAGGCCGCTCTCGCCTACCTCACCCTGGTGCTGATCACCGCGGCGCGGTTCGGGCTGATCCCGGCTCTGGTGCTCAGCGCACTGGCCATGCTGGCCTTCGACTTCTTCTGGCTGCTGCCGCTCTACACGCTCAATATCGACGATCCCAGGGATTGGATCGCGCTCGGCTTTCTCGTCGTCGTCGCCGTCGTCACCAGCAATCTCACCGCCTGGACCGGTGCCCAGATGCTGGTCGCCCGCAATCATGCGCGGACCACGGCCGAGCTTTATTCCTTCAGCCGCCGGCTCTCGGCGATCGCGACGCTCGACGTGCTGCTGCACGCGATCGCTTATCAGATCGGCACGATCTTGCGGGCGCGGGTGCTGGTCCTGCTGCCCGAGGGCGGCCGGCTGACGACACGGGCGGGCCACCCGTCGCAGACCAATCTTGACGAAGCCGACCTCGCGGCGGCCACCTGGGCGTGGCACAACGACCGCCCGGCCGGTCATGGCGCGGCCATGCTGGGCGGCGGCGAGCGGCTGTTTTTGCCGCTGCGCACGCCGCGCGGCAGCGTCGCCGTGCTGGGCATTGCCCGGGAGGCGCCGAGATCGCTGCTGACGCCCGAGGAGCGGCGGCTGCTTGACGCGCTGGCGGATCAGGCGGCCGTGGCCATCGAGCGCATCACACTCGCCGCTGAGATCGACGAGACCAAGATCCTGCGCGAGACCGAGCGGCTGAGATCGGCGCTGCTGACATCGATCTCGCACGATTTGCGCACGCCGCTTGCCTCGGTTCTGGCCGCGCTGGGGAGCCTGCGGCGCGACGACACCTTCGAGGATCCCGAGGCGCGCAACGAGCTCCTCGATACCGCCCAGGAAGAGGCCGAGCGGCTCAACCGCTTCCTCAGCAACCTTCTCGACATCACCCGGCTCGAAGCCGGCGCACTCGAGATCAAGCGCGACTCGGTCGATCTCGCCGACATCATCGGCAGCGCCGTCCGCCGGGCGCGCAAGCTGCTGGGCGCGCGCACGATCAAGATCGACCTCGCCGAGGATCTGCCCATGGTCAGGCTCGACTTCGTCCTGTTCGAGCACGTGCTGTTCAATCTTCTCGACAATGCCGCGAAATATTCGCCGCCGGGCTCCACCGTCAGCATCCAGGCCGCGTTGGTCGAGAACTCGATCGCCCTGCGGATCGGCGATGAAGGCGCCGGCATTCCGGCTGAAGACCTCGATCGCGTCTTCGATAAATTCTACCGCTTGAAGACGAGCGACCGCCAACGCGCCGGGACGGGTCTCGGTCTCGCCATCTGTCGCGGCTTCGTCGAGGCGCAGGGCGGCACGATCGCCGCGAGCAACCGCAAGGGACGCTCGGGCTGCGTCTTCACCATCACGCTCCCGGTCGAGAGCGACACGGTGGCTGCTCCGGCGTGACGGGCGCGGACGCCACTAAGCGTACAAATCTCGCGACAGCGCACATCTCAACAATCGCCTTGCCCGCGAAAGCGGGCATCCAGGGGCCTCGAGTGCAGCAACCGGAGCGCTTCCTCCTGGGTCCCCGCTTTCGCGGGGACGGCGGAATAAGTAGCGAGAACTGTCACGCGCCGTAGCGCCCGGAAGCGCGCGGACGGGGGCGACGCCCGCTACACGGCCACCTGCAGGCGATAGCCCACCCCCGGCTCGGTGACGATGTAGCGCGGCTGCACCGGGTCGGGCTCCAGCTTGCGCCGCAGCAGGCGCATGTAGACGCGGAGATACTGGACATCGTCGTCGATGCACTCGCCGCGGATCTCGCGCAGGATCTGGCGATGGGTGAGGACGCGGCCGGCATGGGTGACGAGGAACCGGAGCAGATCGAACTCCGTCGGCGACAGCTTCACCTCGTCGCCGCTGATGCTGACCTTGCGATGCACCAGATCGACCGTCAGCTCGCCGGTGCGGAAGACCGGCTCCTGCCCCTGCTCGTGAAAGCCGTGGCGCAGCGCGGTCTGCAGGCGCGCCACCAGCTCGTCCATGCCGAAGGGCTTGGAGACATAATCATCCGCGCCGCGCAGCAGCGCCTCGACCTTGGTGCGCTCGTCGTCGCGGCTCGACAGCACCACGACGGGCACCCGTGAGACGGCGCGTATCAGCGAGATGACCTCGATGCCGTCGGTATCGGGCAGCCCGAGATCGAGGACCACCACGTCCGGCTTCTCGCTGCGCAGCAGATCGAGCCCGGCCTTGGCGGTCTCGGCCTCGACGACGCGATAATTCTGCGCGGTGAGCTTGCGCTTGAGCAAGCGCCGGATCGGCAGCTCGTCGTCGATGATCAGCACGCTAACAGCATTGTTCGTCATGCCGCGTCCCCGCCGCGGTCGATCTCCGGCAAGGACACGCAGAACGGCGTGCGATAACCCTGCTTCACCATCTGTCTACTCTCCCCCATGCCAAGCCCGGTGACGATGCGAGAATACCGCCGGCGCCCCCCGCTCCGCGGTCCGCCGGCCAGCGCACTGCCTTAATAGAGAGGACGCCGGCATGAAAAGGGAGAGCAAACTCCGTGCCATTGCATTCAGATTCCGGAAAAATACCGGCGGTGCACCACGAGACATCCGACGCAGTCCGCGCGCCGGCAGGTCGAAGTTCGCCAGGAATCTCCGGGCAAAGCCTGCGGCGATCAGCAGCGCGGATATCGCGCATTGAACCGATACATTAAAAAGACAGGAAAATTTTCTTGTATTCCGTGAGAAAATCATAAATGGAAATTTCCCATGACTAAATCAAAGCACGGCTGCACAAAACATTCGCATTTTTCCTCATGAATATAGCGGTCTAATTTATAAAAACAGACCGTAGCCAATCTCGATTTTTAATGTGCCACCACCTTAATCTAGCCGAAGCGGATGCAGCATGGCTGTCGACCTTCCATCCCGGCCGCTGCATCCACGGCAGGAGATGGACAATGCGTGCAATAGCGATCGGACTTGTTGGCCTGGCGCTGATCGGCCCGGCCACCGCCGCGGAGCCCGCCACGGCCGGCGGCGCGTGCGTTCAGGCGCTGCAGGCGCTTCAGGATCAATGGCAGGCGATCGGCTATCCCGTGCCGATGAAGCCGGCGCAGGCGGAGGTCGTCGCCCGGGACGGCCGCGTCGCCAGCGCCGGGCAGGTCAATTACCTGCGCGGCCAGATACGGCTGGCGAGCCAGGAGTGCCAGAGTGGCAATGACGCGTCGGCGCTGCAGCGCGTCGCCGACATCCGCAGCCACCTCGACGCGCCTAGGACCGAGACCGCCAAGAGCTCGGCGCGATAAGTCCTCGGTGACGTCGCGAGAATGAGTCCCAAAGCGAGAGCGGTCGCAGCCGGTGCGCCGGCAGCGCAGATCGTGTCTCGCGTGGACAAAGCAGCCGCCAAGCCCTCACAAGCTTGGTGGCCGCGGTCGTCCCCCCGGCGGCGACGCACGGAGTCGCTGCCCTTTCTGCTCTGCATTACCGACCACGACACCGACCGGTTCACCCTCGAAGGTCCCATGACCGATGCCGAGGCCTGGATCAGAGAGGTGATCGCCGCCCGGCGCGCGGGCCGCGACATCAGCTGCTGCGTGCTGTCGGACACCGCCGACGAGGCGGCGATGTCCTGGGCGCGCGCCCAGGGCGGAACCCGCTGGCCCTCGGGATCGATCGTCAACCCCGAGACTGCGCTGCGCTCGAAAGGCCGGTCCGGCTAAGCGGGCCCCGCGTCGCGATCGGCCGCGCGCCTTCTGCTGCCATCCTCACCAACAAAGCGGGCCGTCGCTCGGACGGCGGCGTCGTGCGTCATCGGCCCCCTGAAGCGACGCATCGACGGCTTGACGGTGCCGCGAGATTTCCCACAAGCAAAAAAGCCGAGGGGGAGCGTTGCCGCTCCCCCTCGTTACCAGCCACCCCCAATCGGCTCCCGCAAGAGCCAGCTCAGAAAACGCGACTAGAAGTGAATGATCATGTCCATGGCGCCGATCACCGTGTAGTTCTTGTCCGGCGCGATTCCGGCATTGGCGTTGCCGTTGAAGGCTTTCGCCGCGATGGCCCGGTAATAGCCAATCTCGGGACGGAACTCGATCTGCGGCGAGAGCCAGTGCTGCCAGCCGAGCGAGAACTCGTAATAGGGTGTCCTCACGCCCGTGCGCCAGCCTTCCTCGTCGTCATAAAACTCTGGGCGGAACGAAAAATTGTCCAGCGGATCCGGCGAGTAGTTGATGTAGGCGACGGTACCGATCGCGGTCGCGGTGCAGCTCAGCGCCGATGAAGTGTGACAGCTCGCCTGATTTGGCGCGTTGAACTGCAGGTACTGCGGCGAGAAAGGCGTGCCTCCAGCTTGGAAAGCCGCCTGCGCGACAGGATTGTTCAGGTTCGGAACATGGTTGGCGTAGATGTCGTAGATCTCGTACGAAAGGTGCCACTGGTCGTTGAACTTGTGATAGTAGGTCGTCCCGTACCACTGAATATTGTTGTAACCCCACGTGCCATTGTTGATGGCGTCGGCGCAGGGATAGATATTGTCGTTGCCATCATTCCAGGTGAAGCGGACGCAGGCGGTCCAGGACGGCTGGGCGCCAGGATCCTTGTCGAAAGAGGTGCCCGGAAATAGCGGATTCGGGTCCGGGTTGTGCACCTTCTGACCCAG
Source organism: uncultured Alphaproteobacteria bacterium (assembly GCA_963789275.1). Taxonomy (GTDB): domain Bacteria; phylum Pseudomonadota; class Alphaproteobacteria; order ATCC43930; family CGMCC-115725; genus DAHUYF01. The sequence goes on from CAWBKF010000029.1 coordinate 105,991, forward strand.
ATGCCAAAACGCTGCTTCCGTGCCGACGCTCACGCCCAATTGGAACATGAGTTGCTTGGTGACGGCGAGCGTGGCCTGAACGCCTTCGTTTGTATAGTTGTCGTAGCCGTAAGTGAATGAATGCGTGTACATGTAGTTGTTCGGCGCGAGCTGCGCCTCAATATCCGGCAGCGAGATGTACCGCCCGACGCGCACCACCAATCCCTGTGCGACGTAAGGGATATAGATCTCACCATAGACCATCGGGAAGTCATAGCCGTTGACGCTGTTGTTTTTATTGAACTGGTAGGCTGTGAAGGGGATATAGGACTGCGTGTAGCGGTAATTCTCGCCGTAGAGGGCCGACAGCCGCATGCCCCAGTCGATGTGGTCGGTCTGCACGGTGTCGATGAATTTGTCGAGATAGACTACAAACTGATCGAGCTGGACGGTGTTCGGGGTGTAGGCATAGGCGATCGGCGAATTGCCGCCCGGCCGCAACGTATTGCTGCTGACGTTGAAGCCGGGATCAATCCAGCCGTAGAACTGGAAGCCGTTATCGTTCATCCATTGCCCGACGGAAGTATTGCTAATCGCCGTCATGAAGGGGCTGTCGGCCGAGCCGGGCCGGGTCACGCCGATCGACGTCACGCCGCCATAGGGCCATTCGGTGAAGGGCATCGGCGGCGTCGTCTCCGGCGTCGCCGGCCAGCCGTCACGACGGGAGGCCGGCGCGTTCGGATCGGAGGGCGGCCCTGCCTGGCCCCATTCGAGCTTGTAGTAGTTGATCAAGCGCGAGAAGAAATCCTCGCCGAGATACTGGTCGAGACAGGCATAGTTCTTATAAGGATCGACGGGACCGGTGCAGGTCGCCGGCGCTGCTGCTGCAGCCGGCGCCGCCGCAGGCTGATTCTGAGCGAGCAACGCCTGCTTCGGCTGCCACGGTCCGTAATTGGCGCTCGAGCTGGCCGCGGCGGGCGGAGCGGCTTGCGCGTTCGTGAGCGTCGGCTGAGGCGCCGCCGGCGCCGCGCCGACGGTATCGTTGGCCTGCTGCGCCAGCGCCCTTTCGCCGGGGACAGCGAGCGCCGCCATCCCGATCGCCAGGGTAACCACCAGACCTCTCATTGAACATTCCCCTCGTTAACGTCAGCGGTGCTCAGGCCGCTGTGACCTCGGTCGATCGCCGGCGGTTGCTGTACCAGCCGGTACTCCCGTGTAGCGCCCCCCGATTCCGGCGCCCGCCGATCGATGTAAGTCTCATGTAACATGACGATGAATAAAGGCGCGAGATTGATGTTTGCGACGCAACATTAAATCCCCATAAGAAAAAACCAGCTCTCCGAACAAATTTTCACCAGCGATGCTCGTTACCGTGTAAATTTTCACATTTACCCCGCGTCGGCGCGCTGCGGAGATCGCCGTCGCTCATACTCGATGCGGCTCGTTCCTTTTCCGGTCTCCACATGAAATCGTGAAGCAATCCGTCTCGTTTCTTAACGCAGGGCCGCGTTATTTTTGCTCACTCGCAACTCCACGAGCGCGGTCTCGTCGGGTTGCCGGAGTGCTCGACCGAAAGGGCGCGTCACCATGGCGGATTACAGCGGGATGGCAGTCGCCGCTTATGTGCTGACCTACACGCTGATCAGGAAGCTCGAGGCCAAGAACGTCCTCACGCGCGGCGAAGCCGAAGAGCTCATCGAAGGCGCCATCCGGCAATTGCAGGGGCCGGGCACCGCCGAAGCAGCGGTCAAAGAGGCGCATTCGATCCTGCAGGAAACCCTGAACATCGTGCAGGAAGGCGCTTTGCCGCCCGAGCCCAAATCTTGATCACCATCCTCCGGCAGCGGCACCGGCCGCGTGGCATGATGCGCCGGCGCGGGCGCGCACATGGCCCCTGTCGGGAACCGGCGCCAATTTTGTCGAATCCTATATGCCAAGACACCAATTTCACTCTCGATTTTTAATGCCCGCTTCGTGTCCAGTGAAGCGTTGTGGGGCCGGTGCAAACGACGAGCGGGTCGTCGGACCGATGCCGCGCGATCCGACGATCCCAGAGGCGGGCAGCAGCGTCCCGCAGGTGCGCTGCCGACAGGGGCACCGGCGAAATTCTCACCGGGCTTGGCGCGGCGCAAGGACCGATCGATGTTGAAGCATTGTTACGACACCGCCTTTTGCACGCGCTCGCCGGAGATCGACCGTGGCGGGGACGCGGCATGACCAACAATGCCGTCAGCGTGCTGATCATCGATGACGAGCTGCCGATCCGGCGCCTGCTCAAGCGCAAGCTCACCGTGCAGAATTATCGCGTGATCGAGGCCGAGACCGGCAAGGCCGGGCTCGATCTGCTGCGCAGCGAGAAGCCGGATGTGGTGATCCTCGATCTCGGCCTGCCCGACATCGACGGTATCGAGGTCATCTCGCTGATGCGCGCCTTCTCGAAGGTGCCGATCGTGGTGCTGTCGAGCCGGGGCGACGAGCGCACCAAGGTCGAGGCGCTGCAGCGCGGGGCCGACGACTATGTCACCAAGCCGTTCGGCATGGACGAGCTGATCGCGCGCCTGAAGACGGCGCTGCGCCACGGCTTCCACGAGCAGGGGCAGGAGCCGGTCTTCCGCAGCGGGGAGCTGATGGTCGATCTCGCGCATCGCAGGGTCAGCGTCGGCGGCGAGGAGGTGAAGCTGTCGCCGACGGAGTTCGATCTGCTGCGGCTCCTCGTCACCCATGCCGGCCGGGTCCTCACCCATCGCCAGATCCTGCGCGAAATCCGCGGTGATGGCGCCGATGATGACGTCCAGTATCTCCGCGTCTATATGCGGCTGCTGCGGCGCAAGCTGGAGCCCGACCCGGTGCAACCGCGCTATATCATCACCGAGCCGGGTGTGGGGTATCGACTGCACGTCGCCGACTAGGAGCCTCTCTGGCCGGGCGAGAGTTGCTCTAGAAGCCTAGTTGCTGCGCGAAAGTGTCAAGCCAGCCACGGGCCGGCGCGGCGCCTTGAGCGTCAGCGGGGGCAGCACCGTCGGCGCTGGCGGCTTTCACTCCGCTATCATTGCCGGGAGGGGTCGTCTCCTCAGTGTCCTGCTGCGCGACATCGGTGCGGTTCCACCAGCCGCCGCCGAGCGCCTGGAAGAGGGCGGCGGTGTCGGCGAAGCGGTTGGCCTGGGCCAGCACCAGGGCGATGCGCGCGGTCTGCTCGGTCTGCTCGGCGTTGAGCAGCGTGATGAAGCTGATGGCGCCGAGCTGCAGCTGGCGCTGGGCGATGGCGAGGCTCTCCGCCGCGGCGTGCTCGGAGGCGACGGCGGCTTTCAAGGCATCGGCGTCGAATTGCAGCGCGCGCAGGCTGTCGGCGACGTTCTGGAAGGCGGTGACGACGGTGCTGCGATACTGCGCCGCCGCCTGGTCGAAGGCGGCGCGCGCCGCGCGCTCGCGGTGCAGCAAGGTGCCGCCGTCGAAGATCGGCTGCGTCAGGCTGCCGGCGATGCTCCAGAAGCCGGTGCCCGAGTTGAACAGCCGGTCGAGCTGCGCCGCCGTCGTCCCCGCCCCCGCCGTCAGCGTCAGGTTCGGCAGCCGGTTGGCGATGGCGACGCCGATCCCGGCGCTCGCCTGATGCAGGCTCGCCGACGCCGCCTGCATGTCGGGGCGCTGCTCCACCAGCCGCGCCGGCAGGCTCACCGGCAGCTCCTGCGGCAGCTCCAGCCCGGCGAGATCGAAGCGCTGCTCCACCTCCTCGCTCGGCAGCCGCCCGGCCAGCGCCGTCAAGAGATCGCGCTCCAGCGCCAATTGCTTCTGCAGCGGCGGCAGGTTGGCCTGCGCCTGCGCCAGCGCCGCCTCCTGCGCCACCACATCCGCCTCGGCGATCTGGCCCAGCGCGTTCTGCCGGCGCAGCAGGTCCAGCAGCTGGCTCTCCAGCCCGACGATCGCCTCGGTCGCCGCGATCTGGCCGCGCAGGCTCGCCTCCTGCACCGCCGCCGCCACCACATTCGAGGTCAAGGTCAGGTAGGTCGCCTCGAGCTGGTAGCGCTGCATCTCCGCCTGCGCCGCCAGCCCCTCCACCGTCCGCCGGTTGAGGCCGAACACGTCGGGCACGTAGGAGATGCTGAGCTGCGGCGTGTAAAGGTTGAAGTAGGGCGAGCCCGAGCTGAGCGTCGGCGCCAGCACCGCCGTCGGGTTCTTCTGCCGGCTCGCCGAGAAATTGCCCGAGACGCTCGGGTAATAGAACCCCTGCTGCGCCGCCACGTTCTCCTGCGCCACCCGCAGCGCCGCCTGCGCCGCCTGCAGGTCGGGATTGGCCTTCAGCGCGTCGGCGACCAGCGTGCTCAGCGCCTCGGAATGGAAGAGCGCCCACCACTGCCCCGGGATGTCGAGGCCCTGAACGAAGCGCTGCGCCGCGCCGCCGGCGACATCGGCCGATGCCGTCTCGGCCGAGAGCGGGTCGCGCGTATAGCCCGTGACCTCCGGCGCCGGCGGCCGCTTGAAGTCGGGGCCCACCGCGCAGCCGGCGAGCAGCGCTACCGCCAGGACGGCAAAGCTGTTGCATAGGAGGTTCACCACGGAGACACGGAGGTCACGGAGAAGAGACGTTGGGCGCGCGAAGCGCGCCATTCTTCGCTTCTCCGTGCTCTCCGTGTCTCCGTGGTCCATCCTTCTAAGCATGGTCATTCCGCCGGCTCCGGCAGCGGCTGCGCCTGGTCCGCCGCCGCCTCACGGCGCGAGAACAGCTCGATCAGCACCGGCAGCACGATCAGGATCAGGAACGGCGCCAGCAGGATGCCGCCCACCACCACCAGCGCCAGCGGCTTCTGCACCTGCGAGCCGATGCCGGTCGAGACCGCCGCCGGCAGCAGACCGACGCAGGCGACGATGCAGGTCATGACCACCGGCCGCATCTGCACCTCGCAGGCGCGCAGCACCGCCTCGCCGCGCTCGACCCCGGTGCTGATCACGCTGTTGTAGTAGGACAGCACGATGATCCCGTCCATCGCCGCGATGCCGAACAGCGCCACGAAGCCGATCGCCGCCGAGACGCTGAACGGCGTCCCCGTCAGGTAGAGCGCGAAGATGCCGCCGATCAGCGCCATCGGGATCACGCTCGCCGCCAGCAGCGTGTCCGCCAGCGACGCGAAATTGATGTAGAGCAGGATGCCGATCAGGCAGATGCTCAGCGGCACCACCACCGCCAGGCGCTGTGCTGCCTCCTGCAGATTGCCGAACTCGCCCACCCATTCCAGCCGGTAGCCGCCGGGCAGCGGCACCTGCTCCGCCACCTTCTGCTGCGCCTCCAGCACCGCGCCGCCCAAATCGCGGTCGCGCACGCTGAACTTGATCGGGATGTAGCGCTCCTGCTGCTCGCGGTAGATGAAGGACGCCCCCGACACCAGGCTCACCCGCGCCACGTCGCTCAGCGGGATCTGCACGATGCCGGTGCCGTTCGGGTTCGGCGCCCCGATGGTGATGCGCCGGATGGCCTCGAGGCTCTGCCGGTATTCCGGCGCCAGCCGCACCATCATCGGGAAATGCCGGTCGCTGCCATCCTCGTAGAGGTCGCCCGCCGCCTGGCCGCCGATCGCCGCCGTCACGGTCGAATTGATGTCGCCGGGCGCCAGCCCATAGCGCGCCGCCCGGCCGCGGTCGATGTCGATCCGCACCGTCGGCTGGCCCAGCGAGTTCAGCACCGCGAGATCGGTGATCCCCGTCACCGTCGCCAGCACCGCCTTGATCTTCGCCGCCGTCGCCTCGAGCTGCTGCAGGTCGTTGCCGAACAGCTTCACCGAATTCTCGCCTTTGACCCCCGACGCAGCCTCCTCGACATTGTCCTCGATATATTGCGAGAAGTTGAACTCCACCCCGGGGTACTTCTCCTCCAGCGCCGCGGTCATCTGCGCCGTGAGCTTGTCCTTGTCGACCCCGGCGGGCCAGCTGCCGAAGGGCTTCAGCGGCACGAAGAACTCGGCATTGAAGAAGCCGGTGGCGTCGGTGCCGTCATCCGGGCGGCCATGCTGCGAGACGACCGTCTGCACCTCGGGGAAGCTCTTGATGATCCGCCGCATGCCGTTCACCGGCCCGTCGCTCTCCTCCAGCGACACCGAGGGCGGCATCGTCGCCCGGATCCACAGATTGCCCTCCTCCAGCTTCGGCAGGAATTCCAGGCCGAGCGAGCGCACGCAGAGGACGGCCATCAGCACCAGCACCGCCATGGCGCCCAGCGTCAGAATCTGGTTGGCCAGCGCGAAGTGCAGCATCGGCCGGTAGAGGCGATGCAGCCAGCGCACGAGGAACGTCTCGACCTCGCTGACCTTTTCGGGAAGCATCAGCCCGCTGAGCGCCGGAGAGATGGTAAAGGTGGCGATGAGGCCGCCGGCGATGGCATAGGCGTAGGTCTTGGCCATGGGACCGAAGATATGGCCCTCGATGCCGGAGAGCGTGAACAGCGGCACGAAACCCGCGATGATGATCGCCGCCGAAAAGAAGATCGACTGACTGACCTCGGTCGCGGAATTGGCGATGACGGCGAATTTGCCGCGCAAGCCGACATTGGGGCGCACGCGGTGCAGCAACTCGGAATGGGAGAAGCGATCGGCCGGCGTTTGCGACAAGTGCCGGTAGATGTTCTCGACCATGATGACGGTGGCGTCGACGACGAGGCCGAAATCGATCGCCCCCACCGACAGCAGATTGGCGGATTCGCCGCGCACCACCATGATCATGATGGCGAAGAACAGCGCGAAGGGGATGGTCGTGGCGACGATCAGGGCGCTGCGCAGATTGCCCAGGAATAGCCACTGCAGCAGGAAGATCAGCACCACGCCGAACGCCATGTTGTGCAGCACGGTGTGCGTCGTGACCTCGATCAGGTCGCTGCGGTCGTAGATCTTCTCGATGCGCACGCCGGGCGGCAGGATGCCGGTGGTGTTGATCTTCTCCACCTCGGCCTGGACGCGCTCGATCGTCGGCGTGCTTTGCTCGCCGCGGCGCATCAGCACGATGCCCTGCACGATGTCGTCGTCATCGTCCTGGCCGGCGATGCCGAGCCGCGGCTCGTTGCCGACGCTCACCGTGGCGACGTCGCCGAGCAGCACCGGCGTGCCGTTGGTCGGGGTCAGCATGGTATTGCGGATGTCGTCCATGGAATGGATCAGGCCGACGCCGCGCACCACCGCCGCCTGCGGGCCGAAATTGACGGTCTGGCCGCCGACATTGATGTTGCTGTTGCTGAGCGCCTGCAGCACCTGCGGCAGGGTCAGGCCGTAGGCGATCAGCTTGTTCAGGTCGATGGTGACGCTCGTAGGTCTTGGTCTTGCCGCCCCAGCCGGTGACGTCGATCACGCCGGGCACCGCCTTGAAGCGGCGCTCCAGGACCCAGTCCTCGAGCGTCTTCAGATCCATCACGGAATAGCTCGGCGGCCCGCCGACGCGATAGCGGTAGATCTCGCCGATCGGGCTGGGCGGCGAGATCTGCGGCTGCGCGCCGTTCGGCAGCGGCGCGAGCTGCGACAGCCGGTTGATCACCCACTGCTGCGCCTGCTCATAGGTGAAGTCGTAGGTGAACTGCAGCTTGACGTCGGAGAGGCCGAACAGCGAGATCGTCCGGACCGTGGTGATGTGCGGGATGCCCGGCCATCTGGATCTCGATCGGGATGGTGATGTAGCGCTCGATCTCCTCGGCGGACTGGCCGGTGCTTTGCGTGACGATGTCGACCAGCGGCGGCACCGGGTCGGGATAGGCCTCGATGTTGAGCCTGATGAAGCTGAGATGCCGGCGCCGAACAGCAGCACCAGCAGCACGACCATCAGGATCCGCTGCCGCAGCGCGAAGGCGACGATGCCGTTCATGATGTTCCGCCGCTCCGACGAGTCAATCGCCCTGGGCGGCGCGGTCGATGAACAGCGTGCCCGAGGTCACGATCTTCTCGCCGGGCTGCAGCCCGCGAGCACCTCGACCATGCCGTCGCTGTGACCCGTCCGATGCGGATCGGCCGCGAGCGCCAGCGTCTTGTCGTCGCGCGCCACCCAGACGCGGGCCGCCTCGCCCTCGTAGACGACCGCGCCTTCCGGCACGCCGGGGGCCGAATGCGCATCAGGCCGTGATGATGCTGAAGCTGGCGAACATCTCGGGCTTGAGCGCGCCGTCGGCGTTGTCGATCTCGGCGCGCACCGGCAGGCGATGCGTGTTGGGGTCGATCGCAGGCGCGACGTAGGCGAGCTTCGCCTTGAATATGCGGCTGGGATAGGCCAGCACGTGCACCTCGACCGGCTCGCCCAGCCGCATCAGCGGCGCATCGGCCTCGCGCACATTGGCAACCAGCCAGACGGTCGCGAGATCGCCGATCGAGAATACCGGCGTCGAGGCGCCTTGGCGGTCGATGGATGTACTGGCCGAGGCCGATCTGGCGTTGGATCACGGTGCCGCCGATCGGCGCCGCGACCATCGCCTCGGCGCTCATCTGCTGCGCGTTCTCGATCGCGGCGATGTCCTCGTCGCTCTTGCCCAGGATGCGCAGGCGGTTGCGCACCGCGGCGAGCGTGATCTCGGCGGTGCGGAGATTGGCCTTGGCGGTTTCGAGATCGGACTGGGCCTGTTCCCAATCCTTCAGCGCGCCGGCCTTGGCGTCGAACAGGTCGTGCTGGCGCTTCTCGTTGATGGTCGTCAGCCGGAGCTGCGCGCGCGCCGTGTTGAGGCCGGCGATCGCGGTGATGAGGTCGTTCTGGCCCTGCACGAACTCGGAGGCGTCGACCACGAACAGCGGCGCACCGCGCTCGACCTGGTCCCCCGCCTTGGCGAAGAGCTTGGTGACGCGGCCGCTATAGGGCGAGAAGACCGGCGTGGTCAGCATCATCGTTGATGGCGATCTTGCCGTCGGTCACCTGCTCCGTGCGGAAAGACGATCTCGCGCACCGGCGCGATCTTGAGGCTCGCCCATTGCGCGTCCGTCGGGCGGAAGGTGCCCGGGGCCTCGGCGGGCGCCGCCGCCTCCTGCGGGGCGCTGGTGTGGCGCCACAGGATGGGAATGCCAACCAGCGACGTGATCGCGACGACGGCCAGCACGCCGACGATGATCAACTGCGTCGGGCGCAACAGCACGCGCGGCGCACGGGACGCCGGTGAGGAGAGCATGTCGTGCACGGTCAGTTACCTCCCGCGATGCCATCAGCGTGCCGCACAGGGCTCGTCGAGAGACGCGACTCCTGCATCTCTCACCGACTGCCGCGCCCATGCTGCTGATGGCCAATGAAATCTCAATGTCTGACAATAATCACGCAGGTCACCGAAGCATAATCAATTGTTCATGTAGAATGCTGCGCTGCAATATAAAGAATATATAAACAAACCTGCGGCTTCCCGCCATCATGCCCAAGTCCCTCGCAAACGCTGCCCAAGCTTTGCCCATAGGCTTACGCG
>CAWBKF010000030.1:0-116239 GCA_963789275.1 uncultured Alphaproteobacteria bacterium
ACGACGCGCTATGCCGCGGTCGTGCTCGATCTCGGCCTGCCGGACGAGGACGGGCTCGCCGTGCTACGCGACCTGCGCACGCGCCAGGATGCGACCCCGGTGCTGGTGCTGACGGCGCGGGGCGGCGTGCAGGACCGCGTCGTCGGGCTGCGCAGCGGCGCCGACGACTATCTCACCAAGCCTTTCGCGTTGGAGGAACTGGTGGCGCGCCTCCAAGCGCTGCTGCGCCGCCCCGGCGCGCTGCTCGGCCGCTCGCTGCGCGTCGGCAACATCGCCTTCGACACCGAGGCGCGCCAAGTCATCGTCGGCGACGCACCGCAATTCTTCTCGGCGCGCGAAGTGGCGGTACTCGAGATCCTGATGCGGCGCAGCGGGCGCGTGGTGTCGAAGAAGCTGGTCGAGGACCAGCTCTTCGGCCTCTCGATCGACGTCGGTTCGAACGCCGTCGAGGTCTATGTCCACCGCCTGCGCAAGCAACTCGCCGACAGCGGCGCCACGGCGCAGATCCACACCATCCGGGGCGTGGGCTATCTCATCGCCGAGGACAAGGCGCCGTGATCCGCTTCAAATCGATCACCAGCCGGCTCATCTCGCTGCATGTGATCGCCATCGGCATCACTTCGATCTGCATGCCGCTTGCGCTCTATTGGCTGCTGAACTCGACCGCAAACGATCTGCATCACCGCGCCTTGCGCGACTATGCCGGCACCATCGCGCAATACCTGGTGGCGCGGCCCGACGGCGGCTGGATGCTGGCGCTTCCCGCGGGGTTGCGCGAGCTCTATTCCGAGAGCTACGGGCGCCTCGGCTACGCCGTGCTCGACCGCGGCGGCCACGTGCTGTTCTCCTCGCTCGATGACGGCGCAGCGATCTTCCCCAAAGACCTTCGCTCGGCGCCGGAGGAATTCCTGGAGACGCGGCGCGGCGCTGCGGTGATCTATGGCGCCAGCCTCGCCAAGACGATCGGCGGCGAGACGGTCTGGATCCAGGTCGCGCAGGATCTCGCGCATCGCGACGTGCTGATCGACGACATCGTCGCCGATTTCTTTCCGCGCGTCGGCTGGATCACCTTGCCGATCCTGCTGGTGCTGCTGATGATCGACATCCTCATCTTCCGCCGCGCGCTGCGGCCGGTGCTGCAGGCGTCGGAGACGGCGGAGACCATCGGCCCGGCGCGCACCGAGGTGCGCCTGCCGACGCAGGACATGCCGCGCGAGATCCTGCCGCTGGTGAAGGCGGTGAACGAGGCGCTGGACCGGCTCGAGCGCGGCTTCCGCACCCAGCGCGAGTTCACCGCCGATGCCGCGCATGAGCTGCGCACGCCGCTCGCCATTCTGCGCGCGCGCATCGACACGCTGGAGAACAAGGCGGTCGGCGATGCGCTGCGCCGCGACATCGCCGGCATGAGCCGCATCGTCAGCCAACTCCTCGACATCGCCGAGCTCGAGAGCTTCGTGGTCGACCCCGACGAGAAGGCGGATCTGCACAGCGTCGCCGCCGAGGTCGCCGCCTTCATCGCGCCGCTGGCGGTGGCGCAAGGCAAGAGTATTGCGCTCGGCGGCGCCAAGGACCCGGTCTGGATCAAGGGCAATCCCGAAGCGCTGTTCCAGGCGATCCGCAACCTCGCCGAGAACGCGATCAGCCACACGCCGGCGGGCACGACGGTCGAGATCGAGGTGGCGGAGAGCGGCGTGCTGCGCGTGCTCGATGACGGCCCGGGCGTGCCGGAAAGCGAGCGCGAGCTCATTTTCCGCCGCTTCTGGCGCCGCGACCGCCGCCGCACCGGCAATGCCGGGCTCGGCCTTTCGATCGTCTCGCGCATCGTCGAGGCCCATGCGGGATCGATCGTGGTGGAGAACCGCGCCGGGCGCGGCGCCGTCTTCTCCCTGCACTTCGCCCGCGCCGCGTGAGCACGAGGCGGGAGCGTGTCCCGTCGGCAAAGATGCAACCGTCCCAGCTTGCGCCGCGACATGCAAACGTCTTGCTCAAATGATCGCCAATGCCGCGGCAGCAAGTCCTTCTCCGCCCTTCAGGGCGGAGAAGGACTTAGGATGAGGTGGGCCTGCGCGGTTATGCCGCTGGAGTTCGGCGCATTGTAGGCGATTTGGCGGACACCGAGCGGCCCCACCTCACCCTGACCCTCTCCGCCCCAAGGGGCGGAGAGGGGAAAGTGTCGCTGGTCCCGTCGAGGCTGCGCGCGGCATGCGCGATGGCGACGACTACGCCGGCGCGGTCAATCTTCTTCGGAGGCGACAAGCTCGCTGGCGCGCTCGCGCTCGGCCAGCCGCTCCTCGCAACGCTCGGCAAGGTCGACGAGATCGCGCGCCTCCTCGCCGCTTACCTCTTGCGCCGCGCGGCGGCAGCGCTCGGCCATGCTGCGCAGATAGGCAATACTTCCGGGACGATCCATCATGGCTCTGCTCCGCGCCGGCAGGCGCCGCTCGTTGCCTGTGGATAAGTTCTGTGGATAAGTCTCGCGGCGACGCGCTTACCGGCGTCACGATTCATAAACATCATGGCGAGGGTTGTCCATGGGCTGCCGGCGGGGCAAGATTTGGCATCGCCGATCGTGAAAGTTGCACCGACAGATGGACGCGCCCACTCCGATAACCTCCATGCCGGTGCGCGCGCTGCTGCTCGGCGAGCGTCTCGACACGCGCGGCCTCGAGCGCGACGACACCATCGCCACCAATCCGCTCACCTTGCGCATCGGCCGCGACGGCATCGCCTTCCTGTTTCGCTATGGCGTCGCGGTTTTCGCCGGGCTTTCGGCGATCGAGGAGGACGATGTCGTGCGCTCGCTCAGGCCACGCATCAACGAGCCCGCCGCCACGCCCGAGACCGACCAGGCGCAGATCCTGATCAAGCCGGGCGGCGATGACCAGATCGATCCCTCGGGCTCCATCATCCTCAGGGAGGCCTCGGCGGAGCGGCTGCAGATCGTCGCCAACGTGCTGTCGAAAAGCCTGATCCTGTCGCATTACGAAAGCCGCATCGCCGCCACCTTCGACCGCATCGAGCCGTTCGCGGAGCAGCTCCAGCGCACCGGCCGCACCGGCTACCAGGCGCGCCAGCTGCTGCAGCAGATCGGCGGCGTGCTGCTGACGCAGCACCGCATGGTCGGGCGCGTCGAGATGGAGGAGAAGCCCGATGTGCTCTGGGACCACCCGGGGCTGGAGCGGCTCTATGCCCGGCTCGAGGATGAATATGAGCTCGCCGAGCGCAGCCACGGGCTCGAGGGCAAGCTCGCGCTGATCAACGAGACAGTCGGCACCATCCTCGACCTGGTGCAGAACCAGCGCAGCACCCGGCTCGAATGGTACATCATCGGCCTCATCCTTATCGAGATCCTGCTGAGCATCGGCGACACGCTGCTACGCCTGCGCTAACCTGGTGAGGACGGGACGGCGGCGCCGCTGATGCCGAGCGGCAGATGGGCGGGCTTGTAGCCGAAGGAATAGACGCGGCGCTGCCCGCGCAGATCGGAATCGGCATGGGCGCCGAGATCCCAGAGCTCCAGCGCGTACCACCAGCTCGGCTTGGGCAGGCGCGGCGCCGCGATCGGCGCGAGGTTGAGCACGACATAACGGCCGTCGAGCAGCAGCAGCTCGCTCGCATGGTCGTCCTCCTCGACGAGGTTATGCTTGGCAAACCAGTCGCCATCCTCGGCGCGCGCCGCGGCGAGGAGGCGGCAGCCCGGCAGGCTCATGGCGATGAACGTGCCCGGCAGCAGCGTCGCCGACCCGTCCGCCGTCGCCGCGACGGCGCCGTTCCCTTCGAGCTGGACATAGTGCTGCGCGCGGAAGACGAAGGTCTCGTCGCCACCCCGCTGCGGCAGGTCGAGCCGATATGCTGCGAAGTTGCGCGTCGCGGCGAAAACACGATGCGCGAGGGTGATGCGCGCGGGGTCGAGGCCGGGACAGCGCTTGCGGGCGCGCACGTAGCTCGGCATGTCCGGCCGGTCAGAGCGCTCGACCGGCTCGACGACGACAAAATTGCCGGCGCGCAGCCGCGCCGGCAATGCGGCACAGAGAGGCGCCGGCGCGCAGCCGGCCTCGGGCGCGAAATCGCGGTCGGCGAGAAGGCGCAGGATCACCGTCTTGGCGTGCTCGGCATAGGAAGACGCCTCGCCTGCCGTGCTCGCGGCCAGCGGCGCCGCGACCAGCGTCGCGACGAGCGCCGCGCGAAGCCGCCAGCGCCGCCGAAAGCGGTTCCGGGAATCGCTCGCTCTGTCCATGCGCGGCTCCTGTGGCGACGAGACGCTGGCGCGCCTCTGCGCCGATGTCTCGCCAGGATCACAGCACCGGCGAATGCCGTCCGATAGTGGCAAAATCGGGTATCGCACGGCTTTCGCCGCGAATGCGCGCCGTGCGCCAGCGCCGCGGCGGATCGCCGGCATGCGCGACAAAGACGCGCGAAAGAAGCGGTGAATGCGTGCGCGGAGACCGCGCCGTCCTCACGCGATGGCGCTGAGGTGAGCGGTCTCGTTGACGCGCTGCACGCGGATGCTGTCGCCGACGACGTCGATCTCGTTCACCGCGCAAGGCGACTGGGCGAGCCGCCAATAGGCCGAGAGCGGCTGGTCGAGAAGCTGCAGCAGCAAGGCGCGGTTGACGCTGTCATGCCCGACCAGGACGACGGTCTCGGTCTCGCCCGGATGGCGCTCGCGCACCAGGCGCAACGCCTCGGCGGCGCGCGCGACGAGCTCCTGCAGCGATTCGCCGTCGGGAAAGCGCATGAGATGCGGGCTCGCATGCCAGGCGGCGAAGAGATCGGGCCACCGGGCGCGCACCTCATCATCGCTGCGCCAGCGCCATTGGCCGTAATCGAGATCGTTCAGCAGCGGCATCACCTCGTCGCCGACGCCGCAGGCGAGCGCGATCTCATGACCGGTCGCGATGCAGCGGCCCATGGGGCTGGTATAGACCCTCGCCGGTTTCCAGGCCTCGGCGATGCGCGCGGCGACCGCCTTGGCCTCGGCCCGGCCGCGCGGCGTCAGTGCGAGCTCGGTGCGGCCGCGGAAGCGCTTGGGCTCGATCCCCTCGACATGCCCGTGGCGGGTCAGGATGATTTTCGTCATCGCGGCATCGCGCCTAGGCGGGCGCGGTGGCCTTCTCGGTGACGGCGCCGATCCCGGCGGTCAACGTAGCGACGACGGCCTGCGACGCGGCGCCGATGCCGTGGCGCTGGGCGAGCCAGGCGGGCTCGTTGTAGGAGAGCCAGGTCTTGCCGGCGGCATCCTGCCAGACCAGGGCTTTCAGCGGCAGATCGATGCCGATGGCCTGGCTCGCCTGCATCAGCGGCGTGCCGCCCCGCGCGTTGCCGAAGATCAGCAGCTCCGTCGGCGCCAGCGCCAGACCCACTTGCGCGGCGCCGGCCGCGTGATCGATGCGGGCAAAGACGCTCATGCCCTTGGCTTTGACCTCCGCCTCGAGCCGGTCCATCGTTTCCTTCGGTCCGAAGCTGCTCGGCACGGTGGTCAATCCTTCGGCAGCCATAGCACGATCTCCTTTCAGCGATTGGCCGGCCTTCGGGCCGGACACCCGGACGGAACAATGCCCCAGCGTGCCGCGATATCGTGTCGCTTTCTAGTGTGCATCGGCCTAATGCGCATCGGCCGGCGGCCGCGCCGGCGCGGTCACCTTGCGCATCAGCGGCACCATCATGGTGGCGATGATGAAGCACAGCATGATGGCGAGAAAGGCATCGGCGAAAGTCTGGGTCTGGCTCTCGCGCAGGGCGAAGCGTCCAGAGCAGCTTCAGCGCCTCGGCGTGTCCGCGCACGGCGTCGCCCGAGGCCGCGGTTGCCGCCGCAGTGACCTGCTGGACCAGGCTCACCATGGCGGCGTTGGTCGTGTTGAGGTGCTCGGCGAGCCGCAGGAAATGCAGATTGGCGCGGTCGTTGAGGATGGTGCCGCAGGCGGCGATGCCGATGGCGCCGCCGAGATTGCGCATCAGGTTGAAGAGGCCCGAGGCGAGCTTCAACCGATCGGGGGCGAGGCTGCCGAGCGTCAGCGTCACCGCCGGCGCCACGGCGAATTGCTGGGCGAAGCCGCGCAGCGCTTGCGGCACCAGCAATTCGCGCCACCCCCAATCATGGGTGATCGGGGTGAAGTTCCACATGCTGAGGGCAAAGCAGGCGAGCCCGAACATCATCAGCCAGCGCAGATCGACGCGGCGCGCGAGGAAGGTGTAGACCGGAATGGCGCTGACCTGGAAGATCCCGGTGGAGAACACCGCAAGGCCGATCTGCAGCGCGCTGAAGCCACGCACCCGGCCGAGGAACAGCGGCGTCAGGTAGATCGTGGCGAAGATGCCGATGCCGGTGACGAAGGAGAAGAAGCAGCCGAGCGCGAAGTTGCGGCTTTTCAGCGCGCGCAGATCGACCACCGGCCGGCTGTAGGTCAGGCTGCGCCAGAGAAAGGCGAGGCCGCTGATGGCGGAGATCCAGGCGGTCATCCGGATGGTGTCGTCGCCGAACCAGTCCCAGCGCGGCCCCTCCTCGAGGGTATATTCGAGGCAGCCGAGGAAGACCGTCATCAAGCCCATGCCGAGATAATCGGCGCCGCGCAGCAGCGACAGGTTCGGCCGGTCGACCCGCACCAGGATCGGCACCACCAATGTCACGAAGATGCCGGGCACGAGATTGATGAAGAACAGCCAGTGCCAGGAATAATTGTCGGTGATCCAGCCGCCGACGGTCGGCCCCAGCGTCGGCGCCAGCGACGAGATGGCGCCGATCGTCGCGGCGGCAACCACCCGCTGATGGCCGCCGAAATAGATAAAGGCGGTGGTGAACACGGTGGGGATCATCGAGCCGCCGAGGAAGCCCTGCAAGGCGCGGAACACGATCATGCTCTGGATGTCCCAGGCCCAGCCGCACAGCAGGCTGGTCGCGGTGAAGCCCGCCGCCGAGACGCAGAACAGCCAGCGCGTCGACATCACCCGCGACAGCCAGCCCGAGAGCGGAATCACCACGATCTCGGCGATCAGGTAGCTGGTCTGCACCCAGGCGGTCTCGTCGGCGCCGGCGGAGAGGCCGCCGCCGATATCCCGGAGCGAAGCGGAGACGATCTGGATGTCGAGGAGCGCGATGAAGAACCCGACGCACATGGTGGCGAAAGCGATGATCTTCGCCGGCATGGAGAGCTCGGCCGGCGGCGCGTCCCGGAGCGCCAGGCCGACGGCCGCGACGGCGCTCATCGGGGGTATTCCGCCGCGCCCCGCTGGTCCACCGCGGCGGTGACCGAGAGGCCGGGGCGCAGCCGGCCGAGCTCGGAAGCGCTACCGTCGAGCAGGATGCGCACCGGCACGCGCTGCACGATCTTGGTGAAGTTGCCCGTGGCATTTTCCGCCGGCAGCACGCTGAACTGGGCGCCCGTCGCCGGCGCCAGGCTCGCGACATGGCCGTGGAAGACGTCGCCCGGCAGCACGTCGGCGGCGATCGCCACCGGCTCTCCCGGGCGCATGCGCGCGAGCTGGTTCTCCTTGAAATTGGCGTCGACCCAGAGACCTCTGGCCGGCACGAGCGACAGCAGCTGCGCGCCGATGGTGGCGAAAGCGCCGGCATGGGCGCTGCGGTTGCCGACGGTCCCGTCGATCGGCGCCCTGAGCTCGGTGTAGCCGAGGTTGAGCTGCGCCGTCTCGCGGTCGGCGACAGCGCCGGCTAGCGCCGCCTCGGTCTGGCGCTTTTCAGTATCGATCACCTCGAGCTGGCGCTCGGCCGCATCGAAACCCGCCCGCGCCTTGTCGCCGGCGGCGAGCGCTTCCTTGTAGACGGCATCGCCCTTCTGCGCGGCCTGGACGGAGACGGCGGCATTGGCCTGGAGCTGGCGCAAGCGGACCTGATCGTCGCGGGCACGAAGGATCTCGGCGTCGGAGGCAGCGATCCCGGCCTGGGCCTCGGCGATCAGCGCCTGCTGCAGCCGGCGTGTCGCCTCCAGATTGGCGAGCGTTGCCTGCTGGCCGGCAACCGCCGCCTCGGCCTTGGCCAGCGCCGCCCGGTAGTCGCGGTCGTCGAGCTTCACCAGGAGGTCGCCGGCATGAACCGCCTGGTTGTCGGTGACCGCGACCTCGGCGATGAAGCCGCCGACCTTGGGCGCGATCACCGTGACGTCGCCGCCGACATAGGCGTCATCCGTGCTCTCGATGAAGCGGCCGACCGTCCACCACTCATGGCCATACCAGGCGGCGACGAGCCCGACGCAGAGGGCAGCGCCGAGAATCGCCAGCCGCTTGCCCGCGAGCCGCGGACGGCTCTTGGCCGGCGCCAGGCCGGATTCCCGGTCGATGACGGCGCTACTCATGGCGGCTCTCCCGCGCTTGCCCGAGATCGAGCCGGCGGCGCATGCGCTCATCGGCCGCCGGTCCGGGGACGGATTTGAAGGCCGAGCCGGCCATCACCCGGCCGCTGACGCGGTCGACCAGCACCGGCTCGGCCTCGATGCCGGTGGCGCTGTCGACCACCACGATGCTCTTGCCCTCGGGGGCGAAGTGCTTGTTGCCCCAGGCGACCAGCGCCCACAGCACCGGCCGGAAGTCGCGCCCGCGCTCGGTCAGCACGTATTCATCGCGCGGCGGCCGCTCGGAATAGCGACGGCGCTCGAGCAGCCCCAATTCGACCAGGCTGTTCAACCGGCGCGTCAGCATGTTCGGCGCGATGTCGAGGCTCTTCTGGAACTGCTCGAAGCGCGTCAGCCCGAGAAAGGCGTCGCGCAGGATCAGGATGCTCCACCACTCGCCCACCCGCTCCAGGCTGCGGGCGATCGGGCATTGCATGTCGCCGAAGCTCTTGCGCTGCATCACGCCACCCCCTTGCTATCATCGTGCAAGTGATATAGCATCGTCCCTATCATTATGCAAGTGTTATGGTCCGGCCCCCGGACAGGAGAGACCCATGAGGCTCGAGAACAAGACGGCGCTGATCACCGGCGGCAATAGTGGCATCGGGCTGGCCACGGCCCGGCTGTTCATCGCCGAGGGCGCCCGCGTCGCAATCACCGGGCGCAACCAGGCGACGCTCGATGCGGCGGCGCGCGAGCTCGGCCCGAGGCTGCTGGCGGTCAACGCCGATGTCTCGGAGGTCGCGGCGATCGAGGCCGCCGTCGCGGCGGCGGTCAGGGATTTCGGCGCGCTGGACATCGTCTTCGCGAATGCCGGGATCGCCGGTCCGACCCCGCTCGGGACGACACCGCTCGCGGCTTTCGAGCGGATTTTGCGGACCAACCTCACCGGCGTGTTCTTGACCGTCCAGGCGGCGGCGCCGCATCTGCGCAACGGCGCGTCGGTGGTGCTCAACGGCTCCGTGCACGGCGTTCTCGGCGCGCCGGGATACTCGGCCTATGCCGCGAGCAAGGCGGGGGTGCGGGCGATGGCGCGCGTGCTGGCCTCGGAGCTGTCGCCGCGCGGCATCAGGGTCAACACGGTGATCCCCGGCGCCACGCGGACGCCGATCTGGTCCAAGATCGCGCCGTCACCCGATGCGTTTGCCGCGCTGGAAGCGCGCGTCGCCAAGGCCGTGCCGCTCGGGCGCCTCAGCGACGCCGAGGAGATCGCGAAAGCGGTGCTGTTCCTCGCCTCCGATGATGCCGCCAACATCCAGGCGGCGGAGATCGTCGTCGATGGCGGGCATACCGGCGCACCGGCGGGCGCGCCGATCTATCGCGGCTGATCGGATCTTACTCGGAGAGCCGGACCAGTTCGTCCAGCGCCGTGGCGATGAGCTGCTGGCGGCGGGGGTCCTGGGCTTCGGCAGTGGCGGCGAAGAGCTGGATGAGATAGCGGGCCTTCGCCGCCGCCTCTTGCCACGTCACCGCCGGAGCGGCCAGGAGAAAACTCTCGAGCTCCTCCTGGCGAAGGCGCAAAGCCGCCTGATCGGCCTGCACCTCCTGGAGGCGCCGGCGGATCTCGGTGGATTTCTGGGCGGCCATGCCGCGATGCCCGTCGAGGTCGACCGGGTCCTTCGTCATGATCTCAGGGTCTCCGCGGCGCGAGGATATGGCCGTGGCGCCGCGATGACGACAGGCGTTGCCGCCAACCTATCCGGGCTTCTTCTTGTTAGGCGACGCCGTGGCGTAGACGGAAACCGGCTTGGCAGACTTCTTCTTGTCGGCCTTCGGCTTTTTCCGCTCGCGGTTGCTTCTCATCTGACCTTTGGCCAAGGGTTCTCTCCCAGGTGACGGGCGCAGCACTCGCGCACGTCTAATCGCGCGCATCCCTCAAGCAACGCCGGAATATTCAGCATAACACAAGAACACCGGCGATTGGGCGAATTAAAACGCTCGATTCATGAAAACTCAGGAGCTTCCGGCGATTTCTTTGTTGCATTTGGCCTGCCACTGGCCCATGTACTGGTCACGCGATTGGCGCTCTGGGCCCTAGAGTGCCAATCCCCCGCAAAATTCAGGCCCAAGGAAACCGTCATGAAATTGCGTCCGTTGCAGGACCGCGTCCTGATTCGCCGCATCGAGCCGGAAGCGAAGAGCTCCGGCGGCATCATCATTCCCGACACGGCGCAGGAAAAGCCGATGGAAGGCGAAGTCGTCGCCGTCGGACCCGGCGCTCGCGACGCGGATGGCGTGCTGCACGCCGCTCGACGTCAAGGCCGGCGACCGCGTGCTGTTCGGAAAGTGGTCGGGCAGCGAGATCAAGCTCGATGGCGAGGACCTCATGGTCATGAAGGAATCCGACATCATGGGCGTCATCGATCCGGACCGCCGCGAAGAAGAAAGCCGCCTAACACACGGGAGACGCAACATGGCTGCCAAGGAAGTCAGATTTAACGGTGACGCGCGCGATCGCATGCTGCGCGGCGTCGAGGTTCTCGCGAACGCGGTGAAGGTGACGCTCGGCCCCAAGGGGCGCAACGTCGTCCTCGCCAAATCCTACGGCGCGCCGCGCATCACCAAGGATGGCGTGACGGTCGCCAAGGAGATCGAGCTCTCCGACCGGTTCGAGAATATGGGCGCGCAGATGGTGAAGGAAGTCGCCACCCGGACCAGCGATCTCGCCGGCGACGGCACGACGACCGCGACGGTGCTGGCCCAGGCGATCGTGCGCGAGGGTGCCAAGGCGGTCGCCGCCGGCATGAACCCGATGGATCTGAAGCGCGGCATCGACATGGCCGTCGAGGCCGTCGTCGAGGACATCAAGAAGCGCTCGAAGAAGGTCTCGACCAATGCCGAGATCGCCCAGGTCGGCACGATCTCCGCCAATGACGACCGCGAGATCGGCGAGATGATCGCCAAAGCGATGCAGAAGGTCGGCAACGAGGGCGTGATCACGGTCGAGGAGGCGAAGAGCCTCGAGACCGAACTCGACATCGTCGAGGGCATGCAGTTCGATCGCGGCTATATCTCGCCCTATTTCGTCACCAACGCCGAGAAGATGCTCGCCGAGCTCGAGGATCCCTACATCCTGCTGCACGAGAAGAAGCTGCCCGGCGTGCAGGCGATCCTCCCCTTGCTCGAAGCGGTCGTGCAGAGCGGCAAGCCGCTGCTCATCGTCGCCGAGGACATCGAGGGCGAGGCGCTGGCGACGCTGGTCGTCAACAAGCTGCGCGGCGGCCTCAAGGTCGCGGCGGTGAAGGCGCCGGGCTTCGGCGATCGCCGCAAGGCGATGCTCGAGGACATCGCCATCCTGACCGGCGGCCAGGTGATCAGCGAGGATCTCGGCATGAAGTTCGAGAACGTCACGCTCGACATGCTCGGCCAAGGCCAAGAAGGTGCGCATCGAGAAAGAGAACACCACGATCATCGACGGCGCCGGCAAGAAGGCCGACATCCAGGGCCGCTGCACGCAGCTGCGCGCGCAGATCGAGGAGACGACCTCGGATTACGACAAGGAGAAGCTGCAGGAGCGTCTGGCGAAGCTCGCCGGCGGCGTCGCGATCATCCGCGTCGGCGGCGCGCACCGAGATCGAGGTGAAGGAGCGCAAGGATCGCGTCGATGACGCGATGCATGCGACCCGCGCGGCGGTCGAGGAAGGCGTCGTCGCCGGCGGCGGCGTCACCCTGCTTTACGCCAGCAAGGGCTCGGCCGGCTCAATCCCGAGAACGACGACCAGAAGGTCGGCATCGACATCGTGCGCCGCGCGCTGCAGGCGCCGGCGCGGCAGATCTTCGCGAATGCCGGAGCCGACGGCTCCGTCATCGTCGGCAAGCTCCTGGAAAAGGGCGATGCCAATTACGGCTTCGACGCGCAGACCGGCAGCTATGTCGACATGCTGAAAGCCGGCATCATCGACCCGACCAAGGTCGTGCGCCTGGCGCTGCAGGGCGCGGCGTCGATCGCCGGCCTGCTGATCACCACCGAGGCGATGGTCGCCGAGAAGCAGGAGAAGGCGCCGACGATGCCGACCGGCGGCATGGAAGGCGGAGACTTCTAGAGCTCAGATCGCCGCTCGCGGCGACCGGGCGAGACCAGATCGGCTCTGCGGGATGACTGGCGCCACAGTCATCCCGCATCCGTCCCGGCCAGTGGCAGATCCGATCGGAAGCGCACATGACCCTGCGTCCACAATTCTCGCTTATCAATTCCGAGTTCAACGAGTTCCTCTTCGCCTCCGTCGGCATGGAGAAAACCGGCATAGAGCTCACGGTGCTGTCGGCGTTGACGCGGCTCGGCGTCGACCCATGGGGGTAAGCCGCCCGATTGTCGGATTTGCCCAGGGAGGCGGCGGCGCGCGCGCTGGCCGCGGCCCTCGCCGCGCTTCCCGAAGGGGAGTGGAAGGTCTCGGAATCCTGGGCCATCGCCGCCCGCCTGGTGGACCGCCTGCCGGGGCGCGGCAGCACCGCGCCCCGGCCGCCGCAGGCCGAGAGCAGCATGAACTTGAAGAAGAAGTCAGCCATGGCGGCATGGCTGATCTCTGCCGTCCTGCTCGCCGCCGTGCTGTTCGCCGCCTGGAACATGCTGAACGATCACGCCTCGGAGCCGGCTCCGACCACCACCACCTCCTCCGTGCCGGGATAGCGGCGCGGCACATCCCTGCTCGCGGCGAAATTCATGAGACGCCGCGCTGCCAAAGTGCCGCGGTTTCAGGTATGTTGGCCGCGAGTCCATCGTTTTCCTTCGCATCGGCGCCGCAGGCGAGCCGCAAGACGAGCCCTGTCGCGCCGAGTCGCTGTCGAGCGAGGACGACATTTCTCCGGCTGGCCCCGCCCTACGACAAGGCCGGGCCGCCGCCAGAGATCGGACCTGCCATGCAAATCCGTGTCGGTTACGAGCTGGTCTACGATTGTCCGCAGCCCACGCCGATGATCCTGACCTTGAATATCCATTATACGCGCGCCTCCGATCTGGTCGTGCCGGACTATTTGACGACCAATCCGTCGGTCCCGATCATCGCCTACCGCGACGGGTTCGGGAATTGGTGCAGCCGGATCGTCGCTCCGGCGGGCCGGATCCGGATCGCGAGCACGGCAATCGTGCGCGACACCGGGCGTCCGGACGAGGTCGCCCCTTACGCCGAGCAGCACCCGGTGCCAGAACCTGCCCGAGGAGACCCTGGTCTTCCTGCTGGGCAGCCGCTATTGCGAGACCGATCACCTGTCGCAGATCGCTTGGGATCTGTTCCAGAACTCGCCCATGGGCTGGGGGCGCGTTCAGGCGATCTGCGATTTCGTGCACCGACATATCACCTTCGGCTATGAGCACGCGCGTCCGACCAAGACCGCCTTCGAGGCTTATAACGAGCGCAAAGGCGTCTGCCGCGATTATGCGCATCTGGCGATCGCGCTGTGCCGCTGCATGAACATTCCGGCGCGCTACTGCACCGGCTATCTCGGCGATATCGGCATCCCGCCGCCCTACGGCCCCATGGATTTCGCCGGTTGGTTCGAAGCCTATCTCGGCGGCCGCTGGTACACCTTCGACCCGCGCAACAACGTGCCGCGGATCGGGCGGATATTGATCGCGCAGGGCCGGGATGCGGCGGATGTCGCGATCAGCAGCACCTTCGGCCTCAACACCCTGGTCAGCTTCGCAGTGCAGACGGACGAGATCGTCGAAGGGATCAGGCGGCAGTAACCGCGGCCTGCGGGTTGGCCAGGCGGTTGAAGGCGGCGAGCGAGCGCTCGATGCTCGCCTGCTCGATGTCGCGGACGATGAAGACCAGGCGCGAGGCGCGGTCGGCATCGGGCCAGCGCTCGAGGTGGAAAGGCGGGTGGACGAGGTGCTGGACACCGTTCACCACCAGCGGCTGATCGCTGCCGGCGACATTGAGCAGGCCCTTGACGCGCAAGACGTCGGTGCCGCGGCTGTGCAGCAGCATGCTGAGCCAGATGCCGAAGGCGGTCCAATCGAGCGGCTGCTCATGGCGCAGGCAGAAGGCGTGGATGCGCGCGTCATGGCGGTTGCGGTCGTGCGCGTGGCGGTGAGCATCCGCGGCCGGGCGGCGCAGCTCGGCGGCGAGCCAGCGCCCGACCTCCTCGCTCTTGCTGCCGGGGTCATGGCGGTCGGCGGCGAGCAGTAGATCGGGATCGAGGCGGCATGCGGGATCGCTGTCGAGGATCGGCGCCATGGGGTTGAGGGTTGCGAGCCGGCGGTGCAGCGCCGCCACCCTATCGGGTGACGCGAGATCGGTCTTGGTGATGAGGATGCGGTCGGCGACGGCCGCCTGCTTCACCGATTCCGGCTGCCGGTCGAGGTGCAGCGCGCCGTTCACCGCATCGACGGTGGTGACGACATTGCCGAGCCGGAAATGATGGCGGATGACCGGCTCCGCCAGGATGGTGGCGAGGATGGGCACGGGGTCGGCGAGGCCCGTGGTCTCGACCACCAACCGGCGGAAATACGGCAGCTCGCCGCGCTCGCGGCGGGAATGGAGATCGCGGATCGCGCCGCCGAGATCGCCGCGGATGGTGCAGCAAAGGCAGCCGCTCTGCAGCAGCACCACCTCGCCATCGATCCGGCGCAGCAGATGATGATCGAGCCCGACCTCGCCGAACTCGTTGACCAGCACCGCGGTGTCGGCGAGAAGCGGCGAAAGCAGCAGGCGCCGCAGCAGGGTGGTTTTGCCGCTGCCGAGAAAGCCGGTGATGACGTTGACCGGGGTGGCGGCGCCGTCCATCGGCGATCAGGCCTCCCTCTCCAACCGCTCGATCAGCGCGGGATCGAGCGGGTCGCAGGGGCGCCCGAGCATGCGCTCGGCCGTCTGCCAGAGATGCGCGAGATCGCCGACGATCTCGGTCCGCCCGGTCCGGCCGCTCAGCACGTAGCTCGCGCCCTGCCAGTCACCGAGCGCGAGGCCGTAATGGGCGAGAACCGCATTGGCAAGCCCGACCCGCCGCAGCCGCTCGGCACGGCGGCGGCGCGGCGGCGGCGGCGCGCTCTCGGCCCCGGCGCACGGATTCCGTCCAATGCTCGCCGCCGCCGAGCACGCCGCAAAGCCCGCACATGCCGTCCTCGCTCCCGGCGCCGCTGCCCCTATCCGCGGCGCGGCTTGCGCCGTGCGAAATCGTCGGCGATCTCGTTCATGGTGCAAAACCGCACACCCGGATGCCGGATCATATGTCCATAAAGACGCTCCAGCATCATCAGGACCTGCGGGCGCCCCGAGACGTCGGGGTGGACCGTGATCGCGAAGACCGCGTATTCGTATTCGCGATAGACCCAGTCGAACTGGTCGCGCCACATCTCCTCGAGATGGCGCGGATTGACGAAGCCGTGGCTGTTGGGCGCCTTCTTGATGAACATCATCGGCGGCAGATCGTCGAGATACCAGCTCGCGGGAATCTCGATGAGGTCGGTCTCGCGCCCGCGGACCAGCGGCTTCATCCAGGCTTCGGGCTTCTTCGAATAATCGATCTTGGTCCAGCTGTCGCCGACGCGCACGTAATAGGGCTGGAAATCGTGATGCATCAGGCTGTGATCGTATTTGATGCCCTTCTTGATCAAGAGCTCGTTGCTGACGTTGCTGAACTCCCACCACGGCGCGACATAGCCGGTCGGCCGCTTGCCCGCGAGCTTGGTGACGAGATCGATGCATTTGTCGAGCACCGTCTCTTCCTGCTCGGGCGTCATGGCGATGGGATTCTCGTGGCTGTAGCCATGGATGCCGATCTCGTGGCCGGCCTTGGCCACCGCCTTCATCTCCTCGGGAAAGGTCTCGATCGAGTGGCCGGGGATGAACCAGGTGGTCTTGATGCCGAGCCGGTCGAAGAGGTTGAGGAGACGCGGCGCGCCGACTTCGCCGGCAAAAAGGCCGCGCGAGATATCGTCGGGCGAGTCCTCGCCGGCATAGGAGCCGAGCCAGCCGGCGACCGCATCCACATCGACGCCGATAGAGCAGAGAATTTCCTTGGCCATCAACCGTCTCCCTTTCAGGTTTTGATCTCGATCTCGATGAAGGCGAATTCGAAATCATTGGCGTTGATCACATCATGCTCGACCCCGGCCGGACGCGCGTAGCTCACGCCGGCGGTCAGCTCGGAGAAGCGCCTGCCTTCGGGCTCCTCCAGCAGCAGGCGGCCGCTGGTCAGCGGCACGACGACGTAGTCGAACTCGTGGCGGTGATAGCCGGTGGCCGCGCCGGGCGCGAAACGCCATTCGGTTACGCGCACCCGGTCCGTGTCGATCTGTCGCGTCGGCCGGGCAGGCGGGCGCTGCTCGCTCGACCCGGTCATGGCAGCCATCCTGGCGCCAAGAGCTCAGCCTGTCGGTAGCGCATCCTGCAGCCTCCCTGTCATGCTTCCTGGGCGATGATGGTTGCCTCGCGCGGCGACCAGCAGATGTTCACGCTCTGGGCCAGGCTGTCGCCGTATTTGCCGGCATGGCTTTCGACGCTGAGCTCGCGGCCATCCCCGAGGCGCAGCGACATGAACGCGGTGTGAGCGACCACGTCGGAGGCGAGCACGCTCGCCTCGACGAGGTTGCCGGCATAGCGCTCGGGCGGCGCCGGCGCGCCGCTTCCGCCCGCCGGCAGGATGTCGATCGCCTCGGACGGCACGACCAGGCTTGCCCTATCGCCGCGCTTGAGCCCGGCATCGTTGATGACGCCGCTCAGCCGGCCATAGGGGCTGTCGATCACGCCGCGCTCACCGTCGACGCTGAGGAGCGCGCCATCGATCAGGATGTTGCGGCCGATGAAGCGCGCGACGAACGATGTCTTGGGGCGGGTGTAGAGCTCGATCGGCGCGCTGATCTGCTCGACGCGGCCGCGATTCATCACGACGATGCGGTCCGACAGCACCAGCGCTTCCGACTGGGCATGGGTCACGAAGACGAAGGTGATGCCGAGATTGCGCTGCAGCAGCTTGAGCTCGTTCTGGATCGATTTGCGCAGATTGGCGTCGAGCGCGCCCAAGGGCTCATCGAGCAGCAGGATCTGCGGCTCCACCACGAGGCCGCGGGCGAGCGCCACGCGCTGGCGCTGGCCGCCGGAGAGGCCGGATTCGCGGCGCTCGGCGACGTCGGAAATGTCGAATTTCTCCATGATCTCGTTGACCCGCCGGCGCCGCTCCGCCGCGCGAACGCCCTTGACCGCGAGGCCGTATTCGACGTTCTGCCGCACCGTCATGTGCGGGAAGAGCGCGAAATTCTGGAAGATGGTCGAGGTCGGCCGCCGCTCCGCCGGCAGATCGTTGATCCGCGTGTCGCGGATCAGGATGTCGCCGGCGGTGATCGATTCGAAGCCGGCGATCATCCGCAAGGTCGTGGTCTTGCCGCAGCCGGAGGGGCCGACGAAGGAGATAAACTCGCCGCGGTCGACCCGCAGATCGAAATGCGCCACGGCGACGACATTCGTGTCGTAGACCTTGCGCACCGCCGCCAGTTCAAGATCGTAGGACGCCAATGCTGTCACCCGCTGCTGCATCAGAGGCGCGCGGGCGGCCTCGCGACGAGGCCGCCCGCCCTGCCCCTCGGTTCTCAGGCGCTCAGGAACTCATCCCATTTCTGGACGAGGCGGTCATACTCGTCGGGCCATTGGTGCCAATACGCAACCTTCGAGGCGCGCTCCTTGAGCGAGCCGCCGTCACGCAGATCGCCTTCCTTGATGCCGCGCCAATCCGCGCCCTTCCACGGCTTGCCCAGATACCAGAAGGCATATTTGTCCGGATCCATCGTCTTCTCGATGTTGGTGGTCGGCGAGTAGTAGCCCTGCTCCGAGACGGTGACTGGCCGGCGGACCCGAGAGCCAATAATCCGCATAAGCGATGACCGCATCCGCATTGGGCGTGCCCTTGATCATCGACACGCCGATCGACCAGGCGCGATAGCCTTCCTTCGGCACCGCGTATTTGCACGCCTTGCCTTGCGCCTTGACCGCCATCACCGCCGGTTGCCAGGCATCGCACACCACCATCTCGCCCGACGCGAGCAGATTGACGAGCTCGCCGAAATCGCCCCAGAACGCGCGGAACTGGCCTTCCTTCTTCTTGGAGACGAGGAATTTCGACGCCTCGTCGATATCCTTGGCCGAGGGATTGCCGGGATTCTTGACGTCCAGCAGACCGAGCGTGTTCATGGCGACGATCGCTTCGCCGAAGGCGATGAGCGGATCGGTGTTGAGCCCGGAGCGCCCCTTCCATTTCTTGTCGAAGATGGCGGTCCAGGTATTGGCCTCTTCGGCGCTGACGACATCGGGATTGTAGCCGATGGAATCATAGTTATAGACCGTCGGCACCATCCACAGCTTGGTCTGGGCGTCGTCCGCCCAGATCTGGCCGGCGATCTGCGCCGATTTCGGCCATTTCGGATCGGCCTTGGTGAAGGTGTCGCGGATATTGGCCCAGGTGGCGAGGCTCTTGGTGTCGATGGCGGTGATCTTGCCGGTGGTGGTGACCGCCGGCAGGCGCTCGCCGATGGTCTCCCAGCAATCGAAATCGGACGAGCCCGAGAGGATCTTGGTTTGGGCGTCGGGGAAGCGTCGCCGCGGTGCCGGCGGTGCTGCCGACATGGCTCACCGCGCGGAAATCGGCGAGGATGCGTTCCTGCACCGTGACCGACAGACCGATGGTCCGCAATTGCTCTTTCGAAATATCCGCTGCCGCGGCGTAAGCCTTGCTTGACGACAGGAACGGCGTGCCGCCGCCCATGGCCAAGGCGGTGGCGGCGACGCTGCCTTTAAGCGCGGAACCCAGCAGGTTCCGCCGGGACATCGAGTGTTTGAGCATGTTCAGTGCCTCCTTGCGTGTTGCTTTGCGCTTCTGACGGCGGGCGGAATGCCCGCTCCGCTAATACCGGCCGACCAGCAGTCCTCCGTCGACCGCGACGACCTGGCCGGTCAGGTATCGCGCAGCCGGTGATGCGAGAAAGACGATGACGTCGGCGATATCCTCGGGCTCGCCGACACGCCCCAGCGGGATGAACTCGGCCGCTTTCTCGAGACCGGCGGGCCCGAGCGAATGCTCGGTCGAGAGCGCCTGGGCGGTGCGGATGTAGCCGGGTGCAACGCCGTTGACGCGGATGCCCGAGCGGGCGAGCTCGACGGCAAGCCCGCGCACCAGGCCGACCACGCCGGATTTCGCCGCGGAATAATGCACGTGCTCGTCCCAGCCATAGGCGACGCCCATGATCGAGGACAGCGCGACGACGGCGCCGGATTTGCGCGCCGCCATCTTCGGCGCCGCGGCGCGCACCACGCGCAGGATGCCCTTGAGATCGACGTCGAGCGTGCGGTCCCAGCGCTCGTCGGTGAGCTCTGCCAAGGGCACGCGATGGGCGATGCCGGCATTCGCTACCACCACGTCGAGCGCGCCCCGCGCCGCCTCGACCGCGGCGACCACCGCGTTCGCCTCCGTCGTATCGGTGACGTCGAGGCGATGGAAATTGGCGCTGCCGCCGCTGTCGCGGATGGCGTCGACGACCTTCGCGCCTTCCGCCTCGAGCACGTCGGTGACCGCGACGTGATAGCCCGAAGCGGCAAAGGCGAAGGCGGTCGCCCGGCCGATGCCGATGCCGGCGCCGGTGATCAAAACGGTCTTTGTCGCCATACCCCTCCTCCCGCTCGCCGCGCTAGAGCATCACATCGCCGGAATTCGGCCCCAGCGTCTGGCCGACATAGAGCCGCGCCGCCGGCGAGGCGAGAAAGGCCACAGTCGCCGCCACATCCTCGGGCTCGCCGAACCGGCCGAGCGGCAGCTCCGCCGCCTTCGCCTTGCGCCAGGCCTCAGACAGGCCGAGAACCAGCTCGGTGTTGATCGGCCCCGGCGCCACCGCATTGACGCGCACACCGCGCCGGCTCATCTCACGCGCCAGCGATTTGGTGAGGCCGATGATGCCGGCTTTGGCGGCGCTGTAGTGGCAGAGCTCGATGCCGCCGATCTGACCGAGCTGCGAGGCGATGTTGACGATCACCCCGTCGGCCGCAGCGAGCATCGCCGGGATGGCGCGGCGCGAACACAGAAAGGTCCCGCGCAGATGGACGGCGATCATGCGGTCCCAATCGGCGAGCGCCAGCGTCTCGAACGCCGCCTGATGCACGAAGCCGGCATTGTTGACGAGGAGCGTGCAATGCCCGAGCGCCGCCTCGCAGCGCGCGAAGATCGCCTCGACCGCCGCCGGGTCGGAGACATCGCCCGGCACGGCCACGGCCCGCCCGCCCGCCCGCGTCAGCTCCGCCGCGGTGCGCTCTGCGGCATCGGGCCGGAGATCGTTCACCACCAGCTTGGCGCCTTCGCGGCTGAGCCGGTGAGCGATCGCCTTGCCGATGCCGCTGCCCGCGCCGGTGACGATCGCCGCATGGTCCCTGAGCTCGATCATGCGATCTCCTCCTGGATGGCTACACGGCGCGCGCGGCGCACGCTCATGCCCATCAGCAGCCCGTAGACCGCGAGGATCGCGAAGGAGAACAGCGTGGTGAGCACCCCGAAGGCGAAGATGTTGGGATGGATCTCGACCGAGAAGGTGCCGTAGATGGCAAGCGGCAGGGTGAGATCGCCGCCGGCGGTGAAGAGGGTGCGCGGAAACTCGTCGTAGCTGAGCGTGAAGGCGAACAGCATGGCGCTGAGCACGCCGGGGAAGATCAGCGGGAAGGTGACCTTGCGGAAGGTGCGCGCCGGCGGCACGCCGAGCGCCCACGCCGCCTCTTCCACCGAGCGGTCGAAGCGATTGAACACCGCGAGCATCACCAGGAAGGCGAAGGGGAAGGTGTAGACGACATGGACCAGGAAGGTGGTGCCCCACCAGCTGCGCTCGATGCCAAGCGCCGTCGACACCAGCGCCACGCCGAGACCGACCAGCACGCCCGGCACCATCATGCCGAGGACGACGAGGTAGAAGACGACGCTCGATCCGGAAAAGCGGCGGCGGAAGGCCTGCGCGGTCAGCGTGCCGAGCACCGTCGAGGTCACCATGGTGGCGAAGGCCAGGATCAGCGAGCGGATGAGCGCGTCGCCGATCGGCAGCGGCGCCACGCGCGACGGCGGCGTCAGGCCGAAGATGTGCCGGTACCAATAGGTCGACCATTCGATGATCGGGAATTGCGGCCCGCCTTCGGGTCCGCTCTGGAAGCTGAGGATGGCGAGCACGACGAAGGGGGCATAGAGAAACAGGATGAATATCGCGGTATAGAGCCCGAGCCCGCCGCGCAGCACCGGCTGGCCCTCCACGGCTAGAGCTCCTCGCGCAGATTGATGACGCGCAACAGCCCGGCGATGACCACCGCCATCACCACCGTCAGCACGACGCCGGCGACCGCGGCGAAGGCCCATTTGAGCGAGCCCACCTGCGTCACGATGATGTTGCCGAGGAGGTTGACCTTGCGCCCGGAGAGCGCCGCCGAGGTCGCGAACTCGCCCAGCACCATGACCGAGACGAAAATCGCGCCGACGACGACACCGGGCAGGCTGAGGGGAAAGATGATGGTGCGGAAGATGCGCCAGGTGCCGGCGCCAAGATCGCGCGCCGCTTCGATCAGGCTGCGATCGATGCGGCCGAGCATGAAGGCCACGGGGCCGACCATGAACACCACATAGATCTGCACCATGCCGATGATGACGCTGACATCGGTGAACAGCAGCACGTCGATCGGCTGATGGATGAGGCCGATCCGCTCCAGCACCAGATTGACCGCGCCTTCCTTGCCGAGCATCGGCCGCCAGGCCAGGACCCGGATCAGGAACGAGGTCCAGAACGGGATCACGCACAGCACCAGCACGATGATCTGCGTCGTCTTGTTCCGGATGAAGAGGCCGATATAGAGCGCCGCGGGATATCCCAGGACGAAGGTGGTGAAAAGGACGATGGCCCAGGTCTCGATGGTGGTGATGAGGGCGCCGTAATAGGTCGGGCTGGCGAAGAAATTGATCCAGCTGCGCAGGGTCAGCGTCGGCTCGATCGAAAAGGTCTTCTGCGTCCAGAAGCTGACATAGACCATCATCAGCATCGGCCCGACAAGGAAGAGCACCATCCACAAGGTGCCCGGGGCGAGCAGCAGCCAGGTGCCGTAGCGGTCGCTCCAGCGCCGCTCAGCCGGCATCGCGCCGGACGCCTTGGTCATGGTGCCGAGTGCCGTTTCGCCGCTGGGAGCCTGCATCGTCGTGCCATCCTCACGCGGCGATCGCGGACGAGCCGAAGAGCAGCGCCTGGTCGCTTTGCCAGACGAGGGCGTAGACGCCGCCTTCCTGCAGCTGCTCCGGCCGCTTGTGGCTGAGGTGGTACTCCACCTCGACGACCTTCCCGCCGGGCAGGCTGAAGAGGTAGACGATGGTCGAGCCGGAATACTCGGAGGTGACGCAGGTGGCGACGATCGCGGTCTCGCCGGCAGCCGGCCGATACCCGGCGGGATGGACGTCGATACGATCGCGGCGCACGCAGCAGGCGCCGCCGGACAAGGCCAACCCGTCGACCGAGCCGGCCTCGAGCATGTTGTAGCGGTTGAGGAAGCGCGCGACCTGCAGGCTTGCCGGCCGGTTGTAGATGGTATCGGGATCGCCGATCTGCAGCGCGCGGCCCTGGTCGAGCACGACCACGCGGTCGCCCATCGCCAGCGCCTCCATCTCGTTGCCGGTGACATGGATGAAGATGATGCCGAGCCGCTGATGGATGCGGCGCAGCTCCAGCGTCATGCGCTGGCGCAAATTGGCGTCAAGCGCACCGAGCGGCTCGTCGAGCAAGCAGATCGTGGGATCGACCACCAGGGTGCGCGCCAGCGCGACACGCTGCTTCTGGCCGCCGGAGATCTGCGCGATCTGCCGGCCACCGAGATCGGCAAGACCGACCAGATCGAGCATGGCATCGACCCGCCGCCGCACCTCGGCAGCCACGGTGACGGGATCGCGCCGGCGATGCCGGAGGCCGAAAGCGACATTGTCGAAGACGCTCAGATGCGGGAAGAGCGCGAAGCCCTGCGAGACGAAGCCGATGCCGCGCTCATGCGCCGGCAGCCGCGACAGCGGCCGCCCGTCGAGATAGATCTCGCCGTCATCGGCGCGCTCGAAGCCGGCGAGAATCCGCAGCAGCGTCGACTTGCCCGAGCCGCTCGGCCCCAGCATCGACAGATACTCGCCGGGTGCGCACCGACAGCGTGAGACCGTCAAGCGCAAGCTTGCCGCCATAGGCCTTACTGACGCTTGCGACCTCCAACATGACTTTAGCCACCCCTCGCCGACGACCGACGCACAGAATGCGCGGCCAGCCGGGTGATCCCGGCTTCTCCTTGCCGATCAAGGTAAACTATAATGATTTTTGCATTCAATAACTCTTTTGTGAAAACCCGAATTACGAACAGCGCGGCTAATTTTCATGCCTGTCTGCTAGAAATTTAGCATCCCGGTACGCGCAGGATGGTTTAAGATGATTTTTTGTATTCAATAATCAATTAAGTGGGTATGGTCTCAGCAATATCAGCCCTGTCTCGGGGCTATGCCGTAGCCTCCCACAACCCACGCGGTGCCGGCTGCCGCGGGGACGACAGCGAGAGAAGCGCGGGCCGGCCGGTCGACACAACAAAACGCCCGGGCCCGGGGTGACAGAGGGAAGGACGCGTTTGGCGCGGAAGCTCTACGAGATCGTCTACACCGCCTTGGAGGATCTGCTGCGCGCGCAACGGCTGCCGCCCGGCCTGGTGCTGCTCGAAGGTCCCGTGGCCGAGATTTTCCGCACCAGCCGCGCGCCGGTGAAGGCCGCGCTGCGCCTGCTGAACGAGCAGGGTCTGATCGAGCGGTTCAACGGACGCGGCTTTATCGTCCCGAGCCCCGCGGGCGAGACGGCGCCGGTGCGGCTCGATCTGCGCGAGGCCGGTTTCGCGCCCGCGACCGCTCTTGCCGATGACAATCTCGAGAGCCGCGCCGCCTGGGAGCGGATCTATCACGACGCGGAGCGCGAGGTCGGCGCCGCACTGCCCTTCGGCCGCTTCCACATCAACGAGGCCCGGATGGGCCAGCATTTCGGCGTCAGCCGCACGGTGATCCGCGACGTCCTCGGCCGCATGCATGAGCGCGGCCTGGTCGAGAAATCGCCGCGCACGCATTGGATTGCCGGTCCCTTGACGGCAGCGGCGATCCGCGAATTCTACGAGATCCGCGGCATGCTCGAGCCGCAGGCGCTGATCCAGGCGGTGCCCAATCTGGACATCGACGAGCTGGTGGCGATGCGCGATCGCGTAACGACGCTGGAAGCGCGCTATCCGCATGTCTCGGCCGAGGAACTCACCGGCCTCGACACCGATCTGCATACGCATTGCGTCCAGCGCATCGCCAACAAGCGCCTGATGGCAATGATCCGGCAGGCGCAACTGCCGCTGCTCACCAATTACACCTTCCTGCGCTATCTCGGCATTCCCGAGGAGACGCCGGAGCTCGCGGAGCACAAGCTGGTGTTCGAGCACCTCATCCAGGGATCGTCCGCCGCCGCCGCAGCAGCGCTCAAGGCGCATCTCGAGCGCTCGCTCGACCGCGCGCTGATCCGGCTGAAGGTGCTGTCGGTGAAATCGACGCCGCCGCTGCCGCCCTATCTGATGACGAGCCTGCCGTAGGGAAAAGCGCGGGCGCCGAGGTCAGGCGGCGATGAATTGCGCCCAGCGCCGGACAAGGTAGTTGTGCTCGTCGATGCTCGAATTCCACACGATGATGCGCGCCAGCCGGTCCCAATAGCTGCCGCCATTGCGCAGCGCGCCACGATGGACGATCACGCTGCCGCCGGGGCCGCAGAGATCGGTCGCCGCGGGGAGCCCGCGATACCAGTAATCCCATTCCGCCGGCGAGAGATGATCGGCGACCGCCTCCTGCGCCGCGATATAATAGCCCTGCCGCGCCATGACGGCGCCCGGCCAGCCCGACAGCCACCAATTGAGATACTCGTAAGCGGCATCGAGAACGGCGCCGCGCGCATTGATGGAAGCGGCAAGACAGCCATGCCAGCCGCGGTAGCCCTCGACCGGCGCGGCATACTCCACATCCCGGCCGAGCGCCCAGAGCGCCGTAAGCGACGGCATCCACATGCTGGCGATGGCGACCTCGCCGCTCGCCATCAGCTCCGCCGCCTCGTCGATGGAGCTCCAGAAGGTGCGGAAATGCCCGGCCTTCTTCTTGCGCATCAGCAGGCGCATCAGCGCGTCGATCTCCTCGATGGTGAGATTGCCGATATCCCTGAAGGTGATCAGCCCCAGCGCCTGCGCCGCCAGCGCCGCGTCGGTGGCGCCGATGGCGGGATCATCGACCAAGGCGACCCGGCCGCGGCAGCGGCTGTCGAGCAGCCAGCCCCAGCTCTCCGGCTCGCCCGCGAGATCCGGCGCGATAACGCCCTTGAGATAGCCGAACGCATCGACATTGTGCACGCCCGGCATGGCGCTGACATAGTCGGTCGGGCTCGGCCCCAGCCGCTTGTCCGGCTGCACGTAAAGGTATTTGAGCGGACTGTCGCCGCGGCCGATCGGCTGGCCGTTGCGCATCAGCGCCGATTTGAGCTGCCGGTCGACCTGCTCCCACTTGCCGAGCCGCGCGATGCGCAGCGGCTGGATCGCGCCCGACGACCAGACGATGTCGATGTTGTGGAACCACTGATCATAGACGTCATAGGAGCTGGGTTGCGTCGCCGCGCGCTGCTGCGCCGCGATGCCGTCGAGGACGACGTAGTCCAGCCGGATGCCGAGGTCGCTCTCGGCCCGCCGACGGATCTCCTCGATCAGCGTCACCTTGGTGCCGAGCACCCGGAGAACCGTCTTCCCGAGCGTGTTGATGTATGGCGCGGTGATCTTGTCGGCATCGACGGTCATCAACGAGCCCCCACCCCTTCCTCGGCAGCGCGCGCTTTCAATGTTCTAGCGGATCGCAGCAGGTGAAGGGAATCGACGCCTTGCCGCGAGCCCGGCAAGGGGGTCGAAAGCGCAGCGCGAACAGCGGCTTGACGATCCGGCCCGTCGGACCGGACGCTCGGATCACAGTCTGCCCTCAGCGCTGCATCCGCATGATCTCGCTCATGGGCATCATGTGGTGGTTGAGGTGCGCCATGATCCAGAGCAACCCCGCCACCAGCAACAGGACGATCAGCACGCCGAAGGCGAGCGCCATAACGTTGTTGACGTTGTCGGCGAAGCCTCTGCGATCGGAATGCGTCGCTTGCGAAGGCCGTCGCGCGAGCTGAGCTATTTGGCCGCGGCTTTCGCGTCGTCCGGCTGCGCCACCACCTTGACTTGCTGGCCCTCCGCAATATCCGCGGGCGGCGTGAGCGCGACGCGCTCGCCGCCGTGCAGGCCTTCGCGCAATTCGATCGTGGTCCCATAGTCGCGGTAGACGCTGACGTTGTGCAAGTGCACGCGACCCGCGTCGTCCACGGTTGCCACGCGCAGTCCATCCCCGTTGAACAGCAGCGCCTCGGCGGGAATCACCACGGCGGGTGCCGGGCGCGGAACGCCGAAGTCCACGCTCACATAGAGCCCTGACCGGAGCGCCCGATCAGGATTGGGCACGTCGACTTCGGCCAGCATCGTCCGTGAGGCGACATCCAGCGCCACCGAATTGCGTGCCACCTTCCCTTCGAAAGTTCGCCCCGGCAATTCCGGCACATGCACTTCGGCCGGCAGCCCGTCCTGCAATCCAACCGCTCCGCTCTGGGGCACATTCACCTGCACTCGCACTACGTCGTCGCGCTGCACCGTAAACAGCGGGGTTCCGCCGCTGTTGTCGTCGGCTCTCACCAGATCACCGTTGTCCACATTGCGGGCGGTGATCACCCCATCGAACGGAGCCTCGACCTTTTCGTACTGCGTGAGTTGCAACAGCCGCTGCATCGTTGCCTGTTGCGCCCTGACATTGGCCTCCGCCACCGTGACGCCGGCTTCGGCATTGGCCACGGCAGAACGCCTTGAAGCGAGGCCTAGACGCGTGTTGTCCGCGTTCTGCTTGGTCTCCCAGCCCTGAGTTGCCAAACGCGAGGTTCGCGAATTGGTCGCGTCGGCCAGTTCCGCATCCGAGCGCGCCTGGTCCGCCTGGGCCTGGGCCTGCTTGAGCGCACCCTGCATTTGGCTCAGCCTTGCTTCGGCCTCCGACAGTTGTTGGTCGAGATCCGGCGCCGCGATGCGCAGCAGCAGATCGCCGTCGTGCACGCGGCTGCCGATATCGACTCGCCGCTCGGCGATGTATCCGGTCGCACGGGCGTAGATCTGCGCCTGGTCGAATGGGAGCACGGTGCCCGGAAGGCTCAACACAACCGGGCCGCGCTGCTCCTTGGCAATCGCAACCCGCAATTCGGGGACGAAATTGAGCGTCTGCCGCTGCGTCTCGATTGCCGCCTCGTCCCGTTGCCAGCGGCCGTAGGCGCCCCAGAGGAGCGCGCCCAGAATCGCAGCCCCCACGACGAGGTACAAGCGCCGCGACGGCTGCCGCGCGTCGCTCAGCGAGAGCTTCTCCTCCTTGGTCGGCAGCGGTTCACTGACGTTCATACGTAATTTTCCAGCGGTCTCACCTCGCCTCGCCGCAGCACCGCATAAAGGAACGGAACGAACAACAGGGTGGAACAAGTGCCGGCAGCGAGGCCGCCGAGGACCGCCCTGGCGAGAGCCGCATTCGCTTCGCTGCCCTCGGCGACCCCGAGCGACATCGGCAGCATGCCCACGAACATCGCGCCGGCAGTCATCAGCACCGGCCGGAGCCGTGTCTGGCCGGCTATGATTGCCGCCTCTGCTGCCGAGCAGGCGGTAGCCTCGCGGTGCTCTCGTGCGAAAGTGACGAGCAGAATGGAGTTCGCCGAGGCCACGCCGACGCTCATGATCGCACCCATCAGCGAGGGAATGGACAAGGTCGTCTGGGTGATGAACAAGCTCCCGACGATGCCGCAGAAGGCGAGCGGCAAAGCGGCCAGCACGACGAACGGGTCGCCCCAGTTCTGAAAGTTCACGACCATCAGCAGATACACGAACACCAGCGCGCCGATCAACCCGAGTCCGAGGTGGAAGAAGGCATCGTCCTTGCTCTGCATCTGACCGCGCAGGACGATCCGGTTGCCGGGTTTCAGCCGCGCCTGGAATTCGGGGAGTATTCGATTGAGGTCGGCCTGGACGCCGCCGAGATCACGGTTCTGCACGTTGGCGTAGACGTCGAAAGTTCGCTGAATATTGCTATGCGTAATGAGCGTCTGCATCGGCTCGCGCTCCAGCGTGGCGACGTTGGACAGCATTTCGAGGTTCTTGCCCTCGTTCCCGGAGAGCATCAGCGGGGTATTCTCGAGGTCGCTGATGCTGCTGAGGCGGTACTCGGGCGTCTGCACAGCCACCTGATACGGAACACCCGTCTTGGGATCGGCCCAGAAATTCGGCGATACCTGGAAGCTCGAGCTCAGCGACGTGTTCATATCGTTGGCGATCTGCTGTTCCGTCAATCCGATCTGGGCCGCGCGCACGCGATCGACATTGACGAAGAAGCTTGGGGAATCGACGATCTGGTGCAAGTGCACGTCGACGGCACCCCGCACGGCCTTGACCCGCGGCAGGAGCGCGAGCGCAACGCGCCGATTGTTCTCGGCATCGTTGCCGACCACCTGCACGTCGATCGGTGCCGGGAGGCCGAAGTTCAAGATCTGGGTAATTATGTCCGCGGGCTGGAAATAAAAAATCGCGGACGGAAACCGGTCTTGTAGGACCACGCGCAACTTGCGCATGTACGCCTTGGCGGGCGAATGCCCCTGTTTGAGGCTGATGAGGATTTGCCCGTCGTTCATGGCGACGGTCGAGCCATCGTCGTATGAGAGGTTATAGTTGATCGCAGGCATGCCGATGTTGTCGAGGATCAGGTCGAGGTCGCGCGGCGGAATGACGCGGCGGATCTCGTCCTCGACCGCCTGGAACAGCCGCTCGGTCTCTTCCACGCGCAATCCCGACGGGCCGCGCACATGCAAGCGCATCTGCCCGGCACTGATCTCGGGAAAATAGTCCTCGCCAACAAAGAATGTCAGGAAGCCGGCGCCCACCATCATCGTACCCGCAACCAATGCGGCACCCGTTCGGTGTGTCAAGATGACCTGGAGCAGACCGACGTAGGAGCCGCGTAACCGCTTGAATCGGCGTTCGAACTCAGCATGTATGCGGCCGAACGGACCCGACGGCCCAGAGTCGCCTTGGCGGCCATGCTGCTCGCCCTGCACGAGCAGGTCGATGAGGATCGGCACGAGCGTCCGCGAGAGCACGTAGGACGCGATCATGGCGAACACGACCGCAAGCGCCTGCGGGGTAAACAGATACTTGGCCATGTCCGTCAGGAACACGACTGAGACGAAGGCGGTGCAGATCGTGAGAGTGGAGATCAAGGTGGGCTTGGCGATCCCCGCCGCGCCCTCGACCACCGCATGGCGAAATGGGCGACCTTCCTCGAATAGTCGGTAGGTGTTCTCGATCGCCACCGTCGCGTCGTCGACGAGCACGCCGACCGCGAGCGCCAGCCCGCCAAGGGTCATGAGGTTTATGGTCTCGCCCAGCGCCGCGAGCAGCGCGAGCGAGCTGAGAACCGCTAGCGGAATCGAGACCAGAACGATCAAGGTGGAGCGCCAGGAACCGAGGAATGTGAGGATCATGAGGCCGGTGAGCCCGGCGGCGATCGCGCCCTCGCGCACCACATCGAAGATCGCGTTGGACACGAAAACGGACTGGTCGAACAGCGGCGTGAACTTCATGTCCGGCGGTGCCGCCGCCCTGATCTGCGCCAGCGTCGACTTGACCAGGTTCACGACCGCCAGCGTGGAGGCGTTGCCGTTCTTGAGGATGGTCTGCAGGACCGAGCGCCGCCCATCGGCACGCACGATGTTCTGCTGAACGGCGAACCCGTCACGCACGTAGGCAACATCGCGCAGCAGCACCGGTGCGCCCTTGACGATCTTGATCGGGATGCGGCTCAACGCCTCGATCGCATCGGGGGAGGAATTCAGCTGGACCGGATACTGGGTGCTGCCAAGCTTGACCAGGCCGGAGGGGACGACAACGTTCTCGGCGGTCACGGCGTTGGTCACGTCCATCGGCGTGAGCCCGTGCGCTTGCAATGCGTGCTGGTCGAGATCGACCATGATCTGTCGCTGCTTGCCGCCGAAAGGTATCGGCAAGGTTGCGCCCGGCAGCTGCGTCAGCGCCTGCCGAACCCGATACAGGCCGTAATCGAACAATTCCTGCTCGCTCGACTTGTCCGAAGAAAGCGCCAGCTGAATCACGGGCACCGAGGAAGCGTAGTAGCGCACCACGGTCGGTGGCTGGATGCCCGGCGGCATGACGGCGCGAATCCAGTTGACGGACGCGACGCATTGCGCGATCGCGAGGTCGAGGTTCACGTCCGGTTGGAAATATACCTTGATGACGCTCACCCCGTACATCGTCTGGCTCTCGATGTTCCTGATGCCATTGATGTTGTTCGAGAGCGAATATTCGGAGTAGGTGGTAACGCGCTTCTCCATCTCGGGAGTGGTCAGGCCGGTATAGGTCCAGATGATCGTGACCACCGGGATGTCCACCGACGGGAAAACATCCTTCGGCATTGTCACGATGGCGCCGATCCCGAGAAACAGGATCAAGACGGCGAACACGTAAAAGGAAACGCGGAATTTGAGCGCGTACTTGACCAAGCCCATGTTTGTCCCGTACCGCCTCCAGTTGGGTCCGCTGCCCGCGTGGCCACGCCGGATCGGGGCAGGACCGGCTCAACGATAAGCGCATATGAACAATCCCAGCCCGACACCCGTGAGCGCCGCCCTCGTCATGCCGGGCCGCAGATCCGCTACCGGATCATTCTAAAACGGGCAAATTGGCACCGCCCCATACCCCATATAAGTCAGTTCAGCACATTTGGCCATGAGCTGCCAACCGGCGCGCGCATGCCCGGTCCTGCCCAGCCGGGTCGAGGATCACCCGGGCTCGCTTCTGGCACAACCCGGCCGCACCGGCCGCCGGCCAGCCGGTCCGCTCGCGGCGCAAATAAATATAGGAGGCGGCGCGAACGCGGGCGGCCTTCTACGTCCGGATCGTTTCGCCGCCCGGGCCTTGTGATAGGATAAGCGCAAGGCGAGGGAACGGGCGGAGATGCCGGCGGGAGCGATCAGGGCCGTTGTGCTGGGCTTGCTGCTGGTGCTGGCGGCGGTCTCCGGTAGCGGCACGGCGCGTGCGCTGGGCGACGAGCCCAAGCCGGGCGAGACCGTCACCCAGTATCTGACGCCGGCCATCCTGGCGATGATCTTTCCCGGCGCGAACAAGGTGGGCGCGGTGGACGGCGCGCCGCCCGCGGCCCCGGTGTACAAGGACGGCCGGCAGGTCGGCTACATCTTTTCCACCTGGGACGTGACGCAGTCGAAGGGCTTCTCCAACCGGCCGCTCGTCCTCCTCGTCGGCATCGATCTCAGTGGCCATATCGCTGGGGTGCGGCTCGTCCATCACACCGAGCCCATTGCCATTCTCGGCCTCAAGGACGAGGAATTCCACCGCTTCACCGAGAGCTACAAGGGCCATGACGTCAACACGGGGATCGACGTCGTGAGCCAGCTGTCATCCTCGGTGCTGGGCCCCGGCGGCTTCTCGCAGCGCTCCGCCCCTGGCGCGGCGGCGGCGGCGCAAGTGGATGCCGTGTCGCGCGCCACGACGAGCTCGGTGCTGATGAGTGACGCTATCGTTCGCGGCGCGCGCATCGTCGCGCGCAGCCGCGGCGTCCTCGCGCCACCGCAGGCAGGAACGGCCCGCCTCGATGTCGACCGCTTCGCTCCCGCCGACTGGCCGGCGCTCGAGGCGGCGCATGCCATCGCGCATCTTCATCTGACTTACGGCGAGGCCCGCGCCAAGCTTCCCGGCGGCCGGGCAGCGCAACTCGCCTTGGGCGATCCTGCCGCAGGGCCAGACGACACCTTTCTCGATCTCTATGTCGCTCTCGTGACGCCGGCCGGAATCGGCGTCAATCTGCTCGGCCAGACTTGGTACGACCAGTACACGGCTGGGCGTGGCATCGACGACCAGTTCATCCTGATCGTTGCCAATGGCGCCTACTCGTTCCTCGGCGACGACTGGGAGCAC
This sequence comes from uncultured Alphaproteobacteria bacterium, assembly GCA_963789275.1. Lineage (GTDB taxonomy): Bacteria > Pseudomonadota > Alphaproteobacteria > ATCC43930 > CGMCC-115725 > DAHUYF01. The sequence continues at coordinate 32,408 of CAWBKF010000030.1, forward strand.
GCCGACGTCCTCCAGCGCATCGAGCTGGTCCAAGGCGACCGGACCATTCGGCTCGCCGGGAAGCAGATCAAGGCGCTGCCGTTCCTGCACGCCAGTAAGGCACCCGACCTCTCCGAGCGCGCCCTGGTGTTTCTCACCGGCACGCGAGACCTCGACCCGACCGAGCCATGGCAGACGCGACTGCTGGTCGTTGGCACCGCCGACGCCGGCGGTCCCGGCTTCGCCAGCTTCGATCTCGCCTACCATTTGCCGGAAAACTACGTGGTGAGGGCGGCCACGAGCGAGCACGGCGACACCCCAGGCGCGGCGGCGGATCAAGCGATACCATGGGAGGCGATCTGGGCGGCGCACACCGGCAGCATCGCCATCCTGGGCGGGGCGCTGACCGCTTTGACCGTCATCCTCTTTCTGCAAGAGCCGATCAGCCGCCGCCGGCGGCTGCATCGCTGGGTTCGCATCGGCTTCCTGAGCTGGACGTTGGTCTGGCTCGGCTGGTATGCCGGTGCCCAACTCACGGTGGTCAATCTCCTCACTGACATCCACAGTCTCGTTACCGACTTCCGCTGGAACCATCTGCTGGCCGACCCTCTGATCGCGATACTGACCGGCTTCACCTTGGTCGGCGTGTTCTTGTGGGGACGCGCCGTGTTCTGCGGTTGGCTCTGTCCCTTCGGCGCGCTCCAGGAATTGGCGAACAAGGCGGCGCAGCGCTTGCGCATTCCCCAGCTCACCATCCCGATCGCGCTGCACGAGCGGCTCGTCGCCCTCAAGTATCTGGTCTTCCTCGGACTCGTCGCAGCGTCGTTCGTGTCATGGGACCTCGCCATGACTGGGGCGGAAATCGAGCCCTTCAAAGCCGCGATCATCCTCCGTTTCATGACGGAATGGCCGATGGTCGCCTACGCCCTTGCGCTCGTCGCCGCCAGCCTCTTCGTCGAGCGCTTCTATTGCCGCTTCGCCTGCCCGCTCGGCGGCGGTCTCGCCGTCCTCGGCCGCGTGCGCATGTTCAACTGGCTAAAGCGCCATCCCGAATGCGGAACGCGCTGCCGCGTCTGCGAAAGCGTCTGCCCGGTCGGCGCGATCAAGCGCAGTGGCGAGATCAACATGAATGAATGCTTCTATTGCCTCGACTGCCAAGTAACCTACTACGATGACCACATTTGCCCGCCCATGGTCTGGCGGCGCAGGCGCCGGGAGCAGGGTGTGGTCGTGGCGTCCAAGCGCGCACAGCACGAGGCGGTGACGGGAGAGCGCCGGTGACCGACAGCGTCGACAGCCGCCGCTACGATCCCAAGGGATCGGCGAGCGCGCCAATCACGGGAGCGCCCTGGCGGCCATCGCGCCGGCGCATCATCACGCTGCTGGGCGCCGTCGCCGGCCTGCCCTTGCTCGGCACCGGCGATCACGGGGCCGAGGCCGGGGCGGTGCCGCTTCACCGCTGGAGCGGCACGTCGCTTGGCTCGCCGTCGCGCCTGCTGCTCTACCACAGGGACAGGGCGGCCGCGGCGCGGATCGCCGGCTACTGCGCCGCCGAGATCGCGCGCCTCGAGCGCATCTTCGCACTCTACCGTGAGGATAGCGAGCTTGCCCGCCTCAATCGCGACGGTTGCCTCGATGCGCCGTCCTTCGAGCTGCTGACGCTGCTGTCGCACTGCCAACGCCTGTCCGCACTCAGCAACGGCGCCTTCGACGTGACGGTCCAGCCCTTGTGGAACCTCTATGCAGCGCATTTCTTTGCCGGCGCCTCCTCCCCGGCAGAGGGGCCGGCGCCGAGGGCGATCGACCAGGCCCGGCGGCTGGTCGATTTTAGGGGCATCGATATGGCGGCGCGGCGGATCGTGCTGGCGCGCCCGGGGATGGGTCTGACGCTCAACGGCATTGCCCAGGGCTACGTCGCCGACCGCGTCACCGAGATCCTGCGCGACAATGGCTGCGATCGCACGCTCGCCGACCTCGGGCGCAGCGAAATCAAGACGCAGGGCCTACGTGCCGACGGACATCCCTGGCGCATCGCGCTTGCCGATCCGCGCCAACCCGACAGATTTTCCGCAAAGATCGAGCTTCGCGACCGCGCGGTCTGCACCTCCGGCGGCTACGGAACGGTGTTCGAGCCGACCGGCCGGCATCATCACCTCTTCGATCCCACGACCGGCGGTAGCGCCAACTACTACATCGGAATCTCGGTTATCGCCGCGAGCGCCATGATCGCGGACGCATTATCAACTGCGCTCTACGTCAGCCCGCCGGAGCGGGGCCCGGCTTTGTTGGCGAGCTTTCCCGGCGTCAGCGTCCGGTTTACCCGGCCCGACGGCACGATGGAGCTGCGAAGGGGCTAGCGCCGCGTCGCCGAGGCGCGGAATTGTCGTGCGAGAACGTCACTGCGCGCATTGTCAAGGGGAAATCTCAGGTATAGGCTTTGTCCGTCAAGCAACGAATCGTTGGGGAGGAACGACGATGGCTAATTGGCTCAGCGAGAGAGAACAGCGCCTAGTCGAAGGTGCTGAGACGGCTTCGGCCGCCACTCCGATACCCACCCAGATCGTGTCGAACGGCGAATACTTGCCGCCGCCACAGAGCGAGACGCAAAAGCGCGTCCAACGGCGGATCTTCGAGTTGGCCGACGAGAACGGCAAGAGGCTCGGGCTCAACCGCCGGCAATTCCTGCGGACGAGTTGCGGCATGGCCGCCGCGTTCGTCGCCATGAAGGAGATCTACGGCACCAACGCGTTCCAGGTCAGCGAGGCCGAGGCGCGCGAGCCCGAGCTGATGCTGGCGCGGGCGCAGACCTTGGCCGGCCAGTTCATCTTCGACGACCAGACCCATTTCCTGCGCGACGATTTCGACCACAAGGAGATGCTGGGCCTCGGCGATTTCGCCGCCGAGCACTGGAACCCGAAGCTCAAGGAAGAGGGCGTCACGCTGCAGAGCTACAAGTTCCAGAACTACATGAAGGAGCTCTACTACGACAGCGACACCAGCATGACGCTGCTGAGCGGGGCGCCCTTCGACGACCCGACCTGGTGGCTGCTCTCCAACGAGCAGATCGTCCGCGCGCGTGACATGATCAACGATTTCGCCGGGTCGCGGCGCATGTACGCGCATACCGTGATCACGCCGAAGCAGCCCGGCTGGACGGAGGAGGTCGACAAGGCAATCGCCGTCTACAAGCCAAATTCATGGAAGGCCTACACCATCGGCGATCCGCTCGCGCCGTCGAAATTCCCGTGGCGGCTCGATGACGAGAAGCTGGTGTATCCCTTCTACGAGAAGGCGGTCAAAGCGGGCATCACGACGATCTGCATCCACAAAGGCCTGCTGCCGCCGGACTACGAGAAATCCTTTGCCGGCGTCTGGGAATATGCCACCACCTGGGATATCGGCAAGGCGGCCAAGGACTGGCCGCAGATGAACTTCATCATCTACCACTCGGCGCTGCGGCCGTTCCTGGAGCTGCCCGACCAGGCGTGGGCGGAATTCGAGGCGTCGGGCCGCATCAAGTGGGCGACCGACCTGGCCGAAATTCCCGAGAAGTTCGGCGTCACCAACGTCTATGCCGAGCTTGGCACGTCCTTCGCCAATTCGGCGGTGGCGAATCCGAAGTTCTCCGCGGCCTTCGTCGGCACCCTGGTCAAGGGCATGGGTGCCGATCACGTCGTCTGGGGCACCGATACCGTGTGGTATGGCTCGCCGCAATGGCAGATCGAGGCCATGCGCCGGCTCGAGATCCCCGAGGACATGCGCAAGAAGTACGGGTTCGCCGCGCTCGGCGGCCCCAACAGCGCGACCAAGCAGATGATCTTCGGCACCAACTCGGCGCGTCTCTACAAGGTCAATCTCAAGGCCGCGGCGAACACCCAAATGCCGGCGTATTCGGCGGACCGGCTGGCGAAGCTCAAGGCCGAGTACGAGCTTGCGGCGGCGCCGTCGAATCTGCGCTACGGCTACGTTCAGGCCGGCTGAGCGGCAGCGCCGCGCTCGACGAGGACTGACAGAACCCCGGGGCCACGCGCGGCGTGGCCCCGGGATCTTGCGGCTGTCCGCGGCAAACGAGGTTCGACGAAACCCGCACGAGGAGGATGACATGCTTCGGCTTGCGGCGACGATCGCCTCGCTCGTGCTGGGCGCCGTCGCCGCACAACCGGTCGCCGCCGAAAAGAGCTACGGTCCGGGCGTCAGCGACAGCGAAATCAAGATCGGCCAGACGATGCCATACAGCGGCGCGGCATCGGCCTATGGCGCCATCGGCAAGGCCGAGGCCGCCTACTTCGCGATGATCAACGATCGGGGCGGCATCAACGGCCGGAGGATCAGGTTCCTCACCGTCGATGACGGCTACAGCCCGCCCAAGACGGCGGAGCAAGTGCGCAAGCTCGTCGAGCAGGATCAGGTCTTGCTGCTGTTCCAGACGATGGGTACTGCGACCAACAATGCCATCCACAAATACGTCAACGACAAGAAGGTGCCGCACCTGTTCCTCGCCTCGGGTGCCTCACTCTGGGCGGACCCCGAGCATTTTCCCTGGACCATCGGCTGGCAACCGGATCTGCAGACGGAGGGCGCGATCTTCGCCCGGGATATCCTCGAGCACAATGCCAATGCCGAGGTCGCCGTGGTCTATCAGAACGACGACTACGGCAAGGACTATATGAAAGGGTTCAGCGCCGCCCTCGGCGACCGAGCGGCAAAAATGATTGTCGCGGTGGCATCGTATGAATCGACGGATCCGACCGTGAACTCGCAGATCGTCACCTTGCAAGCCTCCGGCGCGGATACGTTCTTCAACGTCAGCTCGCCGAAGTTCGCAGCCCAAGCCATCCATCGGGCCTACGACATCGGCTGGAAGCCGCGCCAATATCTCACCAGCGGGTCGAGCTCCGTCGCGGCGGTACTGCAGCCGGCCGGCCTCGAAAAATCGATTGGCATTATTTCGGCCGCCTACATCAAGGACCCCACCGACATGCAGTGGCAGAACGACAGGAGCTACCGCGACTGGCTGGCCTGGATGAGAAAATACAATCCCGACGCCGACCTCGCCGACCGCTTCAACGTCTATGGCTACAGCGCCGCGCAGACCCTCGTGCAAACGCTGCAGCAATGCGGCGACGACCTGACGCGGGAGAACGTCATGCGGCAAGCCACAAATCTTCAGAACCTGCAGCTGCCGATGATGCTGCCGGGAGTTCTCATCAACACGAGCCTGACCAACTTCCATCCGATCCGCCAGATGCAGTTGCAGCGCTTCGACGGGGAGAGGTGGGTCCTGTTCGGCGGCACCATCGGTGACTGAGCCCGGCGGCCCCGCGCCCGTGAACGAGAGCGAAGCCACACCGCCCCTTGCGGGCATCCGCGTGCTCGACGCGACCCATGTCATGGCGGGTCCTTTCTGCACCTATCAGCTCGCTCTGCTGGGCGCCGCGGTCATCCGCGTCGAACCGCTGGAGGCCAGCGATCCCATTCGCGTCCATGGTCCCGATGCGGCGCTCAATCGGCGCCGCATGGGCACCTCGTTCCTGGCGCAGAACGCAGGCAAGCGCTCCCTCGGGCTCAATCTCAAGGAACCCGACGGCAGGGCGATCTTCCGGCGGCTGGCCGAGAAAGCGGATGTCGTGGTCGAAAACTTTCGCCCGGGCGTGCTCGATCGCCTCGGCCTCGGCGCGACATCGCTGCGCGCCGCCAACCCTCGCCTCATCTATTGCGCCGTTTCGGGGTTCGGCCAGGACGGACCGCTCAGAGATCGTCCTGCCTACGACCATATCGTTCAGGCCATGAGCGGGATGATGGCGGTAACGGGGACGCCGGCGAGCGGACCGCTGCGCGTGGGATTTCCCCTCACCGACTACGTCACCGGCCTTCTCGCCGCCTTCGCCGTGGCGGTTGCGCTGTTCCGGCGCGAGCGTACCGGCGCGGGCGAGATCATCGATATCGCCATGCTCGACGCGGCGCTGATGATCATGGGGCCGCTGCTGACCCAGGTGCTGATCGCCGGCAGCAACCCGGGGCTTGCCGGAAATGCGCCCTTCGGCGGTAGTCCCTTCTCGGGCGTCTTCGCCACGGCGGATGGGCTCCTCGCCGTCGTCGGCAGCACGCCGAAGCAATGCGCCGCCGTCTGCCGCGTGCTGGGTCGCGCCGACCTCGCCGGCAATCGCGATATCGTCGACTGGCACGCGCATCCCGAGCGCGGCGCCGAGCTGGCAGCGATCCTCGCCTCGGTCTATCTCACGCGCACCGCCGAGGACTGGGAACTGGCGCTCGCCGCGGCCGACGTTCCCGCGGGGAAGATCCGCGGCCTCGAGGAGATGCTATGCCACCCACATCTCGCCGGTCGAAATCTACTGCTCCCGCTCGATGGCGCGCCCGGGATCGACCGGCGGATCGCGGTACCGAATGTCGGCTTCAAGCTCGGCAGCGCCCGAGCACCTGCCCTGCGAGCCCCGCCGTTACCCGGCGCCGACACGCATGACGTGCTCCGAGAGCTCGGCTACAGCGAGGCGGAAATTGAGGCGCTGGCGGCGTCCGGAACTATCGCGCGCGCGGCCCCGGCCGCTCGTTGATGGCCGCGAAGCGCGTCTCGAGCGGCGCACCAGCGACTTCCAGCGACAGCTTCTTGCGCATGGCATCGGCAAAGTCATCGTGGCCATTGGCCACGACCATGAAGGCGCCGTCACCGCCAACGACATGAGCCCGGTACCAGCGATCGACCTCCGGCTCCTCGCCGGAGGTGATGGGCAGGCCGTTGATGGTGATGTCCTCGGCCACCGCCGCGTCACGCGCCGCTTCGGCCGCAAGCTTGCCTTCGTTCTGCTGGCCATCGCCACTGACGTCGATGATCTTGCGATCCGCCAGCAGCGGCGCGGTTTCGAACAACCCGGATGCGTTGACGATGCCCGCGGCGACGTTCGTCTTGTAGCCGACGTTGGGACGCGGACTGGTGCGCAATGCCTTCAGTACCGGCTCGAGATCGGCCCGGCCGTGAATGACGGTCCAGTCGACGACGACGTGCTGGCGCTCGCTCCATTCGATGATTGCGAGCTCGATCGTCTGGTGCGGTCCGCCGCCAATGGCATCGAGAATCTCTCTGCTTTCCAGACCCCTGGCGATGCCCTCGCGCTGCAGGCCGAAGCGCTCCTCGTTGATCGAGCTCGACACATCGACCGCCAGAACCAGGGCGAGGTCGGCTTGTGCCGCGGCGGGCCGAGCCGCGATTAATGCGCCGCAGGCCAAGACCGCCGCGGCCAAGGTACGAACCATCATGCCCGATTTTCCCAACAAGTCCCACAGCTCCGGGCGACGCACGCCCGCGGGATACTTCTAAGACGTTATGGTTAAGGGAAGGTGAAGGCGTGGCGGGGACGCCGGATCAGTAGCAAATCGCGAACTCGAGACCACGACGCCACAAAGCCTGTTATTCGGCGTGCAATTTTGGCTCTGATGCAATCCTGGTGCAGGTCGGCAATCTGATCCGAATTTTCGCGCGTCACGTACAAAGCGCGGACGGCACGGCATCAGCGGTGCGACCTTCTACAAGTGGAAGGCGAAGTGTGGCGGGATGGATGTGTCGAATGCCCGGTGGTTGAAGACGCTCGGGGACGAGAACGCCGAGCTGAAGAAGCTGCTGGCCGAGGCGATGTTCGACAACGCCATACTGAAGGAGATCGCGTAAAGAAAATGGTGACGCCCGCCGCCAGACCGGAAGCCGTAGTTCATCTGCGCCAACTTTTCGAGGTGCGTGGGCAATCAGGCGAGCAAAGTTGGGCGGAAGAAAGCCCCCCGCGATCGAACCGCAGCGAGGACCCGCAAAGTAATCAGGTCGACCAGATATTGAACGGGATACTGCGGGGCCAGCTGCAGCTGCGAAAACCGGGGGTATCGGCGTGGCATCTAATTGCTGCCAGGGTATTTCGGATGATCGCAGCGTAGGCCGGGGTAGCCCATCAGTTTGAAATTCAGTTCAATCGAAGAGCATTTTGACGCCGCGCTTCTGGCTCTCCATACTCAGAGCATGGCAAAACGATCTGCTGAGCGGCTGGAATTAAAGCGGCGGCATGAAGAGAGCCTGCGCACCGCCAAAGAAAAGCTTAGGGCTCAGCTGGACGAGATCGAGCGGGATCGCGAAGCCCGGCGTCGAGCCAGGGTGACACGCGATCGCCACTAAACGCCTCAAGCGCCCTCGCGATGCTCTTGCTCAGGCGCATGAAGCGCGAGAACCGCCAGCCGAACAGTCTGGTTGCGCGATAGTCGGCCTCGCAGTGGCGAAGCGGCCGGTTTGAGTGGGGCGAGCGACTTCACTATTTCTTCACCAAGCGCATGCCATGTATCGTTGGGAGTTGCGTGCGGTGAATGTGACCTGTGAATATCGATCCGATTCGACAGGTGCGCTGGCCTATTGGCGGTCGAAGTGCGGCAGTCGCTCCATGCCCTCGCGGCGCGACATAGATCGGTAGAGGTGCCGAGGCTCCTCCCGAACTTACAGCTGATCGAGATAGTCGCTGGTGGTCGCTGGCGTTACCGGCTGATCGGCACCGCATTGGTGGAAGCCTTTGGCCGTGACTACACCGGACAATTTCCGGACGAGCTATTCGAAGGCCCTCGCGCAAGGAGCATCATAGAGACCCACGATGCGGTTCGGCATGCGCGGCAACCCAGGTTCCTTGCGCAGCCGCTATATCACAACCAAAGATGTGGACATCGTGCGCGGCTATGCCGTATTCCTGCCGTACGGGCTGCTGGCCGCGCGAGCGTCGATAACTAAGTGTTTGAAGTGATTGGAGCGGGTGAAGGGAATCGAACCCTCGTCGTAAGCTTGGGAAGCTTCTGCTCTGCCATTGAGCTACACCCGCATCCCGGCGCTCACTCTAGGCGAAGCGCCCGGGGCGCTTCAAGCGGCGCTTGCGTCGAGCGCGGTCAGCCGGTCGAGCAGCACGCGGTTGAAGGCCTCCGCCGCCTCGTACATCACCCAATGACCGGCGCCGGGCACGACGGCGAAGAAGGCGTCCGGCTGGATCTGGCGCAAGAGGTCGCGGCGCTCATCGACCCAGGGATAGGCGGTGATGTCACGCTCGCCCCAGATGCCGCCGAGCGGCGCGGCGATGCGCGGCAGCACCGGGCACAGCAGGTCGATATGCGCGAAGCCGCGGCTCTTCACCCGCGCGCGCGCCACGTTCTCGCATTGGAGGTGGACGGCGAGATCGTCGATGCGCGCGGGGTCCGCGAACATCAGGATGCCGAGATTGGCGCGCTGCAGCGCCATGATCTCGTCGCGGCTCATCTGCCGGCGCGCCGGCTGCATCGGCTGCATCGGCGCGCGCCTCAGCCCCATGCTCGACGAGCCCACCAGGGTCATCGAGCGCAGCTGTGCGCCGCGCGCGGCGGCGACGAGGCTGCCGAGCATGGCGCCAAAGGAGAAGCCCACGAGGTGGAAGCGCTCGTGCGCCGGCAGGATCTCGTCGAGGCCGCGCGCGATGATCGCCGCCAGGCCCTCGGGTGCTACCGGCGCGGGTGGCGTCGCGCTGTCGCCGAGCCCCGGCAGATCGGCCGCGATCACGCGATAGCGCGCGGCGAGCGCGGCGATGTTGCGCAGCCAATGCGTCCACGAGCCGTAGCCGCCATGGAGCAGCACCAACGGCGGTCCCGCGCCCCATTCGCGCCATGCCATCGAGCCCTCGCCGCAAGGCGACGGCGTCAGCACCGCCGCGCGCGCGAGGCGCTCGAGCGGCGCCAGGAACGGGGTCATCTCAGGGGCGGACACGGGACTTCTCGCTCGCTTCGCATGAAACCGCAAGAGACTTACCGGCCCGCGCCCGGAAAGCCAACAGCGCCGGCGCAAGGCTCGCCTGCGTGCGCCGCAGGGGGCGGCTTGACGCGCCGGGAGGCCGGTACACAATGGACCGGCGCGGCCGATTGCCGGCGGAGGTCCGATCATGTACGCGGAAACGACCCGGTCCATCAGGGTGACGGTCAAGCCGTTCTACCTCGAAGACCAGTCCTCGCCCGCCGAGAATCACTATGTCTGGGCCTATCACGTGCGCATCGAGAATCAGGGCGGGGAGACAGTGCAGCTGCGACGGCGCCACTGGCGCATCACCGACGGGCTGGGGCGCGTGCAGGAAGTGCGCGGGCCCGGCGTGGTCGGCGAGCAGCCGGTGCTCGCGCCGGGCGAATCCTACGAATACACCAGCGGTACGCCGCTCAGCACGCCCTCGGGCATCATGGTCGGCAGCTACGAGATGGAGACGCCGAAGGGCGAGAGTTTCGCGGTCGCGATACCCGCCTTCTCGCTCGACAGCCCGCACCAGTCGATCCGCCTCAACTGACGCGGGGGAGAAACCGCTCATGGCCGCCAAGACCGGGGTGAAGCCGGTGACCCCCAAAGCCGGCGCGCGCGACAGCGCCGCGCGGCGCCCGAGCCAGGCCGAAGCAGAGCGGGCAGTGCGGCTGCTGATCGAATGGGCGGGCGACGATCCCCGGCGCGAGGGGCTCAAAGGCACGCCGGCGCGGGTGGTGCGCGCCTTCGAAGAGTATTTCTCGGGCTATGCCATCGATCCCGTCGAGCTGCTGCAGCGCACCTTCGAGGAGACCGACGGCTATGACGAGATGGTGGTGCTGCGCGACATCCGCTTCGAGAGCCATTGCGAGCACCATCTCGCGCCGATCATCGGCAAGGCGCATGTGGCCTACCTGCCTCAGCAGCGCGTCGTCGGCATCTCCAAGCTCGCCCGGCTCGTCGAGGTCTATGCCAAGCGGCTGCAGATCCAGGAGAAGATGACGGCGCAGATCGCCAACACCCTCGACGAGGTGCTGCAGCCCAAGGGCGTCGCCGTGGTCATCGAGGCGGCGCATCAATGCATGACCACCCGCGGCATCCACAAGCCCGGCGTCGCCATGGTCACCTCGCGCATGCTCGGCGCCTTCCGCACCGACCCCTCCACCAGGCGCGAATTCCTCGCCATCATCGGCCAGCCCGGCGGCGCGGCGCTGGCCAACGTCTAGCCGCTGCTCCCGTCCGGGCGCAGAGACCAGAACCAGCCGGCTGAGGGCGGGGCCGCTATTGGAAATAGCCGCCGAAATGCGCGCTGATCTCCTGGCTCATCTGCTGGTCGAAATCGGCCATCAGCGCCGTGGTCAGCGCGTACCAGGTCTTCTCGCGGTCGTTGGGGGTGATGCCTTCAAGCACGCTTTGCGAGCGCGACGCCTTAACCGAGACGGTGCGCACCACCATGCCGTGATCGTCGATGATCTGTAACGTCGCGGCAACGTTGGCGTCATAGCGCTGCGCCGGCTCCGTGGTGAAGGCGCCGCTGATGCCTTCTTCCTTCTTCTTGAGCTCGACCTCGACGACCGAGGCGTCGTCGATGACGAAGCGGGCGCGGGCGCCGCCGCCGGCCGCCACCAGCCGGTCATGTGCCCAATTCTCCATCGCGCGCGCCGGCGGCACCGGGAAGAGGTGCTCGACATGCGGCGGCTGGAAGCTCGGCTTGACATTGTTCTGCACATCGACGCCGCCGACCGCCAGCCGGATCGGTGGCTCGCCGGTGAAGCGGATATCGGGGAAGGTCGGCCGCGCCGGCGGCGATTCGCAGGCGGCAAGCGTGCCCGCCAAAGCAAGCGCCAGGACGACGAAACGCAAGGAGCTGAGCCGCATGAGGAATCCCCGGAGAAGCCGCGCCCGTTCGCGGCGCCGCGAGACTGGCACGATCGTTTTCAAGAGTCCACCCGTGCGTGGACATCGTCCGCGCCGAAGCTTACACCCGCGGCCCGCCGTCGCAAACCAGCACCTGGCCGCTGACATAGTCGGATTCCGGGATGCAGAAGAGATAGACCGCACCGGCGGCTTCCGCGGGTGTGCCCGGGCGGCCGAGCGGGATGGTCGGTGTCAGCGCGGCGATCGTCCGGGCGTCGAGGCCGACCTTGTAGGACTCGCCCTTGATGTCGATCGTCGCAGGCGGCCCGTCGAAGCGCTGGGTGAGGCGGGTGTCGATGAAGCCGAAGGCGACACAGTTGACGTTGACGCGCACGCGGCCCCATTCCTTGGCCAGGGTGCGGGTGGCGCCGATGAGCGAAGCCTTGGCGGTGGAATAGGCGAATTGCGTCGCCGCGCCGTAGAGCCCCGAGACCGAGGAGACGTTGACCACCTTGCGGTGCCTGGGCGTGCCGGCTTCCTCCTCGCGTTTCGCCGCGGCGCGGAAATGCGGCTGGGCGGCGCGCAGAATGCGGAAGGGCGCGGTGGCGTGCACGTCGATCATGGCGTACCACTGCGCGTCGCTGATGTGCTGGATCGCGCTGTTCCAAACATAACCGGCGTTGTTCACGATGATGTCGAGATCGCCGAAAGCGTCGAGCGCCGTGGCCACCGCCCGCTCGCCGAAATCGGCTGCGGCGACGTCGCCGACCAGCGGCACCGCGACGCCGCCCCGCGCCGTGATCGCAGCCACCATCTCGGCGGCGGGAGCAGGATCGAGTTCGCTGACCACGACACTGGCCCCGTCGCCGGCGAGCTTGCGCGCAATCGCGGCGCCGATGCCGCGGCCCGCTCCCGTCACCAGCGCCACCTTGCCGTCGAGCTTGCCCATGAAGCCTCCTCCCGTCCCTTCCCGGCGAATCCTGGTACCGATGCCCGTCCCACTCAGCTGGGATCGACGCCGGACGACGCGCCAAATCAGCCAGGGGCGCTTTCGCTTGCACGTCCATGGCATGTCCTCCCATCGGCTCTCGATCGCCGGCGATATTCCTCTACGCACGCGTGAAGCGATAGTCCCGCGGCCTTATCTTTCGCGTCCGCCGCCAATAGGCGATGGACGTCATCGGCCAGAGCAACGTGTTGCGGCCCGTGGCAGGATCGAGATACCAGCTGCGGCAACCGCCCGTGTTCCAAACCGTATGCGCCATGCGCTCGTCCAGCTCGACATTGAACGCGGCTTGCGCCTCGCCGCGCACCTCGGCCACGGCGGCGCGCCGGCGCCGCATTGTGCGCAGGCAGTCCATGATGTAGCGCACCTGCGCCTCAATCATGAAGATCTGCGAATTATGGCCGAGGCCGCTGTTCGGCCCGGTCATCAGGAAGAAATTGGGGAAGCCCGCCACCGTGGTGCCGAGCATCGCACGCATTCCCGTCTCCTGCCAATGGGCGAAGAGGCTGAGCCCCTCGCCGTTACGGATCGGCAGGTGCGACAGCGTGTTCTGAGCGTCGAAGCCCGTCGCGAAAATGATCGTGTCGACCGGGTGGGCTTCGCCGTCCGTGGTGATGATGGCTTGCGGATCGATTTTCGCGATGCCGCTGGCGATTAGCTCGACGTTCGGGCGGGTGATCGCCGGATACCAATCGTTCGATATGAGGAGGCGTTTGCAACCGACGGCGTAGCCCGGCGTCAATCGGGCCCGCAACGCCGCATCCTTCACTTGCCGTTCCAGCAGGCCGCGACACAGGCTCTCGATTCTTGCCATGGCCGATGGATCCGCCAGAAAGCCCTTGGCACGCAGCTCATGGATCCAAAAAAGCCGGGAGCGCAGCCAGCGCCGGTAGAACGGCACAAAGCGCAGACGCCATCGGGTCTTTTTGTCGAAGGACCGGTCGAAGCGTGGGGCGATCCATGGCGGCGTGCGCTGGAACAGAAGGAGCCGGCGCACTCGGTCGACGATCGCGGGCAGGACCTGAATGGCGCTCGCACCCGTTCCGATCACCGCCACGCGACGGCCGGACAGATCGTGATCGTGTCGCCAGCCGGCCGTATGGAACACCGTCCCGTCGAAGGCGTCGAGACCCGGGATCTTCGGAATCTGCGGATGATGCAAGATGCCTGTCGCCGCGACCAGCAGGCGACTTCTGATGGTTTCGCCGGAGCGCAGCACCACCCGCCAGCAGCCGGCTCCCGCCTCCCAAAGCGCCTCGGCAACCTCGCTCTGAAAGCGGATTTTCGACGCGAGACCATGCGCCTTGGCCGTCCTCTCGAGATAAGCGAGGATCTCCGGCTGGGAAGCGAACATGCGCGACCAGTCCGGATTGGGCGCCCAGGAGAAGGAGTAAAGGTGCGAGGGAATGTCGCAAGCGCAGCCGGGATAGTGATTGTCGCGCCAGGTGCCGCCCAGGCGATCGGATTTCTCCAGGACCAGAAAGCGGTCAATCCCCATGCGCGCGAGACCGGCCGCGACAGCGAGGCCGCTGACGCCCGCGCCTATGACGACGACCTCCTGCTCCATCATCGTTCCATCCGCGCCGTAGTACTGTATATTATGCATTTATACCATATAGTATAATCGCCGGCAAGGGCGAGACGCGGCTGCAATGAACGAAGACGGGGGCTGTTGCGCCGGAGCTTCCTCACCAACCGGACGCCTCGTCTATGGATTGTTCGGCTGCCGTATGGGATATTGACGCAGAAACCTACGAGGCCGCGATTGTCGAAACTCAGGAGATCGACCGGATTGTCCGTCCGCAGCGAGCTCGCCGCCTTGAAGCGCGAGCGCATATTGGACGCTGCTACGCATCTGTTCGGTGAACGCGGGTATCACGGCACCTCGATGGAAGCGGTCGCCGATGCCATCGGCGTCACCAAGCCGTTCGTATACTATCAATTCCGCGACAAGGCCGAGCTTCTGACCGCGATCTGCGCTAAAGGCGCCGATCTTTCCCTCGAAGCGGCCCGCTCTGCCGTCGAGTCCGGCCTCGACCCCGTCGAAAGCTTTCGCGCGTTCTGCCTGGCGCTGGCGAGGATCGTGATCGCCTATGGCCCCTATGTTTCCGTCTACGCGCGCGAAGTGAGCAATCTGCCGGCTTCGGCGTGCCGGGCGATCGAGAAGAAGCGCGCCGAGATCGATCGGATCGCGGCGATGATGATCGCGGAGGGAGCCAAGCGCGGCCAATTCGATTGCGAAGACGCGCTGCTCCACGCCCGCGCGATAACCGGAATGATTTCCTATATGCATATGTGGCATCGCGACCGCGAAGGTGTCGATCAGGAGCGGCTGGCGCAGCAGATCACCGAGATCGCTATGCGCACTCTCGTCAATGCCGGCGGTGTCAGCAGGCATGACGCTATACCTACTTGACCGAATATATACCAGTCGGTATGTTGCTTCGTAAACGGAGTTGCCTGGGCATCAGGCGGCGGGCTCGGGAGGCACCGCGACGACGATGGTCGTGAGCCGGACGCTGCCGACATCGGCTCAGCGATAGTTTCTCGACGCGACGCCACGGTTCAGTGTAGGTTCATTTCACGGCTTGCTTGACTGAATTGCCGGCCACAAGGCACAATTATCAGCTCAAAGAAACGAAAAACGATCCCTGGCCGGCTACGACCGACCCGGGTTGCGGGAGGGAGGCGGGCCGCGACATGGCAATCGAGGCAACCACTGCGCGCCGCGGGATGGCGCCTTGGTGGCGCAGCCTCAGCCGGCTTAGCCAAGAGCAGATCGTCGCGGGAATCACCGTGCTTCTGCTCATCGTTTTCGCCCTGGTGCTTCCCGGCTTCTCGAGCGTCGCCAACCTTCTCGGTCTCGTCCGCAGCATTTCGATCCTTGGCATTCTCGGCCTCGGCATGGGGCTGATCGTCATCAGCCGCGGCATCGACCTGAGCGAGGTCGCGATCATGGCGGGCTCGTGGTGCGTCGCCCTCATCGCCAATCAGCACGGGCTGCCGCCCTTCTGGACGGCGGTCCTGGCCTTCGCCGTCGCCCTGAGCGTCGGCCTCGCCAACGGCGTCATGGTCGCCTTCGTCGAGGCGCCGGCGCTGTTCGTCACCCTCGCCACCAGCTTCGTCATCTACGGCGTGGCCTATTGGATCGCGCCGGTCTACGTGGTCTATGCGCCGCAAAACGCGCCGGCGCTGGTGTTCGCCGGGCGCGGCACGTTGTTCGGCATACCGATGCCGATCTTCGTCTTTGCCGCCGCCGCGCTGGTGATGCACGCTTTCCTGTCGCGGACCTCGATCGGCCGCTTCATCTATGCGCAAGGCGACAACCCCGAGGCAGCGCGCCTGTCCGGCGTCGCGCTGCGCCCGCTGATCGTGCTGGAGTATCTGCTGGTCGCGGCGCTGGCCTGGCTCGCCGGGCTCGTCTGGATCGGCCAGACCGGCAGCATGCAGATGACGATCGTGCAAAGCACGCAGATCTACGACGTGATCCTCGTCGTCGTGCTCGGCGGCATCAGCCTCGTCGGCGGGCGCGGCGGCGTCCTCAGCGTAGTCGTCGGCTGCGCCCTCATCGGCACGCTGCTCAATGCCTTCACCATCATGGATGTGAACAGCGAAGTGCAGAACATCATGCGCGGTATCGTGCTCCTCGCCGCGATCATTCTCGACAATTGGCTGCATCCGCGCGACGAGGAGACAGCCCGCCAGGGCGACTGATCGCCAAATCCGGCGGCCGGAACCGACAAGAAGCCGACAATCAACTCGACAGGGAGGAAGTGCAATGAGCGGCAAATATTCATGGGCAGGACTGGCGGTGTCGCTGACGGTGCTCGCGGTCGCGGGCGCGCCGGTGGCGGCGCTGGCGCAGGAGGAGGGCGGCACCAAGACCGCGCATGAGCTGCGCGCCGACTACGACAAGGATCTCAAGGGCAAGACCATCGCGTTCCTGCCAATCGCCACCGGCGTGCCGCTGATGGACGAATGGGGCCGGGTGATCAAGACCGAGGCCGAATGGCGCGGCATGAAGTTCGTGGTGCGCGACCCCAACGCCAATCCGGCGGCGATGCAGCAGGCGCTGACCGCGCTCGTCGACGAGAAGCCCGACGTGATCGTCGTCCAGAATCCCAGCGTCACCCTGCTGCAGAAGGAGCTCAAGCGGGCCGAGGGCCAGGGCATCCATGTCATCCAGATGAACATGTCGTCCAACTACAAGTCGGATGCTTTCGTCGGCGCCGATTGGTACGAGGTCGGGCGCATGCTCGCCGAGGACGTGGTGAAGGTGTGCGGCACGGGAAGCGGGACGTCGGGCGAAGTGCAGATCGTCCAGGGCGAGCTCACCGCGGCCGCCAGCGTGGATCAGATCGCCGGCGTGATGGACGTCCTCAACAAGGACAAGGCGATCAAGGTCGTCTCCAACCAGGCGGCGCTGTGGGACGCCAACAACGCGCTCAACATCACTGCCACCGTCATCCAGCAGCATCCCGACCTCTGCGCCAGCATCGGCTTCTGGGGCATCATGGAATCCGGCGCGGCCCAGGCCGTCCGCAATGCCGGCAAGATCGAGAAGGTGAAGATCTATGCCTCGGGCGAAGGCTCGCAGCTCGATTGCGACCAGCTGGCGCAGGGGAACTTCTACAAGTTCCTGAGCTACACGGCGAGCGAGCAGGGCCATGACGCCTTCGTCGCCGCCGAGACGCTGCTGGAAAGCGGCGCCAAGCCCGGCACCAGCCATCATGAGTTCTACACGCGGCCGGTTTGGCTCGATAAAGCCAATGCCTCGGGCGCGAACTGCTATGCCGTGCCCAAGCCGCCGACCTCGACGGCGGCGGCGGACGAAGCGAAGAAGTAGATCATCGCCGACTGAGATCACCGCTCCCGCCGCCAGGCGGGAGCGGCTTTCCGAGCGGAGCCGCGCCGATGTCGATCACCACCTGGGAGGGGCTCAGCCGTCGCGCTCAGCGCATGCGTTATGCGTGGTCGCCGCGGCTGCTCTTCTCCGAGCTGCTGTTGAAGCAATGGTTCGAGCCGGTCATCCCCTTCACGGTGATGATCGTGCTGGCGGCCTACTTCTCGCTGACGATCAAGGACTACGGCACCGCCAAGAACGCGCTGTCGCTGATGCGGCTCTACGCCGAATTCGGCTTCGTCGCGCTCGGCATGGCCTTCAGCCTGATCTCGGGCGGCATCGACCTGAGCGTCGGCGCGATCTTCGCGGTCTGCAATTTCGCCGCCCTCTTCTGCCTGTTCGTGCTCGGCCTCCCCGCCTGGCTCACGGTTCTCGCCACGCTGCTGACGGGCGCCGTCATCGGCGCCGGGAACGGCATCCTGATCGGCTACCTCAAGACGCGGCCGTTCCTCACCACGCTGGTTACGCTGATCATCCTGCGCGCCGGCGTCAACCTGCTGAACGAGCGGTTCGCCACCGTTTTCGCCACCAACTCCGTCGACAGCGACGCCTGGGACTTCCTCGGCGAGGGCAGCGTCCTGGGCCTGCCGGTCAACGCGGCGACGCTGATCCTCGTCCTCCTTGTCGGTCATATTTTCCTGAGCCGCTCGCGCTACGGCTGGCATCTGACCGCGATCGGCGCCAGCCGCAAGGCGGCGCGCCATGCCGGCATCCGCGTCGAGCGCATGCTGCTGGCGACCTACATGCTGTCGGGCGTGCTCTGCGCCGCCGGCGGTGTCTTCTACGCGGCGCGCCAGGGCAGCACGGATTCGACCACCGGCGTCTTCTGGGAGTTCCAGGCGCTAACGGCGGTCATCCTCGGCGGCGCCTCGATCGCCGGCGGCCGCGGCACGGTGTGGCGGGCGATGATCGGCGCGATCATCATCTTCATGCTGACCAACGGCCTCGTCCGCATCGGCATCCCCGGCTACGTGACCTCGGCCGCCATCGGGGTCATCCTGCTCGCCGCCGTGAGCATCGACGTGAAATGGGCGAAGAACCGCGGCAAGGTGGTGCAGAAGACCTATGTCAACCCGGCCCGGGTCCCGCTCGCGCCGTCGCCCGCCATCGCCCGCGGCAGCAACTCGCCCTTCGCCCAGAACGACCGGCTGATCGCCGCCGAGGCGATCGGGCTCGACCAGGTCGAGGGGCCGGAGGACGTGATCCTCGATCGGCAGGACCGGCTCTATGGCAGCACGCGCGACGGCAACATCATCCGCTTCTCCGGCCCGAGCTTCGCGCGCCGCGAGGTCTTCGCCCATATCGGCGGCCGGCCGCTCGGCATGCAGTTCGACAAGGACGAGAACCTTATCGTCTGCGTCGCCGGCATGGGCGTCTACGGCGTGAAGCCCGACGGTACCGTCTTCAAGGTCACCGACGAGACCAACCGCACCTGGTACAAGCTCAACGACAATTCGCGCCTGCGCATGGCCGACGATCTCGACATCGCGCCGGACGGCAAGATCTATTTCAGCGATTGCACCACGCGCTACGAGATGACGACCAACGCGCTCGATATCATCGAGGGCCGTCCCAACGGCCGGCTCGTCTGCTACGACCCCGCGACGAAGCGGACGCGGACGCTGATCAGCCATTTCTATTTCCCGAACGGCATCTGCGTCTCGCATGACGGCAGGTCGGTGCTCATCGCCAGCACCACGCTGTGCAAGATCTATCGCTACTGGATCGAGGGGCCGCGGAAAGGCGAGCTCGAGATCGCGATCGACGCGCTGCCGGGCAATCCCGACAACATCAACCGCGCGTCCGACGGCACCTACTGGCTGGCGCTGGTCGGCATCCGCACGCCGACCTTCGACCTGGCCTCGCGCAAGCCGGACTTCCGCCTGCGCATGGTGAAGCAGGTGCCGGGCGACGAGTGGCTCGCGCCGGGGCTCAATCACGGCTGCGTGCTGCGCTTCAACGAGGCGGGCGAGGTGCTGGAATCCTGGTGGGACCCGACTGGCATCTCGCACTCGACCTTGACCTCGATGCGCGAGCACAAGGGCCATCTCTACCTCGGCGGGCTCGAGAACAACCGCATCGGCCGCATCAAGCTCGAGCGCGGCGATCCCAGCTGGACCGGCTACGAGGCCTATTGGGGCGAGAAGCGCCGCGACCGGAGCTCCTAATGGCAGTGCTCACCCATTTCCTGCGCGACGCGCGCCAGATCCTGTTCCGCAACGCGGAGCAGCACGCCATTCCCTCGATGGACGGCGCGCTCAGCCCCAATGACGCGCTCGACCGGTGCCGGCCGATCGGCGATCCCCTGCCCGGCGCCGACGATGTCGCGGAGGGGCCGGACGGCGCGCTCTATCTATCGGCGGGCCCGCGGGTGGTGCGGCTCTCAGGCAAGGGTTACGAGACGCGCTCGGTCGTCGCCGAATTCGACCAAAGCGCCGGCGGGCTGGCGTTCCACCCCGACGGACGGCTCCTGGTCTGCGTCGCCGAGCGCGGCCTCGCCGCCGTCGATGCCGCCGGCCGCCAGCGCTGGCTGAGCCAGGTCGAGGATGCGCCGCTGCGATCACTCACCGACGTCGCCGTGGCGGCGGACGGCACCATCTTTGCCAGCGAGGGCAGCCGGCTCAACCCGGCCGAGGCGTGGTGCCGCGATCTCATGCAAAAGAACCGCGCCGGACGCGTCATCGTCTGCGGGCCGGAGCTCGACGCGCCGACGGTGCTGCTGCGCGATCTCGCCTATCCGCATGGGCTCGCGGTCTCGGCCGATGGACGGTTCCTGTGGTTGACGGAAAGCTGGAGCCATCGCGTCAGCCGCGCCGCCATCAACGGCCGCGCGCTGGGATCGCCGGAGATCGTCATCGGCAATCTCCCGGGCTATCCCGCGCGTCTTGGCCGCGCCGCTGCCGGCGGGTTCTGGCTGTCGCTCTTCGCGCTGCGCACGCATCTCATCGAGTTCGTGCTGCGCGAGGACGATTTCCGCGACGAGATGATGCGGACGATCGCGCCCGAGCATTGGATCGCGCCGGCGCTCGCCACCGCGGGCGACGCGCTGGAGCCGATGCAGAGCGGCTCGATCAAGGCGCTCGGCATCCAGAAGCCTTGGGCGCCGCCGCGCTCCTACGGGCTGCTGGCGCGCATCGACGAGGACGGCGAAGCGGTCGAGAGCCGCCACAGCCGCGTCGGCGGCCGCTACCACGGCATCACCGCCGCCTTGGACGCGGCGCAAGGCCTCGTCATCGTCTCGAAGGGAGCCGGTCGCGTGCTGCTCGACACGGCAGGAGCCAGATCATGATCGACATCGAGACGCTGCCGCGCCCGGCGGCGAGCGAGGCCGCCGCCCGCGAGCCGGTGCTGCGCGTCGTCAACGGCAGCAAGATCTATGGCGGCGTGCACGCCATCGAGGGCATCAATTTCGATCTCTATCCCGGCGAGGTGCATGCGCTGGTCGGCGAGAACGGCGCCGGCAAGTCGACGCTGTGCAAGGCGATCGCCGGCGCGATCCAGCTGTCCTCGGGCGAGTATTTCGTCGACGGCAAGCCGGCGCGGTTCGAGAGCCCGCGCGACGCGCTGGCCACCGGCATCTGCATGGTCTACCAGGAGACCAGCCTGGTGCCGACGATGACCGCGGCGCAGAACATCGAGCTCGGCAACGAGAAGCTGCTGACCCGCTTCCGCACCCTCAACATCCAGGCGCAGCAGCTGCTGCAATCCCTCAATTTCCACGTCGACCCGGCGACGCCGGTGGCGCTCCTCGGCACCGCCAAGCGGCAGATGGTGGAGATTGCGCGCGCCATCTACAACAAGGCACGCATCATCATCTTCGACGAGCCGACCGCGAGCCTGACCCCGGAGGAGATCGTCCATTTCTTCCACCTGGTGCGCAACCTGCGCTCGCAGGGCGTCGCCATCATCTACATCTCGCACGCGCTCGAGGAGTCGCTGCAGATCTCCGACCGCATCACGGTGCTGCGCGACGGCCGGCTGGTGGTGACGGCCAAGACCTCGGAGATGACGCGCGAGCAGCTGGTCCGTCACATGGTCGGCCGCGACATCGCGCAGACCCATTACGCCAAGCACCGCGACGGCGGACAGCGCCGTCCCGCGACCGAGAAGGTGCTGACCGTCGAGAACGTCACCATGGGCATGATCGTCAAGAACATGTCCTTCTCGGTCTACGCCGGCGAGGTCGTGGGGATCGCCGGCCTCATCGGCTCCGGGCGCACCGAGATCGCGAAGATCATCTTCGGCGCGCTGAAGCGCAATCTCATCAATGGCGGCACCATCCGGCTGCGCGGCAGGCCCATCCGCTATCGCGTGCCCAAGCAGGCGATCAATGACGGCATCTGCTACATCACCGAGGACCGCAAGCTCAACGGCTTCTTCGAGACCATGCGGGTCGACGACAACGTCTATGTGGGGAAGCTCGCGACCAAGGCGGGCTGGCGCTTCGTGGTGTCGCGCGTCATGCGCAACAAGCTGGCGAGCTATTGGGTCGACCGGCTGAAGATCGCCGCGCTCCAGCGCAAGGCGCGCATCGTCGAGCTCTCCGGCGGCAACCAGCAGAAGGTCGTCATCGCCAAGTCGCTGGCGCAGGATCCCTCGATCATCATCTTCGACGAGCCGACCCGCGGCGTCGACGTCGCCACCATTCCCGAGATCCACGCGCAGATCCGCCGTCTCGCCGAGGAAGGCAAGGCCGTGTTGGTGATCTCCTCCTATCTGCCGGAGATCCTCGCCGTCTCGGACCGCATCCTGGTGGCGCGCCTCGGCCGCATCGTCGCCGAATTCGACGCGGCGACCGCGACCGAGGACAGGATCATGTACGCCGCGATACATTGAGCCGGCGTGGGAGTGGTCAGTTATCAGTTATCAGTCGTCAGTTCACAAAGCGAAACTGATAACTGACAACTGACAACTACTCCGCCAGCGCGTGGATCTCGTCCTCGCCGAAGCCGTAGGCGGCGCTGCAGAATTGGCAGGTGACGGTGATGCGGCCGTCCACCTTCATCTCGGCGAGCTCGTCCTGCGGCAGCATGCGCAGCACCGTCTCGACGCGCTCGCGCGAGCAGCGGCAGCGCGCCGCGAGATCGTGGCGGCGATAGACCCGCACGCCGTCTTCATGGAAAAGGCGCAGCAGCAGCGCCTCGGGCGCGAGCGCAGGATCGACCAGCTCCGCCGAGGTGCTGGAGCTCATCAGGATGATGGCGCGGCGCCAGCCATCCTCCGCCGCCTCCTGCTGCGCCGTCACATCCTCGGGCGGCAGACGCTGCACCATCAGGCTGCCGCCGCGCCAGCGCTGCACGCCATCGGCATCGGCGACGCGCGCCACCGCCACCTTGAGCCCGGCTTCGACCTGCTCCGACTGGCGGAAGTAATGATGCGCGCATTCGGCCAGGCTCGCGCCCTGCAGCTCGACGATACCCTGGTAGCGGTCGGTATGCTCGCCCTGATCGACGGTGAAGGCGAGATAGCCCGCCCCCAGGAGGCGCGGCACCGAGCCGGCGATGCCGCCTTGCGCCGCCGCCTTGGCGAGCTTCGCCGCGTCGAATTGGGCATAGCCGCGCACCGCTCCCGCGCTGGTGACGTCGGCGACCAGCAGGCGGACCGGCCCGTCGCCCTTGGTCTGCAGCGTGAACACGCCGTCATATTTGAGCGCGCCGGCCAGCGCCGCGGCGAGCGCGATCGCCTCGCCGAGCAGCGCCGCGACCGGCTCGGGATAATCATGCCGCGTCAGGATCTCGTCGAGCAGCGGCCCCAGCCGCACCAGCCGGCCGCGCAGGCCCGAGGCGTCGATCTGGAAGGGTTGGATGAGGTCGTCGGAACGCAGGCTCGGCATCGTCGGCACCTTCAACGGGGGGCGGCGCCGGACGCCGCTCAGACCAGGCACCAGGTGAGGATGCCCTTCTGCGCATGGA
The DNA here is from genome assembly GCA_963789275.1 of uncultured Alphaproteobacteria bacterium. Lineage (GTDB taxonomy): Bacteria > Pseudomonadota > Alphaproteobacteria > ATCC43930 > CGMCC-115725 > DAHUYF01. The sequence goes on from CAWBKF010000030.1 coordinate 55,846, forward strand.
GCCGATTCTCGGCTTCGTCCCACACCACCGATTGCGGACCGTCGATGACGCCGGCGGTGACTTCGTCGCCACGCTTGGCCGGCAGGCAATGCATGAAGATGGCGTCCGGCTTCGCCTTGGCCATCAGCCGCTCATCGACGCGGTAGGGAGCGAGCATGTTGTGACGGTTGACATTGGCTTCAACCCCCATGGACACCCAGGTGTCGGTGACGAGGCAATCGGCGCCGGCGGCGGCATCCTCGGGATCGGTGGTGAGCCGCACCCGCCCGCCCTGGGCGCGCGCCCAGTCGAGCACGCGGCGCGGCGGCGACAGCTCCGCCGGGCAGGCGAGCCGCAGCTCGAAATCGAAGCGCACCGCCGCGTGCATCCAGCTTACCGCCACATTGTTGCCGTCGCCGCTCCAGGCGACGATCTTGCCGGCGGCGGCGCCCTTCTTCTCCTCGAGCGTCATGACATCGGCCATGAGCTGGCAGGGGTGGCTGGCATCGGTCAGGCCGTTGATCACCGGCACGGTCGCGTGCTGCGCGAGCTCCTCGAGCTTCGCCGCCTGGGTGGTGCGGATCATGATGGCGTCGACATAGCGTGACAGCACGCGCGCGGTGTCGGCGGCGGTCTCGCCGCGCGACAGCTGGCTGTCGCTCGACGACATCACCACGCAATCGCCGCCGAGCTGCTTCATCGCCACCTCGAAGGAGAGCCGGGTGCGCGTCGAGGGCTTCTCGAAGATCATCGCCAGCATCTTGCCCTTGAGCGGCTGCGAGCGGTCGAGGCCGCGCTTATAGGCGAGGCCGCGATCGAGCATGCGGCGCAGCTCCTCCGCGGCGACGCGATCGAGATCGAGGAAGTGCCGCGGCGGCGTCATGCTCGCGACCGCCATCACGACGCCCATTGCCGCGCCACGCCGTCGATGATGCCCATCGCCTCTTCGATGTGGCCGTCATTGACGATGAGCGGCGGCAGCAACCGCACGACATTCTCGCCCGCGCCGGCGACGAGCAGGCCATTGCTGCGCAGCCGCTCGACCATCTCGGTGTTCGGGACGACGCATTTGAAGCCGATGAGCAGGCCTTTGCCGCGCACCTCGGCGAAGATGCGGGGGTATTTGCCGACCAGCGTCTCGAGCTGCCGGCGCAGCACGCCCGCCATGCGGTCGACACCGTCGAGGAACCCCGGCGCCAGCATGACATCGAGCACTGCATCGGCCACCGCCATGGCGAGCGGGTTGCCGCCGAAGGTCGAGCCGTGGGTCCCGGGGGTCATGCCGATGGCGGCGCGCTCGGTCACGAGGCACGCGCCGACCGGGAAGCCGCCGCCCAGCGCCTTGGCCGCGGCGAGCACGTCCGGCGCCACCCCTTCCCACTCATGGGCGAAGAGCTTGCCGGTGCGCCCCATGCCGCTTTGCACCTCGTCATAGACCAGCACCAGGCCGAACTCGTCGCAGATCGCGCGCAGGCCCGCGAGATAGCCCTTGGGCGCGGTGGCAAGGCCGCCCTCGCCCTGCACCGGCTCGACCAGGATGCCGGCGGTCTCGTTCCCGACCAGGGCGCGCATCTCGTTGAGATTGCCGAAAGCGACGTGGTCGAAGCCCGGCGCCGGCGGACCGAATCCCTTGAGATACTTCTCGTTGCCGGCGGCGGCCAGCGTCGAGAGCGTGCGCCCGTGGAACGAGCCGGTGCAGGCGATGATCCGGTATTTCTCGGGATGGCCGGTCTCGGCCTGGTATTTGCGGGCCACCTTGATGGCGCATTCCACCGCCTCTGCGCCCGAATTGCAGAAGAACACGCTGTCGGCAAAGGACTGGGCGATGAGGCGCCGGGCGACCTTCTGCTGGCCCGCCACCTGGAACAGGTTGGAGCAATGCCAGAGCTTTTGCGCCTGCTCGGTCAGGCGCTCGATGAGATAGGGATGGCAGTGGCCCAGCGCGGTGACGGCGACGCCGCTGGTGAAGTCGAGATATTTCTTGCCGGCGGCGGTGAAGAGGTAGGCGCCTTCGCCCCGCTCGAACGTCAGATCGGCCCGAGCATAGGTCGGTAAAACGGGTGGAATCACGGAGATTCTCCTGCGCGAAACGCTGTGAGGGGATCGGGGATCGGAAGAACGACCGCCTATCGTCGTCGCCGTCGCGGCGCCGTCCGCCTCTCCCTCTCGAACCGGCCGAGCCGGCGGTTTTCGCGCTGCATGATCCGCTCCACGCCCCCGTCTGCCCGCCTCGATAGAGGCCAGCCGCCGCGGGAAGCCGGAGAGTATGGGGAGGTGCTATCCGCCTGTCAATCTTGGGATGGGCGCGGTCAGGCCTTGAGCTTGTAGCCGCGGGCGATCAGCACATGGCACAGCGCGAGCAGCGCCAGGTTGACGCCGAGCATGACCGCCACGCCGGTCCAGATGGGGCCGTCGGCATGGCCGATGAAGCCGTAGCGGAAGCCGTCGATCATGTAGAAGAAGGGGTTCACCAGCGCCACCGCATGCCAGGCCGCCGGCAGCCGCTCGATCGAATAGAAGGTGCCGGAGAGGAAGGAGAGCGGCGTGATGATGAAATTGGTGACCGCGGCGATGTGGTCGAACTTGTCGGCCCAGATGCCGCCCAGCACCCCCAGCAGCGACAGCAGCAGCGAGGCGGCGAAAGCGTGGAACAGCACGAAGGCGGGATCGTAGAGCGGCAGCGGCACGAAAAGCGCCATCGCCCCGGCCACCACCACCCCCACCAGCAGGCCGCGGGTGACACCCCCCAGGGCGAAGCCCCAGGTGAGCTCGCCCGGGCTCAAGGGCGGCATCAGCACATCGACGATGTTGCCCTGCACCTTGGCGATCATCAGCGAGGAGGAGGTGTTGGCGAAGGCGTTCTGCACCATCGCCATCATGATGAGGCCGGGCGCGAGGAACTCGGGATAGGGGATGCCGCCGATATGGCGCCCCTCGCCGCCCAGCGCCAACAGGAAGATGGCGAGGAAGAGCAAGGTCGTCACCACCGGCGCCGCCACGGTCTGCAGCGACACTTTGAGGAAGCGCCTGACCTCGCGCAGATAAAGCGTCCAGAATCCGAGCCAGTTGACGGCGCCGAAACGGCGCAGGCGCGGGGCGAGCTCGGGCATGGCGGAAAAAATACTCCTGTTCTGCACCGCGGAGCTTAGGCGGCGGGGCGCCGCGCGATCAAGGCAGGCACCCTGCCCGCGCTGCGCCGCGCTCGGGGCCGGTCGGGCTGGGCGATCTGAGAAAGTGGCGCAACGCCGGCGGAACCCCCTAAGATCGTCGCATGCCAGCCCGTCCCCCCGCTTCCCGCCGCGGCCCGAAGCGCGCCACGGCCGAGTATCTCCAGCGCGCGGCGCTCTATTATCTCGAGCGTTTCGCCAGCTCCAGCGGCAATCTCAGACGCGTGCTGATGCGCAAGGTGGCGCGCTCGGCCGAGGCGCATGGCACCGATGCCGCCGCGGGCGAGCGGCTGGTCGACGACCTCATCGCGCGCTATCTCGGCGCCGGGCTGCTCGACGACCGCGCCTATGCCGCGCAGAAGACGGCGAGCCTGCGCCGGCGCGGCGGCTCGCGCTATGCGATCCGCGGCAAGCTCGCGCAAAAGGGCGTCGCCGGCGAGCTGATCGACGAGACGCTGGGTGGCGAGGCAGGCGAGAGCGAGCTTGCCGCGGCCTGCGCCCTGGTGCGCCGCCGGCGCCTCGGCCCGCTGCGCGCCGAACCGGCGCGCGCCGCCCATCGCCAGAAGGACCTCGCGGCCCTCGCCCGTGCCGGCTTCGGCCTCGATGTGGCGCGCCGCGTCCTCGCGCTCAGCGACGAGACAGCGCTCCAGGCGCTGGAGCGCGGCGAGGATCAGCCCGAGGCGGCCGGGACCGGAGGCGGCGGCTCCAGATAATGCGTCTGGTTCCCCGCCGGCATCTCGATGCCGTGCTCGTCGAACGCCTTCTTCATGCGCCGGTTGAATTCGCGGCCGACCGGGAATTGCCGCAGCGGCACCGTCTTGAGCCGGGCGCGGATCACCATCGCATTGTCGGTGAAGCGGTCGACGCCGATGACGTCGAGCGCCTCGACGATCGAGGGCGCCCAGTCGGGGTCGTGCCGCATGCCCTCGGCCACCTCGCGCAGCACCGCGATGACGCGGTCGGGATCGGAGCGGTAGAGGACGCCGACATCGGCGACGAAATAGGAGTAGTCGCGCGTCAGGTTGCGCACCGACGACACCTCGCTGAACGGCACGGTGTGCAGCACCCCCGCGGTGTCCCGGAGCTTGATGGTGCGGATCGAGATCGCCTCGACGATGCCGATGTGGTTGTTGCCGACGTCGACCATCTCGCCCACCGCCAGCGAATCCTCCAGCAGGATGAAGAGGCCGGTGATGACATCCTTGACCAGCGCCTGCGAGCCGAAGCCCACGGCGATGCCGACGATGCCGGCGCCGGCAAGCAGCGGCGCGATGTTGACGCCGATCTCCGAGAGCACGATGAGGCCGACGATGGTGACCAGGAGGATCAGCACGGTGGTGCGCAGCAGCGGCACCAGCGTGCGCGCCCGTGCGCTGCGCGCGACCCGCGTTCCGTTGACGCCGCCGCCGTTGAGATAGCGCTCGATCGCCGAGCCGAACACCTCCCAGACGATCAGCGCCGCCAGCAGCACCGTTACGATGGAGACGATCGCGCCGGTCGCCTTGCGGCCGGTATCGGTGTCGAACCAGGCGAAGGCGTTGAAGCCCCAGGCCTGCAGCAGCGCCAGGAGCGCGAAGAAATAGACGATGAGCGACGCTGCCACGGTGAGCACCGGCAGATAACGGTTGGCGCGGATCTCGAGCGTCGGGAAGCGATGCTTCAGATCGGCGCTGATGGCAAAGCCGCGCTCGCTCAGGCGCTTCACCGACCGGACGATGACACCGGCGGCGACGAGCACCACCAGGCTCAGCAGCGTGGCGCGGAATACGAAGGTGAAGCCGCCCTCGATGCGCAACACATAGCTGCCGAAGGTGGCGCTGAGGTAGATGATCGCGAGCACGTGCCAGGTGTCGGCGAGCCGCTGGCGCAGCACGCGCCAGGCATGGCCGTGCGGCGCACCGGCCTCGGCCTTGCCGCGCAGCACCTCGGCCACCGCCGCCCGGTTCTGCAGGACGAAGATCACCGAGAGGATGCCGAGGACCAGCATGGTGCCGCGCAGCAGCAGCGCGTAGATCGCGCCGGGCACACCCAGCCACCACGCAGCGCTGGCAAGGGCAAGGCCGTAAACCGACCAGTTGGTGAAGCGCCGGACCCAGATATAGAGATAGGTCCGCGTCTCCTCGCCCAGCGAATAGACGCTCGCCGCCGCCTGCGACAGCAGCGCCACCCTGGCGACGGCGAGGATGAGCCGTCCGGTCAGGCTCGCCTGGATGATCACCTCGGCGATATGCGAGCTGGTGAAGCGCGGGCCCACCAGCGGCAGCACGAAATAGGCGACGCCGGCGAAAGTGAGCGCGGGCATGGCTTCGAGGATGAGCAGCAGCAGCGCGAGCACGATCTGCGCCGCCACGGCATCGCTGGTGCGTTGGGAGAACCGCGCATGCGGTCGACGCAGCGCCAGATACACCAGCCGGTCGGCGACGAATGCCGCCCCGAAGATGATCGACGAGCTTGAGGCCGATGCCGAGCCAGCGCGCGCGCTCATGCGCGTCGCCCGCCTGCGCCGCGAACCAATCGAGCATCCGCGGCGCGTCCAGAACCACCGCAGCGGTCGCGAGGATCTCGCCGCTGATCGCGTCGATCTGGCTCGAGAGGCTGCCGAGCCAGGTCTCCGCAGATCGCCGGTTGCGTCGCCTGCTGCGCTTCTTCGCCGCGCTGGGCGGCGATCAGTGCTTGCAGCTGGGTGACGAGCTTCGCGCGCTCGAGTGTCGTCCTGCAGCGTGTCGACGAGGCGCTGCAGCTCGGCGGCCGAGACCGGCGCCGGCGCCGCAGCGGGTGCCGCCGCCGGCGCTTGCGCGTAGAGCGGCGTTACCGGCGCGAGCAGCAGGCAGAGCAGGAGCGCGTGGAGGCTAAAGCGACATGGAGCGATCATCGCGCGGGAGATTACCCGCGCCTCGCCCGAGCGCCAAGCCGGCCGGCCGCGCGTCGCAAAAATGCCTTGGCGGTCTCAGAGCCTGTGTCGGAAATTGGCTCTCAGATCACCCGACCGGCAGCGGCGAGCAGCGCCGCCGTGAGCAGGCCGAGACCGGAGAGCGTGAGGATGGCGCCGGAGATGCGGTTGAGCCAGACCAGGCGCACCCTCCCGGCGCGACGCCGCAAACGGTCGATGCCGAAGCTCAGCCCCAGCCACCACAGCAGCGAGCCGCAGAAGACCCCGGCGACGAGCGCGCCGGTGTCGAAATATCCTCCGGCTTCGCTCATCCCCACCTTGGCGAAGACGGCAGCGAAGGCGAGGATGGTAATGGGGTTGGTGATGGTCAAGCGCAAAGGTCGAGGCGTAGGCGCCGAGCAGCGCCTCGTCGGCGAGCGGCTCGTGCTCGATGTCGCCGCGCCGGCGCAGCGCCCTGATGCCGATATAGAGCAGGAACACGCCGCCCGCGGCGCCGAACCAGTCCTGATAGCGCAGCAGGGCATCGCGCACGATGGTAAGCCCGAAGCCGGCGATGATGCCGAAAATCGTGTCGGCGGTAGCGGCGCCGAGACCGGAAATGAAGCCGAAGCTTGGGCCCTCGAACAGGGTGCGGCGCACGCACAACACGCCCACGGGACCGACGGGTAGCGCGATGACGATGCCGACGACGATGCCTTTCACGAAGTCGATGAGGAGCGCAGCGGACATCGGCACCGGCGCGGGAGGGAAGGCGGCGGTCGGCCAGTCTCTGCGAGCCGCGGGCCAGGCGCAACCGCGAATCGACCTGGTCCCGGCAAAGCCGACTTCACGGCCATGCGGATCAGGCTATGGTAGGAGCAAGGAGATGGCCATGGCAGAAGAGAAGGATGGGCCGCTCGGCCGCGCCCGGCGCAAGCTGGTCGAGAGCAAGGAGCGCTGGGCGCGCGAAGGGCGGCTCCTCACCGGCCGCTCGGCACGACCCGAGGCCGAGCGCCTGCCGCCGGGGCAGCGCAAAGTCGAGAATTGGCCGGTGCTCGATCTCGGTGTCCAGCCCGACGTGGCGGTCGAGCGCTGGCGCCTCGGGATCGACGGGCTGGTCGAGAGCGCCGTCGACTGGGACTGGACCAGTTTTCGCGCCCAGCCGACGTTCCACGATGTCTCCGACATTCATTGCGTCACCGCCTGGTCGCGCTTCGACAATGCCTGGGAGGGCGTCAGCGCCCGCCACCTCCTCGACATCGTCAAGCCTAAGCCCGAGGCGCGCTTCGTCGTATTTCACAGCTATGACGACTACACCACCAACCTGCCGCTCGCCGCTTTTGCCGATGACGATGTGCTGCTGGCGCATTCCTGGGCGGGGCACCCCTTGGCGCGCGCGCATGGCGGCCCGGTGCGCGCGATCGTCCCAAAGCTCTATTTCTGGAAGAGCGCCAAGTGGATCCGCCGCATCGAGCTCGTCGCCGCCGACCGCGCCGGCTTCTGGGAGCAGCGGGGATATCACGACCATGGCGATCCCTGGAAGGAAGAGCGCTATGGCTGACATCGTTCGCGGCGGCGCGTTGCGCTGTGCCGCGCCGCAGATCGTGCCACGAGCCAGGGGAGAACCGGCATGAGCGCCTATGATTTCGCCTTCACCGCCATCGACGGCCAGCCCTTGCCGCTGGCGCAGTATCGCGGCCGGCCGCTGCTCCTCGTCAACACCGCCTCCTTCTGCGGCTTCACGCCGCAATATGACGACCTCGAGGCGGTCTGGCAGCGCTATCGCCCGCGCGGCCTCGTCGTCATCGGCGTTCCCTCGAACGATTTCGGCGCGCAAGAGCCCGGCTCGGCGCAGGAGATCAAGCAGTTCTGCGCGAGCCGCTACGCCGTCGACTTCCCGCTGACGCAAAAGCAGCAGGTGATCGGGGCCGCAGCCCATCCCTTCTTCCGCTGGATCGCGGCGGAACTCGGCGAGGCCGGTGCGCCGCGCTGGAACTTCCACAAATATCTCGTCGCCCCCGATGGCAGCCTCGCCGGCGCCTGGCCGTCGGCGATTCGGCCGACCGACCGCGCAGTGACCGACGAGATCGAGCGGCAGCTGCCGGCGCCGGGCGGCTGAGCGGCGGTCCAGGACGTCCGCTTTCGCGGGCAAGGCGATGGCGGAAGAGCAGGTGTTGGCGAGCGCCGGCCGCCGCGGCCGTGCCGCAGATTACAGCGATTTCACGCGCAATGGCTTGATTTTAGTCCCGGAATTGCGGCACATGACGCAGGCAAAGAGAATGCCGGCAAGCGGCAGCATCGGGTGAGACAAGACCAATGGACGAGATGATCGCGGTCCGCCATCTGACCAGGCGGTTCGGGCCGGTCACGGCTGTGGACAACGTGTCCTTTGCCGTATCGCGCGGCGAGGTGCTGGGCTTTCTCGGCCCCAACGGCGCCGGCAAATCCACCACCATGAAGATGATCACCGGCTTCCTCGCGCCCAGCGGCGGCACGGCGGTGATCTGCGGCGCCGACATCGTCGACCGGCCGATCGCGGCCAAGCGCCATATCGGCTATCTGCCCGAGGGCGCCCCCGCCTATCCCGACATGACGCCGGCAGGCTTTCTCGACTTCATCGCCCGCATCCGCGGCTTTGGCGGCGCCGAGGCGGCGCGGCGGGTCGCGCTCGCGGTCGAGCGGACGCAACTCGCCGGCGTGCTCGACCAGCCGATCGAGACGCTGTCCAAGGGCTTCAAGCGCCGGGTCGGCCTGGCGCAGGCGCTGCTGCACGATCCCGACGTGCTCATCCTCGACGAGCCGACCGACGGACTCGACCCCAACCAGAAGCACGAGGTGCGACGCCTTATCGCGACGCTCGCCGCCGAGAAGGCGATCGTGATCTCGACACATCTGCTCGATGAGGTGGATGCGATCTGCACGCGCGCCATCATCATCGCCGGCGGCCGCGTGCTGGCGGACGGCACGCCGGTGGCGCTGGCCGCGCGCTCGCGCCACCACAACGCGGTGCGGCTGGGGCTGGCGCTGGACGGCATCGACGCCGCCACGGCGCTGCTGCGGCTGCCCGGCGTGCTGACGGTCGAGCCGGTCAGCGATGCCGAGGGCGAGGCGCTGATGATCTTCCCGCGGGACGGCCATTCGATCATCGCCGAGGTCACCGACCTCGTCCGCGCCGCCGGCTGGTCGGTCGCCGCGCTGCGCGTCGAGCGCGGCCGCCTCGACGACGTCTTCCGCGCCATCACCCTACCCGGCCAGGCCTGAGCCATGCACAGCACCCTCGTCATCTTCCGGCGCGAGCTGCAGAGCTATTTCGCGACGCCGCTTGCCTATGTCTTCATCGTCATCTTCCTGGTCACCGCCGGCGCCCTCGCCTTCTTCCTCGGCAATTTCTTCGAGCGCGGCCAGGCGGACCTTCAGCCCTTCTTCAGCTTCCATCCCTGGCTCTATCTCGTGCTCATCCCCGCGCTCGCCATGCGGCTCTGGGCCGAGGAAAGGAAGAGCGGCACGATCGAGCTGTTCCTGACGCTGCCGATCTCGATGAGCGCCGCCGTGCTCGGCAAGTTCCTGGCGAGCTGGGCCTTTGCCGGCATCGCCCTGCTGCTGACCTTCCCGTTCTGGATTACCGTCAATTTCCTCGGCCATCCCGACAATGGCGTGATCATCGCCAGCTATATCGGAAGCTTCCTCATGGCCGGAGCCTTTCTCGCCATCGGCGCGGCGCTGTCGGCTCTGACCAAGAACCAGGTGATCGCCTTCGTCGTCACCGCCGCGGTGTGCTTCCTCTTTACCGTCAGCGGCTCGCCGATCGTGCTGGGCTTTCTCAACGGCTGGGCGCCCGAGGCGGTATTGCAGACCATCGCCTCGTTCAGCTTCCTCACCCATTTCAACGCCATCGTGCGCGGCGTCATCGATCTGCGCGATGCCGTGTTCTTCGTCTCGGTGATCGGCATCTTCCTCTTCGCCAACGCCGTCCTGGTCGATCTCAAGAAGGCGGATTGAGGAGATCCCACGCGATGAGAAAGCCGTCACGCCGCGCCACCGCCGCCATCGCCCTGATCTCGGCCGCGGTGCTGTTCGTCGCCATCAACGTCATCGCCGGCCATGTGCTGCGCTCGACGCGCCTCGACCTGACGCAGCAGCATCTCTACACGCTGTCGGACGGATCGAAGAAGACCCTGGCACGCATCGACGAGCCGATCACGCTGCGCTTCTACTACTCGCCCCGCCTCGGTGACGAGGTGCCGTCCTACGGCATCTTCGCCCAGCGCGTGCGCGAGACGCTCGAGGAGTATGCGGCGCTCGCCAAGGGCAAGATCAAGCTCGAGCTCCTCGATCCCGAGCCGTTCTCGCCGACCGAGGACCGCGCCGTCGCCTTCGGGCTCCAGGGCGTGCCGCTCGATCAGGGCGGCGACCAGGTCTATTTCGGCCTCGCCGCCACCAACTCGACCGACGACCAGCAGGTCATCCCGTTCTTCCAGCCGGATCGCGAGCGCTTCCTCGAATATGACCTGACCAAGCTCATCCACAGCCTCGCCTTCCCCAAGAAGACGGTGGTCGGGCTGGTCACCAGCCTGCCGCTCGAAGGCGACTTCATGGCGGCACTGCAAGGGAAGCCGCTCGAGCCTTACGCGATCGTCGATCAGCTGCGCCAGCTCTACGAGCTGCGCACGCTCGCGACCGAGTTCGACGCGGTGCCGGCCGATGTCGACGTGCTGATGATCGCGCAGCCGCAGAACCTCTCGGACAAGACGCTCTACGCCATCGACCAGTTCGTGCTCAGGGGCGGCAAGGCCCTGGTCTTCGTCGACCCGAACTCCGAGACCCAGGCGGCGCATGCCAATCGCATGACCGGCGGCGGCCCGACCGCGAGCAGCCTCGACAAGCTCTTCACCGCCTGGGGCGTCGAGATGGAGAAGGGCAAGGTGGCGGGCGACCGCCGCGACGCGCGCCGCGTCAATATCGGCACCTCGGGCAGGGTGGAGCCGGTGGACTACGTGGCGTGGCTGGCGCTCAAGGAAGACAATCTCAACCACGACGACCCCATCACCGGCGACCTCTCGCAGATCAACATGGCGACCGCCGGTATCCTCAAGCCGCTCGCCGGCGCCAAGACAAGTTTCGAGCCGCTCATCAGCACCTCGACGGATGCCGAGGAGATCCCCGTCGACCAGGTGCAGGGCATGCCCGACGTCGCCGGCCTGCTCGACGGCTTCAAATCGGGCAACGCCAAGCTGACGCTGGCCGCGCGCATCAGCGGCCCGGCCGAGACCGCCTTCCCCGATGGTCCGCCGAAGCCGCCGAAAGACGGGAAGGACAAGGACCAGAAGCCGGCGGCGACGGACCCGGCTAAGGACGCGGCCAAAGATGCAGCGCCGCAGATCAAGACCGCGGCGCAGCCGATCAATGTCGTCGTCGTCGCCGACACCGACATCCTTGACGACCGCTTCTGGGTGCAGGCGCAGGATTTCTTCGGCCAGCGCGTCGCGATCCCGACGGCCGGCAACGGCGACTTCGTCACCAACGCTGTCGACGTGCTGTCCGGCGGCACCGAGCTCATGGGGCTCAGGACGCGCGGCACCTCGGCGCGGCCGTTCGAAGTAGTGCAAGAGATCCAGCGCCGGGCGGACGCCCGCTCGCAGGCGCGCGAGAAGGATCTCGAGCAGCAGCTCAAGGACACCCAGGCCAAGATCAAGGAGCTGCAAGGCAAGGAAGGGCCCGGCGGCAACGTCACGCTCGCCGCCGAGCAGAACCAAACGCTCGACAATTTCCGCACGCAGATGCTGCAGATCCGCGCGCAGCTGCGCCAGGTGCAGCTCGATTTGCGCCAGGATATCGACCGGCTGAAGGCGGCGCTCGAATTCTTCGATATCGCCTTGATCCCGCTGCTGGTCGGGCTTGCCGCCATCGTGCTCGGAATCGTGCGCATGCGGCGGCGCCGGCGTCGCGCCGAGGCCGGCTGAGACGGAGCAAACGATGAAAACCAAAGGACTGATCGCCCTCCTCCTGGTCACCGCCATCGCGGTCGTGCTCGCGGTGCTGGTCTCCTATCGCGGCGGCGCCAACGACACCGATCCGCAGGTCGGCAAGGTGGCGTTGCCGGAGGTGCGTCAGCGATTGGGCGAGGTGGCAAGGGTGACGCTCATCCATGGCGAGGCGAAGACCACGCTGCTGCGCCGGGGCAGCGAATGGATCGTCGAGGAGAAGGGGGACTACCCCGCCGATCAGGCGAAGGTGACGCAGGCGGTGCGCGGCCTCGCCGATCTGCGCTATGTCGAGCCCAAGACGAGCAAACCGGACTTCTATGCCCGGCTCGAGGTCGAGGATGCCGGCAAGAAGGACGCGAAATCGACCCTGGTCACCGCCAGCGACGAGAAAGGCACGCTGCTGGGCGAGATCATCGTCGGCAAGCGCCGCGTCGACCAGCTCGGCGGCGGCACCGACGGCATCTATGTGCGGAAGCCGGGCGACACGCAATCCTGGCTGGCGAGCGGCACGCTCGAGCTTCCCGGCGATACCGCGCCGTGGCTCGACCCGGGGATCATCGACGAGCCGCGCGACAAGGTGAAGGAAGTGGTGCTGATCCAGCCCGATGGCAGCCGGCTCGACATCGCCCATGACAAGCCCGAGGACGCGCTGGCGCTGAAAGGCGCGCCGGCCGACACCAAGCTCAAGAGCGACACCGTGCTGGTCGAGCCGACCACGGCGCTGGCGAGCCTGACCCTCAACGACGTGCGACCGGAAACGGAGCTGCCCTTGCCGGAGGCAGGCGTCTCGCGCGCCGAGATCACCACCTTCGACGGGCTCACGGTCAAGGTCGCGCTGATCGACAAGGACGGCAAGAGCTGGGCGCGCTTCGAGGTGAGCGGCACCGGCGCGGCGGAGGCACAGGCGAAGACGCTCGACGCCAAGCTGCGGCCCTGGGTCTTCGCCATCCCGGAGTACAAGGCGAAGACGCTGCGCACCAAGCTCGCCGATGTGACGGCACCGCCGAAGGCATCGTGAGCGGGGCCGAGCCGCTCTCGCCCTGCATCGCGGTCTGCGTGCTCGATCCCGCGACCGGCTATTGCCGCGGCTGCTTCCGCACCATCGCCGAGATCTCGCATTGGGTGCTGCTGCCGGCCGAGGAGAAGCGCCGCATCCTCGCGGCGGCTCGCGGCCCGTCGAGGGCAAGGCACGCGCCGCGCCGAGGCTTAACCCCCGGCGTCCGGCGTCGACCGCCCGCCGGAGAAGAGTGCTGCTATCGTTCGCTCACAGGAAACAGTCCCGTTCGCCTTCGCCGGATTGCCCGCCCGGCGCAGACCGATTACTTCATCGGCACGATCGATTGCGTCCCCAGGAGGGCAAGATGGCGAAAGTTCTGGTGCTCTATTATTCGACATACGGGCATATCGAGACCATGGCCGAGGCGGTGGCCGCCGGCGCGCGGACGGTGCCGGGGACGCACGTGACGCTGAAGCGCGTGCCGGAGCTGATGCCCGAGGCGGTCGCGCGCCAGGCCGGCGTCAAGCTGGACCAGGCAGCGCCCATCGCCAAGCCCGAGGAGCTCGCCGATTACGATGCGGTGATCTTCGGCACGCCGACGCGGTACGGTAACATGGCGTCGCAGATGCGCAATTTCCTCGACCAGACCGGCGCGCTCTGGGCCAGCGGCGCGCTGATCGGCAAGGTCGGCAGCGCCTTCGCCTCGTCGGCCGTGCAGCATGGCGGCCAGGAATCGACGCTGCTCTCCTTCCACACCACGCTCCTCCATCTCGGCATGATCGTGGTCGGGCTGCCCTATAGCGCCCAGGGGCAGATGCGCCTTGACGAGATCACGGGCGGCTCCCCATATGGCGCCACGACCATTGCCGGCGGACGGGGCGAGCGGCAGCCCAGCGCGAACGAGCTGGAGCTGGCCCGCTTCCAGGGCCGCCACGTGGCAGAGATCGCCGGGGCTCTGGCGCAGGCCCGCCGGGCACAGGCGGCGTAACGGAGGATCAAGCGATGGATGGCGGAATGACCCGTCCCCGGCCGGTCGCCCGGCTCGCCCGCGGCATGCCGGCGAGCGACGGCGCCGGCGTCAAGCTCAACCGTGTCATCGGCACACCGGAGCTTGGCGATGTCGATCCGTTCCTGATGCTGGACGAGTTCCGCTCCGACGACGCCGCCGACTACATCGCGGGATTTCCCGACCATCCCCATCGCGGGTTCGAGACGGTCACCTATATGCTCGCCGGGCGCATGCGCCATGGCGACAACAAGGGCCATACCGGGCGGCTCGAGGCCGGCAGCGTGCAGTGGATGACGGCCGGCCGCGGCATCGTTCATTCCGAGATGCCCGAGCAGGAGAACGGATTGATGCAGGGCTTTCAGCTCTGGGTCAATTTGCCCGCCAAGGACAAGATGATCGAGCCGCGCTATCAGGAGATCCCGCCGCAAGATATCCCTGTGACGGCGCTCCCCGGCGGCGTCGCGGTCAAGGTCATCGCCGGCACCGTCGGCGACACCACGGGGCCGATCAACGGCATCGCCACCGACCCGATCCTGCTCGACCTCGCCTTGCCGGCGGGCGCCAGCGTGGCGCTGCCGCTGCCCCGCGGGCATAACGCCTTTCTCTATGCCTTCGACGGCGAGGCGGCGGTCGGCGAGGCGGCGACGCGACTGACGCGCGGCAGCATCGCCGTGCTCGGCGCCGGCGACGGCGTGCTGCTGACGGCGCCGGCAGGCGCGGCGCGCGTGCTGCTCGCCGCGGGCAAGCCGCTCAATGAGCCGGTGGCGCGCTACGGCCCCTTCGTCATGAACACCAACGACCAGCTGCGTCAGGCAATCCTGGATTTCCAGTCCGGCCGCTTCTGAGCAGGCCTAGCGCTTCTGCGGCAGACTGTCGGGATCGGGATAGAGCCCGGTGTAACCGGTGACCCGGTCGGGCTCGGTTTCGGTGTAGCAGTCGACCCTCGCCAGCGTGCGATAGCAATACTGCGCCGGGATCGGCGGCGGCGCATCGTCCCTGCCGGCCGGCGAGGGCTGGCTGGCGTTCCACCGGCTCTGCGGCGCGGCGAATTCGCTGCGGGTCTGCCAGGCGTTGCAGCCGCCGAGCAGCAGGCTGGCAACGGCGGCGGACAGCAGGATCGTGCGATAGGGCAGAGCCATGCGGCGAGGCGTCTCCGGCGGGGACCGGCGCGTCCAATAAGCCGCAAGACGCGCCTCTGATCACCGGCTAAACTAATAGTCGAAGCTGGTTAATCTTCCGTTGCCGGCGCGCCGGCGAGAGGGACACCCCCAATGCGATCCCTGTTCCGCTTGACCGTGCTGCTGCCGCTCGCCGCCTGCAGCGGGACCGGCGGCTGGAGCAAGCCCGGCGTGCCGCCGGCCACCGCGGCGCAGGACTACGCCGAATGCCGCCACACCGCCGAGCTCGCGCTCCGGCGCGACAGTGACATCGACACCGACATCCTGGCGACGCGCGGTCAGGATTGGGCACGGCTCGGCACGCTGCAGACCAAGCGCGACGACTATGCCGACAGCAACAACGCGCGCAGCGGCGACATCGTCGAGCGCTGCATGACCGGCAAAGGCTACACCCCCTCCGGCTGAGCCCGCGGGCAGCCGACCAGGCTGCGGCATCGTCGAAATCGCCGGCGCATCGGACGAACGCCGCGGTGACTTTAATGTGATATTAACTTAGTTGACCGGATATGGACCGAGTCGCCGCACAGGCGATGATGGAGCCGAACGCGGGAGCTTGACGGCTTGCGCGTTGGGATAGGCGGCGACGAGAAGGAGCTGCGCCTCGAGATGCGATACGCGGGCGACTTGCAGAGCGACGCGTCGTTCGGACCGACGCCGTCACGGCGGCGACGGACGTCCTCGTCGCGGCTCAGCGCGGCGCAAGCGGCGCGCGATGGTGCCCGAGGCGCGACCCGGCGCGACCGACGGCCTTGTCTTCTGTTGGGTAAGCGGTTGAAAAGGTTGGCGCGCCCGGAGAGACTCGAACTCCCAACCCCCAAATTCGTAGTCTGGTGCTCTATCCAATTGAGCTACGGGCGCAATCGCCGGCGAAGCCTGCCGCCAAGAACGCCGGAAGCTAGCGGCATCGCCGGCCGAAGGCAAGACGGCGCGGGCAGGCCGGCGCACGACGAAACTTGCTTGTGGCTAGAACTGGCTTTGCGTAGTATCTGCCGGGGGTTTCAGGATGATAAGGCGATGATTTCCTTATCTCGGCGAAATCGTCGGGCCTGTTTCGAGTGGTGGGGACGCTGAGACAAAGGTAGCTGCTTAGCATGTTAATTCGTCGCTCGCATCTTGGCGTGGCCATGGCAGCGCTGCTGCTATATGGCTGCTCCGCTGTCAGTAATACGGCCGACTCGGTCTGGTCCTCCCTTTCCGGCGATGACAGCAGCACCAGCGCGAGCGCCAGGCCGGCTGAGAGCGGCGGCGGGACGGTCGTCGCCATTCCGCCCTCGCCGGCGGAGCTCAACCCGCAACCCACCCTCGGCGTGCGCCAGCCGCCGGCGCTCAGCACCGGCAATTTTGCCGCGCCGTCGGTGACGCCCGGCTCGCCCACCGGCACCTTCGTCGGCGGCCAGGTGGCCTCGATGCGCCGCGATCTCCAGCGGCTGCAGGACAGCATCAACCAGCAGAACGGCGCGCTGCAGCAGCTGCGCCAGGCCATGGCGCAGGACGCCGCCGGCTATTTCAGCCTGGTCGGCACCATCAACGCGCGCCTCCAGGTCGGCACGACGCCGGGCAATCCCGAGCTCGTCGCCCAGTGGAACCAGGCGCAGAGCGCGCTCGACCGCATGAGCGACGACATCGCCAAGCTGAACAGCCTGTCGAACCAGGTCGCGGCCGATTCTTCGCTCGCCGCCTACATTCTGGAATCGGTCAAGGCGGCTTACGGGCTGCAAGGCGCGGTCGACGAGGACCACCGCCAGCTCTCGCTGCTCGAAAGCGACGTCAATCGCACCGTGGTGTTGATCGATCATCTGCTCAATTCGCTGTCCGACGACATCAGCCGGCAGGGCAACTACGTCAGCAACGAGCGCTCCAACCTCAACACGCTCTCGCTTGCCATCAAGAACGGCGAGCTCTACGGCCAGAGCCTCGGCAACCGCGCCTTCGCCTCGGCGACCCCGGGGCTGGAGTCGGCGCGCGCCAGCTCGCCGATCGGCATCGGCGAGCGCCGGCCGCTGATGGTCATCCGCTTCGACCGGCCGAACGTCCCTTACCAGCAGCCGCTCTACAACGCGGTGAAGCGTGCGCTCGAGCGGCGGCCAAATGCCACGTTCGATCTCGTCGCGGTGACCCCCAATGCCGGCTCGCCGGCGCAGGTGGCGCTGCATAACGACGCGGCAAAGCGCAACGCCCAGGACGTCTTGCGCTCGCTCAACGACATGGGCCTCGCCGCCGACCGGGTCTCGCTCTCGGCGACGACCAGCACCAGCGTCACGGTCAACGAGGTTCAGATCTACGTCCGCTGAGCCGGCGCGCGCCGGCGGCTGCCGGCGCCCTGCGGGGTCCCTCGCCACCGAGGTCGGTCATGCGTCGCCTGCTGCTGCTGATCCTCGCCGTGCTGCCGCTCGCCGTGCCCGGCGCGGCGCGCGCTGGCGACGATGCCGTCCCGGCCGCCGACAGCGCGGCGATCCGCAGCGTGATCGAGCGCCAGATCGCCGCCTTCGCCAAGGACGATGCCGCCACCGCCTTCAGCTTTGCGAGCCCGGCGCTGCAGCGGCAATTCGGTACGCCGGAACGCTTCATGCACATGGTGGAGACCGGCTATCGCGCGGTCTATCATCCGCGCTCGGTCGACTTCGGCGTTGCGCGGCGCGGCGACGGCACGGTGGTGCAGGAGGTCGATGTGATCGGTCCCGACGGAAAGGGCGCGCGCGCCTTCTACCTCATGGAGCGGCAGCCCGATGGCAGCTGGCGCATCAACGGCGTCAGCCTGGCGCCCGGCAGCGAAAAGGAGATCTAGCCGTGCCGGCACCCGCCCGACGAAATTTCCCGGTGAGCTGGGACGAGATCCATCGCGACGCGCGCGCGCTCGCCTGGCGGGTCGCGGAGCTGGGGCCGTTCCGCGGCATTATCGCGGTGACGCGCGGCGGGCTGGTGCCGGCCGCCATCGTCGCGCGCGAGCTCGATATCCGCCTGGTCGACACCATCTGCATCTCGAGCTACGACGACCGCGCGCAGCATCCGGGAGCGGTGCAGGTGCTGAAGGGGCTGAGCGGCGAGGGCGCGGGCTTCCTCATCATCGACGACCTCGTCGATACCGGCGAGACGGCGCGGGCGGTACGCGACATGCTGCCCAAGGCGCATTTCGCCACCGTCTATGCCAAGCCCGCGGGGCGGCCGCTGGTCGACACCTTCGTCACCGAGGTGAGCCAGGACACCTGGATCGTCTTCCCCTGGGAGGCCGAGCGGCTCAGCCGCGGGTCTTGAGCCAGTCGCGATAGCACGTCAATTCGCCCAGGCTCTCAGCGGCATAGACCCCGCGGGCGACGGCGCGCGCGACGCAATCGGCGGCAAGCGCGCCGAGCAGCGACAGCGCCGCCTCGCGCGGCGCGGCGAGGGGGCGGAGCCCCGTCGCCAGCACGAAGACGGTATCGCCGTCGAAGGGCGTGTGCACCGGGCGGATGGCCCGGGCAAAGCCGTCCTGCGCCATCATGGCGATGCGGCGCGCCTCGGCCTTGTCGAGGATGGCGTTGGTGGCGACCACGCCGATGCGTGGTATTGGCGCCGATCCGGGCCAAGGGCGAGGCGATGAGCGCCTCGTCCATCGGCACGGGACCCTGCGGCGGCACCTGTCCGCCGAGCTCGCCATCGCGCTCGAAGGGCCAGGCCCAGAAGCAGCTCTGCCCGGGCATGACCGTGTCGCCCACCGCATTCACCGCCACCAGCGCACCGACTTGGAGCCCGTCGGAGGTCACCGCCGAGACGCTACCGAGCCCGCCCTTCAGCGCACCGGCCTTGGCGCCGAGCCCGGCGCCGGCATTGCCCAGGGCGAAATCGGCCGCCGCCGCCGCGCAAGCCTCGCGCCCGAGCCGCGCATAGGGCGGCGCCTCGCCCCAAGTCTTGTCGCCGCCATTCAGCAGATCGAACAGGATCGCCGCCGGCACCAGGGGAACGCGCGCCGCGCCGACGGCAAACCCGACCCCGCGCGCCGCGAGCCAAGTCATCGCCGCCGAGGCCGCCTCCAGCCCGAAGGCGGAGCCGCCGCTCAGCACCACCGCGTGGACCTGCGCAACCAGGCAGGTGGGATCGAGCGCGTCGGTCTCGCGCGTCCCCGGCGCGCCGCCGCGGACATCGACCGCCGCCACCGCCGCGGGCTCGGGCAGCACGACCGTCACCCCGGTCCGCACCTGTCGATCTTCGGCATTGCCGACGCGGATGCCGGCGACGTCGGTGATGAGATTGCGCGGTCCCGGAGCGACGCTCATGCGGCGATTGTTATCGAGGGATGACCCTCTGACAACGCTGCTCTTCGCGCGGCGCCGGCGGCGGCGATGTCGACCGCTTGATCGGGCGGCCCCCGCATGGAACCATCGTCGCGTGATCGGCCGCAGCCCTCTCCTGCTCGCTCTCCTGCTGCTCGCCGCCCCTGCCGCGGCGCAGGCGCCGCCGGAAACGGCGACGGGGCGGACCGAACAGCATGCCAGCATCGCCGGCCACGAGATGGTGGCGGCGGCGAACCCGGTGGCCGCCGCCGCCGGTCTCGCGGTGCTGCAGCGTGGCGGCAATGCCGTCGACGCCGCCATCACCACCCAGCTCGTGCTCAACCTCGTCGAGCCACAATCCTCGGGCATCGGCGGCGGCGCCTTCATCGTCTACTGGTCGGCGGCGGAGCGGCGGGTCGTTACCATCGACGGGCGCGAGACGGCGCCTGCCGCCGCGCGCCCCGACCGCTTTCTCGGCGCCGATGGCAAGCCCATGGCCTTCTATGCCGCCGTGGTCGGCGGGCGCTCGGTCGGCGTGCCCGGGGTGCTGCGGGCGCTGGAGCTGATCCATCACCACTGGGGCAAGCTCCCTTGGGCCGAGCTCTTCGCGCCGGCGATCGCGCTCGCCGAGCAGGGCTTCGTCCCCTCGCCGCGGCTGCGTACCTTGCTGGCGCGCGACCCGTTCCTGCGGCTCGCCGAGCCGGCGCGGCAGTATTTCTACGATGCGGACGGGTCGCCGAAGGCGCGGCTGGTCAATCCCGAGCTCGCCGCGACACTCGGCGCCATCGCTTTCGGCGGCGCCGACGCCTTCTATTCCGGCCCGATCGCCGCCGACATCGTCCGCACCGTCACCGGCGCGCCGGTCAATCCCGGCGATCTCGCGCTGGCGGACCTCGCGGGCTATCGCGCCAAGGAGCGCGCGCCGGTGTGCGGCACCTATCGCGGCAGGCGGCTCTGCGGCATGGGGCCGCCGAGCTCGGGGGCGGTGACCCTGCTGGAGATGCTGGGGCTGCTGCAGCGCTTCGATCTCGCCCGGCTGGGCCCGGGCTCGGTCGCGGCGACGCATCTCTTCGCCGAGGCCGGGCGGCTCGCCTATGCCGATCGCGACCGCTATCTCGGCGACGCGGATTTCGTGCCGGTGCCGCTGCGCGGGCTGCTCGATCCCGGCTATCTCGCGGAGCGCTCCCGCCTCATCGATCCCGCGCATGCGCTGCCGGGTCCGGCGGCGCCGGGCGATCCGCCGGGAACCCACGCCTCGGAGTGGGGCCCGGACCACGCGCCGGAGCTGCCGGGCACCAGCAACATCGCGATCGTCGACCGGGCCGGCGACGCGCTCGCCATGACCACCACGGTGGAGAACGCCTTCGGCTCGCGCCTGCTGGTGCGGGGCTTCCTGCTCAACAACGAGCTGACCGATTTCTCCTTCGTGCCGGAGGACAATGGCAGGCCGGTGGCGAACCGCCTCGAGCCCGGCAAGCGGCCGCGCAGCGCCATGGCGCCGACCCTGGTGTTCGGCCGCGGCGGCAAGCTCGAACTGGTGGTGGGGTCGGCCGGCGGTCCCGCGATCATCACCGACGTCGCCAAGACCGTCATCGCCGTCATCGACGGGCATGACCACCTGCCGGCGGCCTTCGATCTCCCCAATGACGCCAATCGCAACGGCGCCACCGAGGTCGAGGCCGGGCCCGGGGCCGATGCCATGGCGGCGGCGCTGCGCGCGCTCGGCCATACCGTCGTGATCGGCGACCGGCCGAGCGGGCTTACCGGCATTCTGGTCACGCCCAAGGGCCTCGAAGGCGCCGCCGATCCGCGCCGCGACGGCACAGCGCTGGGGGATTAAGCGTCATTCGCCGCCGCCGGCGCGCCGGGCCCCGCGAGCACGCGGATATTGCGTGCCGTCACCGCGCCGCCGCAGGCCGAGCAGCTCATCACGGGATCGAAGAGCTGGCCGCACGCGTGGTGCTGATAAAGCGTCGGCCGGCCGCGCTCGTCGCCTTTGTGCACATCGCCCCAATGCACCAGCGCCAACAGCACGGCGTTGAGATCGAGGCCCTTCTCGGTCAGCCGGTATTCGTAGCGACGCGGGCGCTGCTGATAGGCGACCCGCGTCAGCACCCCGGCTGCGACCAGCTTCTTCAGCCGATCGGCCAGGACGTGGCGGGTGATGCCGAGCCGGCGCTCGAACGCCTCGAAGCGGCGCACGCGCAAGAAGCAGTCGCGCAGGATCAGCAGCGTCCAGCGGTCGCCGATGACCGAGACGGTTCGCGCCACCGAGCACGCCTCCTGATCCAATTCCGCCCAGCGCATGGCGCCCTTTCCGCTTAGCCTTTGACAAGTTCCGTTTCAGAACGCACTATAGCCGCGTTCTCTTTCGGAACTCAAGCGCGGAGGCGCCGATGCCCGGCACGGTCGAGTTCTATTTCGATTATGGCAGCCCCTACTCCTACATCGCCTATCACCGCTTGCCGGAGGTGCTGCGGCGGACGGAGGCGGCGGTGGCCTATCGGCCGATGCTGCTGGGCGGCGTGTTCCAGGCCACAGGCAACAGCAGCCCCGCCTTCAACAAGGTGAAGTGGGCGCACAGCCAGCGCGACCTCGACCGCTTCGTCGCCAAATACCAGGTGCCGTTCCAGCGCAACCCGTTCTTCCCGGTCAACACCTTGCGGCTTATGCGCGGCGCCGTGGTCGCGGTCGAGGAAGGCTGTCTCGAGCACTACAGCGACGCGGCCTTCGCCGGCATGTGGCGCGACGGGCGCAAGATGGATGACGAGGCGGTAATAGCCCAGGCGCTGGGCGAGGCCGGGCTCGACGGCCGCCACATCCTCGCGCGCATCGCCGAGGACGGCATCAAGCAGAAGCTCAAGGCCTGGACCGAGGCGGCGGTGGCGCGCGGCGTCTTCGGCGCGCCGACCTTCTTCGTCGGCGACGAGATATTCTTCGGCCAGGACCGGCTCGATTTCGTCGAGGACGCGCTACTCGGCCGGCTTCATCGCCGGACGGGGTGACCCATGGACGGCGCCAGCCTCGCCGATCCCGTCTTCGCCTTCGACGGCGCGCGCTGGCAACCGCATGCGGAAGCGGCGGGCCCGTTCGGCGGCCTTCATGGCGGCGCGGTCTCGGGCCTGATCGTCGCCGAGATGGAGCGTGCGGCGCGCGACCAGGGCCTGGGAGTTATGCTGAGCGCCTCGGTGCTGCTGCTGCGCCCGGCGCCGATGGCGGCGTTCGAGACGCGCAGCGAGCTGCTGCGCAAGGGCGGCCGCAGCGGCGCGCTCGAGACCGTGCTGCTGGCGGACGGCAAGCTGATCGCCAAAGGCACCGCCTCCTGCGTCGCGCCGCTGGCGGGGCCGGGCGCGCCGGCGGCGGCGGCGCTGCGGTGTGATGCCGCGTCGCTGCCGCCCTGGCCGCTCAAACCGCGCTTCCGCCACCGCACGCTGTTCGACGCGCTCGATCTGCGCGTCGACGCGCAGGGGATGAAATGGGGCCGGCTGATGCGGCCGCTGGTGCCGTTCGAAGCGCCCTTCGCCGCGATCTTCGCCGTCGCCGACAACGGCCAGCCGTTCTCGCTGAGCGATCCCCGCACCGCGCTCACCGACTATACCTTTCCCAACATCGACATCGCCGTCCATGCCTCGCGCCCGGTGGCGAGCGGCTGGATCGGCGTCGCCGCGCGCTCCGACTGGCGGCCCGACGGCATGGGGCTCACCGATTCCGAGCTCCATGACGAGCAGGGGCGCCTCGGCCATGCCTGCCAGACCGTCGTGCTGGTGCCGCGAGCGTGAGGAGAGAGGCCATGGGAAAAGCAGCCGCGCTGATCATCGGCGCCGGCGATGCGCTGGGCGGCGCCATCGCCCGGCGCTTCGCGCGCGAGGGGTTTACCGCCTGCGTCGTCCGCCGCAACGGCGACAAGCTCGCGCCGCTGGTGGACGCCATCCGCGCCGAGGGCGGCGACGCTGTCCCCTTCGGCGCCGATGCGCGCAAGGAGGAGCAGATGGTCGAGCTCGTCCAGCGCATCGAGCGCGAGCAGGGCGCGATCGAGGTCGCGGTCTTCAATATCGGCGCCAATGTGCGCTTTCCCATCCGCGAGACCACCAGCCGCGTCTATTTCAAGGTCTGGGAGATGGCGTGCTTCGCGGGCTTCCTGGTGGGCCGCGAGGTGGCGAAGGTGATGGTGCCGCGCGGCCATGGCACCATCCTGTTCACCGGCGCCACCGCCAGCATCCGCGGCCGCGACGGCTTCGCCGCGTTCGCCGGCGCCAAGCACGGCTTGCGCGCGCTGGCGCAAAGCATGGCGCGCGAGCTCGGGCCCCAGGGCATCCATGTCGCGCACACGCTGATCGACGGCGCCATCGACACCGCCTTCATCCGCGACAACTTCCCCGAGCGCTACGCGCTCAAATCCGAGGACGGCATCCTCGACCCCGACGCTATCGCCGAGACTTACTGGCAGCTCCACCGCCAGCAGCGCAGCGCCTGGACGCATGAACTCGACCTCAGGCCGTGGCGCGAGCCGTGGTGACCGCGCGACGCGCCCCGCGCGTCGTCGCGAGCGGGCGCCAGCGGTTGCATTCGCAACCGCGAAAGCCCGCACCGTGCGAAAACCGAGCTGCGGATAAGCGCGGACGGCTTCAAGGCTTCAGC
Source organism: uncultured Alphaproteobacteria bacterium (assembly GCA_963789275.1). Taxonomy (GTDB): domain Bacteria; phylum Pseudomonadota; class Alphaproteobacteria; order ATCC43930; family CGMCC-115725; genus DAHUYF01. Next base: position 79,914 of record CAWBKF010000030.1, read on the forward strand.
GTCACCGGACGAGCACGCAAATGCTCCACGAGCCCTCGAGCATGCGCCGGCAGCGACGCATAGCTTCGGACGCAGATCGTAAGGTGCCGCAGCGCCCAAGCGTCGGTGAGCGGAACGACCCGGATCGCCATTGACCGCCGGCATCGACGCGCCGCGGTTTCCGGAATCACGGCAAGGCCGATTCCCGTTTCCACCACGCGGCAGACCGCATCGAATCCGCTGAGCCGGACGCGCAGCTTCAGCCGATGACCACCGCGGGCGGCATGATCGTTGACATGCTCCTGAAGCGCGCTGCCGGCGACGAGTCCGACATAGTCGTGGTCCAGCGTCTCGCGAAAGGCGATCTTGCGATGTCGCCCCAGCGCATGCCGGCGCGGCGCGACTACGACCAGGCGGTCCAGCGCGAAGGGAAACGTCTGAAGCTCGGCGGCGGGATCGACGGCATCCGCCACGATGCCGATATCGGCGAGGCCGTCGGCGACAGCCCGCACGATCTCGCGGCTCGGTCGCTCTTCGAGATCGACGTCGATGGTCGGATGCGCCGCGAGGAACGCGCCCAAGGCCGCGGGGAGAAATTCCGCCGTCGCGGCGGTATTCGAGAGCAGGCGCACGCGGCCCCTCAATCCCTTGGCGTATTCGGTCAATTCGCCGCGCATTCGCTCGAGCTGCTGCGTGATGAGCCGCGCGTGGTGGAGGAGCGCCGAGCCCGCCGGCGTAAGCTCGATGCCGCGGCGGCGGCGCTCGAGCAGCGGCGCGCCGAGCGCGTCCTCCATGGCGCGGATCCGCTCGCTTGCGGAGGCGAGAGCCATGTTCGAGCGGCTGGCCCCATGGGTGATGCTGGCGGCTTCGGCGACATGGAGGAACAGGCGCAAATCGGTCAGATCGAAGCGCATGGATGCTTTCATGGCCGACGCCCTCAGCCTTCGGTTCTACCTGAGGCAAGGTTAGCGCCTTTCGCATTGTGCGTCCCGGGCGCCGCGCTCAAGGTCCGGACTGACGCAGCAGGCGGCGACATTGCCCCTCCGGGATCGCATGATGGCGTTCACGTTGTTGACCTTCCTGGTGGCTGGCATCGTCAAAGGCGTGATCGGCATGGGCCTGCCGACGATCGCTATGGCCTTGCTGTCGATGACGATGTCGCCCGCCCACGCGGCGTCGCTCCTCGTCATCCCGTCCTTGGTGACCAATGTCTGGCAATTGGTTGCGGGGCCGAACTGCCGGTCTCTCCTCAGACGGCTTTGGCCGATGATGCTCGGGATCGGTGCCGGTACATGGGCAGGCTCCGGTCTCCTGTCGCAGGACGCGGGCGGCGGCGCATCGTTCGCCTTGGGCGCTGTCCTCGTCGCCTATGCGATCTTCGGCCTGACCGGCATCAGGCTCGACGTTCCGCGCCAATGGGAGCCTTGGCTGTCGCTGCCCCTCGGCGGCGTGACCGGCGTCTTGACCGGCGCCACCGGCGTGTTCGTGATCCCGGCTGTGCCCTATCTCGGCGCGCTCGGATTGGGAAAAGAGGAGCTGGTGCAGGCGCTCGGTCTCTCTTTCACGGTCTCGACCTTGGCGCTGGCGGGAAGCCTGGTCTGTCGACGGCGTCTTCCACGCGGCGGTTGCCGGCGCATCTCTGCTGGCGCTTGCTGCCGGCGCTGATCGGCATGATCGTCGGGCAGCGGCTCAGATACCACATAAGGCCGGCGACGTTCAGATTGTGCTTCTTCCTGGGGCTCCTGGGCCTTGGGGTGGATCAGGTGGCGCGGCTGGTGTTCTGAGGAGGTCGTGCGCGGCGGAAGCGACGCGCCGGAGCGTGGCCGGTGCGAGCAGCCGCTTTGTTGCGGCGCCGACGGCGGCTACACTCGCCGCCCTCATGGCCGATGATCCCAAGGCGCGCCCCGCCCTCCTGCTGCAGCCCGGCCATCACCGCCGCGTCGAGTCCGGGCATCCCTGGGTCTATTCCAACGAAGTGACGATGGATGCCGCGGCCAAGGCGCTGGCGCCGGGCAGCCTGGTCAGCCTGAAGAGCGCCGGCGGCGATACGCTCGGCGTCGCCACCTTCAATCCGCACACGCTGGTGAGCGCGCGGCTGCTCGACCGCGACGTGAAGCGCCGCATCGACGCCCAGTTCTTCGTCGAGCGGCTGGAAAGCGCGCTGACGCTGCGGCGACGGCTTTATGCCGAGCCCTATTACCGCCTGGTCCATGCCGAAGCCGACGGGCTGCCCGGAATCATCGCCGACCGCTATGGCGATGTGCTGGTGCTGCAGCTCAACACCGCCGGCATGGCGCGGCTCGAGGGGGAGCTGCTCGCCGCCTGCGATACCGTGCTGGCGCCCGCCGCGATCGTGCTGCGCAACGACAGTTCCGCGCGCACGCTCGAGGGACTCGAGAGCGAACTGCGCCTCGCCAAGGGCGAGATCGCCGGCGCCGTGGAGCTGGTCGAGAACGGCATGCGCGGCCTCGCCGATCCCCGCGAGGGCCAGAAGACCGGCTGGTTCTTCGATCAGCGCGACAACCGCCGCTTCGTCGCGGGACTGTGCGCCGGGGCGCGCGTGCTCGACGTCTATTGCTACACCGGCGGCTTTGCCGTGCAAGCGGCGATGGGCGGCGCCGATGCGGTGCTGGCGCTCGACCGCTCGGAGCCGGCGCTGGCGCTGGCGGTGCAAGCGGCCGAGCTCAACGGCGTCGGCGAGCGCTGCCGCTTCCAGCGCGCCGACGTCTTCGGCGAGGTGTCGCGTCTCGGCGTCGCCGGCGAGCGCTTCGACGTGGTGATCGTCGACCCGCCGGCCTTCGTGAAGTCGAAGAAGGATCTGGGCCCGGGGCTGCGCGGCTATCGCAAGCTGGCGCGGCTGGCGGCGAGCCTGGTGGCGCCGTCCGGCGTGCTGTTCATCGCCTCCTGCTCGCACAATGTCGAGCCGCCGGATTTCGCCGAGGCGGTGCGGCGCGGGCTCGAGGACGCCGGCCGCGCCGGCCGCATCCTGCGCAGCTCTGGTGCCGCCCCCGACCATCCCGTGCATCCTTGGCTGCCGGAGAGCGCCTATCTCAAGGCGCAGCTGCTGGTCCTCGATTAACCCAGGCGTCGCCGATAGAGCGCGATAAGCCGCTCCCAATGCCGCTCTGCCGCGGGCTTGTCGTAGCACCAGCGTTGCGGAAAGGCGAAGCCGTGATGGACGGCGGGATAGAGCTCGATCTCGCCCGCGGTGCCCGAGCGCTCGAACAGGCGGCGAAGCTCCTCGACCATGGGCAGCGGCGCGAGATCGTCGTGCTCGGCGCAGGCGATATAGGCCTCGCCGCAGATGCGGCCCAGGGAGAGATGCGGGCTTTCGACGGCATCGCTGACCAGCCAGGTGCCGTAGAAGGACGCGGCGGCGGCGATGCGCTCGGGATAGCGCGCGGCGGCAGCCAGCGCATAGGGGCCGCTCATGCAATAGCCGTGGCAGCCGACCGGACCCGGCTTCACCTCCGGGCGGCCGTCGAGGAAGGCAAGCATCGCCGCGACATCCTCCATCACCGGCGGAATGGTCATTTTGGTGCGCACTGCCCGCATGCGCTGGTGCTCGGCGCTGCCATGCTGGAGCACGTCCGGCCCGTAGATCGTGTCGCGGCCGGCGCGGTAATAGAGGTTGGGCAGCAGCACTGAATAGCCGGTGGTGGCGAGCCGGCGCGCCATGTCGCGGAGCTCCTCGCGAATCCCCGGCGCGTCCATCAGGAACAGCACGGCGGGGAACGGGCCGCCGCGCTCGGGGCGGCAGAAGAACGTCGCCATCGCGCCGTCGCGCGTGGCGATGTCCAAGGTATCTTCGATCATCGGACCGCCTCCCGTGCAACAAATCGCGAGAGCACAAGGCTCGCCGCGCGCTCATGGGTTGCGGACGGCCGCAGCGCAACGCCGCGGCCGCCCGCCGCCCATGCCGGCTACTTTTCCAACTCGTTGGCAAACACGGTCTGCTTGATCGTCGGCAGTACCTTGTCCAGGTTTTCCCGCGTAACCACGATGATCGGCACCAGGATCTCCTTTGGCGGCGTCTTGCCATCGAGATGTTCGATCAGCGCTTGCGCCGACCGGACACCCATCAGGAAAGGCTGCTGCATGCCGGAGGCGACGATCTTGCCCTGTCGGATCAGGTCGATGAACTCGGGCACGCCGTCGAAGGCGGCAAGCAGGACCGAATCCTGGCGGTGCGCGGCCTGGATCGCCCGCACCGCGCCCAGGCTCGGCGTATCCGTCTGGACGAAGATGCCGTGAAGGTCCGGGTGGGCCGTCAGCATGTCCTGGACGTATTTGAAGGTTTCGTCGGCGGTGTAGCGCTGCATCTGGTCGAGGGCAACCTCCTTGATGTCGCCGTTTTCCTTCATCGCATCGCGAAAGCCCTTGGTGCGGACCTTGCCATTGTTGCGCGCCAGCGAGATCGTCACCAGCCCCACCGGACCCTTGTCCCAATGGTGCTCTTTAAGCGCCGCGGCAAGCGCCACGCCGGTGTCGTGGGCGCCTTTTTCATTGTCCGATATGATGAACGAGACATAATTTCCCGATGCCGTGCCGATATCGGCGATGACCACCGGGATGTTGGCTTTCTCGGCCAAGCTCAGGACGCTGGGAGCGGTAGAGGAATCGGTCGGCGAGATGAGGATTCCGTCGACCTTGCGCGCGATCGCGTCCTGCGCGTTCTTGAGCTGCGTCGCCGCATCATTGTGCGAATCGTAATTGGTGACTGTGGCGTTGTGCTTCTTCGCTTCGTCGGCGATGCCGCCGGCGAGATAGCGCCAGAACGGCAGGTCCAGGCCCGGTGTCAGATAGGCGAAGTGCCGCTCGGCCTGCTGTGCCCGCGCCGGCCCGATAAGCGTCAGCGCCGCAACGAGCGCCGCCAGGATCACGGTAATCGATCGTTTTTTCATGGTGTTTCTCCTCCTCCCAAAAAGCTCCGGCCGCCGATCGGCGCTGACCTCAGGGCCAGCTTCTGCCGTGATCCGCCCGGCGGCATGGGGCGGCGGCGAGGCGTCTATCGGGTCATTTGTTGTCCTCCCGCCGGGCGCGGCGCCGGCCTTCGCGCGCGCTCAGCAACCTCTCGAGCAGTACGGCCGCGATGATGATCGAGCCGATGGCGGTGCCCTGCCAATAAGGGTTGACGTTGAGCAGGTTCAAGCCGTTGCGGATCAGCACCATGATCAGCACGCCGATGAACGTGCCGATGATCGTGCCGCGGCCGCCGAACAGGCTCGCGCCGCCGATCACCACCGCGGCGATCGTGTCGAGCTCGAGGCCGGTCGCGGCGATCGGGTCGATCGACAGGATGCGCGCCGCGAGAAACACCGCCGCGACCGCGCTCAAGGCGCCGGAGATCACATAAACAAGGATGCTGTAGAACTCGACCCGGAGGCCCGCCGTGCGCGCCGCCTCGGCATTGGAGCCGATCGCGTAGATCGTGCGCCCGCCCTTGGTGAAAGTGAGGTAGTACCAGGCTGCCGCGTAGAGCGCGACGAGCACCACGAAATTGGTGGGCAGGCCGAGAATCGTCGAACTCGCGAGATCGCCGAGGGCATCGGGAAGCTGCGAGATCGAGTTCGCGCCGCTGAGCACATAGGCCATGCTGCGGCCGATGGACATCATGCCCAGCGTGACGATGAACGCCGCGACGCGCCCCCTGGTGATGATGAAACCGTTGACGAAGCCGGCGAGGCCGCCGGCGACGACCGCGACAGCGATCGCGAGCGGCAGCGGCAGGTCGGAGAGGCAGAGGCCAAGGATGATGCCCGTGGCGCCGGTCAGCGAGCCCACCGAGAGATCGATGCCGGCGATCAGGATGACGAAGGTCTGGCCGATGGCGACGATCCCGGTGATGACCGACTGGTCCATCAGGTTCAGGATGTTGCTCAGAGTGAAGAAGTAAGGCGAGACCAGCGACAGCACGAGCGAGAGCAGCGCGAGCAGCCCCAGCATGCGCAGCTCGAGCTGCGCGCCGCGCAGCAGGCGCCGCATCGCGGCGGGGCGCCTGGCTGGCACCGTCTTGATTTCGGCCGTCATCTCATCGACCCGCGGCCAGAGCCCGAGGCTGCATCGCCGCAGCCGGTCCGGCTAGGATGATGCGCCGCACCGCCTCAGGCTCCGGAACCGTGCGACCGGGGGGCAAGGTCAGCCCGACATGGCCGAGATCATGCCCGCGATGGCCGCGCAACGGCACCAGCAAGCTGGCGCCGGCCGGCTCCGCGACGAAGCTCTCGGAACGCTCCCGGAGCGCTCGCGGGATGTGGGATTGCGCGATCTCCGGGAAGGTCCCGCGTGAGAAGCCGATTTCCGCCGCGGCCGCCGCCGCGACCGCATCGAAGCAATAGAGACGCTCGCCTTCGAGAAAGATCCAATAGGCGGTTCCGCCGAAGCGACGCACCAGCTCCTCCAGAACGACATGCGTCGCTTCGGCCGAGCTGCGCGGTGCGGCGAACATGGCGAGCTTTTCGACATCGACGAGATGGCTCGGAATGCTTGTCACATCCGCGCCGTCACTGATGACGACGATGCGGTCGCAGATGCCGACCACCTCCTCGAAATCGGACGAGACCAGCAGCACGCCCATGCCCTGCTGCGCCAAACGCCGGATCATGGCGTAGATCGTGCTGCGCGTGCCGATATCGACCCCCCGCGTCGGCTCATCGAGGATCAGCAGTTTCGGCGACATCAGGATCCAGCGCGCCAGCACGACCTTCTGCTGCATCCCCCCGGACAGCGTCAGGATCCCGTCATCGAGAATGTCCGGCGAGAGGCCAAGCTCGTCGAGCAGATGCTCGATCGCAGCGCGATGCTCGTCGTAGCCCAGTCCGATGCCGCGTCGCCGGCCGAGATGAGCCAGCAGCAAATTCTCGCGCACGGTGAAATCCTGCACCAAGCCCTGGCGACGCCGGTCCTCGGGGATGAAGCCGATGCCGGCCCGGGCGGCATCGACCGGCGCGCGCGGCCGGAAAACCTTGCCGTCCAGGCGGATCGTGCCGTGCTCGACGCGCCGCAATCCGAAAAGCGCCTCGACGCATTCCGAGCGGCCGGCACCGACGAGGCCGGCAAGGCCGAGGATCTCGCCGGCGGCGACAGTGAAAGAGACATCCTTGACGCGCGGTCCTGCCGCCAGGCGCTCGACCTCGAGCATCGGCTTCGCCCCCGGCGGCGCGCCGCGGCCGGCCACGCCATGGGCATAGATGTCAGCGATCTCGCGTCCGACCATCAGGCGTACCAGCTCGGCCGGACGCATCCCCGCCGTCGGCACGGCACTGGCGACCGTGCGGCCTTCCCGGAAGACCGTGATCCGGTCGGTGATCTCGAAGATCTCCTCGAGCCGGTGAGAGACGAAGACGAGCGCCTTGCCGCGCTCGACCAGCAGCCGCATCACGTCGAACAGCCGATCCACCTCGTTGGGGGAGAAGGCGGCCGTGGGCTCGTCGAAGATGATCACCTTGGCATCGAGGGCGAGCGCTTTCAGGATCTCCACCATCTGCCGCTGGCTTGCCGAGAGATCGCGCAGCGGCTGCCGCAGCGGCAGATGCCCGCCCTGACCGAATTGCTCCAGCAGCGCCTCTGCGCGCGCGGCAAGTCGGCTCCAGGAGAGCCGGCCTGCGGCTCCGAACTCGGGCAGGTAGATGTTCTCGAGCACGCTGAGATCGGGCGCGAGGCTGGTTTCCTGCATCACCATCGCGAGGCCGGCGCGGATCGCCTCGCGCGCCGAGGCGAAGTGCGCGGTCTCGCCGAAAAGGCGGATCTCGCCGCGATCCGCCGGCAGATGGCCGGAAACGATGCGGGAGAAGGTCGATTTGCCGGCGCCATTGGCGCCGACAAGCGCATGGACCTCGCCACGGCGCAAAGCGAAGGAAACGCCGGACAGCGCCTGGGTGCGTTCGAAGACCTTCCAGACGTCGCTCGCTTCGAGGGCGAGCGGCGTGTTAGCGACGTCGGACATATCGGCCAGGGTCATGCGGCATCCAGCGTCACGAAGGCGACGGCATAAGGCGGCAGGTCGAGCCGGTTGCCGCCGAGCGGCGTGCCGGTATGCCTGGCCCAGTCGGGCCGCACTGTCGCCGCGGCGAAAGCCGCTTCATCCAGCATGCGGCACGTCGCGCCACGAAGCGACGCGCCGGAAAGGGCCGCGGACCGGCCTTCGGCGGTGAGGTTGGCCAGCATGAGCTGTCTCGACTTTCCGTGGCGCCAACCGACCGCCGCAACGAGGCGTGGCGCGCTGGCGGTGACGGCGAGCGCCTCGAGGCCGGAGGCGGCGGCCGCTGCGGCGATGACGTGGAAGAGCGGATAGACGCGCCGTCCCTCGGCATCGTCAAACCATGGCTGCTTCTCCTCGAGCCGTCGGTGGATCGCGCCGCGCGGTCCCGTCGCGGTGCCGAGCACAAGGGCTTCTGCGCCGCTTCGAGCAAAGGCGGCGAGATATCCTACCGTCCACGCCGCTCCGAAGAGCCCGCGCTGGCGCGGATCCGCTTCGGCCATGCAGACCCGTCGGTTCCCGGGGTTGGCTGTCGGCCCCGTGCCATAGGGATTGTCGCGCGTGCCGATGCTCGACGGCCCGACGCGCCACGCCTTCCCGCCGGCGATCGCTGTTATCGAACTCGATGGTCGCGGGCAGCGTCTCCAGCGTCTCCATGACCGAGCGATCATCGGCGGCATGCACGATCGGCGTCGTCGTGAAGCTGATGTAGTCAAGGAAGTGCACCAGCGGCCGCCGTCGGTTGAGCTCGGTGAAGAAGCCGTGAGCGCCGCCGCCGATGCGGGCATGCGGGAAGGCCGTGTGCGCCGCCCAGCGGATCGCCTCGAGCGGCGGCTGAGCCGGCCAAGCGCTTCCCGGCAGAACGCCCTTGAGATCGGGCGCAGCCCATAACGTGAGCGAGCGGATCTCGGCGCCGGCGGCGGCGCATTCCCGGGCCAGCTCCGCTGCTTCCCGCTTGGGATCGTCGCGGCAGGGAAGGGCCGCCTCGAGCGCGAGTTCGGCATTGCAGGCGGCAGCGATCTCCCGGTAGGCCGCGAGCTCGGATCGCCCGTGGCCGAGATGCCGCAGCACCTCGCCGACGACGAGGCGTGGCCCGAGCGCCTGCACCAGAGCCAGAGCCTCCCGGCTCGCGGCGGCCTCGCGCGCCGGGATCTCGATGCCGATGTGCGGCAGGCGCCCCGCGACGTCGCCGATCGTGACGGTGATGTCGCCTTCGCCTGCCGAGCGCGGCTGCGCAGGGAGCCGGCCCTCGACGGCGAGGCTGACGCGCTGCTCGAGCTGCTCGCCCGCCGCGATCTCGTAGGGCCAGGGCAGGCCGATGGGGCGAACATAGGTCTTGAAGGACGCATCGCTCCAATTGCGTTGGTCCTCCATCTCGAACGTATCGCCCTCGAGCCGCGCCGTCACAAAGCTGCCGGGCACGAATTCATGCTTGAGCGCGCGCACCTCGAAGAAGGGCTGATAGGCGCTGATCCTGCCCGGAAAGACCGACCGCTCGACGCGGCCGTCGACATGCTCCACCTCGACCGGATGACCGGCGCAGCCCTCGAGCGGATGAAGGATGACGAAGCCGGTGCGGTTGGTGCGGAAGCTCCGCGTGGCGGTGATCGCCGCCGAGAAAACGAGCTCCGTCTCCTTGCCGCGGATATCGGCGCGATAGACGATCGCGCCCGCGGCGCAGCGTCCCTCATACCGGACGCGAAATGCGTCGCCCGCATCTTCGATCTCGAGATGCGAAATCTCGGCGTTGAGCGTGCCCCAGCTCTCGTCACGGACGATGAAGGCGACGGCACGCATCACCTCCTTGTCGCCGACGCGAACATAGCGAAGCTGCCCGTTCTGGAACTCGACCGACAAGGATCCGGCGCGCAGCACGCGCCCTTTATCGTCGGGCTCGTCGGTGCCGAACAGGGCGATGATCTCTGGCGCTTCGCGTTGTGCCATGGTTCCTCCCGCTATGCTTTTTCGCCGAGCCGCGTCTCGGGCTCGTTCTTTCGCCGCCGGCTTGGCGTGTCATCGCATGCGCCGTATCCTTCAGCCCCCGGCCGACGCGGGCTCGGACGCGCCGATCCCCCAACGCCGCGCCCAAGCAAGACCGGCGCCGGTCTTCGCCGCCGGCCGATATTCGCAGCCGACCCAGCCGGCATAGCCGACCTCGTCCAGCACCTCGAGCAGATAGGCGTAATTGACTTCGCCACGATCCGGCTCGTGTCGCTCGGGGACGCCGGCGATCTGCACATGCGCGTACTGGCCGGCGAGCGCGCGAATATGCGTGGCGAGATCGCCTTCCATGATCTGGCAGTGATAGAGATCGAGCTGCAGCTTGACGTTGTCGCGCCCGACTTCCTTGAGCACGGCCACCGCCTCGCGGCTCGTGTTGAGAAAGTAGCCGGGCATGTCGCGGGTATTGATCGGCTCGATCAGCAAGGTGACGCCGTGCACCGCAGCGCGGTCGGCGGCGCGCCGAAGATTCGCGACATAGACCGACATCCCCTCGCGGCGATCCAGTCCCGCCGGCCAGATCCCGGCCATGGCGTGGAGCAGCCGGCATCCGGTCGCGCGCGCATAGTCAAGCGCACTCTCGAGGCCGGCGATGAACTCGCCCTCGCGCCCGGGCAGCGCCGCCATGCCGCGCTCGCCCTTGGCCCAGTCGCCCGGCGGCAGGTTGAAGAGCGCCTGGGCGAGACGGTGCCGCTCCAGCCGCGCCGCGATCTCCGAGGCGGGGAAATCGTAGGGAAACAGATACTCGACGCCGGTGAAGCCTGTGGCCGCGGCCGCCGCGAAGCGGTCGAGGAAGGCCGTTTCCTGAAACATCATGCTCAGATTTGCCGCGAGTTTTGGCATGGGATGCGTCCCCCGCTTCAGGATGGCTGCAGCGCCGCCACCTGCTCGTCGCTGAGCAGGCGGAGCTTGGAGCCGCGCAGGATCAGGAAAAGCTTTGCCGTCTCCTCGAGCTCTTCGATCGCGTTGGCAGCGGCGTCGAGCGAGCTTCCCGCGACGACCGGCCCATGATTGGCGAGCAGGATGGCGTGATGCTTTCCCGCCAGCCGCTTCACCGCCTCCGCCAGGCTGAGATCGCCCGGCGGATGATAAGGGACAAGCGGCAGGCGGCCGACGCGCATGACGTAATAGGCGGTGATCGGCGGCAGCACGTTGGCGGCATCGATATCGGCCAGGACGGAGACCGCGACCGAGTAGGTCGAATGCAGATGCACCACCGCGCCCGCCTGCGGCCGCTCCTGATACATGGCGCGGTGGAGAAAGGTCTCCTTCGTCGGCGGGTCGCCGGAGACCAGCCTGCCGTCAGCGTCGAGCTTCGCGAGCGCCGCCGGGTCGAGCCGGCCCAGCGAGACGTTGGTCGGCGTCATGAGCCAGCCATCGTCGAGCCGCACGCTGATGTTGCCGGCGCTGCCGAAGGTGAGGCCGCGCGCGAACAGCGAGGCGCCAAGCCGGCACATCTCCTCGCGCAGGTCGCTTCGGTCACTCGAGGCATGTGAAGGCCCTCATGAAGAAATCGTCTCGGCCGAAATTGCCGGATTTGAGCGCGAGCAGCAGGGTCGGCTCGCCGAGGCTCGCCGTCCAGGGCACGCCGGGGTCGATTTGCGGGCCGATGCGCAGCCCGGTGATGCCGAGCGCCTGCACGATGGCACCCGAGGTCTCGCCCCCGGCAACGACAAGGCGGCGGACGCCACGCTCGACGAGGCCGCGGGCGATCTCGGCCAAAGCCTGCTCGATCAGGCTGCCGGCGCGCTCGCGCCCTAGCCGGTCCTGCACCGCACGCACGCGTTCAGGCGCGGCGCTCGCCGAGATCAGCAGCGGCCTGCCGCCGAGAAGCGGACCCGCCCAATCGAGCGCGCGCCTTGCAACGGGCTCGCCTGCCGCGAGCGCCATGCGGATCCACCTCGAAAACCGGATGCATCGCGCGCATCGCCGCCACCTGCGCCAGGGTGGCGGTCGAGCACGAGCCGGAGATGACCGCCGCCGCGCCGCGCACGAGCGGCAGCCGGTCGGCGCGCTGCGCCGGCTCGAGCAGCCCGGCGCGGCGGAAATTCTCGGGCAGACCCAGCGCGATGCCGGAGCCGCCGGTGACCAGGCTCAACCCGGCCGCGGCTTCGCCGAGGGTTAGGAGATCGCCGTCTTGAACCGCGTCGAGGATGGCATGCCGGCAACCCTCGCGGCGCAGCCGGTCGAACTCGGCACGGACCGCTGTGGCCCCGTGGCTCACCGTCGCCAGCGGCACGAGCCCGACCTTGTGCGGCGTCTGGCGGCCGAGCACGCGTCTCAGATTGGCGTCGCGCATCGGCGTCAGCGGGTGATCGCGCATGCCGGATTCCGACAGCAGCCCGTCGCCGACGAAGAGATATCCCTGATAGATCGTCCGGCCGTTCTCGGGAAAGGCGGGGCAGAACACGGTGAAATCGGCGCCAAGCGCGTCCAGCAGCGCGTCCGCCACCGGGCCGATATTGCCCTGGTCGGTCGAATCGAAGGTCGAGCAGTATTTGAACAGGATCTGCTTCGCCCCCGCGGCGCTGAGCCAGACGAGTGCGGCGAGCGACTGCGCGACCGCCTCGAGCGCCGGAATGGTGCGGCTCTTGAGCGCGACCACCACCGCATCCGCCGCCTCGGGCGCCGGCCGCGCCGGGACGCCGATGAGCTGCACCGTCCGCATGCCCCGGCGCACCAGGGTATTCGCCAGATCGGTCGCTCCCGTGAAATCGTCCGCGATCGCCCCGAGCAGCATGGTCATGGGTCCGGCCGCCTCAGTGCAGGACCGGAACACGGCCGCCGAGCTCATCCTCGATATGGATGCGGATGATCTCGTCGAACGATGCATCGGGGCGGAATCCCAGCGCGAGCGCCCGTCGCGCATCGAAGGCGCAGGGCCAGCCCGCGACGATCTTGGCGATGACGGGATCGGGCTCGCGGCGGATGAGCTGCACCGCCCTGTCGCCCGCGACCCGGCGCAGCGCCTCGATCTGCTCCGCCACCGTCGCCGACAGACCGGGCATCGTCAGCGCTCGCCTGGCGCCCAGCGGCGCCAGATCGATCGACGCCGCATGCGCAAGGAAGCCGATCGCGGCGCGCGGGCTGGCATGCCAGTGGCGGACATCGGCGGCGACCGGCAGCACGGCCTCTTGCCCCGCGAGCGGCTCGCGCAGGATGTTGGAGAAGAACCCCGACGCGGCCTTGTTGGGCTTGCCGGGCCTGACGCAGATCGTCGGCAGCCGAATGGCGATGCCGTCGAGAAAGCCGCGTCGCGCATAATCCGCGAGCAGCAGCTCCGACATCGCCTTTTGCGTCCCGTAGCTGGTCAGCGGCGTGGTGAAGAATTCATCGCCGATCACGTCGGGAAAGGGCGCGCCGAAGACCGCGATGGACGAGGCGAAAACGAGACGCGGCCGATAGGCCGATTTCATCCCTTCCTGGCGGACGGCCTCCAGGATATGCCGCGTCCCATCGAGATTGATGCGATAGCCCTTCTCGAAATCGGCCTCGGCCTCGCCCGAGACGATCGCCGCCAGATGAAAGATCACGTCGGGCCGCGCCGCGATGGAGCGCGCGGCGGTGCCGGGGTCGGCGATATCCGCGCTCGCCACCGACACGCGGCCACCGAAGCCGGCGGGCGGTTCGGGCGGCGTTACGTCAACCAGCGACAGCGCCGAGATCTCGCGGCCGCCGAGCGCTCCGGCCTGCGCCAGATGCTGGGCGAGCTTGCGGCCGATCATGCCGGCGGCCCCCAGGATCAGGACGTGCATCTGCTAGTTTCCTCGGTCAGTTCCGGTTTGATCGAGCGTATTGAGACGGCTCGAGCCTTCGACGGGATCGCCGATGGCATCGAGAATGGCCCGCGTGGTCGTGTAGATGCGGTCGAGATGGCGGTCGAAGGCGGCGACCACGGCGGCAGCGTCACGCGCGCGCAGACCGGCCATGATCTCGGTGTGGTCCCGGTAGCTGCGCAGAATCGCGCCGGGCTGTGACACCGCGGTGCGCCGCTGCTCCATCAGATAGGTGTAGAGACCCATGACGAAATCCGACAGCAGCGGATTGGCCGCGCAGCGATAGATCGCGAAGTGGAATTCCCGGTCGCAGATCAGGAACTGCACGGGGTCGTTCAGGCAGTGTTTCTGCGCCGCCAACGAGGCCTCGAGCCGGTCCAGCGTCTCGCGGTCCATCCGTTCGGCCGATTCGGCGACGACTGCCCGTTCGGCAAGGAGCCGGGCGCCATGGACGGAGCGGAGATCGTAGCTGTTCACCGCGCGCGGGTTGGCAATGCCAGGCTCGCGGACCGCGCCCTCCGCCCTGACGACGCGCGTGCGGGCGCCGTGCGACACCTCCACCAGCCCGCGCGACGCCAGGTCCTGGATGGCGCTGCGCACGGATTCGCGGCTCACCGAGAAGGCCGCCGCCAGCTCGCGCTCGCCCGGCAGCTCGTCGCCCACTTGCAGGATTCCCGAAGCGATGTGCGAGGCCAGCTTATCGCTGATCTGCTCTTTCACCGTACGCTTGACGATGCTCCCCCGCATATCCGGCAGGGGGGCGAACACCACTCCTTGAGGAGAACGTCTCGGCATCGACGAGCCCGGGTTTAACTGGCCTGCTGGACCAACCAGTAGACAAGTAACCCTAAGCCGCGGCTTTGGCTGGTGTCAATCGCCCTCCTGGGCTCGGGCGGCCGTCAGGGTCCGACTCAGTCGGGTAAGGGGCGGTGTGGCGGCCACAGGGGGGTCCGGCAAGTCTCAGCGGCGAGCCGCGGTCTCTTTCAGGCTTTCCACTGCTTTGCGGACGAGGGGATCGAGCCCGGCCCCGCCCGCCTCGAGATGCGCGAGCATCGTCGACCGCATCCGGGGATCCCAGAATTTCACCAAGTGATTGGCGATGCCGGCGACCGCCTTCTCCTCGCCCTGGGCGGCGAAGTACTTGCCGATCTGGTTCGCCATATAGACCAGCTTGTCAGGCGACATGCTCGGCCGCGTGCCTGTCGATCCGCTCGCCATGGGCGAAGACCTCGAAGCCGTCATCGCGCGCAACCGCGACCAGCGTGATGCCGGCCGCCTCGGCGACGCGCACCGCCAAGGCCGTCGGAGCGGAGACGGCGACAATGACCGGTGCTCCCATGACGGCCGCCTTCTGCACCATCTCGACCGAGACCCGGCTGGTCAGCAGGACGATCCCGCGCGAGCCGGAGACCGAGGCGCGCGCCAGCGCGCCGGCCAGCTTGTCGAGCGCATTGTGACGCCCGACATCCTCGCGCAGCGCGACCAGCCCGGCGCCGGCCTCCCAATAGGCGGCGGCATGGACGGCGCGGGTCTGCTGATTGAGGACCTGGCGCAACGGCAAGGCAGCGAGCGCTGCGCCGATCGCCGCGGTCGAGAGCCTGAGCTCGCTGGTGACGCGCCGCGGCGGACGCATGGCTTCCGCCAGGCTCTCGATGCCGCAAAGGCCGCAGCCGGTCGGCCCGGCGAGATAACGCCGCCGGTCATGGAAGGCGTCGCCCTGCGGGGGCGCGATCGACATCCTGAGCTCGATGCCGTCCTCGCCCGACACCACGTCGAGCTCCTCGATCTCCTCGGGCGCCGTGATGATGCCCTCGGACAGGCTGAAGCCGATGGCGAAATCCTCGAGGTCGGCCGGCGTCGCCATCATCACGGCGTGCGAGGACCGGTTGTAGGTGAAGGCGATCGCCGTCTCCTCGGGGATCGCCCGCTCGCCGGTCGTAGCGTCTCCAGCGCGCCACGAAGCACGCGCGACGCGGCGAACCGACGGGGGCAACGGCAGGCTCATTACTCCGCGGCCTCCACCGGCGGTTGGATGCGGCGGCTCTTTTTCGTGAGCTCCTGATAGCTCTGCTGCCATTCCGTGGGACCGTTCGAGGGCGCGACCTGCACCGCGGTGACCTTGTATTCCGGGCAGTTCGTCGCCCAATCCGAATAGTCGGTCGTGACGACGTTCGCCTGGGTCATCGGGTGATGGAACGTCGTATAGACGACGCCCGGGGCGACGCGATCGGTGATGCGGGCGCGCAGGCTGGTCGCGCCGGCGCGGCTGGCGAGCCTGACCCAATCGCCGTCGCGAATGCCGCGCTGCTCGGCGTCGTGCGGATGGATTTCGAGACGGTCCTCCTCGTGCCAGACAACATTGCCGGTCCGCCGCGTCTGCGCACCGACATTGTATTGGCTGA
The DNA here is from genome assembly GCA_963789275.1 of uncultured Alphaproteobacteria bacterium. GTDB lineage: Bacteria > Pseudomonadota > Alphaproteobacteria > ATCC43930 > CGMCC-115725 > DAHUYF01. The sequence goes on from CAWBKF010000030.1 coordinate 96,050, forward strand.
GGATGCGCCCGGTGGTGAGGAGGAGCGGAAAGCGCGGTCCGGTGCGCTCGTCTGTCGGCACATACTCGGTGACGACGAACCTGCCGAGCCCGCGCACGAAACCGTTCATATGCATGACCGGCGTGCCTTCGGGCGCCTTCTCGTTGCACGGCCACTGCACGGAGCCGCGGGTCTCGAGCATGTCGTAGGACACGCCGGCGAAGGTCGGGGTCAGGCCGCGCAATCTCGTCCATGATCTCGGAAGGATGGCCATAGCGCATGGTGAAGCCCATCGCCGCGGCGATCTCGACCGTGATCTCCCAATCCGCCAACCCGGCGCGCGGCGCCATCACCTTGCGGACGCGGTTGATGCGCCGCTCGGCGTTGATGAAGGTCCCGTCCTTCTCGAGGAAGGTCGATCCCGGCAGGAAGACATGCGCGAAATTCGCCGTCTCGTTCAGGAAGAGATCCTGGACGACCACGCACTCCATCGCCGAGAGGCCGGCGGCGATGTGGCGGGTATCCGGGTCCGATTGCGCGATGTCCTCGCCCTGGATGTAGAGGCCTTTGAAGGAGCCGTCGACCGCGGCGTCGAGCATGTTCGGAATGCGCAAGCCCGGCTCGGCGTCGAGCGCCACGCCCCACAGCGATTCGAACATGGCGCGCGTCGCGTCGTCGGAGACATGGCGGTAGCCCGAGAACTCGTGCGGGAACGAGCCCATGTCGCAGGAGCCCTGCACGTTGTTCTGGCCCCGCAGCGGGTTCACGCCGACCCCCGGCCGGCCGATATTGCCGGTCGCCATCGCAAGGTTCGCGATCGCCATGACCGCCGTCGTGCCTTGGCTGTGCTCGGTGACGCCGAGGCCGTAATAGATCGCCGCATTGCCGCCGGTGGCATAAAGCCGCGCGGCGGCGCGGATGAGCTCGGCCGGAACGCCCGAGACGTTCTCGACCGCCTCCGGGCTGTTGCGCTCCTCGGCGACGAAAGCTGCCCACTCGGCAAACTCGTCGAGCTCGCAGCGCTCGCGCACGAAGGCCTCGTCGACCAGGCCTTCGGTGACGATCACATGCGCCAGGGCCGTCAGCACGGCCACATTCGTCCCGGGCTGCAGCGGCAGGTGGAAGGCCGCTTCCACATGCGGCGTGCGGACGAGATCGATGCGCCGGGGATCGATGACGATGAGCTTCGCGCCCTGGCGCAGCCGCTTCTTCAGCCGCGAGGCGAAGACCGGATGGCCGTCGGTCGGGTTGGCGCCGATGACCAGCACGACATCGGCCTGCTCGACCGAGTCGAAATCCTGCGTGCCGGCCGAGGTGCCGAAGGTCGTGCTGAGGCCGTATCCCGTCGGCGAGTGGCAGACCCGGGCGCAGGTATCGACGTTGTTGTTGCCGAACCCGGCGCGCACCAGCTTCTGGACGAGGAACGTCTCCTCATTGGTGCAGCGCGACGAGGTGATGCCGCCGACGGCGCCGCGGCCATAGGTCGTCTGGATGCGGTGGAACTCGGAAGCGACGCGCTCCGATCGCGTCCTCCCAGCTCACCTCGCGCCAGGGATCGGTGATCCGCTCGCGGATCATCGGCTTCAGGATCCGGTCGCGGTGGGTGGCATAGCCCCAGGCGAAGCGGCCCTTGACGCAGGAATGGCCGTGATTGGCCTTGCCGTCCTTGTAAGGGACCATGCGGACGAGCTCTTCGCCGCGCATCTCGGCCTTGAAGCTGCAGCCGACGCCGCAATAGGCGCAGGTGGTGACGACGGAATGCTCGGGCTGGCCGATATCGATGACAGATTTCTCCATCAGCGTCGCCGTGGGACAGGCCTGCACGCAGGCGCCGCACGAGACGCATTCCGATTCGAGGAAGGTCTCGGCCATGCCGGCCGAGACCGTGGAGGCGAAGCCGCGCCCGTCGATGGTCAGCGCGAAGGTGCCCTGCACTTCCTCGCAGGCGCGGACGCAGCGCGAGCAGACGATGCACTTGGCGGGATCGAAGGTGAAATAGGGATTCGATTCATCCTTCTGCGCCGTGAGATGGTTCTCGCCCTCGAAGCCGTAGCGCACCTCGCGCAAGCCCACCGCGCCCGCCATGTCCTGCAGCTCGCAATCGCCATTGGCGGCGCAGGTGAGGCAGTCGAGCGGATGATCGGAGATGTAGAGCTCCATCACCCCGCGCCGCAGCCGCTTCAGCCGCTCGCTCTGGGTTGAGACGACGAGGTCGGCCGCCACCGGCGTGGTGCAGGAGGCCGGCGTGCCGGCGCGGCCCGCTATCTCGACCAGGCAGAGCCGGCATGAGCCGAAAGCGTCGATGGAATCCGTGGCGCAGAGCTTCGGCACCTTGATGCCGGCGGCCATCGCCGCCCGCATGATCGAGGTGCCTTCGGCCACGGTGACGGGCACGCCGTCGATGGTCAAGGTCACGGTCTTCTCCGCTGTCGAGCGGGGCGTGCCATAATCGGTTTCGCTTACGAGCGGCATGGCGCCTTTCCTTATTCAGCGGCGGCAAGCCGGGGGCTTGCGCCGAAATCCTCGGGAAAATGCCGCAGCGCGCTCATCACGGGGAAGGGCGTGAAGCCGCCGAGCGCGCAGAGCGATCCCAGTTTCATCGTGTGGCAGAGATCCTCGATCAGCGCGAGGTTCGCCGCGCGCTCCTCGCCGCGGATGATGCGGTCGATCACCTCGACCCCGCGGGTCGAGCCGATGCGGCAAGGAGTGCATTTGCCGCAGGATTCGATGCCGCAGAACTCCATCGCGAAGCGCGCCTGGCGCGCCATGTCGACGGTGTCGTCGAAGACGACGATGCCGCCATGCCCGATGAGCCCGTCGCGCGCGGCAAACGCCTCGTAATCGAAGGGGGTGTCAAAGAGCCCGCGCGGGAAATAGGCCCCGAGGGGACCGCCGACCTGGACCGCGCGCACCAGGCGGCCGCTGACGGTGCCGCCGCCTATGTCGTCGACGAGATCGCCCAGCGTGATGCCGAAAGCGGCTTCGAACAAGCCGCCGCGCCGCACATTGCCGGCGAGCTGGATCGGCATGGTGCCGCGCGAGCGCCCCATGCCGAAATCGCGATAGAACGCCGCGCCCTCGGACAGGATGGCCGGCGCCGAGGCGAGCGATATCACATTGTTGATGACCGTCGGCCGACCGAAGAGGCCGCGATGCGCCGGCAGCGGCGGCTTGGCGCGCACCATGCCGCGCTTGCCTTCGAGGCTGTCGAGCAGCGCGGTCTCCTCGCCGCAGACATAGGCGCCGGCGCCGGCGCGGATCTCGATGTCGAAATCGTAAGCGGAGCCGGCGATGCCTGTGCCGAGGCAGCGATCCCGGCGCGAAGCGGCGATCGCCGCCGCCATCGCCGCGATGGCGTGAGGATATTCCGAGCGGATGTAGACGAAGCCTTTGCTCGCCCCCACCGCGATGCCGGCGATGGTCATTCCCTCGATCAGCAGGAAGGGATCGCCTTCCATGATCATGCGGTCGGCGAAGGTCCCGGAATCGCCCTCATCCGCGTTGCAGACCACGTATTTCTGCGCGCTCTCGGTCTGGAGCACGGTGCGCCATTTGATGCCGGTCGGGAATCCCGCGCCGCCGCGGCCGCGCAGGCCGGATTGGATCAGCTCCTCGACGATCGCCGCCGGGCCCAGGCCGATGGCGCGGTCGAGCCCGCGCCAACCGCCATGGGCGCGGTAATCGGCGATCGACAGCGGATCGGTGATGCCGCAGCGGGCGAAGGTGAGGCGCGTCTGCCGCGCCAGGAACGGCACCTCTTCCGGGCGTCCGATCCGCAAGGGATGCGCGCCGCCCTCGAGCAGTCCCGCCGCCAGCAGCCCCGCGACATCGCCCGGGTCGACCGGACCATAGGCGATGCGCCCTTGCGGCGTCGCGATCTCGACCATCGGCTCGAGCCAATAGAGGCCGCGCGATCCCGTCCGCACGATCTCGAGCGGGAGGCTCCGGATCCGCGCCGCGCGCGGCGAGCGCCGCCGCGACCTCGTCGGCGCCGACGGCGAGCGCGCCGGAATCGCGCGGGACATAGACGCGCGCGCTCATCGCCGCGCTCCATCCAGCAGCGCGTCCAGGCGCGCGCGGTCGAGGCGGCCGACCGGCCTGCCATCGAGGATTCCGGCCGGCGCGCAGGCGCACAGGCCCAGGCAATAGACCGGCTCCAGCGTCAGCGCGCCGTCGCTGGTGGTGTCGCCCCAGCTTGCGCTGAGCCGGGTTTGTGCATGAGCGGCGAGCGCGTCGGCGCCCATCGACTGGCAGGCCTCGGCGCGGCAAAGCCGCAGCACATGCCGGCCCGGCGGCGCGCGGCGGAAATCGTGATAGAAGGTGACGATCCCGTGCACCTCCGCCCGGGTGAGGTTGAGCGCCTCAGCGACCAGCGGGATGGCATCCTCGGGGACAAAGCCGAACGCTTCCTGCAGCGCGTGGAGGATCGGCAGCGCGGCGCCCGCCATGGCGACATGTGCCGCAATGATCGCCTCAGCGCGTTCCTTGTTCCAGGTCTCGCCTCGCATGCGCGATCCGCCGGGTTGCCAAAATGCCCAGCACACCTTGCGAGCGCACGGATGAACTATCAATAAAGCAGTCCCGTTCGGCGATAGAAAATTTCTATCGAGATCTTAGGTTTATCATTATATTTCAGTTAGTTATTCTGCCTCAAGACTCGGCGCGACGCGCTTCGCCTCGGCCACCAGGGCAGCGGTCAGCGGGGTCATCGGCTCGCGCTGCGGCACCACCAGGCCGATGGTCGGATAGGGCTCCGGCCCGACGATCGGGATGGCGCGGATGGTGTCCATGAGGCCCAGCGTCTCCGCGAGCTTCGCCGGCATCACCCCGGCCCAGCGCCCGGTCCGGATATGCGAGAACAGCACGATCATGGAATCCGATTCCAGCGTCGGCGCGGGCTCGCAGCCGGCCGAGCGGAGATAGCGGTCGATGATGCGGCGGTTCTGCATGTCGGGGGTCAGCAGGCAGAGCGGGATCTGCCCGACCTCGGCCCAGGTGACGCTATCGCGGTCGCCGAGCGGGCTGTCCGGGGCGGTGAGCAGCCGGTAGCGCTCGTGATAGAGCGGCAGGAAGCGCACATGGCCGAGCGGCTCGTTGTCGAGATAGGTGACGCCGGCATCGATCTCGAGATTCTCGAGCAGCCCCAGGATCTCGATCGAGGTGCGCGACAGGATCGTGAAGGAGACGTTCGGATGGCGCGCGCGGTAGGGTGTCGTCAGCGCCGCCACGATGGCGAGCGCGGTCGGCACGGCGGCAATCTTGATATGGCCGGTGAGCCCCTGCTTGAGCGCGCGCACCTCCTGCTGCATCGCGCGCGAATCGCCAACGATGCGGCGCGCCCAGTCGAGGACGCGCTCGCCCTCCGGGGTGAAGCTGTGGAAGCGCGAGCCGCGGTGGACGAGGAGCACGCCGAGCGTCTCCTCGAGCTGCTTGATCCCCGCCGAAAAGGTCGGTTGCGTCACGCCGCACGCCTCGGCCGCATGGCCGAAATGCTGTTCGCGCGCCAGCGCGATGAGATATTCAAGCTTGTCGATCATGCGGCTCCGGCGCTTCCCCTAACCCTCGCCCCTGCCCCGTCAAATCGTGAAATTGAGGGCCCGGAGCGATTCCTTCACGGCTTCGTCCTCGAGCAGCGCCTGAAACCGCTGAACCGGCAGGCGCTGGAGCCGCGCTTTCGGTGCCACGAAATCATAGTGCTCGTCCTGCATCGGGATGAAGCCCAAATCATAGCGGCGGGCGACGCTCTCGATCGCCACGCCCCAATCGGCCCGATGCTGCGCGACGGCGACGGCAACGGCGTTGTGGGATTTGGGCTGCGACCAATAGCCCTGAGGCTTGGCGCCGGCGAGCGCGCGGTCGGTCAGGATGCGCGTGCCGCTGCCGGCGTTGCGATTGACCATGATGCAATCGGGATCGGCGAGCGCGGCCGCGACGGCCTCTGGCGCCGAGCGACCCGCAAAGCGGCGATCGCCTTGGCGGAACACGATCCCCTGAAGCCGGCGATAGCCTGGTATCAGCGCGAGCTCCGGGGTCAGGAAGGGACGGTTGTACTCGCCCGTCGCGGGATCCATGAGATGGATCGGAGCGATGTCGCACTCGCCGCGCTTGGCGGCAGCCAGCCCACCCGTACTGCCGACATTGAGCAGCTTGACCGAGATCCCCTCGGCCTGGAGCCGCGCGATCAGCACATCGAGCCCGATGCAGTGGCTGCCGATGATCGCGAGATCGGCGAGGCGCTGCGCGCGTCCGATGCGCTGGACCTCGACCGCGGTGCCTGCCGCCAGGCTCTCCACCTGCCGGCCGATGGCGATGAAACCGTCGGCCTCGCTGAATGCGGTGACCGCGCCCGAGCCCTTGGCGATCGGGTAGGCGGCAAGCGTGCCGTCCTCGCGCCGCGCCAGCGACACCATCATGAACTCGGTCCGGCCGCGCTCCGAGGCGACGCGCAGCGGCAGCGTCGCCGCCGCCCGCTCGATTTCCTCCGGCGGCAGTCCGGCAAAGGCGCGGATCACCGGCGCCACGAATTCATGGAAGGTGAAGATCGCCGAGGTCGGGAAACCCGGCAGGACGACGACCGGCTTGCCGCGCGTGACCGCGAGGCAGACGCGGCTTGCCCGGCTTCAGCGCGACGCCATGGACGACGATGCCGGGATCGCCGAAGAGGGAAACGGCGCGGTAGCAAAGATCGCCGGCGCCCTTCGAGGTGCCGCCCGACATGAGCACCATGTCGCACGCCGCAAGGCCCTCATCGATCAGCCGCGACAGCACGACCTCGTCATCGGGACCGATGCCGAACGGCTTGGCGATGCCGCCCGCCTCCTCGACCGCGGCGGCGAGGATCGCCGCGTTCGAATCGTAGACGGCGCCCGGGCGGAGCGGCTTGCCGGGCGCGACGATCTCGTCGCCCGTCGAAATGATCGCCACGAGCGGCTTGCGATAGACCTCGACGGTGGCGCAGCCGACCGCCGCCAGCATGCCGATCTCGCGCGAGGTCAGCACCCGGCCCGCGCGCAGCACGGTCTCGCCGCGCGCGAGATCGCTGCCGGCAAACGCGATGAACTGCCCGGGCGCGGCAGCGCGGCGGATCTCGATCAGCGTTCCGCCTTCGGCCTCGCGCGCCTCGGTGTGCTCGATCATGATGATCGCGTCAGCGCCGCGCGGCACCATGCCGCCGGTCGCGATCAGCGTCGCGACGCCGGGCGCGACCGGGAGGCGCGGCGCGGTGCCGGGGGTGAGGATTTCGGCGTTCAGCCGCAGAACCTTCGGCGCCTGCTCGCTGGCGCCGACGGTGTCGCTGGCGCGGATGGCAAACCCGTCAACGCTCGCCCGGTCGAAGCCGGGCACGTCGATATCGGCGACAACCGCTTTCGCCACGATGCGGCCCAGGACCTGCGACAGGGCGACCGGCTCGCTGCCGAGCGGGCGCAGCTTGAGGTGCCGGTGAAAGCGCTGGCTCGCCTGCTCGCTGCTGACGACCTCGAGAAACTGCTCCTGGCGGGCCAGGCGGGCGAGGGCGTCTTCGATCTCGGTCATGGCGTGGCGCCGGATGTCGCGGATGTCGCGCCGCCCTGTTCGTCCTGCAGATAGACCGTGACAGTGGCTCCGGCGGCAATGCCTTCGCTGCCCTCCGACAGGATGACGAAGCCGTCCGCCTGCGCCGCCGCCATGAGACCCGCCTCGGCGAAGGACCCGATCGGCTCCACGGTATCATGGTCGATGCGTCGCACCGGGCAGATCTCCGTCATTCCGATACGCGACACCAGCTTGCGCCGCATGCGCATCACCTGTGAGCGAAAGGGCAGTGCGGGATCACGGCCGGCAAGGCGGCGAACCGCCCTGCCGGCGAACAATTCATATCCCCACAGGCACGCCGCCGGCGCGCCGGGCAGCAGAAAGACCGGAACGCCGCCGCCCACGCGCCCCATGCCGGTCGACTCGCCTGGATAGACCGCGACGCCGTGAAGGACCAGCTCGCCGGCTTCGGCAAGTGCCGCGGGCGCGCCATCATCCGTGCCCTTTCCCGTGCCGCCAGCCACCAGGATGATATCCGGCCCCGGCGCGGCGAGCGCATCGGCGAGCGCGCTCCGATCGCGACCAATGCGGCGAAGATCCGCCAGAATTCCGCCGTCGCGCTCGACCAGCGCCCGCAGGAGCGGCCCATCGGCGTCGCAGACGCTGCCGGCAGCTGAAGCCCCGTCCGGCTCGATCAAGCCGCGGCCGGTCAGCACCGCGCGCACCGCCGGCCGCCGGACCAGGGAGATCCGCGCGATCCCGGCCGCAGCCAGCAGGCCGATATCGCAAGGGCGGAGCCGTCGTCCCGCCGCCAGCAGCGTCGTGCCCTGGGCGACATGGCTGGCGCGACCCTCGATCCCGCTGCCCGGCGCCACCGCCTCGACGATCTCGCAGGCGCCAGCGATCTCCGGCGCCGCATGATCGAGCGGAATGACGGTGTCGGCGCCGCCGGGCAGCTTCTCGCCGGCATTGACCCGCGCCGCGCCGGCGAGCGGCAACATCTCGCCCGCCGCGATCAATCTGAAGCTCAGCGGATTGTAAGCGCTGGCGCCGACCGTCTCCTCGGCGCGCAGGGCGATGCCGTCAACGCCGGCGCGATCGAAGGACGGGATGTCGGCAATCGCCGCGACCGGTGCGGCCAGGACCCTTCCCACGGCGTCCGCGACACGGACAAGCTCGGTGGCCAGCGGCAAGGTGTGCGCATCGATCCAGCCGAGCGCCGCGTCGAGCCGAGCGAGGTCGAGCAGACCAGAGGCTGGGCCAGGCTGTTGTGGTTGCCCGCTATCGACCAATCGCAAAATTTCCGTTCCTGTTCCGCGGCGAAGCCGGAGAGCATCTTAACGATCCGCAGCACTCCTGGCGACGTGTCCGCTCGAAGCCGAAGTTCGACGGCACCGACGTTCGCGATCGCGAGACTGTCGGTGACGCTTGACAGGACCCGGCCCGGAGACCGACCATTCCTGCATAACGAGACGCCGCCGCCGATGGCACGACCGTCGTCGGCCCCTAACGCCCGGCAAAGATCAGGCGAGCGCTCGGGAACAGGGAGGACGGAATGTCGACGTACCGCATCATGGCGGTGGCATGCGTTGTGGCATGTCTCCTGCCATTCGCCGCTGCCGCCGAAACCACCATCAAGATCGGCTATCCCATGCCGCTGTCCGGCCCGGCATCGGTCTATGGCGTGCCGATGACCAAAGGCGCCGAAATGGCGGTGGCGGAGATCAATGCCAAAGGCGGCGTGCTCGGCCGTAAACTCGAGCTCCTGGAGCGCGACAGCAAGGCCAGTGCCGACGAGGCGGTGCGCCTTGCTCGCGAACTGATCATCAAGGACAACGTCGATTTCCTGGTGGGAACGCTCACCTCCGCCGAAGCGCCGGCGGTGTCGACCATCGCCAAGGAGAACAAGATCGTCTTCATCGCGCCGTCGTCGAAGACGGTGCAGCTCACCTCGCCAAAAAACCTGCATCCCTATATCTTCCGCCTCGCCTCCAATACCGACATCGACGGCAGCAGCGGCGCGTCTGTCATCGCGGGGTGGAAGGACGTGAAGCGCGTCGCCACCATCGCGCCGGACTATGCCTACGGCCGCGATGCCGTGGCCGCCTTCGTCACCTATATCAAGAAGGCACGTCCGGACATCGAGATCGTGGACCAGCAATGGCCGAAGCTCGGTCAGAGCGATTTCACCCCCTTCATCACCGCGCAGATGGCGAAGCGCCCGGACGCCATCTTCTGCGACGTCTATGGCGGTGATTTCGTGACCTTGGTCAAGCAGGCGGCGCCGCTGGGCTACTTCAAGGCGGTCAACAACCGGCTGGTCGACAGCGGCGAGGTCGGCGCGACCGACGTGGCCACGACGCTCGGCGCCGATTATCCCTATGGGATCTGGGCCGACGCCTACGATCCCGTCATCTGGCCGGTGGGCGAGCCGGCGGAGCACAAGGCGTTTGTCGAGCGCCTGAAGGCCTTCACCAAGGAACCCTACGCGTCGGGCTGGGCGATCATGGGCTACGTCGCCGTGTCCGCCCTCGCCGAGGGCATCAAAAAGGCCGGCGACACGAATTCGGACGCTGTGGCTAAGGCGCTCCTCGGCCTCACCTTCGACACGCCGGTCGGCCAACGCACCTTCAACGCCGACACCCACGAGACCGCGATGGGGGAGTTTTGGGGCGAGATGGTCAAGGACGAGCACTTCCCGTTCGCCATCATGAAGAACCCCAGATACATCGATCAGGGACCGTTGACGAACTGACGGCGACGCCGCGCTAAGCGCAGATGCTGGTTCAACCGGATGCCGGGCGCGCCGGCGCGCCGGCCGCGGGCGTGCCGCACGAAGCGGGCGCTTCGGCGGCAGGCCGGCGTGGCGGAAGCTGACCAGGATGCAAGCTTCTTTCTTCTTCGGCCAGTTCCTGGGCGGGCTCAGTACGGCGATGTTCCTGTTTCTCATCGCCTCGGGCCTGTCCCTCGTCTTCGGCGTAATGCGCGTACTCAACTTCGCGCATGGCTCCTTCTACATGATCGGCGCCTATCTCGCCTGGCAGATGACGCAGTGGCTCACACCCGCGCTGGACAGCTTCTGGTTGGCGGCGCTCGCGGCAGCGCTCGGCGTGGCACTCTTGGGCGGCATCGTCGAACGCCTCCTGCTGCGCTTTCTCTACGGCCGAGAGGAGCTCTACCAGCTGCTGTTCACTTACGCGCTGGTGCTGATCCTCGGCGATGCAGTCAAGGCGGTGTGGGGGACGCAGCAACTCTCGGTGTCGCGGCCGCCCATCCTCGCCTGGGGCCTCGACGTCTTCGGCACCACGCTTCCGGGCTACAATCTCTTCATCATCCTGATCGGCCCGGCGATCGCCGTCGCGGTCTGGCTCGTCCTGACGCGCAGCGCCGCCGGGCGCCTGGTGCGGGCGGCGGCGCTTGACCGCGAGATGCTGGGCGCGCTCGGCGCCAATGTCGGCCTGATCTATACCGGCATGTTCGTCATGAGCTCGTTCCTCGCCGGCCTCGCCGGCGCTCTCGTCACGCCGATCCAGAGCATCGTGCCCGGCATGGACGTCTCGATCATCGTCGATGCGTTCATCGTCGTGGTGATCGGCGGGCTCGGCTCCTTCTGGGGGACATTCTGGGGCTCGATGATCTACGGCCAGGTGCTCTCCTTCGGCATCCTGATCCTTCCGGGCTTCTCGCTCTTCTCCGTCTTCGTGCTGATGGCGGTGGTCCTGATCGTCCGCCCCTGGGGCCTCTTCGGCCGTCCGCTCCGATGACGGGGCGCGGCGGTGCTCTCTTCCGGCGCATCCCATGGACGCTCGTCGTCTTCCTGGCGGCGGCCGCCATTCCCTGGCTCGGCTCGCGCTACGACATCCTCCTCGGCACGCTGATCGCGATCGATGCCCTCTTCGCCGTGAGCCTCAACCTCCTGCTCGGCACCACCGGCCTCGTCTCCTTCGGCCACGTCGCCTATTTCGGCATCGGCGCCTATGTCTGCGGCATCCTGATGAAGACCTATGGCGTGCCGTTCTCGTTGGCCCTGCCTGCCGCGGCGCTCGGCGCCGCCGGTTTCGCGCTCGTTGCCGGCTTCTTCTGCGTGCGCCTCATCAGGATCTACTTCGCCATGCTGACGCTCGCCTTCTCGCAAATCGTCTGGGCGATCTGCTTCACCTGGAACGACGTCACCGGCGGCGATCAGGGGTTGCCGGAGGTGCCCTATCCCGATCTCGACTGGATGTCCGCCATCCCCGGCTTCCACGGCCTGCGCATCGGCGGCCAATTCTACCTGCTGACGCTCGTGCTGGTGGCGCTGTCGCTGGCGGCGATACGGCGGATCATCGGCTCGCCCTTCGGCCGCATGCTGACGGCGATCCGCGAGAACCCGGAGCGCGCGGCATTCATCGGCGTCAACGTCCGCGCTTACGAGCTCGCCGCCTTCGTCTTCGCCGGAGGTTTCGCCGGCATCGCCGGCGCGCTCTTCGGCATCTCCAACCGCGGCGTCTTCGCCGACTTCGTCTACTGGCCGAAATCGGCCGAGGTGATGATCATGGCCATCCTCGGCGGCATGGAGCATTTCTGGGGACCTCCGGTCGGCGCCGCGGCGCTCGTCCTCCTCAACCAGCAGATCACCTCCTACACCGAGTACTGGTCGCTCGTGCTCGGCCTCATCCTGCTGGTGCTGCTCTTCACCTTCCCCGGCGGCATCGTCGGCGGCATCGTCGCCGGCTATCGCTACCTCCGCCATCGCCTGGCGACGCGCCGTGCTTGAGATACGCGGCCTCAGCAAGTCCTTCGCCGGCTTTCGCGCCGTGGCCGGGGTCGATCTCGCCGTCGCCGAAGGCGAGATCGCCGCGGTCATCGGACCGAACGGTGCGGGCAAGTCGACGCTCTTCAACCTCATCACCGGACATCTGCGGCCGACCGCCGGCCAGGTGCTGCTCGACGGGCGCGACATCACCGGCGTGCCGCCGCACCGGATCTGCGGCCTGGGCATGGGGCGCTCGTTCCAGCGTGCCAACATCTTTCCCAAGCTCACCGTGTTCGAGAACGTACAGGCCGCCTTGCTCGCCCATCGCGGACGCGGTCGGGATTTCTGGTCGCGCTCCGCCGCCCTTTGTCGCGAGGAAAGCCAGCAGTTGCTCGCCTCGATCGGCCTCGGCGACCAGGCGCAGGCGGTCGCCGGCACCTTGTCGTACGGCAATCAAAAGCAGATCGAGCTCGGCATCGCGCTCGCCAGCGACCCCAAGATCCTGCTCCTCGACGAGCCGACCGCGGGCATGTCGGCGAGTGAGACGCATGAGGCGATCGCGCTGCTCGAGCGCATCGCCCACGAGCGCGGGCTCACGCTGCTCTTCACCGAGCACGACATGGCCGTGGTGTTCTCGATCGCGCACAAGATCGCGGTGATGCACCAGGGACGCATCATCGCCGCGGGCAACCCGGCGGCGGTGCGTGCCGATGCCGAGGTGCGGCGCATCTATCTCGGCGGCGCGCCATGAGCGCGCTGCTCGAGCTCGAGGAGGTTCACACCGCCTATGGGCTCAGCCGGGTGCTGTTCGGCATCTCGCTCGAAGTGAAGGAGGGCGAGTGCGTCTGCCTGCTCGGCCGCAACGGCGTCGGCAAGACCACCACGATGCGTTCGGTGATGGGCCTGACACCGCCGAGTGCCGGCCGCGTTCGCTTCAAATCCCGCGACATCACCGGCCGGCCGCCCCATCGCATCGCCCGCGCCGGGATCGGCTTCGTGCCGGAGGACCGTCGCATCTTCGCCGAACTCTCGGTGTGGGAGAACCTCGACGTTGCCCAACGTGCCGCGGCGCGGCCGGGCCGTTGGACGATCGACACGGTGTTCGAGCTCTTTCCCGTGCTCGCGGCGCTGCGCGACCGGCAGGGAGGGTTCCTCTCGGGCGGCGAGCAGCAAATGCTGACCATCGCCCGCACCCTCATGGGCAATCCCGATCTCCTGTTGCTCGACGAGCCCTCGGAAGGGCTCGCGCCGCTCGTGGTGGAAGCGCTCCTCGTCAAGATCCGCGAGCTGAAGACGCAGGGCCTGACCATCCTGCTCGCCGAACAGGGCGTCGATTTCTCTCTGGCGCTCGCCGACCGCGTCTACGTATTGGAGAAAGGGACCGTGCGCTTCACCGGGTCTGCTGCAACGCTGAAATCCGACGCGGCGCTCCTCGATCGCTTGCTCTCGCTGTGACGCCAACGCGATGGGCGAGCTCCGCCCCGCCGCTCAAGCGCCTCTTGGTGCCGGCGGGCTACTGCGCCGCCCGCGCGTCGGCCGCCGCCGGATGCTCGCTCGCGCCGCCGGTATCGGCCGCCGGCAGACGGAGCGAGAACACCGTGCCCGAGGCCGTGCTGTCGGCAAGCGCGATGTCGCCGCCATGGGCGCGCAAGATCTCGCGCGCGATGGCAAGGCCGAGGCCGGTACCGCCCGGCCGCGCCGAGCCGGCGAACGGCCGGAACAGATTGTCGCGCGCCTTGGGCGCCAGGCCCGGCCCGTCATCGGCGACTTCGATGATGGTCGCTTCGGACTCGCAGCGGGCGCCGACGGTGACCCGGCGGGCACCGGCTTCGATGGCGTTGCGCGCGAGGTTGAGGATGACACGAAAGAGCTGCTCGCGATCAGCATCGACCATCAACGTCGGCGGCACCGCATCGACGAGGCGGGCGCCGTCCTCGCTCTTGGGCTCGACCAGCTCGGCGATCTCCTCGATCAGCCCGGCGAGCGCGAAGCGCGAGCGGCTGACCGGCGGCGCGCCTTCGCGCGTATAGCTGAGCGTGCGCGCGCACAGCGCCACGGCGCGGTCCATGGCGGCGAGAAGCCGCGGCGTCACGCGCTTCACCTCGGGCACCTCGCTGTCGGCGAGGCTGTCCGACATCAGCCGCGCGGTCGACAGGATGTTGCGGAGGTCGTGGCTGATCTTGGCGACCGCGGTGCCAAGCGCCGCCAGCCGCGCATTGTGGCGCAGCGCCTGGCGCACCGTCTCCTGCATGGCGGCGAGCTCGCGCTGCGCCAGGCCGATCTCGTCGCCGCGGCGCGACGGCAGGACGGCGCGCGCCTCGTCCTCGGGATCGGCGCGGAACGACACCATGCTCTGGGTGAGCCGGCGCAGCGGCGCCAGCAGCAGCCATTGCAGCGCGAGGTAGAGCAGCGCCGCGGTGATCAGGGAGATGACGATCGACATCTCCAGGATGCGGCGGCCAAAGATCAGCATGGCCGCCCGCATCGGCGCCTCGTCGATGATGACCTCGACGACGATGTTGGGATCCTTGGGCGAGATGTCGAGCACGCGCAAGATGCGGTTCTGCCTCTGTTCCAGCGCCATCACCGCATCGGCAATCAGCCGCGCGACGCCGGCATCGCGCAGATCGAAGGCGGCGTCGAGGCGCGGCGCGCCGCCGGCATCGAGCATCAGCGTCGCCGTCGGCTTGTGCAGCACGATGCCATAGGCGCCGACATGTCCCAGCAGCTCGCGCGCCAGCGGCTCGCTTACCATATTGTCCGGCGTCGCCTCGAGCGCGAGGATGGCAAGATGCGCATCCGCGATCTTTCCCTGGAGGTAGTTGAGCCGGAAGCGCGCAATCGACGGCGCGAAGATCAGCGCCTCGCTCACCATCACGAAGATCACGGTGAGCATGAGAAGCCGCGCGGAGAGGCCGCGCAGGAAGGGCGGAAGCGCGACGCTGTCGCCGGTCATGGCAGCGCGACGCCGGCGGCGGGGGTCGGACGAGGGTTCATGATGCCGCACCCGTCATCGTCCCGTCACCCGAGCTTGGCCAGCAGGCGCAGCAGGCGGCGCGTGCGGTCGTTGAACAGCTTCGGCGTGAAGAAGCTGCCGGCGGCGCGCTTGCTCGCCTCGCCGAGCGTCGGGTAGGGGGCGATGAACCCCGCGAGCGTGGCGAGCTTGAGATTGCCGCTGAGCGCCAGGCACCAGCTCTGGATCAGCTCGCCGGCATGCGCGCCGAGGATCGACGCGCCGAGCACCCGCCCGTTGCGGCGCGCCAGCACCTTGACCAGCCCCTGCGTCTCGCGCTCGGCCTGGGCGCGGTCGTTCTCGTGGAAGGGCCAGCGCAGCACCTGTACATCGCCGGGATGCGCGCGCATCGCCTCCGCCTCGGTCATCCCCGCCTGGGCGAGCTCGGGATCGGTATATGTCACCCAGGGGAGCGCGCGGTAATTCACCTTGGCGGGCAGCCGGAACAACGCGTTGCGGATGACGATGCCGGCGTGATACCCCGCGACATGGGTGAATTGCGGCCCGCCCGCGGCGTCGCCGACGGCATAGACGCGGCGGTTGCTGGTGCGCAGCCGCCGGTCGACGACGAGGCCGCCGCGCTCGTTGGTGGCGATGCCGGCCTTGTCGAGATCGAGTCCGGCGAGGTTGGCGCGCCGCCCCGCGGCAACGAGCAGGTGCGAGCCCTCGACGCGGCGCTCGGCGCCGCCGTCTTCGAGCACCGCCGCGACGCCGCCGCCGCTCAGCTCGACGCGCCGGATCCTGACGCGCTCCTCGATGACGACGCCGTCGGCGCGCAGGCGCTCGACCAGCAGGGCGACAAGCTCGGGATCGTCCTTCGGCAGCGCCGTCGCCGCCTCGAGCACGCTGACGCGCGCGCCCAGCAGCCGATGCGCCTGCGCCATCTCCATGCCGATGGGCCCGCAGCCGATGACGATGAGGTGCTCGGGCAGGCGGGTTCCGTCGAACACGGTCTCATTGGTCAGGAACGGCACCTCGGCGAGGCCCGGGATCGGCGGCAGCGCCGGCGCCGAGCCGGTGGCGATGACGATGCGGCGGGCGCGGATCGCATGCTCGCCGACGGTCACCTCGCGCGGGCCCGAAAACCGCGCCGAGCCGGCGATGACGCGCACGCCGAGGCCGGTGAAGCGCTCGACCAAATCCTGCGGCGCGATGGCGGCGATCACCTGCTGCACATGACGCATCACCGCGGCGAAATCGACCGCGGGCGGCGCATCGCCCAGGCCGAACGCGGCATTGCCGCGCGCCGCCTTGACGCGCTTGGCCGCCGCGAGCAGCGATTTCGACGGCACGCAGCCGTAATTGAGGCAATCGCCACCCATCCGGCCGCGCTCGATCAGCACCGTGCTCATGCCGAGCTGCGAGGCGCCGGCGGCAACGGAGAGCCCGCCGGAGCCCGCGCCGATGACGCAGACATCGACGTCGAGGCGCTCGCTCACGGCGCCGCCCGGGGTCGCCGGCGCGATTGGTGCCATTTGTAGATCACCGGCACCAGCGACAGGAGCGCCAGCGCGAGCAGCGGCAGCAGCAGGCGCGGCTGGAAAATGACGTGCAGATCGGGCGTCTGGCCCTGCTCGATCAAGGCGCCGGCGCCGGCGCCGACGCTCGAATAGACGAAGCTGCCCGGCGCCATGCCGAAGAAGCTGCAGAGCACGAAGGTGCGCAGGCTCACGCCGAAGAATGCCGGTACCAGATTGACCAGCCAGAACGGGAACAGCGGCACCAGGCGCAGGACGAGCAGATAGCTCGCGCCGTTGTCGCGGAAGCCGGTCTCGACCCGGCGCAGGAAGGGGCCGGCGCGCTGGCGCAACGCGTCGCCGAGGCTCGAGCGGGCGATGAGGAAGATGATGCTGGCGCCGATGGTCGCGCCGATGAGGGTGCAGAGGCCGCCGAGCCAAGTGCCGAAGAGGAAGCCGCCGGCGACGGTGAGGAAGAGGCCGCCCGGGACCGAGAGCGCGGCGACCGCGGCATAGACCGCGATGAAGGCCAGCGGCGCCAGCACGCCCGCCCGCGCGACGGCGCCCAGCAGCCATTCGCGATGCTCGGCCAGCGCGGCAAAGCTCAGATAGCGGCCGAGGCCGGAAGCGAAAAACCCGGCGACTGCTGCCACCAGGACGAGCAACGGCAACAAGCGGCGCAGCGTCACGCGCCTTCCTCCCTGCCCCTGCCCTTGTTGCGCCTTGTCCATGGCCGGCCTTGCGCGCCCCGAGAATGCCTGCCAGCAGCCTAGCCGCCGACGGTTGACGCCGCAGTCACCTTGCCGTGAGACGGCGCGGCGTTGACTTACCCGGGCACCTCCCCTATACAGCGCCCTCGATCCCTTGAGAAGTGTCGCCGGAGTCCGTGCCGTGAAGCGCACCTATCAGCCAAGCAAGATTGTCCGCAAGCGTCGCCACGGCTTTCGCGCGCGCATGGCCACGGTCGGTGGCCGTGGCGTGCTGTCGCGCCGCCGCGCCAAAGGGCGCAAGCGGCTCTCCGCCTGACCCGGGCCCAAGGGCGCGTGCCCGCGCCATGGCCGGGATCGCACGGCTGAAGCGGCGGGCGGAGTTCCTTCGGGTCGCCGGCAAAGGGCGCAAATCGGTCACCCCCGGCCTCATTCTGCAAGCCTTGCGGCACCCGGTCGAAGCGGCGCCTGCCGTTGAAGCCGAGCGGCTGCGCGTCGGCTTTACCGCGAGCCGCAAAGTCGGCGTCGCCGTCGAGCGCAACCGGGCACGGCGGCGGCTGCGGGCGGCGGTGGATCGGGTCATGCCACTCCACGCGGCGGAGGGGCATGACTATGTATTGGTGGCCCGCGCCGGGACCATCCGGCGGCCCTTCACGGCGCTGCTGGGCGATCTCGAAGCGGCGCTGCGACAGCTCGGCGCCTGGCGTGCCGGCAGCGACGGATGAGCGAGGCGAGGAATGGCGAGGAACCGGTGCTGAACGCCCTGCTGCGCGGCCTCATCCGTGCCTATCAGCTGCTGCTGTCGCCGCTGCTGGGGCCGAGCTGCCGCTACCTGCCGAGTTGCTCGAGCTACGCCGCCGAGGCGATCTCCACGCATGGCTCGCTGCGCGGCTCGTGGCTGGCGCTCCGGCGGCTGCTGCGCTGCCACCCCTGGGGCGGCAGCGGCTACGATCCCGTGCCGCCCGCCCGTGCCGGCGTCCCGCATTCCTGCTCGCATTGCCGCTAGGCCACGCCCCTCATGGATCAGAACCGCAACGTCATCCTCGCGCTGGTGATTTCCTTCGCGATCCTGTTCGGCTGGCAATTGCTGCTGCCGTCGAAGCCGAAACCGCCGCCGCCGCCGCCGCAGCAGACGGAACAACCGGCCCAGCCCGGCGCGACCGCTCCGGGTACGGCGCCGGGCACGGTCGCCGCCGTCGAAACTGCGAAGCCGCGCGCCGAGGTGCTGGCCGAAGCGCCGCGGATCGAGATCAAGACGCCGAAAGTCGCGGGCTCGATCGCGCTCATCGGCGCGCGCCTCGACGACCTGACCTTGGTCGACTACAACGAGACGGCCGATCCCAAGAGCCCCAAGATCGAGCTGCTCTCGCCCGACGGCTCCGAGCATCCCTATTTCGTCGATTTCGGCTGGACGGCCCCGACGGGCTCGACGGTCAAGCTGCCGGGGCCCGACACGCGCTGGACCGCCTCGGGCAGCGCGCTTGTCACCGCAGCAGCCGATCGAACTCACCTGGGACAATGGCGACGGGCTGCGCTTCAAGCGCCACTACGCTGTCGACGACAATTACATGTTCACCGTCACCCAGACGGTCGAGAACGGCTCCGGCCAGCCGGTGGCGCTCTCCGCCTACAGCCGCATCGTCCGCGTCGGCGAGCCGCCGGCCTCCGCGACATATCTGCTGCATGAAGGCCCGCTCGCCGTGCTCAACGGCACGCTGCACGATGGCGGCTGGTGGGCGTCCCCCGACCGGTACAACTACGCCGATGTGAAGAAAGGGCCGCCGCTGACCGATACCACCACCGGCGGCTGGCTCGGCTTCACCGACAAATACTGGCTCACCGCCCTCATTCCGACGCAGCAGACGCCGGTCACCACGACGGTGCGCTACAATGGCGAAGGCCATCGCGACGTCTTCCAGGCGGATTTCACCGAGAACGAGCAGGCGGTGCCGGCACATGGCGCGCTCACCGCCGAAGGCCGCGTCTTCGCCGGCGCCAAGGAAGTGCATCTTCTCGATTATTACGAAAGCGCGCTCGGCATCCCGCGCTTCGACCGGGCGATCGATTTCGGCCTGTTCTACTGGATCACCAAGCCGATCTTCCTGACGCTCGACTTCTTTTCCACACGCATCTTCTACGATGCGACCGGCAGCTTCGGCCTCTCCATCCTGCTGCTCACGCTGTGCATCAAGGCGCTGTTCTTCCCGCTTGCCAACAAATCCTACCGCGCGATGGGCAAGATGAAGGCGCTGCAGCCGGAGATGGCGAAGCTGCGCGAGCGCTTCGGCGAGGACAAGGCGCGGCTCAACCAGGAGATGATGGCGCTCTACAAGCGCGTCGGCGCCAATCCCATGGCCGGTTGCCTGCCGATCTTCATCCAGATCCCGGTCTTCTTCTCGCTCTACAAGGTGCTCTACGTCACCATCGAGATGCGCCACGCGCCGTTCTACGGCTGGATCCACGACCTCTCGGCGCCGGACCCCACCACCTTCATCAACTTCTTCGGCCTGCTGCCCTTCACCCCGCCGCACATCTCGTTCCTGATGGTCGGCGCCTGGCCGATCATGATGGGGCTCACCCAGTTCCTGCAGCAGAAGCTCAACCCCCAGGCGGCGATCGATCCGGTGCAGCAGAAGATGTTCATGCTGCTGCCCATCGTCTTCACCTACATGCTGTCGCAATTCGCCGCCGGGCTCGTCATCTATTGGACCTGGAACAACCTGCTGTCGATCGCCCAGCAATGGGCGATCATGCGCCGGACGACCGTGGCGCGGGCGCCGGCGTAGT
>CAWBKF010000031.1:0-33604 GCA_963789275.1 uncultured Alphaproteobacteria bacterium
CTAACAGATTGAAATAGGCATCGGCCATTGCGGTTAAGTTTAGCGTCCCGGGGTGCCGACCGCCAGCGCCCACCCCCGTCGAACTTTAACCGGTTTCGTACTATAATAGTGTCGCCACAGGAGTTTGGGGTGAGCGCGATCAGGCAGGCAAGACTGGGAGACGCGCGGGCGATCGGCCGGATCGAGGTCGAGACCTGGCGCGCTGCCTATGCCGGCATGCTGCCCGACCGCGTGCTCTTGCGCATGTCGGAGCAGCGCCAGACCGCCTCCTGGGCGGGCTTCCTGCGCCACCGGCCGGGCGACGTCTATGTCGCCGAGGCCGAGGATGGCAGCGGCCACCTGCTGGGCTTCGGCAATTGCGGGCCGCAGCGCGATCCCGCCTTCCCCTTCGCAGGCGAGGTCTACACGCTCTATGTCCTGCCCGACGCGCAAGGCAGCGGGTTGGGCCGCCAGCTGCTGCTGGCGCTCTTCGCGCGCCTGGTCGATTGCGGCCATCGCTCGGCGCTGGTGTGGGTGGTCCGCGCCAATCCCGCGCGCTTCTTCTACGAGCGCCTCGGCGGCAAGCTGACGATGCACCGGCCGATCCCGGTCGGCGGCCATCCCGTCGATGCCGCGGGCTATGGCTGGAGCGATCTGCGCACGCTGTTGGAGCGCGAGGCGCGCAGCAGCCGCGCCCGCTTCTGATCTCGCGCCCACGGGCTGGCGGCGGCGCGTGATGGCGACGGATGGCGCGGGCTGGCGCCGCCGTTTCCTTCGCGCGCCGCGCGGGGCATCATCGCGGGAGCGATGGAGGGGAGACAGCCGATGGCGGGCGAGACGCTGGGACCGACGCGGCGGGCAGTGGTGGCAGCGGGGCTGGGGGCGGCGCTGGCGCAGGGCGCCGGGCTGATGCCGGCGGCGGCCAAGGACGAGGCGCCGGACGCGATCTGGAGCGGCGAATATTGGGCGAAGAAGGGCGAGGTCTCGCTCTCGCTCTATCGCAAGCGCGCGGCGGCGCCGCGCCCGGGCGAGACGCCGCTGCCGGTGCTGTTCCTGGTGCACGGCTCCTCGATCTCGAGCCGCTCTTCCTTCGATCTCACCGTGCCGGGCGCCGACGAGTATTCGCTGATGAACGTCTTCGCGCGCTACGGCTACGACGTCTGGACCATGGATCACGAGGGCTACGGCCGCTCGACCGTCACCGCCGGCAATTCCGACATCAAGAGCGGCGTCGCGGATCTCGAGGCGGCAAGCGCGGTGGTGGCGCGCGAGACCGGCCTCGGCAAATTCCATTTCCTCGGCGAATCCTCGGGCGCGCTGCGCGCGGGCGCCTTCGCCATGGCGCGGCCGGACCGCGTCGACCGGCTGGTGCTCGAGGCCTTCGTCTGGACCGGCGAGGGCTCGCCGACCTTGACCAAGCGCGGCGACCAGCTCGACTACTATCGCACGCACAACCGGCGCAAGCGCGACCGCGACATGATCCGCAGCATCTTCACCCGCGACAAGCCCGGAACCTCCGATCCGCGCGTGGCCGAGGCGCTCGCCGATGCCGAGCTCAAATTCGGCGACACCATCCCGACCGGCACATATCTCGACATGACCGCCAACCTGCCGCTGGTCGATCCGACCAAGGTGGCGTCGCCGGTGCTGATCGTGCGCGGCGAGTACGACGGCATCGCCACGGTGCCGGATCTCCTCGCCTTCTTCGCCAAGCTGCCCAACCCCGACCGGCAATTCGTCATCCTCGCCGGCGCGGCGCACGCCATCGCCCTCGGCATCAACCGCGCGCAACTCTGGCATGTCGCGCATGCGTTTCTCGACATGCCGCCACGCCTGGATGCCTGAGCGGTGCCGGCGAAGCCGGTGAAATTGCTGATGGCCTAGGCGCTCGGCGCGCTTCCGCGCGTGCCGCATTACGGCTCTGTTAGGAAGCGCGTGCGTCGTGCAATAAAACTTGTCGCCGGCGCAAGTGATCACTAGATCACTGCTCGTCGGCGGCTGCAGATCAGATCGCGCCGCCGGCCAATCCCTTTGTCGTGGAAGCGTACGCGAGCTCCCACTTGTGCCTATGGGGAGCGGCGATGCTCGATCCCGACGATTTGCGCCGTCAGGCGGAACGCTGCTTCCGCCTCGCCCGCGCCATCAACAATCATGATGTGGTGGCGATGCTCGAGCGGCTCGGCAGCGAGTTCGAGGAGAAGGCGCGCGAGATCGAGCGCAAGCGCGACGGCGGCGCCTGAGGCCCGGGGCTGGCCTCGGCGGGCTTCCTCGCTTATGGTGGCGGCAAGGCCGGAAAATAGGCTGCCGCCCCTAAGGGTGGATGTCGCATCGGGAGAACGGGCATGGCGCATCTCTGGGAGAAATCCTATCCGCCCGGCATCAGCTGGGGCGAGGCGCTGCCCGCGCCGGTGCCGGTCGAGAGCTTTCTCGAGACCACCGCCCGGCACTGGCCGGACAAGACCGCGATCGACTTCTACGACCGCAAGATCACCTATCGCGAGCTCTTCGATCTCGCTCGCCGTGCCGCCAAGGGGCTGCAGGCGCTGGGCGTCGGCCCCGGCGTCAATGTCGGCCTGCATCTGCCGAACACGCCGCATTACGCCGTCTGCTTCTTCGCGGTGCTGATGGCCGGCGGCCGCGTCGTCAATTTCAGCCCGCTGGCGGCGCCGCGCGAGCTCAAATACCAGCTTGCCGACAGCGACGCCGAGATCATGGTGAGTTTGGGCCTGCCGATGCTCTATCCGCAGATCGCCGCGCTCAAGGGCACGGCGCGGCTCAAGGCGGTGGTGGTCTGCGCGATCGAGGATTTCCTGCCGGTGGCGGTGGCGCGCGGCGCCTTCGGTCCGGCTGCCGAGCGGGTCGCCGGGCCGGGGCAGGAGCTCGATTTCGCCGCGCTCGTCGCCAATGACGGCGGCTACCTGCCCCAGCCGCATGGCGCGCTCGCGGAGGAGGTGGCGGTGCTGCAATATACCGGCGGCACTACCGGCGATCCCAAGGGCGCGATGCTGACCCACGCCAATTTCTGCGCCGTGGTCAATTCCAGGAATCGCTGGGTCGGCAGCAGCACCGCCGAGGGCGGCGACAAGACGCTGGTGGTGCTGCCGCTGTTCCACATCTTCGGCCTCTCCTTCATCCTGCTGCTGTCGATCGCCACCGGCACCGAGATGGTGATGCATATCCGCTTCGATGCCGACCGCGTGCTGCAGGACATCGCGCGCAAGAAGATCACCATCTTCGCCGGCGTGCCGACGATGTACACGGCGCTGGTCAACCATCCCCGCATCGCCGAGACCGATCTCTCCTCGCTGCGGATCTGCGCCTCGGGCGGCGCGCCGCTGCCGGTCGAGGTGCTGAGCCGCTTCAAGGAGCTCGCCGGCGTCACGCCGTCGGAGGGCTACGGCCTCACCGAGACCGCGCCGCTCGGCACGATGCAGCCGACGAGCAGCGGCCCGCGCCCGGGCACCGTCGGCCTGCCGGCGCCGCACACCATCATCGAGGTGGTCGATCTCGATACCGGGATGACGCTGTTGGCGACCGGCGAGAAGGGTGAGATCTGCGTCCGCGGCCCCTCGGTGATGGCCGGGTATTGGAAGAAGCCCGAGGTCACCGCCGACGCCTTCCGCGGCGGCCGCTTCCACACCGGCGATATCGGCTTCATCGACGCCGATGGCTATGTCACGCTGGTCGATCGCAAGAAGGACATGATCCTGTCCGGCGGCTTCAACGTCTTCCCGCGCAACATCGAGGAGGCGATCTACGAGCATCCGGCGGTGGCCGAGGTGACGGTGATCGGCATTCCCGATGCCTATCGCGGCCAGTCCGCCAAGGCCTTCATCGCGCTGAAGCCGGGAAGCGCCGAGTTCAGCTTCGACGAGCTCAAAGCCTTCCTCGCCGACAAGCTCGCCAAATACGAGATGCCGGCCGCCATCGAGTTCCGTGCCAGCCTGCCCAAGACGCCGGTCGGCAAGCTCTCCAAGAAAGAGCTGGTCGCCGAGGAGCTCGCCAAGCACGCAGCGGCGCCGGCATCCAGCGGCTGAGCGCGCCGGTCCGCAACGACGCTCGCGGACCGGCTACGGGACGATGCCTTGCCGATGGCCGGAAAGGGCGGCGTCGCGCACATCGCCGGGATGCGCGCCATAGGCACTGCGGAAGGCGCGGTAGAAGGTCGAGAGATCGTTGAAGCCCCAGGCAAAGGCGATCTCGGTGATCGAGCGCTCGCGGCTCGCGGGGCTGCGGAGGAGAGCCTGGATCTCCTCGAGCCGGCGGCGCTGCACCCAGCGGGAAAAGCTCGTCCCTTTCGGCTCGAACAGCTGATGGAGCTGCCTGAGCGATATCCCGGCGGCGATGGCCGCCCGGCTCGGCGTGAGATCGGGGTCTGCGAGGTGGCGGTCGATATGCTGCAGCACGCGTTGCAGCTTGGCGCTCCGCACGGCCTCGCGTCCCGCATCGCGTGCGCCCGGGGCCATGCCCAGCGCCAGCGCCACAAGGCGCACGACGTTCTGCACGATGGCGTCCTCGGCCTCGTGATCGATGCGGCCAAGCTGCCCGGCAAGCGCGGCCAGATAGCTTGATACCAGCGCGCCAATGCCGTCGCGATGCGAGAGGAAGGTCATCGGCAGGCTGCCGGAGTTGGCGATGAGCGGGTCCATCGCGCGCCGCGGCACGCGCCAGATGCGGAAGTCGAAATCGCGCGCGGCGCCGGTTGAGAAGGGAATATTCGGATCGGCGACGACGATGTCGCCGCTATGAACAAGCAGCTCGCGGCCGCTTTGCTGGAACCAAACGCTGTCGGCGCCCTGACAATAGAGATAGTAGGTGTCGGTGGCGGCGCGCGCGATGTCCTCGCGGCTGCGCGACACCCGATGACCTTCGCAGGAGAGCGCGACGACATCGAGCTCGCCGAAGCGGCGCGCCTCGATCCGACCGCGAAAGGGGCCGCGCGATGGACGCTCCGGCGTGATCGCATAGACATGGCGGCAGCAGGCGTCGCGCCAGCTGGCGAATTGATCTCTCGCGGCGATGACGTCGCTGCACCAGACCGAATCCATGACCAGCCTCGCGCGAATGCCACGCAAAAGCATAACTGTTCATCATGGGGCGTCAACCAATCCGAGCGCGCAAACCCGGGGAAAGGCGCGGTTTTGCACGCGATGCCATGAGCGTTTGCGCTCCCTGCCAAGCCTGCCCGGCGGCGCGGCGCGAGGATGCCGGTCGCCGCGGCAGGGGAGGTGTTGATGCCAGACGCACCGGTCGATCCGGAAGTGCTCGAGAAGATCCGGGGATGGCGGCCTTATGTCGAGGCGAAGCTGGGCTTCCGCAATCATTG
Source organism: uncultured Alphaproteobacteria bacterium (assembly GCA_963789275.1). GTDB lineage: Bacteria > Pseudomonadota > Alphaproteobacteria > ATCC43930 > CGMCC-115725 > DAHUYF01. The sequence goes on from CAWBKF010000031.1 coordinate 5,306, forward strand.
GTACCCGGCGCTTTTCGCGCATGAGCTGGCGGAGAATACGCCGGTCGAGGTGATGCTGCTCGGCGAGCCCATTCTGGTCAATCGGCTCGATGGTGTACCGCATGCCATCCGCAACCGTTGCCTGCATCGCGGCGTGCGCTTCTCCAAGCATCTCGAATGCTACAAGAAGGGCACGATCACCTGCTGGTATCACGCCTGGACCTATGACTGGAAGGACGGGACGCTCGTCGACATCATCACGAATCCCGGCAGCGCGCTGATCGGCAAGCAGCGGATCAAGACCTATCCGGTGCGCGAAGCCAAGGGACTGATCTTCATTTTCATCGGCGACATCGATCCGCCCGGTCTCGCCACCGACGTGCCGCCGGGCTTCCTCGCCGACGGCATGGCGATCCATGGCAAACGCCGCATGGTCAGGAGCAATTGGCGCCTCGGCGTCGAGAACGGCTTCGACGCCGGCCACATCTTCATTCATAAGCGCTCGCGGCTCGTCGCCGGCAATGACATCGCGCTGCCGCTGGGCTTCGCGCCGCTGTCGGCCGGCGATAGCACGCGCGCCGTGCTCGACGATCCCGGACCCAAGGGGCTTTACGATCTGCTCGGCGAGAAATCGATCCCGGTGTTCGAGGGATCGATCGCCGGCGAGCCCGTGATCGAGGGGCATTTCGGCGAAAAGAAGGTGGCGGACAACATCTCGATCTGGCTGCCGGGCGTGCTCAAGGTCGATCCCTGGCCGCAGGAGGGCATGAACCAGTTCGAGTGGTACGTCCCCGTCGACGCCAATACGCACTGCTACCTCCAGACCCTGGGGCGCATGACCGCGGGCGCGGCGGAAGCCGCCGCCTTCCGCCGGGAGGTCGAGGACAAGTGGATCGACCTGGCGCTCGACGGCTTCAACGACGATGACGTCTGGGCGCGCGAAGCGACGGAGGAGTTCTACGCTGACGATCGCGGCTGGATCGACGAACGGCTATCCGAGACCGACATGGCCATCGTCGAGTGGCGCCGGCTTGCCAGCCGGCACAATCGCGGCATTCAACGTCCCGAGAACCTCTGAGAGGGGAAGATCATGGCACGCTATGTCGTCCATCAGCTCATCCAGAATCTGTTTCGCGAGCCCGGGCTGCTCGATCGGTTGCGCGCCGATCCCACGCCGGTGTTCCGCGCCTACGGTCTGACGGAGGAGGAGCAGGCGGCGCTGCGCGACGGCAGCCCGCCGGCGCTCTCCGCGATCGGCATTCACCCGATCCTGCAGATGCATTGCCTGCTCGCCTTTAATCCTCAGGTCGCCGAGGCGATCAGCATCAAGGCCTATGCCGATCAATGGGGAGGCGTGTGATGGGAAAGATTGTCGCCACGGTTGCCACCTCGCACATCCTGATGTCGCCGGAGGGCGTCGAGGATCGGGCGCGGCACATCGTCGAGGGCATGAAGGAGATCGGGCGGCGCGTGCGCGCGGCCGCGCCCGACGTCATCTTTGTCATCAGCAGCGATCATATGTTCAACATCAACCTGTCGCTGCAGCCGCCTTTCTGCGTCGGCGTCTCGGATGCGTATGTGCCGTTCGGCGACATGGGGATCGCGCAGGAGCCGCGGCCGGGAGCGCGCGATTTCGGCCAGGCCTTCGTCCGGCGCGCCGCGCGCAGCGGCTTCGACCTCGCCACGGCGGAGGAGATACGCCCCGATCATGGCGTGGCGTTGCCGCTGATGGCGATCGATCCGGCGCGGCGCATTCCGATCGTCCCGCTCCTCGTCAACATCAACATGGACCCGCCGCCAGAGCCGGCGCGCTGCTACGCGCTGGGCGAGGTCCTGCGCGATACCATCGCGCGGGACCGTCCCGCCGACGAGCGCGTCGCGGTGGTCGCGACCGGCGGTCTCTCGCATTGGCTCAATATCCCGAGGCACGGCGAGGTGGCCGAGGAGTTCGACCATTTCGTGATGCGCAGCCTGATCGAAGGCCGCGCCCGCGATCTCGCCAGGCTCAGCGCGTCCGAGATCGTTGAGCGCGGCGGCAATGGTGGGCTCGAGGTGATGAATTGGATGATGGCCGGCGCCGTGGCCGGCGATCGGCGCGGCGAGGTGGTCTATTACGAGCCGATGCCGGAATGGTTCACCGGCATGGGCGGCGTTGCTTTTGCCATGGGATGATGGCGGTTGGGAGACGGTAGGATCATGAGCAGCTTCGACGCGCGCTTTGTCGATGTCGGCGGGCTTCGCACTCACTATCTCGAAGCGGGCGGCGGCGAGCCGCTGATCCTGCTGCATGGCGGCGGCGCCGGCGCCGACAGCCAGGGCAATTGGCGCGCGACGATCCCCGTGCTGGCGAAATATTTCCGCACCATCGCCATGGACATGGTCGGCTTCGGCATGACCGACAAGCCGGATCCGCAGCGCTTCGCCTATTCGCAGGCTGCCCGGGTCGATCATCTCCGCGGCTTCATGCAGGCGCTCGGACTCACTTCCGCCATCCTGGTGGGCAATTCGATGGGCGGCGCCACGGCCTTGGGCGTGGCGGCCCTCCATCCGTCCAGCGTGAAGCGGCTTGTGCTGATGGGCAGCGCCGGGCTCAACACCAAAATCCACGAGGATCTGCTCCCCGTGATCAATTACGACTTCACGCGCGACGGCATGGTGCGGCTCATCCGGGCGCTGGTGAATGAGCGCTTCGCCATCGACGAGGCGCTGGTCGCCTATCGGCACGGCCGTTCGCTCGATCCCGATACGCGGCGCGCCTATGGCGCCACGATGCAGTGGATCCGCGACCAGGGCGGCCTGTTCTACGCCCCCGACTTCATCGCCCAGGTGCGCTGCCCGACGCTGGTGGTGAACGGCAAGCAGGACAAAGTGGTGCCGCTGGCCAATGCCTATCGGTTTCTTGAGCTCATCGCGAATTCCTGGGGATACATCATCCCGGATTGCGGCCACTGGGCGATGATGGAGCATCCCGCCGATTTCGCGCGGGCGACCATCGCCTTTGCCCAGGCCGCCGATTGAGGCCGGGCGGAAGCGACGGCAATGCGCGACGATCATCCCCTCTGCGCGGTCGACGAAGTGCCGCCGGGCAGCGCCAAGCGCGTTCTCGTCGCGACCCGCGCGCTCGCCGTCTTCAATCTCGACGGCGCGTTCTTTGTCACCGACGACACCTGTACCCACGGCTTTGCCTCGCTGGCCGAAGGCTTCATCGATGGCGGCGTGGTCGAGTGCCCCTGGCATGGCGGCGCCTTCGACATCCGCAGCGGCGCCGCCGTGGCCCGGCCCTGCGAAATGCCGATTGCGACCTATACCGTTGCCATCCGTGACGGCAAGGTCTGGGCGCATCTCGGCGGCGATGCCCCGGATCAGACCAACAGGAGATAGAGCATGCCCAGCCTAGACGGGATCACCGAGCGGGTGCGCAAAGCCGTCGGCAACGATTCCGGGGTCGACGCGCGGATCAAGTTCAAATTTGGCGAGGACGGGCTGCTGTTCATCGATGCCAAGTCGCTGCCCAATCAAGTGCACAACGCCGATCAGGAAGCGGACATCACCATCTCCGTGTCGATGGCGAATTTCGAGCGGATCATCGATGGCCAGCTCAATCCCAAGCTCGCGCTCATGACCGGGCGGATGCGGTTGCGCGGCGACATCCGCATCGCCATGCGGCTCGACAAGGTCTTCGGCCTCACTTCCTAGGCTACGGGGATGACGCTCGCTGAAACCACCGCGGCGCCACCAGAGGTGATGCGGGAGCGTCTGATCGAGGCCGCCGACCGCCTGTGGCGCGCGGCCGAGCGAGGCGTGCCCTGCCCGCCGGTGCGCGATCTGCTGCCGCCGCATGACGTTGCCGCCGCCTATGCGGTGCAGAACATCAACACCGAGCGCCTTCTCGCGTCGCAGGCACGGCTGGTCGGCCGGAAGATCGGCCTCACCTCTCTCGCCGTGCAGAAGCAGCTCGGCGTGGCGCAGCCCGATTACGGCATGCTGTTCGCGGCGATGGCGCTGCCCGACGGCGCCGAGATCGGCGAGCGCGCGCTGCTGCAGCCGCGCGCAGAGGCGGAAATCGCCTTCATTCTCGGGCGCGACCTCGCGCAAGAGCAGCTCACCATGGCCGATCTGATGCGCGCGGTCGACCATGCGGTGGCGGCCATCGAGATCGTCAATTCGCGCATCGCCGGCTGGGATATCGACATCGTCGACACCGTGGCGGACAATGCATCGGCGGGCCGTTTCGTCCTGGGCAATCGGCCACGACGCCTCGACCGGCTCGATCTCGCCGGCAGCGGCATGGAGTGCCGCCGCAACGGCCGCCAGGCAGCGGTCGGCAGCGGCGCGGCCTGCCTCGGCCATCCGCTCAATGCCGCGTTGTGGCTGGCGCAGACGATGGTCGCCTGCGGCCGGCCGCTGCGGAGCGGCGATATCGTGCTGTCGGGTGCGCTGGGACCGATGGTTTCGGCAAGCCCGGGCGATGTCATCGAGGCCAGCATCGCCGCGCTCGGCACGGTGCGCGTCCACTTTGCCGGCCGGCCGGCGGGTTGATGGCTAGGACGGCTCCGGCTCGTCCGCGCGCGCTTGCGCCTGCAGCGCCGCGATCTCCGCCCTGAGCGCGCGCGCCTGCGCCGGCACGGCGCTGCCGAAGCCCGGCAACAGATAATCCTCCGGCACCGCCGCGCAATCCGTCTCGGCATCGGCGAAGCGGCCGAGCCGGGCCCGGCAGTGTCCGCGCAGCAGCGGGATCATCGGCCAATAATGGCCGTCATCGATTTTCTCGGCGCGGTCGAGATCGGCGGCGGCGGCGGCGAAATCGCCAAGCCGGAGCTGATCCTCGGCGCGCGCCATATAGGCGCCGGGAAGCCTCGGGCAGAGCGATACCACTTTGTCGCGGTCGGGGAGCGCCAGCCTGGCCTCGCCCATCAGCACCCGCACCACCGCGCGCAGGTGATAGCCGTGCGGATGATCGGGATGATCGGCGACGAACTCGGCGCAGAGCCGCAACGCCTCGGCAAAGCGCCCGGCCTCGCACAGCGGGCCGATCTCGTTCAGGTCTTGCGGCGAGAGCGACATGGGGGGCCTAGTCCAGCAGATCGATATAGCTGGCGCTGAGATCGATCTGCGCGGCATGGCCGATGCCGGTGCCGAAGGGACGGGTGAACTCGAAGGTGAGCGCGCCCAGGATCTGGTTCACCGCCTCGCCATCCTCGGAGAGCGGCAGCAAGATGCGATTGGCGGTGAGGTCGACGTTCCGGGTGGTGACGTATTTGCTGCGCGCGAAGGCCGGCCGGCGCGACGCGCAGACCGCGCGGTAGCAGGCATGGACGAAGCTGTCGCGCTCGCCGGAGACCAGCTCGTCGACGTGCTTGCCGGTGAATTCGGCGCCAAAGGCTTCGACGATGGCGGTGCCGACCAGGCGGTAGCGGAAGCGCTGGCCGCCGCCGATCACTTCGGTGATCTGCAGATGCGGCAGCACCTCGCGCAATTCCGGCGGCTCGATGGCGCGCCGCTGCGGCATGGCGCGACCGGCGCGCTTGGCCTGCCAATAATCGAGCACGCGCCGCAGCACGCGATCGGCGCGGAAATCATAGCGTGCGGCATTGGGACCCGCGCCAGGAAGCTCCATGGTCCCGCCACACCCTGATATTGATGAATCGGACGTTACTATCATTCATTCCGCCAGGCAACCGGCACGGACGTTAATGTCGCTAACACGTTATCTGTCCGGTCTTTGTAGCAGGTGATCTGTCCGGTTTAAGAAGCGCTCCAAAGTGGGGGCGATTGATGAACCGGGCAGAGGTGCTGCAAGGGATAAGGGAGATGCGGTTTTTAGAGGTTTACGATCGGAGCCGCTCGGGGCGGCTGAGTTATTCTGAGGCGGCGGAGACATTGGGGATGAGCGAGCGATCGTTTCGGCGGCTTCGTGGCCGCTACGCAGCAGAGGGCGAGGCCGGTCTGTTGGACCGTCGTCTTGGCAAGGTGAGCCCGCACCGGATCGCGGCGGATGAGGTTGAGCGGATCGTATCGTTGTACCGGGATCGTTATGCGGGCTGGACGGTAAAGCACTTCCACGAGCGCGCGCAGGAGCGGCACGGGCTGGTGGCGAGCTACGGTTGGACGAAGAGCGTGCTGCACGCCTCGGGCCTGGTGCGGCCGGCGATGAAACGGTCGGCGCACCGCAAGAAGCGGCCACGCCGGCCGATGACGGGCATGATGCTGCACCAGGACGGCTCGAGGCATCTGTGGCTGCCGGCGCTTGGCCGTCAGATCGATCTGATCGTGACGATGGACGATGCGACGAGCGAGATCTATTCGGGCTTTCTGGTCGAGGAGGAGGGCACGGCCTCGAGTTTGCGCGGCCTACATGAAGTGATCGCCCGGCACGGCCTGTTCTGTGCCTTCTACACCGACCGTGGCGGCCATTACTTCTACACGCCCAAGGCCGGCGGCAAGGTCGACAAGGACACGCCAACCCAGGTCGGCCGTGCGCTCGCCCAGCTCGGCATACGCCATATCGCCGCTTACTCGCCAGAAGCCAGGGGCCGCTCGGAGCGCATGTTCGGGACGCTGCAGGATCGCCTGGTAAAGGAACTCGCCGATGCCGGGATCGACACCATCGCGGCGGCGAACCGGTTCCTCAGCGACGTCTACCTGCCGGCACATAATCGTCGCTTCGCCGCGGCGCCGGCCGAGCCGGGGACCGCTTTCGTGCCATGGACCGGCAGCGACCTCGCCGAAATCCTATGCCATCAGGAGGACCGTATCGTCGGCAACGACAATACCGTCGTCTTCGGTCGGCTGCGCCTCCAGATCGAACCCAGTCCGCTGCGCGCACACTTCGTCAAGGCGACCGTCCAGATCCGACGCTACGCCGACCACACCATCGCTATCTTCTACGGACCGCGCTGCATCGGTCGCTACGACCCAGACGGCAACGCCCGCCACAGCCGACCACAGGCCGCGTGACACGCTTCAACGCGAGCCGCTTTGAGCCGGGGCATGCCCCGGCTCAAAGCAAGAACGAAGCGGACAACTGACTTGTTACGAAAACCGGCCAACTTGACTTGTCAGCGACACCGGCACGGACGTTAAACGGTGTAAATGAAAAGCGATTTAACGCGCGCTAAATCGCTTTTCGCCGCCAGCGCCGGCGAACGGCGGCGACGGTTGAAAAAGCCATGGTTGGCCGAACGATCTGTGCGCGATGCTCATGGATGAGGGTGCGCCACCCGGCATCGGGGAGGCGCTCGAGCGCTTTCCCCGGGCGCGACTTCACTTGCTTTTGATCGCCTCGATCGCCGCGGCCACCGCCTGGTGCTGCTCGCCATCCGGCGGCAGCAGCGCCAGCAGCCGCTGCCAATAGCCGCTGGCCTCGGCGAAATTGCGCTGCTGCGCCGCGGCGAGGCCGAGATACCACAGCGCCGCCGGCTGCTTGGGATCGAGGATCTCCACCCGCTTCAGCAGGCTCACCGCCTGCTCCGGCAGCGGCGTCTCGGGCTTGGCGTCGGGCAGCAGCGCCTCGGCCTCGGCCAGCAGGATCTGCGCGTCATCCGGCCTGAGCTTTGCCGCGTGCTCATAGGCCGCCGCCGATTTGTCGCGCTCGCCGAGCACGCCATAGGCGCGGCCCAGACGCTGCCAGCCCTCGGCATCATCGGGATTGGCCTGCAGCTTGGCGGCGAGCCCCTCGACCATGCCGCGGATCATCTGCTGGCGCGCCTCGGGGGTCATGGCCGCCGCCGCCTGCTGCTGCGCCGCGTTCGGCCCCGGCGCCGGCGCGGCGAGCTCGGGCGCGGCCATGCCGGCGGTGCGCGCCACTTCCGCGATGCGCGTCTTGAGCTCGGTGCGCAGCGGCGAGTCCGCCGGCTGCTCGGCGGCGAGACGCTGCCAGGCGGCGATCGCCGAAGCCGCATGGCCTTCCTGCGCCTCGCCCAGACCCAGATAGTAGCGCGCCGCCGCATTGCCGGGATCGCCGGCCACCGCCGTGCCGAACGCCGCGCGCGCCTCGGGCGTGACGATGCCGTCCGCCGCCATCACCAGCATCTCGCCGTAATCCGCTTCGATATCGGGGCGGTCCTGCGTCAGACGCAGCGCCTGGTGATAGGCCTCGCCGCTCTTCGGCCACATGCCCAGCGCCGCCTCGGTGCGCGCCAGCAGCAGCCAGTCGCCGGCATTGCCGGGATTGGCCTCGAGCCGCTGCTCGAGCGCCGCCGCGTTCTTCTCCATGTCGCCGTGATCGCCGGCCTGGGCAAGCGTCCGCTCGCGCGCACGCGCGGCATAGGGCTGGTCGGGCACGCCCGGCGATCCCAGCGCGAGATAGAGCAGCGCCGCCGCGACCGGCACCGCCAGCGCCAGCCCTACCGCCAGCGCGGCGCTGCCGGCGCGGCGCGGCGGCGCGTCGTCGTCCGCGGCGTCGGTGGCGAGCAGCCGGCGCTCGATCTCGAGCCGCGCGCCGGCCGCCTCGGCCGCGTCGATCAAGCCGCGCGCCGCGTCGCGCTCGAGCTCGCGCAGCTGGTCGCGGTAGACGGCGCGGTCGAAGGCTGAGCGCTCCGGCGCCGGCCGCGACGCCTTCATCAGCGGCAGCACTACCGTGCCCACCACCACGAGGCACATCACCGCCAGCGCGATCGCCAGCAGCATCACCCGCCCTCGCTGAGGAGACGCGCGAGACGGCGGCGCTCGTCCTCGCTGAGCGGCGCCGGCGCCGGCGGCGCAGCGCCGCGCTTCAGCCGCAGCGCGATCACCAGCACGGCGAGCGCCAGCAGCGCCGGCGGGCCGAACCACAGCGCATATGTCGCGGGCTCGACCGGCGGCTTCAGCAGCACGAACTGGCCATAGCGCGCCGTGATGTAGGCGATCGCCTGCTGGTCGCTGTCGCCGGCCTTGAGCCGCTCGCGCAGCAGCACGCGCAGATCATGCGCGAGATCGGCGCCGCTGTCGTCGATCGATTCGTTCTGGCAGACGAGGCAGCGCAGCTCGCCGCTGATGGCGCGCGCGCGCGCCTCGAGCGCGGGATCGGCCAACCGCTCTCCGGGCTCGACCGCGCGCGCCTGAAGCCCGAGCAGCACCAGCACCGCCGCCAGCACCAGCGCCCTCATGAGGCGCCGAGCGCCTTGAGGCGCGGCAACAGCTCCCGCTCCAGCGCCTCCGCGGTGATCGGCCCGACATAGCGGAAGCGGATATGCCCCTCCTTGTCGATGAGATAGGTCTCGGGCACGCCATAGACGCCGAAATCGATGCCGGTGCGGCCGCTCTCGTCGAGGCCGATGCGGCGATAGGGATCGCCGAGCTGGGCGAGGTAGCGCGCCGTATCCGCCGGCTTGTCCTTGTAGGCGATGCCGTAGAGCGGCACGTGCTCCTCCTCGGCGATGCGCAGCAGCAGCGGATGCTCGGCGCGGCATGGCACGCACCAGGAGGCGAAGAAATTGACCAGCGCGACCTGGCCCGCGAGCGTGCCGCGCGCCAGCCCGTCCTTGCCGTCGAGCCCGGCGAGATCGAAATCCGGCGCCGCCCGGTCGATCATCGCCGAGGGCAGCAGCGAGGGATCGCGCCCCGGCCTGAGCGCCAGCGCGAAATACCCGGCGAGCACCAGGAACAGCACGACCGGAAGGAGATAGATCAGCCGGCGCATAAGCCATGCGCCGATTGAGCAGAATGAATCGCCCCTCCCCCCTTGAGGGGGAGGGCAGGGAGGGGGGTAGCCATCTGACGAGACTGGCCCATGACGCGCTACTGCGCCGCGCGCGCGCCGCGCGGCGCCTTGGCGCGCGCGGCGATGCCGACGCGCCAGCGCCGGTCGCTGAGGCTGAGCAGGCCGCCGCCGGCCATCAGCACGGCGCCGATCCAGATCCATGGGACCAGCGGCTTCCAATAGACGCGCAGCGTCCAGCCGCGCTCGCCGCTGTCGCCGAGCGCGACATAGAGGTCGGCGAGCAGATTGCTGTGGATCGCGGTCATCGCGGTGGTCATCTGCTGCAGCGGGAAGAAGCGCTTCTCCGGATACATCACGGCGATGGTCCGGCCGTCCCTGGTCACGGTGATGCTGGCGCGGTCGGCGGTGAAGTTCGGCCCCGGCGCCTTCTCGATGCCGTCGAGATGCAGCACGAATCCCGCGATCGCGAGGTCGCCGCCCGGCGCCACCACCTCGATGCGCTCCTGCTGCCAGGCCGAGGCGGCGATGCCGGCCACCGTGACGGCGAAGCCGATATGCGCGAGGCTCATGCCGTGGCTGGCGCGCGGCAGCGCGCGCGCGCGCCGCCAGCTCTCGCCCAAGGGCGCGCGCAGCAGCCGGATGCGCTCGATCCATTCGGTCGCCGCCGCCAGGAACACCCACGCGGCGAGCCCGAGCCCGAGCACCGCCAGCACCGGCCCGCCGCCGCTGACATAGAGTCCGACCAGCACCACCAGCACCGTGCCCGCCAACGCCAGCCACAGCCGCTGCAGCGCGCCGCCGAGATCGCCGCGCTTCCAGGCGAGCAGCGGGCCCACCGCGACCGCGAGCAGCACCGGCACCATCAGCGGCACGAAGGTGCGGTTGAAGAAGGGAAAGCCCACCGAGAGCTTCGGTCCGCCGATGGCGTCGGAGAACAGCGGGTAGAGCGTGCCGAGGAACACCGTGGCGCAGCCGGTGCAGAGCAGCACGTTGTTGAGCACCAGCGCGCCCTCGCGCGAGATCGGCGCGAAGATGCCGCCGCCCTTGAACTGCGGCGCGCGCACGGCATAGAGCGCGAGCGAGCCGCCGATGGCGACCAGCAGCAGCAGCAGGATGAAGGTGCCGCGCGCGGGATCGACGGCGAAGGCATGCACCGAGGTGAGCACGCCCGAGCGCACCAGGAACGTCCCCACCAGCGACAGCGAGAAGGTGATGATGGCGAGCAGGATGGTCCAGCTCTTGAGCGCCTCGCGCTTCTCGACGACGATCGCCGAATGCAGCAGCGCCGTGCCGACCAGCCACGGCATGAAGGAGGCGTTCTCCACCGGGTCCCAGAACCACCAGCCGCCCCAGCCCAGCGTGTAATAGGCCCACCAGCTGCCCATGGCGATGCCGATGGTGAGCGCGCACCAGGCGGCGAGCGTCCATGGCCGGACCCAGCGCGCCCAGGCGGCGTCGACGCGGCCCTCGATCAGCGCCGCCACGGCAAAGGAGAAGGTGACGGAAAAGCCGACATAGCCCAGATAGAGGAACGGCGGATGGAAGGCGAGGCCGGGATCCTGCAGCACCGGGTTGAGCCCGTGGCCGTCGAGCGGCGCCGGCACCAGGCGGTGGAACGGGTCCGAGGTCAGCAGGATGAACAGCAGGAAGCCGCTGCCGATCATGCCCTGCACCGCCAGCACGCGCGCGCGCAATCCCGGTGGCAGCGTGTCGCCGAACCAGGCGACGGCGGCGCCGAACAGCGACAGGATGAACACCCACAGGATCATCGATCCCTCGTGATTGCCCCAGACGCCGGTGATCTGATAGAGCAGCGGCTTCGCCGAGTTGCTGTTCTCATACACATTCGCCACCGAGAAATCCGAGGTGACGTAGGCGTTGATCAGTGCCGCGAAGGCGAGGCTCACCAGCACGAACTGCGCCACCGCCGTGCTCTGGCCGAGCGTCATCCAGCCGGAATTGCGCCGCGCCGCGCCGATCAGCGGCACGCTCGACTGCACCAGCGCCAGGACGAGCGCGAGGATGAGCGCGAAATGGCCGAGCTCGACGATCATTTCGCGGCCCCTTCCTGCCAATGTCCGGATTTCTTCAGCGCGTCGACCACCTCGCGCGGCATGTAGTTCTCGTCGTGCTTCGCCAGCACGGTGTCGGCGGTGAGCGTGCCGCCGGCACCCATCTTGCCTTCGACCACCACCCCCTGGCCCTCGCGGAAGAGGTCGGGCAGCAACCCGCTGTAGGTCACCGCCACCGTGTTGGCGCCGTCGGTGACGCGGAAATGCACGGTCTTGCCATCGGCCTCGCGCACCACGCTCGCCTTCTCGACGAGGCCGCCGAGGCGCAGCCGCCTTCCGTCGGGCGTGGTCCTGGTCTTGAGCTCGGTCGGGCTGGTGAAGAAGGCGAGGCTGTCATTGGCGCTGAGCGCCAGCAGCACCAGCGTCGTCGCCACGGCGAGCATGCCGAGGCCGAGCAGGACGGCGATCAGGCGGCGGCGCTTTCTGGTCATGGCTCGCGCGCGCCTTGCAGCTGCTTCGAGCCGGCGCTGGCTGCGGCGATAGGCGCCGAGGCTCCACCACAGCAGCCCGCCGAGCACGGCGAGCGTCAGGCCGTAAGCCGGCCAGACATAGGCGGCATAGCCGCCCATGGCGAGGAAGCGCGCGACCGGCTCGCTCATGACAGCGCCGCTTGCCGCGGCGCTGCCGCGGTGTGGCGCTCGATCTCGGCGCGTCTGAGGGCGCGGATCTTGGCCTCGATCAGCGCCGTGCGCATGCGGATCAGCAGCAGGCAGGCGAAGAACAGCATGAAGCCCAGCGCCATGATCAGCAGCGGCCACAGCATCGAGGCGGCGATGGTCGGGCCGCCGAGACGGAAGACGCTCGCCGGCTGGTGCAGCGTGTTCCACCAATCGACCGAGAATTTGATGATCGGCAGGTTGACGATGCCGACCAGCGCCAGGATGGCGCCGGCGCGCGCGCCCCGGCCGGGCTCGTCGAAGGCGTTGACCAGAGCGAGATATCCCAGATAGAGGAAGAACAGCACCAGCACCGAGGTGAGCCGCGCATCCCATACCCACCAGGTGCCCCACATGCGCTCGCCCCAGAGCGAGCCCGTCACCAGGCAGAGGAGCGTGAAGCCAGCGCCGAGCGGCGCCGCGGCCTGCGCCGCGATGTCGGCGAGCGGATGGCGCCAGATCAAGGCGATGGCGCTGGCCAGCGCCAGCAGCGCATAGACGAAGCTCGCCATCCAGGCGGCGGGCACATGCACGAACATGATGCGTACCGCCTCGCCCTGCTGATAGTCGGGCGGTGCGACGAAAAGCGCGAGATAGAGCCCGGTGCCGAGCAGCGCCGCGGCGCCGGCGCCGCACCAGGGCAGCATCCGCGCCGACAGGCGCATGAAGCGGGCAGGGTTGGCGAAGCGGTGCAGCGTCATGGGCGGTTCCGGTCACTCCAGCGCCTGGCGCAAGGCGGCGGCGGCGGCGAGCGGCGCGAGCGGCAGCGCCCCGGCCAGCAACGCCCCCAGCAGGAGCAAATGCGGGCGCGCCCCGAAGCCGCCGATGCTCGCCTCGATAGCGCCGACGCCGAAGATTAGCACTGGAATATAGAGCGGCAGCACCAGCAGCGACAAGAGCACGCCGCCCCGCCGCGCCCCGAGACTAAGTGCCGCGCCCACCGCGCCGATCAGGCTGAGGGTCGGCGTCCCCAGCAGCAGGCCCGCCAGCAGCGCCGGATATCCGGCCGCGTCGAGATGCAGCAGCAGCGCCAGCAGCGGCGCCGTCAGCGTCAGCGGCAGCCCCGTGACCAGCCAATGCGCCAAGCATTTCGCCAGCACCTGCGCCTCCAGCGGCAGCGGCATCAGCGCCAGCGCCTCGAGGCTGCCATCCTCCCAATCCGCCTGGAACAGCCGCTCCAGCGACAGCAGCGCCGCCAGCAGCGCCGTCACCCACAGGATGCCGGCGGCGATGCGCGCCAGCAGCGCCGGCTCGGGCCCGACGCCGAAGGGAAAGAGGATGGTGGTGAGCACGAAGAACCCCACCACCAGCGCCGCATCGCCGCCCTGGCGCAGCGCCAGCCGCAGGTCGCGCTGGACCAGCAGGCGGAAGGGACTCATGGCGCGCCATCCCTCATACCGCCCTGACCGTGAAATCCGCCAGGGAGAGGCCGGCGGCCCCTGGCATCGGCATCGGCGTATGCGTCGACAGCACCACCCGCCCGCCGCCGGCGCGCTGCGTCGCGATCGCCGCCAGGAGATCGTCGAGCGCGTCATTGTCGAGGCCGGTGCCGGGCTCGTCGAGCAGCCAGAGCGGCGCCGGGCTCGCCGCCAGCCGCGCCAGCGCCAGCCGCCGCCGCTGCCCGGCCGAGAGCAGCCGGCAGGGAGAGCCGGCGAGCGCGCCGAGCCGGAAGCGCGCGAGCGCCGCCACGATATCGCCGCCGCCGCGCATCCCGGCCCAGAAGGCGAGCGTCTCGGCCACGGTCAGCAGCGGCTTCACCGCCTCCTGGTGGCCGATGAAGTGGAGCCGCGCGCGATGCGCCGCCGGGTCGGCATCGATCGGCGCGCCATCCCAGCCCAGCCCTCCCGCCTCCGGCCGCGCCAGCCCCGCCATCAGCCGCAGCAGGCTCGACTTGCCGCTGCCATTGGGCCCGGTCAGCACCAGCGCGCCGCCTGCCGCCAGGCTGAAGGAAAGGCCGGCAAAGACCAGCCGCTCGCCGCGGCGGCAGGCGAGATCAATCCCGGCGAAGCCGGCGGCAGGAAAGGCAATGCGGGGAGCGGCGGTCATGGCGGCGGCGGATGATGCCACCGAAGCCCCAGCGCTTCCCGCAAAAAGCGACGGCCCCGGCGGGGGGAGGGGGCCGGGGCCGTCTATAAAGCGGTCGGGGGGGGTGACCGCTCGCGAAGAACGGAGACGAGCCGATATCGTCTCGCGCCCCGCTAATAGAGCGCCGGAATGCGACCCCAATTCGCTCGAATCATGGCGAAAAGGTGATTTTTTCCGCCGGCGCTGCAAGGCGGCCGCGCCGCGGGCCGGGACGCCGGCGCCACCCCACATCCGGGTCGCTCCGCCGGTCGGCTGACGCTCGCGGACACCGCCTCACGCGGCAACCAGTTGCGCCCTCGGAGCGTTTCCGTTTGCGAGAACCGGTTCAGGATCCTGCCCGGATACCCGAAAAACCCGAGCAATGGCCGCCGCGGCGCCGATCGGCGCCGCGGCGCGATCTCGGCACGGGGAGCGGGCGGCAGGCGTGGAGGGAAAGACCGTGGTCGACGCGACGCAGCGGTTGAGGGAAGGCTTGCCCCATCCCCTGGGGGCAAGCTGGGACGGCAAGGGCACGAACTTCGCGCTCTTTTCCGCCAACGCCACCAAGGTGGAAATCTGCCTCTTCGACGAGCGGGGCGAACGCGAGCGCGAGCGCATCCAGCTTCCGGAATACACCGACGAGATCTGGCATGGCTACCTGCCCGACGTTCATCCCGGCACGATCTATGGCTACCGCGTGCATGGGCCGTATCAGCCCGATGCCGGCCATCGCTTCAATCCGCACAAGCTGCTGCTGGATCCCTACGCGCGCGGCCATTTCGGCGACCTCACCTGGGACCCCGCGGTCTTCGGCTACACGATGGAATCGGCCGACGACACCACCTTCGACGAGCGCGACAGCGCGCCCTTCGTCCCCAAATCCGTCGTCGTCGATCCCGCCTTCGAATGGCGCGGCGAGAAGTCGCGCCGCGCCGTGCCGTGGGATCGCACCATCCTCTACGAGACCCATGTGAAGGGATTCACCAAGCTGCATCCCGCCGTGCCGGAGCGCTGGCGCGGCACCTATGCCGGCCTCGGAACCAAGGAGGTCGTCGAGTACATAAAGTCGCTCGGCGTCACCTCGGTCGAGCTGCTGCCGATCCATACCTTCATCAACGACAGCCATCTGCTGGAGAAGGGCCTCAGCCAACTATTGGGGCTACAACTCCATCGGCTTCTTCGCCCCCGACCCGCGCTACGCCTCCGAGCGCGAGCAGACGCTGCGCGAATTCAAGGAGATGGTCGCGCGCTTTCACGAAGCCGGCCTCGAGGTCATCCTCGACGTGGTTTACAACCACACCGCCGAAGGCAATGAGCGCGGCCCGACGCTGTCCTTCAAGGGCATCGACAACGCGTCCTATTATCGCCTGCTGCCGGACAAGCCGCGCTTCTACATCAACGACACCGGCACCGGCAACACGCTGAACCTCAGCCACATGCGCGTCATCCAGATGGTCGCGGACAGCCTGCAGATACTGGGCGACCGAGACGCATGTCGACGGTTTCCGCTTCGATCTCGGCACCATCCTGGCGCGCGAGCCCGACGGCTTCGATCATCAAAGCGGCTTTCTCAAGGCCTGCTGCCAGGACCCGGTGCTGAGCGCGGTGAAGCTGATCGCCGAGCCCTGGGATTGCGGCCCCGGCGGATATCAGGTCGGGGGATTTCCTCCGGGCTGGGCGGAATGGAACGACCGGTTCCGCGACACGGCGCGTGATTTCTGGAAGGGCGCGGCCTCGGCCGCGAGCCTCGCCAACCGCCTCTGCGCCTCGGGCGACGTCTTCAACCATCGCGGCCGCAAGCCCTGGGCGAGCGTCAACTTCGTCGCGGCGCATGACGGGTTCACGATCAATGACCTCGTGACCTACAACGAGAAGCACAACGAGGCGAATGGCGAGGACAACAAGGACGGCAGCTCCGACAACCACTCCTGGAATTGCGGCGTCGAAGGGCCGACCGACGACAAGGCGATCAATCAGCTTCGCGACCGCCAGCGGCGCAACCTGCTGAGCACGCTGCTGCTCGCGCAGGGCACGCCGATGCTGCTCGCCGGCGACGAAATCGGGCGCAGCCAGAAGGGCAACAACAACGCCTATTGCCAGGACAACGAGATCAGCTGGATCGATTGGGCGGCCGCCGACAAGGGCAGGCCGCTCATCCACTTCGTCCACAAGCTGACGGCGTTGCGCGCCAAGTACCCGATCCTGCGCCGCGGTCGCTTTCTCACCGGCGAGTACAGCAAAGCGCTCGAGGTGAAGGACGTCACCTGGATCAACGCCAACGGCAACGAGATGACCGGCGAGCAATGGGGCGACGATGCCATGCGCTGCTTCGGCATGCTGATGGACGGTCGCGCGCAGCCCACCGGCATTCCCCAGCGCGGGCAGGATGCGACGCTGCTGATGGTCTTCAACGCGTATCACGACATGGTGAGCTTCACCCTGCCGGAGGTCCCCGGCGGCGGCACCTGGTCGCTGCTGATCGACACCAACCTGCCGGAGCAGGCGGAGAAGGGCGGTTTTGGCGCAGGACACGTCTACGAAGTGACCGCGCGCTCGCTTCTGCTGCTGGCGCTCGAGCGCTGAGCGGCGAAAAGCGGCGGCACGGCAGCATGAAGGTATCCTCGGTCTTGCCGCGTCCGGCGGAGCGCGCGGCGCTTCTCATCGCGCGCCAGCGCCTGAAAATGGCCGGCTCCGTCCATGCCTATGTCCGCGGCAATACCGGCAAATTCACGTCGGCAATCTCGGTCCTCGCCGATGCCGATGGCGAGGTCGAGTTCGTCCCCAGCCACGAGGCCGCTATTTCCTTCCGGCAGGTAATCGACAATATCGCTGCCCGCCTTACTGCCGCATAACGGCGGCGCCAGCACGAAGAAGTGACTCGATGACGGGAAGCATCCACTTGCCGCGGGGCGGATACTGTCGGAGGCTACACGGGCGGGATGCCGCGCGGCGGAGGAAAACAGGCGCCGGCTCTGCCAACGATGGCGTCAGACCCAGGGAGGCCGCTCATGAGAGGCGCGATTGCGGGATGGTCGGCGGCGCTCATCCTCCTTGGCGCCTCCTGCTGCGCCGAACAACAGGCCGGCGTGACCGATTGTGCGGATTTCTTGATCTCGCCGAGCGAGTTTCACATGCAGTTCGCCGGTCGCCCCGGCACCGTCACGCAGCAGGAACATACTTTCGTGTGCCAGGCCGCCATCTTCGGCAGGGCGCAAATACTTTTCGCAGGGATGGCGCAACGGCAGGCGGCAAATCCGGCCGTCGTGAGATTTGCCGGACGGACCCTCGAGGAGCAGGCGAAGATGAAGCGGCGGCTGTTCCGCCTCGCCGAGCAGCAAGACGGTATCGTTCCGCCGCGCGGGCTCGACGCGTCTCATCTTGCCATGCGCGACCAGCTCGCGACGCTCTCCGGCGATGCCTTTGACCGCGCCTATCTGCGATACGCGGTAGAGGACGGGCGGGCGGCGATCGCGGTTTTCAGCGAGGAAGCATCCTCCGGCGCCGAGCCGAACCTGAACCGCTTCGCGGCCGTTGCGGTTCCCCTTCTCGAGCAGCGCGTGCGCCTGGCGCAAAGCATCATGGGACAATAGGCCCGCGCGTCTCGCCGCTGCGCGCGAGACCGGCTCTCTCCGCCGGCAAAGCGCCAAGCGCCCTATCGGCCGTCAACGTCATGACATCATTCCTGCCGCCGGCGGCAGGCAGCTTTCTATCGGGAAGCTACACAATGCGGGTCGCCGCGTGGTAGAGGAAGGCCGCGGCCGGCTCGGCCGGACAAGGATGACAGACGGGGGAAGACCGGTGATGCGGGGCGCAGCGGGACGGTTGTTGGCGATGTTCATCCTCCTTGGCGCATCCGCATGCGCCGGCCCGCACGCGGACGTGGCCGATTGCGCGCGGTTCGGTCCGTCGCCCAGCCAGTTCGGCACGGAATTCTCCGGCCGTGCCGGCACGGTGACGCAACAGGAATACAGCTTCGTCTGCCGCGCCACGGCGTTCGGCAGGGCGCAAATGGATTTCGCCAGGATGGCGCAGCGGCAATCGGCCAATCCGGCGGTGCTGAGCTTCGCGGCGAGCACCCTCGACGAGCAGGCGACCATGAACCGGCATCTCTACCGCATCGCCATCCAGCAGGACGGCATCAGGCCGCCGCGCGATCTAGACGCGCCGCATCTAGCGTTTCGCAATCAGCTCGCCCAGCTCTCCGGCAACGCTTTCGACCTCGCCTATCTGCAGGCCGAGGTACAGGATGGGCAGGCGGCAATCACGGTCTTCACTCAGGAAGTCACCACCGGCGCTGAGCCGGATTTGAACCGCTTCGCGGCGGACGCCCTTCCGCTCCTTCAGCAGCGCGTGCAGCTGGCGCAGGGCATGATGGGGCAATAGGCTGGCTGCGTCAGTTCATCGCGCCGCGAGGCTAATAGGCCTCGGCATTTGGTATCGGTTGAGATTGCGCCTGCGACACCTGGTGCGTTTCGGCGGTGCTGCAGGCGGCAAGCAGCGATGCGCTCGAGAGAGCAAGCGCGGCGAACAGCAACGCTTCCGTAGAGTAGAATGGCGTGCTCCATCCCATCAGCGTCGGCCACGCCCTGCGGCAATCTTGGGGTGTGTTCTCGCGGTGGTCGCGGCCGGTAATGGCAGCGCGCGCTTCGTGGCGACGGCGTAGACGACCTATCAATCGACATGGGACGCCGACGCCCGCTTACAGGGGCTCGCCGCTACAGGGCCGTTTTTTTACGGTCAACGGGTTGACGGAAATTTTCGCCCGCGCTTGCTGAGCGCAGCGTCGCGGACTTGGTCGCGCCGCCGCGGCGCTACTCGTACCGCCGCGCGTCCTCGATCACCTTGCCGTCATTGGCGAGGCTGCCCGGCGCCACCAGCTCGACCGCGCCGGAAAGCTTGGTGACCGCGGCGAGGCTGTCGGCGACGCGCTGAGCGAACGCCGAATCGGCGCCGCGCGGCACCTCGACCTTCAGCGTCATGACATCGCCCTTGCCGTCATGCGTCACCACCAGCCGGGCGCGGGCGATCTCGCCATGGCGCTTCACCGCCTCGGCGACCTGCTCGGGATGGACGAACATGCCCTTGACCTTGGTGGTCTGGTCGGCGCGGCCCATCCAGCCCTTGATGCGCTGGTTGGTGCGGCCGCACGGGCTCATCCCCGGCAGGATCGCCGAGAGATCGCCGGTGCCGAAGCGGATCAGCGGATAATCCGGCGTCAGCGTCGTCACCACCACCTCGCCGACTTCGCCCTCGGGCAGCACCTCGCCGGTGCCCGGCCGCACCACTTCGAGGATGATGCCTTCATCCACCACCAGCCCTTCGCGCCCCTCGGTCTCATAGGCGATAGTGCCGAGATCGGCCGTGCCATAGGCCTGATAGGCGGCGATGCCGAATCCCGCCACCGCGCTTTGCAGCGCCGGCGGGAAGGCCTCGCCCGATACCAGCGCGCGCTTCAGCGACGAGAGATCGGCGCCGCTCTCGCGGCCTTTCTCGAGGATGATGCGCAGAAACGAAGGCGTGCCGGCATAGCCTACCGGGCGCAGATCGGCGACGGCGCGCAGCTGCAGCTCGGTCTGGCCGGTGCCGCCGGGAATGACGGCGCAGCCCAGCGCCTGCGCGCCGGTCTCGACCATCGAGCCCGCCGGCGTCAGGTGATAGGAAAAGCAGTTGAGCAGGAGGTCGCCGGCGCGGAAGCCGGCGGCGAAGAGCGGCCGCGCCATGCGCCAGTAATCCGGCCGTTTCCCCTCGGGATCATAGATCGGCCCCGGCGACATGAAGAGGCGGGCGAGCTTACCCGGCGCCGCCGCGACGAGGCCGCCGAACGGCGGCGCCTTCTTTTGCAAGTCGAGCAACTGATGCTTGCGCGTCACCGGCAGCGCCGCCAGCGCCTGCCGGCTGGTCACCGCATGTGGCTCGATGCCGGCCAACAGCTCGGCGAAATAAGGCGCGTGGCGCTTGGCATGCGCCACCTGCTGCGGCAGCACCGCCAGCAGCGCATGCTCGCGCTCCGCGGGGTCGCGCAGTTCGAGCTTGTCGTAATAGGGTCGCTCAGCCATGCCCCATTCTATCATCTGCAAAGGTTAACGACCGCCTATGCTCTTGATGAGTGTTTCGGCACGCATTTTTGCTAGCCAAGCCAGCGCTTGCGCCGGCGGTAATGCTTGACCGCGCGATAGCTTTTGCGGCCGGCGGCGGCGAGGCCGAGATAGAACTCCTTCACATCCTCATTGGCGCTGAGCGAAGCGGCGGCGCCGTCGAGCACGACGCGGCCATTCTCGAGGATGTAGCCGTGATCGGCATAGCGCAGCGCGATGTTGGTGTTCTGCTCGGCGAGCAGGAAGGAGACGCCGCTGTCGCGGTTGAGCCGGCGCACGATCTCGAAGATCTCCTCGACGATCTGCGGCGCGAGCCCCATCGAGGGCTCGTCGAGCAGGATCAGCTTCGGCTTTGCCATCAGCGCGCGGCCGAGCGCGGTCATCTGCTGCTCGCCGCCCGAGACATAGCCCGCCAGCCCGTTGCGGCGCTCCCTGAGGCGCGGGAAATAGCCATAGACCCGGTCGAGGTCTTGGCGCACCTCGCGCTTGCCGTCGCGGCGGGTGAAGGCGCCGGTGAGCAGGTTCTCCTCGACGGTGAGATGGCCGAAGCAATGCCGGCCCTCCATCACCTGGATGACGCCGCGGCGCACGAGATCGTTGGGGGTCAGGCGGTCGATGCGCTCGCCCTCATAGCTGATGGCGCCCTTGGTCACCTCGCCGCGCTCGGCGCGGAGCAGGTTGGAGATCGCCTTCAAGGTCGTGGTCTTGCCCGCGCCGTTGGCGCCGAGCAGCGCCACGATGCCGCCTTTCGGCACCGCCAGCGACACGCCTTTCAGCACCAGGATGACGCGGTTGTAGATGACCTCGATGTTGCTGACGCTGAGCAACGTCTCGCCGGCGGTCATCGTGACGCCTTTCCTTGCCGCAACGCCCGCTTGCCCCTCTCCCGCGGATTCGGGAGAGGGAGGGGCCCATGGCGAAGCCATGGGCGGGTGAGGGTAGTTACTTCGCCTGCGCCGATTGCGCGGCGCAGTCGCGCGGCGTGATGCCCTTCTCCTGGGCGTATTTCAGCGCCAATTCCTTGTACTGCTCGCGCAGCACATCGTTATGCGGCTGGATCCAGTCGGAGGCGACGTTCCAATGCTGGCCGTCCCACTGGATGATGCGGACATTGCCGTTACCCTTGTGGTCTTCGCAGGAGAGCTTGAGCGGGATGGCGAGGCCTTCGAATCCCAGCTGCGCGAGGCGCGCCGGCGTCACGTCGAGGTGCTCGAGCGCCCATTGCATCTGCTCGCCGGTGATCGGCTTCGCGCCGAAATGCTGCTGCGCCGTGCGCACCGCCTCGAGATCGTACATGGCGTTGATCACGCCGCGGTCATAGAGCACTTGGCCGACTTCCTCCTTGCTGCCATGGCCGCCGCCCTTGGCATAGACGTATTTGAGGATGTCCTTGATCACCGGGTAGTCGGCGCCCACGCCGTGGAAGGTGGTGGCCTTGTAGCCCTTGGCCGCGGCGCCCGCCGGGATCACGTCGGGCTCGGCTCCGGAATACCAGACGCCGATGAAGTGATCCATGGGATAGCCCACCGCCGCCGCCTCCTTGATGGCGGTCGAGTTCATCACGCCCCAGCCCCACATGAACACCCAGTTGGGCCGCTTCTGGCGGATCTGCAGCCACACCGCCTTCTGGTCGATGCCCGGCGGCGAGACCGCGTATTTGTCGAACTCGAAGCCGTTCTCCTTGGCCAGCCGCTCGAGCGTGGCGATCGGCTCCTTGCCATAGGCGCTGTCGTGATAGACCAGCGCGATGCGCTTGCCCTTCAGCTTGGCCGCGCCGCCTTCCTGCTGCGCCACGTAGGTCACCATGGCGTCGGCGCTGTCCCAATAGGTTGCCGGGAAGGGGAAGGCGTAGGGGAAGACCGGGCCGTAGCTCGCGTCGGCGCGGCCATAGCCTTCGGTGATCAGCGGGATCTTGTCGGCGGCGGCGCGCTCCAGCAGCGCGTAGGTGATGCCGGTGGACAGCGGATCGACATAGGCTGTGCCTTTACTCTTGAGGCGCTCATAGCACTCGACGCCCTTGTCGTTGTTGTAGCCGTCCTCGCACTCCTCATAGGCGATCTTGATGCCGCCCACCCCGCCGTCGCGCGCATCGATCATGTCGAGATAGTCGGCATAGCCGTTCGCAAAGGGGATGCCGTTGGGCGCGTAAGGCCCGGTGCGGTAGACTAGGCGCGGCACGAATTGCTCGCTCTGCGCCCGCGCCTCGCCGGCGGCGAGGCCCCATATGGCAGCGGCAGAAACGGCCAGCACGGCGATGATTTTCAATCGCATGGAGTCCCTCCCTGTGGGATGTCGTTTGCTCTTGTGACCGGCCGCCACACTACGCCTGCGCCGCCGGTGGCGCAAACCCCGCGAGGCCGGGCGGCGCGCACAATTCCGGGAGCCCTGGCTTGACATCGTTTCTATGATTCGATATATGTCGAAACATGGAAAAGACAACCACCCTCGCCGCCCTTGCCGCGCTCGCCCAGGAGACGCGGCTCGACATCTACCGCCTGCTGGTCCAGGCCGGGGAGGGCGGGCTGCCCGCCGGGCAGATCGGCGCGCGTCTCGCCCTCGCGCTCCCGACGCTCTCCTTCCATCTCGCCCAACTCAAGCATGCGGGGCTGGTGACGGCGCGGCGCGACAGCCGCTCGATCATCTATGCCGCGAACTATCCCGCGATGAACGGGCTCATCGCCTATCTCACCGAGAATTGCTGCGGCGGCGCGTCCGCCTGCGCTGTCGCCGCCTGCGATCCCCCTGCCGCAACCGAAGGAGTGCCCCGCCATGAAGCGCCTGCACGTGCACGTCGCCGTTGAGGATCTCGCCCGGTCCGTGCGGTTCTACGCGACGCTGTTTGCCGCCGAGCCGACGGTGCTGAAGCCCGACTACGCCAAATGGATGCTCGACGACCCGCGCGTCAATTTCGCCATCTCCGAGCGCGGCCGCGCCGCCGGCCTGTCGCATCTCGGGATCCAGGTCGAGGACAAGGCCGAGCTGGCCGAGGTCTATGGCCGCCTGCAGCGCGCCGAGGGACCGGTGCTGGAGACCGGCGCCACCACCTGCTGCTACGCCAAATCCGAGAAGCAGTGGATCGCCGATCCCCAGGGCGTGCCGTGGGAGACCTTCCTGACCGAAGGTGAGAGCACGGTCTATGGCGAGAGCGATCCGATCGAAGAGCTCGGCGCCAAGGCCGCCTGCTGCGGCGAGCCGGCGGCGCCGCCGGCGAAGGCCGAGGCGAAGTCCTGCGGCTGCGCCGCCTCGTAAGCCGTCTGGTGCGTCTCGGTCAGGCTTGAGGAGGGAGGGCCATTGGCATGGATTGCGTGTCTTCGACCTGCGAACGCCCACCATCCGCCGTTTCGGCCGTTGCCCCGGTACCTGGCGAGGCGGTGATCTTGCTCCATGGCTCTGCCGGCACCGGCGCCATGTGGCGCCGCGCCGCAGCCGCGCTTCAGCCGCTTTACCACCCGATCGCGCCGGATCTCATCGGCTACGGCGCCGCGCCGCCATGGTCCGCCGCCACGCCGTTGGACCTCGCGGCTGAAGCGCGCGCGCTTGACGCGCTGCTGCCGTGTTGCGGCGAAAAATATCATCTCGTCGGCTACTCCTACGGCGGCGCGGTGGCCTTGCACGTGGCCCTGGCCAATCCCGCCCGAGTGCGGACGCTGACGCTGATCGAGCCGGTCTTCTTTGCCGCGCTGCGCTACGCCCGCGAGACCGCCGCCTATGACCGGCTTTGCCGCGTGCGCGACGAATTCGTTGCGGGGCTCGCGCGCGGCGACCGGGAGTTCGCGGTGCAGCGGTTCATCGACTTCTGGACCGGCGCCGGCGCGTGGCTGGCGCTCGCTCCGGCGATGCGCGCCGGGATGTTGGAAATCGCCGACAAGATCGCGCTCGACTGGCAAGCAGCGTTCGCCGCCGATCCCGGTCCCGAGACGCTCGCCCGGCTGGGCGCGCGCACGGCATTGCTCTGCGGCGAGCGCAGCCCCGCGCCGATGCGCCGTCTGGTCGATGCGCTCCATCGCCTGATGCCCGGCAGCCGGCGGACGATTGTCGCCGGAGCGAACCATCTTCTGCCGCTGACCCATTCGGCGGTGATGATCGAGGCGATCATGGAGCAATTGTGCGCGGATGCCGACCGCAGGCTACGCTGATCAATGACCGGACAAACTCGCAACGTGCTCTTCCTGTGCACCGGCAATTCCGCGCGCAGCATCCTGGCGGAGACGCTGCTGAACCATTGGGGCAAGGGCCGGTTTCGCGGCTTCAGCGCCGGCAGCTTCCCCAAGGGCGAGGTGCATCCGCTGGTGCTGGCGCTGCTGTGCCGGAGTGACTTTCCGATCGCCGGGCTGCGCAGCAAGAGCTGGGACGAGATCGCCCGGCCCGGCGCGCCGGCGATGGATTTCGTCATCACCGTCTGCGACCAGGCGGCGGGCGAGGTCTGCCCGGTCTGGCCGGCACGCCCGTCACCGCCCATTGGGGCGTACCCGATCCCGCCGCCGTGACCGGCGATGAGGAAACGCGCCGCCGCGCGTTCCGCTCGGCCTTTCTCGCGCTCGAGCAGCGCATCAAGCTGTTCCTCGACCTGCCGCTCGACAAGCTCGACCGGCTGGCGCTGAAGCGCCAGATGGACGAGATCGGTCGCCCGCGCCAGGGCGGCGAAGGCAACGCCGCGTGATCACGGCGGCGCTCCAGGCCGAGGCGGTGGCTCCGGCGGAGCTGACGCGCATCGCGGCACTCCTTGCCGAGGCGGGCTTGCCGGACGACGATCTTGCCGAACCCGGCCGGCGCTTCTGGCGCTTTTGCGACGCGCGGGGCGAGACGATCGGTGTCGGCGGGCTTGAACTCTGCGGAACGGAGGCATTGCTGCGCTCGGTCCTGGTGCTCGCGGGACGCCGCCGCAGCGGGCTCGGACGCGGCATCGTCGCGCACCTGCTGGCCGAGGCGGGTGTGCGCGGGGCCCGCCGCGTCTTCCTACTGACGACGAGCGCCCAGCCCTTCTTTGCCGCGCTCGGCTTCGCCGTGACCGGGCGCGCCGCCGTGCCGCCCGCCATCGCCGCGACGCGCGAGTTCGCGACGCTCTGCCCGGCGAGCGCGGTGTGCATGACGAAGGCGCTGACCGCGCGCGCATGAGCCCCGGCATCGCGCGCCCCGCCGCGGCGGAGGCGATCGGCACGGCGTTCCTGCTCGCCGCCGTGGTCGGCTCCGGCATCATGGCCGAGCGGCTCGCCGGCGGGAATGTGGCGCTGGCGCTGCTGGCCAATGCCATCGCCACCGGCGCCGCGCTTTACGCTCTGATTCTCGCTTTTTCGCCGATTTCCGGCGCGCATCTCAATCCGCTGGTGACGCTGGCCGCGGCGAGCGCCGGCGATCTGCCCTGGCGCGCGCTCCCGCCCTATATGCTGGCGCAGCTCGCCGGCGCCGTCGCCGACACCTGGATCGCCCATCTCATGTTCGCCTTGCCGATCCTGCAGACGGCGACGCGCTTGCGCGGCGGCGCCGGGCAATGGGCCGGCGAGCTCCTCGCCACCTTTGGCCTGATCCTCGTGATCGAGAGCGGCAAGCGGCATTTCCCGGCAGCCCTTGCCGGCGCGGTCGCCGACGGTGACCGTGGCGCACGCGCGCTCAGCGACAGCTTCGCCGGCATCGCGCCCGCAAGCGCGCCAGCCTTCATCGCGGCGCAGACATTGGGCGCTGTCGCCGCCATCGTCTTCTGGCGCTGGCTCGCCGAGCGCCGCTGACCCGCGGGCTCAGCCCGCGGTCGCGCGGTCCTCGATCGCTTCCGCCACTTCCTCGCAGATCGCCGCCAGCTCCAGCAGCTCCGCCATCAGCGCGTCATCGGTCACGGTGTCCGCCCGGTCGCGGAACATGGTGCCTTGATCGCGCCAGAACGCCGCGTCCTCCATGGCGCTTCTCCCGCGAGACGACCCCTACACCGCCCAAGGGTAACACGCTCTTCGCGACAGGCAACAGCGCCTTCGCTACTGCGGAAAAATGCCACACCCTACGGCCGCCCCCGAAACATCCGGCGCGCCTTCTGCAGTAAGACTCTGGCGACACATGCAGCACAAGGAGACGCCCGCCATGCTTACGCTCTCGATCCGTTACACGCTCGATACCGCCAAGCTTGCCGATTTCGCCGCTTATGCCGGGGCGGTGCCCGCGGCGGCCAAGCGCTGCGGCGCGCAATCGGCGGCCTATTACCTGCCGACCAAATTCGCCGGCCCCACCAACCGGGCGCTGGCGCTGATCGATTTCCCGAGCCTCGCCGCCTATGAGCAGTACCGCGAGCGCCTGGCGAAGGATCCCGAAGCGTCCGAGATGCACCGCCAGGTAGAGCGCTCCGGCTGCATTCTGATCGAAGACCGCGCCATCCTCCAGCGCGCCGCCGCCTAGAACTCTCCGCCCCTGTGGGGCGGAGAGGTTGGGGGCGGTAGGCTCGAGCCGCCCCGTTGCCTCAATACGCCTGCGTCCGCACGAACTGGCCCCGCAGATGCTCGCCCGACGTGGTCGGCGGGTACCGCGCCGGCCGGTGCTCGTCGCGGCAGCTCGGGAGGCAGGCGATCTCGGCGTCGTAATTGGGGTTGTGGAAGAAGACCAGCGACTGCCGCCGGCTCAGCGCGGCGGCCGAGGCCGGCGGGTTGACGACGCGGTGGAGCGTCGCGCGCCAGCGCTCATTGGTCCACCGCGCCATGAGCTCGCCGATATTGACCACGAAGCTGTCGGGCAGGATCGGCACGTCCACCCAGTTTCCCGCCGTGTTTTTCACCTGCAGCCCGCCGGGCACGTCCTCGGTCCTGAGAATGGTGAGGCTGCCGTAATCGGCATGCGGCCCGACCCGCAGCTGGCCGGGCTTGGGCGGCTGCTCCGGCGCGGGATAGTTGCGCACGCGCAGCCGGCTGATATGGCGGTCGATCTTGTCCGCGAAGAAATCCTCCTCCAGATCGAGGCCCAGCGCGAAGAGCCGCATCAGCGTCGCCGCCAGCGCCCCCATCCAGCGGTAATACTCGGTATAGGCTTGCCTGAGCCCGCTGGGGCGCTGCGGCCACAGATTCGGGTGGAAATGCTTCCCCGCGGCCTGGCTGGAATGATAGGCGTCGTCCGCCACATCCACCGGGCCGATCATCAGGGATTCATTGAGGTCGCCGGGCGCGGCGGCATCGCCCTGGCTGCGCGCGACGCTCTCGCCTTCGAGCGGGATATAGCCGCGCGTCACGTCCGGCGCCGGCCGCAGCACCAGCAGCTTCTCCTCGAGCGGCAGGTCGAAGAAGGCGCGTGACACCGCGGCGACCTCGGCGATGAGCGCGGGCGGCACGCCATGGCCGCCGATCACCAGGAAGCCGATCTCGCTGCACGCCTCGTCGATGCGGCGCGCCACGTCGCGGCGCTCCGCCGCCGAGCCCGCGGCGAAGGGGGCGATGTCGATCACCGGGACTTCAAGCAGGGCCATGCTGCGCCTCGACCCATCCGCTGCACCCGGCCGGCCATCGGCGCGGGCGATGCCCGCTGCGGAGCAAGTCATGTGCCAGCCGAGAGACCGCCCGATCCGTCATCGGTCATCGCGCGCGCGGCGGTGCTGGGGAGAATTTATGCAGCTTGGGCAGGACGCAGGCAGCTCGCCGCGTGTGGCGTGACGGCGCCATCGATCGGCGCCGCCTACGGTGTGGCGCGCCATGGCCTGGGAATTGCTGACGCAAAGAGCGATGTCCGGGCGGCCGGGTGCGCTCCTTCTCTGCGCTCAAGGGCTCAGCAGGACTTGCAGCCCGAACCGGAGCGGCCGAGGTATGCTGCGCACTCGGGATTGTGCTGGA